>CAYWXL010000001.1:0-147067 GCA_964461995.1 uncultured Solibacteraceae bacterium
CCGGCAACGACGTCATTCCCGATTGTAGCGTCTATGACGGGGCGCGATATCCGGGACCCCTTAGGACCTTGCCGGGCAGGGCGCCGGTGTGGCGGCCGTTATCCAGCACAATGACGCCGTTGACGATGACGTACGGGATCCCCTCGGGGTACTGGTGCGGTTGCTCGAAGGTGGCCTTGTCGATCACGGTGGCGGGGTCGAACACAGTGATGTCGGCGGCATAGCCCTCCCGGAGCAAGCCGCGGCGCTCGAGGCCGATCTTGGCGGCGTTCATGCTCGTCATCTTCCGGACGGCTTCGGGCAGCGTCAGAACCTTCAGCTCGCGGACGTAGCGGCCCAACACACGGGGGAACGTTCCGTACCATCGCGGGTGCGGGTGTAGCGCGGCGTGAGGCCCATAGGGGCTGATAGCGGCGCCGTCCGAACCGATGGAGGTGAACGGCTGGCGCATCGCCAGTTGCATGTCCTCCTCGGTGTGATGAAAGTAGACCGCAGGTACGGATCCGCCCTCTTCGAGCAAAACGTCGAAGAGCACGTCGAGGGGATTGCCGCCGCGGGCTTCGATAAGCTCGCTCATGCGCTTGCCAGTGAAAAGCTTGTTCTTCTCGCTCGTCAGCGAGACGAGGAGGATCCGGCTCCAATCGCCGCCGATAGCGAGGTAATGGTTGTACCAGCCGGGGAGACCGGCGAGGATGTCGTGTTTCATACGAGCACGGAGGGTGGAGTCGCGCAGCCGTTCCAGCATCTTTTCGTTGCCGCCGTCGTGGGCCCAGGGAGGGATGATGGCGCGGAGATTGTTCTGCCCAGCGGTGTACGGGTACACATTGGCTTGGATATCGTGGCCCTCGCGGCGGGCTTGGCGGATCAAGTCCAGGACTTCGTCCATCCGGCCCCAAAGCTTCTGCTCCGCGATCTTGAGGTGGATGATATCGACGCGGATGCTGGCGCCTTTGCCGACTGCGATCGCCTCCCGGACGGCCTCAAAGACGCCGGCGCCCTCGTCGCGAATGTGAGTGGAGTAGATGCCGCCGTAGCTGGCCGCCACCTTGGCCAGTTCGATGAGCTGCTCGGTGGTGACCAGATTCGACGGCGGCATCAGCAGGGAGGTGGCGAGTCCCATTGCGCCCTCTTCCATGGCCCGGGCGATCTCGCGTTTCATGGCCTCGATTTCTTCGGGTGTGGCGGGGGTCAGCTCGTGGCCCTTTACGTAAGTCCAAATCTGGGTCTGGCCGACGTAGGAGCAGATGTTTGTCGCTACACCTTTCTTCTCGACGTACTCGAAATAGCCGCCAAGGGTCTCCCACGGGCGCTCGCCGGGCTTCACCGGCCCGGCGGAGCCGCCTTCGCCCAGCACCATCGTGGTGACGCCCTGGCGGACCATGCTCTCGCACTTGGGCTCGTCGAGCAGCGTGAAGTCGGAGTGGTTGTGGATGTCGATGAAGCCCGGAGCGACCACCAAACCGCTCGCATCGATGGTGCGCCGGGCCTCTGCGCCTGCGAGATTGCCGATCGAGGCGATGACGCCAGCACGGATGCCGACGTCGGCCCGGTAGGCCGGCTCGCCGGACCCGTCGATGATCTCGCCGCCGGTGATGAGGATGTCGAACGGCGGTTTCCCGCCACACCCAGCGGTGGCGCATGCGAGGATCGCGGTGATGAAGATCAAGAGGGGCGTTGGGTTCCGTCGAAACATTCGCCGCACCTTGCGCTCATTGTAGCGGGCGGCCTGGGGGACACAGCCGGCTTTCCCTGATGCGCGGCGGCCCGAGCCGCGAGAGTCAAGCACGACGCCCCCCGGAAATGAATCACAGTTCTCCGCGCCGTTTCAGCCTTTCCCGGTGTCCGAGAGGCGCAGGGGAGCCCGCAGGCAGGATCTTGAAGGCTACGTCGTTGCCGATGTGGAGGGCGTGGCCGCGGGTGGTTTTGAGCTCGGGGATGGCGACGGTGAGCTTACCGCCGGCGGCCGTGACCCTGACCGGATCCAGGTACTCGCCGCGCCAAGTGCGGTAAAGATGCACATCGTAGTCGCCGTCCGGGAGCCCGGAGACGGTGAAAGACTCGTTGGCGACGCCCGAGGAGGGGTTCACCACCCAACCGAAGACCATTTTGGGACTGGCCATGGCCCAGGCGTCGCAGTCGCCGGCGTCGATCTCGACGGGAGCCCATTCCTGGTTGGCGAAGTCGATGTTTTCGACGAACTCAGCGAAATAGAGCAGGTGGCCGGAGACGACGCTGTCGCGGATATAGGGGTGGTAGGCCCACCACAGCGGGGTCATGCTGAGGCCGTTGACGAGGCTGACCCAGATGGCGTTGTGGTAGAGGGCCAGGTAGCCGGGCATGCCGGGCTCGTAGTAGGTGTGGTCCCAGCCGGTCTCGCCGACGATGGCGGGCTTGTGGAAGTCCCTCCAGAGGTTCTGGATCTGCGTGGCGTAGTTGAGGTAGCTGAATTTCAGGGGGTTCTCGCTGACCAGGTTCGGCTTGCCGCTGCCCGGAATCGGGTGGCCCTGGGCCTCATAGATTTCCCGGTTGGCGATATCGAAAATCTGGTAGCCCTCCGGCCACCACCACTTGATGCCGCCGCTCTGCGAGCCCGTGGTGGGGCGGCGGTAGGGGTCGTGTCTTTTGAAGTACTCGTGGATCTTCTCGCACCAAATCTCGGCAAGTTTCGGGTCGCCGTGGACCCAGCCGTCGGTGCCGTTGATCTCGTCCACCAGGAACCACAGGAACAGGGCGCGGCTGTAGCCCCAGCGGGCGATGATGTAGCGGAAGAGCTTCTCTTGGTAGCGCCAGGCCTCTTCGCTGCCGAAGAAATCGCTTGCATCGGCGACGAGGCGGTAAGGGTTGTGCTGGTAGCGCACGTTCGGGCCGCCCCAAACGGTCTCGGAGAGGTAGGAGTGGAACCAGACGTTGAGGCTGATATGAATGTCGCGGGCTTCGCACCACTCGAAGATCTCGTCGAGGCGGGCGGCGAGGCGCTGGTCATAGCGCCCGAGGCCGGTACCCATGGTCTCCAACGGAACCATGAAGAGGCTGATGAAGTTGACGCCGCGGCGCTTCAGCTCGTCGAGGCCCTCTTCGGTGATCGCGCCGAGGTTGGCGTAGCGGGAAGCGTCGTTGTACCACAGGCCGACGCCGTACCATGAAGTTCCGTCGCTGTACTGCAGGTAGCGCCGGTTCGAGGCGATCTTCAAAAAGCCGTGGTGTTCCGATGCCACGGCCTCGAACTCGCCTTCGACGGCCTCGGCGAAACCTTCGGCGTCCCGGGCCTTGACGGCATAGCGCCAGGTTCCGGTCTCAGTGGGGGCGAAGCGGATCATCCATTCGTGGATGTAGTCGGACGGGTTATAGAAGCCGTGGATCTGCCACTGTTTGCCCGATGGGGCGGTGAACTCGGCCCAGAGGTTCACCTGGTCCGGGTCGAACGGGTTGGTGAACGCGGCGCGCAGGCCGACACGGAGCTCGAATTTCTCGTAGCGGCCGACCTTCTCGCAGGCGGCCTTCACCGAGGTGATCTCGGGAGTCGCGGCGGCCGGAACCGCGAGGGCCGCGGCCGTCGAAGCGACGCCGAACAGGGTAACGGCGAGACGGGTCATGCGAATCGCTCCTTCCCCGGGCGCGGCGCGAGCGCCGGTCCGGAACCGGGCAGGAAGCAGACATCTTATCGCCGATGCGGGGCCGGGTGGGGGGCGGACCGGGTCGGTAGGGGAGGACGAACGCCCGGCGCCTCGGATATGCAAGGGACAGGCTCAGCGGCCCGTGCGCAACGGCAGGACCACTTCGCACCGGTTGGCGATCTGTTCAGCCAGGCGGCGGAAATCGCGGTAACAGTCCTGCACGGCGGCGGTGTGGCCGCCGATGGCGCCGTCGGCGGGTTTCAGGAAGAACATCGGCTTGCGGGCTTCCTGCGCGAGTGGCATGAGGCTGCGGTAGTGCTTCAACGTGGCCAGGCAGTGCTCATCGGTTTCGGGGGTCACGGACCGCGGCGGTGTCGCATCGAGGACCGACGCCCAATACTCGCCGGGGATCCGCTGCATCCACCGTGCGTACGCCTTCACCGGGCGGTCCAGGCGGATGGCGTGCTGCATGACGACGTAGCCGGCCGGTTGCATCTCGCCGGCGGGCAGTTCGAGATCCGTAACCGGATTGCGGTCCCGGCGGTCAGCCCATTCCTTGCGCCAGCGGCGCAGGGCGGGGCCCAGATTGCGGAGGCCCTGCAAGGAATAGAGATCAGGGGCCAGCGGCACCACGACATGGTCGGAGGCGACCAGGGCTGCACGATTCAGCGCCCCGAGGTTCGGACCGACATCGATCAAGACCAGTTCGGCTTCCCGGGCGGTGCAGGCTTTGCGCAGGATCCGCCAGAGCGCCGAAATGACGCGGAACGCCCGGGCCTTGCCGTCGAGACAGTCCGGCCATTGGCTGGAGAGCTCGTCCTCGGCCGCCGAGAGCTGCAAATCGCCGACCAGAAGCCCGGGCCCTCCGGGAATCTCCTCGATGTGCGGTTCGGCGATATCCCCCGTGCCTTCGAGCAGGGGGCGCATGGCGTCGTAGACGGTGCCGTCGGAGCGATGCTCCCAGAGTTCCTCCAGGCGGTCGTCGTCGAGGAACATGCTGGTGAGGTTCGCCTGGGGGTCGAAATCTGCGGCGATGAGATTGACGCCGACGTCGGCGTACATCCAGGCGAGGTGATAGACCAGCGAGGTTTTGCCGACCCCCCCTTTGTTGTTGAAAAAGACGACGGTCTTCATGACACGGCTCTGACGGTCACCGCCACGTGGGTCGGCTGGAAGTCGAACTCCGGCGGCGGATTGCCGTTCTTCTGCAACGCCTCTCTAGCCAAGGGTATGCCAAGCCCGAAACGCTGCGCAAAGCCCAGGTTGGCCATGATCTCGGCAATGAGAGGGTTGCGATAGTCGGTGGCCCCGGCGCCGAAGTTGTCTGGATTGACCTTGCCGTACAGGCCGCCGGGATTCTGGATTTCGACCCTGTCAGCGAACCAATGGATGCGCACGGGCGCATTGGTGCCCTCGTAAGCGCGGTGCATGACCGCATTGCGGGTGAACTGCTGGAGAGCCACGAGGGGGTAGTCAGGCGTCTGGATCTCCCGGGGAGCCGAGACGACGTCGGTGCGCACGCTGATGTTCAGGCGCAGGAGGTCATCGGTTTCTCTGAGGATGTCTTCCAGGCGCCCGGTCAGCATCTTCTGGTCGCGGATCGGATCCGTGAGGGAGGTTCCATCGAGGCGAAGGAACTGAACGTAAGCACCGGGCAGCCAGGCTTGCGGGTCACGCCCTGCAGCCAGCAATGCGCCCCAAGTGGGCGAAGTCCCTACGGTGAACCGGAGGCTCCGGAGCTGCTCGTCGAGCGAACGGCGGTTCTGAACCAGGATGTCCTGTGCCACGGCGCGCGGCAAATACTGAGTCCGCACATAGTCCAGATCGAGGTCGTCGAGCGAGGCGTCCCGAGCGGGACGCATGTCGAAGGGCAAATCGGCGGCGCGGCGGCGTTCGGCGAGGCGTTGTTCCTCTTCCGGGGTAGCCAGCCGTACTGTGGGGCCGACTTTCACCCAGATGCGGCCCTGGTAGCGCACCGGCGGGGCCAAGGAGGGCTCTACAGTAACCACCACGACCTCGCAGCCGTCGATGATGCGCCGCTCCACCGTCATAGACGGGATCGGGAGGATATTGCCGTCGTCGCGCATCTGCGCAATGTCACAGAGAAGCTGATCGTTCACGGCGAGCGAGGCGCAGGAGCCGTCGTTGTTGACGCCGATCAGGATGACGCCGGGGCGGCCATGGCCGGGCAGATCATTGGCGAAAGCGCAGATGTTGCGACGCAAAGCCGAACGGTCACGAGCCGAGGCCTTGCGTTCGACGAGATCCGACTCCAGATCGAACCGCATGCGCCGGAGTTCTTCGTCCGTGAATGGCATGAGGCAGTATCTTTGCCAGCCCCTAGGGTCCGGGGGGATCCAGCCAAGGGCTGCTTCGTCGCGGAAGCAGAATGGCCGCCCGCTGGCTTCTGGGGCGGTCCATTGCACAAGGCCGTCCTTCAGCTCCTGCCCCCATTCTTTGTAACGGACCGGGTGCGTGGGCTATTGTAACGCGCGAGGCAAGCAGCGATCGCGCCTTCACGCGGCCGCCAGCCCGCGCAGGTTCCAGCCGCAGATGACGCTGGCCATGAACTTGTCGCCAGCGGGGCCGGGCCAGTGGGTCTCGAGGCTGAGGTAGCCCTTGTAGCCGTCGCGCAGTAGGGCCCGGATCTGGCCGTGCCAGTCCACGGCGCGGGTGCCCAGAGGCCCCCAGACGGGCTTGTTGCCCTCCATGTGGCAATCCTTGGCATGGACGTGCGCGATACGATCCTTGGGTAGCTTCTCGTAGCCGTCCGGGTAGGGATTCTCGCCGGCCACGAGCGCGTTCGCCGGATCCCAGACGATCTTCAGGTTGGGGTGGGCCACGGCGGCCATGATCCGGGCGGTCTCGGCGCCGGTGGCGACGTTGCAGGCGTGTTCGTTTTCCAAACCGATGATCAGATCCTCGGCTTTCGCCTTCTCGGCCAGCTCGGCCAGGGCCTTAACGATGCCGTCGTGGCACTTCTCCGGCTCCACCGTGCGCCAGAACGAAAAGACGCGGATGATCCGCGCACCCGTGCGCTTGGCGATGGCAAAAGCGCGCTCGGTAAGCCGTGGCTGGTCCTCATAAGTATGGACGGCGCCGAAGACGTCCTGCTGGAAGCGCGGATCGATCTCCGGCCCGCCCGGCAGCACGCACTTGAGCAGGGGGGAGGCGATGGAGACGATCTCCATGCCCCGGGTGCGGCAGGCCTCGATGGCGCGGTCCAACTCAGCGTCGGTGAGGTCGAGGATGTTCTTGCCGCCGATCATTCGCAGCTCGGCGCCGGTCATCCCGGTGGCCTGCATGGCGTCGAGCGCCTGGTTCAGATCCATCGAATACTCATCCGTGATAGCAGCAATCGGCAGTTTCGGTGTCATGGTTCTTTAACACAGTGTAACCGCCGCATCGGTCTGGCACGGAGTATCCGTCCGGGCGACGCCGAGGCGCGCCAATTCCCGATCTCGGGTCGCCCGAACTCAAGGATCTCAAAGGGGAGCGTCAGCCGGGCAGGTCAGGCGGCCTTGCTTTTATTGCGTTTCGGCGCCGCGGCTCCTCGCCGATTCTCCAGTTCCAGGTCACGGCCGCAGTGGATACAGCGGCCGCGCCACTCCGGAGTAAAGAGGAAACAATAAGGACACGGCACTTCTTTGATTGGTTTGTTCCTGTTGGTCATGATCTTTTTCTCCCGCAATACCATTCGAGCGGCCGCTACCGCCGTGGGTCGATCCCCTTCGGCGCCTGCCCCGTAGCGGCCGCCCGCTGGCAACTCTACGCTGCGCCCCGGCAAGCCGTGCACGGGACGGTGCCCGCCCCGGCACAAACGTCACACTCGTCGTCGAATGCCCGGTCCATCGGCCCCTGTAGGAAAAGGCGTCCCGTCCCTTGGCAAACGGAACAGTCGAGCCAGCCGAGACCGGCGCAGCGCTGGCAATCGTTCGCACGTGCTGCCGCTGGCGGCCGCCGGAGTTGCATCGGTCCCACGCCGTGCACCGGCGTCCTCGGATCAGGTGAGCCGTCCTGCTTTGGTACAGTGCAGTTCATCGGTTTGCTGCCTTGTTCTTATTCAAATATAAGGGCTTACCGTCACTTTGTAAAATAGAAAATATTAGATCGACCTATAGATCAATTCAATACTTCGCCAGTACTGTTCCTCCGGCGGTCCCCGCACGCTGCGTCTGGAAAGTTCACTAGACTGGAAAAGATGCACCGCTCGACTGCCTTCTTGCCTTTCGTTCTATGGCTTACGGCCATCCCCTCCACCGCCGGGGCCGGCCCGGTCAGCGAAGAACAGGTCCGCCAGGTCCACCGCTCGGCGCTGCTCATCGATCTGCACAACGACGTGACGAGCGAGACGGTCAAGGGGCTCGATATCGCCCTGAGGCGGTCCAAAGGGCACACCGACCTGCCCCGGCTCCGCGAGGGGGGTGTCGGAGCAGTCTTCTTCGCCGCTTATGTCTCACGCCGCTACGTGCCGATGGGGCGAACGGCGCACCGGCTCCTCGAGATGATCGACACCATACGCTACGACATTGTCGAAAAGCACCCAGACGACTTCGTGCTGGCCCTCACCGCCGACGATGTCGAGCGGGCGCACCGGGAAGGCAAGATCGCGGCGCTGATCGGCATCGAAGGCGGCCACGCCATCGAGGACAGCCTGCGTATCCTGCGCGACAGCTACGCCTTAGGGGTGCGTTACATGACGCTCACGCACTCGAACACGAACAGTTGGGCGGACTCCTCGGGGGATATGGACGACCCGAAGGTCCGCCACCACGGCGGCTTGACGAAGTTCGGCCGCGAGGTGATCCAGGAGATGAACCGTCTCGGCATGATGGTGGACATCTCGCACGTCTCCGACGAGACCTTTTGGGACGTGCTCGAGGTCAGCCGCGCGCCAGTGATCGCCTCCCACTCCTCGTGCCGGGCCATCTCGAACATCGCGCGGAACATGACCGACGAAATGATCCGGGCGCTCGCCAAGAAGGGCGGCGTAATCCACATCAACTTCGGCTGCGAGTTCCTCTCGCAGGCTTCCGCCGATGCCTCGCCGTACTTCAGCCGCAAGGCGGCGGGCATGGATCCGCGGAAGGTGCCGCCGGCGACGCTCGACGACGTCGTGGCGCACATCGACCACGTGGTGAAACTCGCGGGCATCGATGCGGTGGGCATCGGCAGCGATTTCGACGGGGTCAGTTGCACGCCGGTGGGGCTGGAGGACGTCTCGAAGTTCCCCAACTTGACGCGGGCGCTGCTCGAGAAGGGCTACAGCCCGGAAGACATCCGGAAGATTTACGGAGGCAACACCCTGCGGGTGATGCGGGCGGTCGAGAAGGCCGCCGGGCGGTAGAATAGTGGATGCCGCAGCGAGGGGGCGAGGGATTCGAGATGTCCGATAAGGCTTTTCCGGAAAGGCGCGGGGTGGGCCGCCGGCAATTCGTGCGCACCGCCTTGGGGGCAAGCGTAGCGGCGGCCGGGTTTCCGTTCATTTCCTGCAGCGGCCGGGCCCGCGAAGTCGAGAAGAAGGTAATCGTGCTCGGCATGGACGGCCTGGATCCCAAGATGGTCCAGACAATGATCGACCTCGGCCGGGCCCCGAACTTCAAGAAGCTGGCCGAGATGGGGACATTCACACGACTCGGCACTACGATGCCGGCCCTCAGCCCAGTGGCCTGGAGCAGCTTCATCACGGGGCTGTCGCCGGGAGGGCACGGCATCGCCGACTTCATCGTGCGCGACCCGGAGACCTACATGCCCTTCTTCTCGATCTGGGAAGCGGAGGAGTCCGGGCGAGTGCTGTCGCTGGGAGATTATCAATTGCCCCTGGGCGGCGGCAAAGTGGTGAACCGGCGCTACGGCAAGCCGTTCTGGGCCTGGCTGACCGAGCAGGGCATCCCGGCGTCGGTGATCAAGATCCCTACCAACTTCCCGGTGGAAGCAACGGCCACCCGCGCCATCAGCGGCATGGGCACGCCGGACGTCATCGACTCGTTCGGGATGTTCAGCTACTATACGACGGACCCGAACGAGCGGTACGAGGAGTTGAGCGGCGGCAACGTCATCCACGTCCAGGAGCGTGAGCACCGCGTGGACGCCCTCCTCTACGGCCCGGTCAACGCCCTGCGGAAGCCCAAGGACGATTCTGAAGACCCGTTCGTCAACCACACGCGCATCCCCTTCACCGTCCACGTCGATCCCTCGGCCGACGTGGTCCGCATCGACATTCAGGGCGAGCGCCTGGTGCTGAACCGGGGTGAATACAGCCCCTGGGTGAGGCTCCGCTTCGAGATGCTCCCGCTGGTGAGCAGCGTGGCGGGCATCGCGCGGTTCTACGTCAAGGAGGTCCACCCGCACCTGCGGCTCTACGTGACGCCGATCAACATCGACCCGGCCGACCAGGCGATGCCGGTGACGCACCCCGAGGAGCTGGGGGCTGAGATCGCTGAGGAGATCGGGCCGTTCTGGACCAAGGGCCTGCCGGCCGATACCAAAGCCTTCGACTACCGGGTGATCGACGACGAGGGCTACGTCAAGCAGGCCGAGCTGATCCTGAAGGAGCGCCTGGCGCTGTTCGACTACGAGTGGTCGCGCTTCCGCGGGGGGCTGTTCTACTTCTACATCTCCAGCACCGACCAGGACGCCCACATGCTCTGGCGGAACATGGACAAGACCCACCCGATGCACAAGGCCGCCGACGTCCGTTTCGCCGGCTACCTGCACCATCTCTACGAGCAGATGGACCGGCTGGTGGGCGAAGTGCTGCCGGCGGTGGACGACAACACGCTGCTGCTGATCTGCTCGGACCACGGCTTCGCTCAGTTCGGCCGCCAGTTCCATCTGAACACCTGGTTGCGCCGCGAGGGCTACCTGGCGGTGGTGCCGGAGGCCGAGAAGAAGGAGAAGACGTCGATCCTGGACATCGACTGGTCGCGCACGGCGGCCTACGGGATCGGCTTCAACGGCCTCTACATCAACCAGGAAGGCCGGGAGAGCCAGGGTTTCATCGGGCCGGGCAAGCGCCTGGAGCTGGCCAAGCGGCTGAAGCGGGAGCTGGAGGCGATCGTCGATCCGGAGACCGGACAGCGGCCGGTGGCGAAGGTCTACACCCGCGAGGAGGTCTATACCGGCGACTTCACCTTCGAGATGCCGGACCTGCTGGTGGGCTACACGCCCGGCTACCGGGCGGCAGCTTCGTCGGTGCTGGGCGAAACGGGCGACGTCATCCTGGACGTGAACCCCTACGCCTGGAGTGGCGACCACTCGATGGCACGGGATCTGGTTCCGGGGACGCTGTTTGCCAGCCGGCGCTTGAAGCGGACCGAAGCAACGATTCTGGACCTGCCGGTGACGATCCTGGATTACTTCGGGTTGCCCAAGCCGCCAGAGATGCTGGGCGAATCGCTGCTCTAAAGACTGCCCGCTTTCAGCCCGCCGCCGAGCGCTTCGCCCGCTCGCCGAGAACCTCATTCAACGAACCCTGGCGATAGCCTTCGAGATCGATCGTGACGTAGTGGAAGCCCAGAGGCTTGAAGATGGCCGTCAACTTGCAAGCCATCTCGACGTTGAGAGCCCTCTCCATCTCCTCGGGAGCGAACTCCAGCCGCACCAACTCCCCGTGATAGCGGACGCGGAACTGCCGGAACCCGAGCTGCTTGACGGCCTCCTCGCCGGCCTCGACCTTCTTGATCTTGTCCGGCGTCACCGATGTGCCATACGGGATGCGGGAACTCAGGCAAGCGGCCGCCGGCCGGTCCCAGAAGGGAAGTCCCGCCTCCCGCGCCAGGGCGCGGATCTCGATCTTCGTCAGGCCGGCCTCCACCAGCGGGGCCTTTACCCGGTGCTTGCGGGCGGCTTCCTGGCCGGGGCGGTAGTCGCCGAGGTCATCGACGTTCACCCCATAGACGACGTGGGGGATGCCCTTTTCCTTCTGGACCTCCTCCAGACGGGCGAACAGTTCGTCCTTGCAGTAGAAGCACCGGTCCGGATCGTTCTTGACGTAGTCGGGGTTCTCGAACTCGCGGGTCTGGATGAACTCGTGGCGGAAACCCAGTTTGCGGGCGTACTCGGCGGCGTCCCGCTTGTGGGATTCGGGGATGGAAGGCGAGTCGGCGGTGACGGCGAGGGCCTTGTCGCCGAGGGCCTGGTGGGCCGCCCAGGCGAGATAGGCCGAGTCCGTGCCGCCGGAATAGGCGACGATGACACTGCCGAGGTCGCGCAGAATGGCGAAGAGCCGCTCCTGCTTGGCTTTGACCTTCTCGAGATCGACTTTCGGTGGGGGTCCCAGAGCCACCAGCGAGTTCATGTCTTGATTGTAGCGTAGCCGCGCTCGCGGAGAATGTTACGATTCGCCCACTTGTTACGGCTCTCCAGCACGTTGCCATCGCCCCGCAGGACTGCCCTGCGGCGAGCAGAACACCCCCCAACGAGGTTTGCGTTTCTCCGGGAAAACGGCTGGAGGCGTGGTACGCCCGGCAGGATTCGAACCTGCGACCTCTTGCTCCGGAGGCAAGCGCTCTATCCGGGCTGAGCTACGGGCGCCCGATCACTCATTATTGTACGACGCCGCCCCCGCCGAAGGAAAGCGCCCCCGTCCCACGCCGCCAGGAGGGAGGTCCACCGGTATCTCGGCCCGCCTGGCGGCCCTGCGCCTTGCTGAGACGGCCGCCCGGGCGCGTGCGCTCGCGACCAGTTCACATCCGCCCTCGGCTCCGTGGTAGGACAGTTATGTGCGGAGGATGCCAGATTGAAACGTCGCGAGATCTTGAAAAGCGCTTTGCTCGGCATCGGTGTGTGGAAAACCGGGACCGCGCAGATCCGGGTGCAGAAACAACTCGTACCCGGTCCAGGCCCCGTTTCGGAGTCCCAGCCGCTGGACTGGAAGCCGTCGCTCTTCGATGACCACCAGGCCAAGACCGTCGAGGCTCTGGCCGAACGCATCATCCCTGGCGCTCGGGAGGCGAAAGTGGCCGAGTACATCGACCTTGTTCTCCACGACGGTCCCGCGGAGCCGCGAAACGCATTTCTCGAAGGGCTGGGCCGGCTCGATGGACTGGCGATCCGGACTTACCGGAAGCCATTCCTTCGGTGCGGCGAAGACGAGCAGACCGCCCTGCTGCGGCAGATCGAGGACACCAGCTTCTTCCGCCAGCTCAAAAAACTCACCGTGGAGGGGTATTACACCTCGGAGGCGGGGATCGAAGAGCTGAACCGGGGCGGAGTCCCGGAAAGCTACGGGTGCCCCCATTCGGCACATTAAGCCCACCGAGAACACTCGAAGAGAGAATCCAACAATGCAGATCATAACCAGGGGAAACGACGTTTTCGATGCCGTGGTCGTAGGCTCCGGATGCACCGGAGGCTGGGCGGCGAAGAAGCTCACCGAAGCGGGGATGAAGGTGGCGCTGCTCGAAGCCGGCCCGGAAGTGACACCGCGGGATTTCACCGAACACGTCGAACCTTATCAGCTCAAGTACCGCGGCCACTCGCCGCGTATCGCCGAGCGCCGTCCGATCCAAAGCAAGGTCTACGCCTGCCGGGAATCGAACTATCACTGGTTCGTGGACGATATCGAGAATCCGTACACGACGCCGAAAGACAAGCCGTTCTATTGGATCCGGATGCGGGTATTGGGCGGCCGCTCACTCAGTTGGGGCCGGCAGAGCTACCGGATGAGCGACCTCGACCTCAAGGCGGCAAGCCACGACGGCTATGGCGAGGACTGGCCGATCTCCTACGACGACCTCGTCCCCTATTACGAAGAAGTCGAACGCTACATCGGCATCAGCGGCCAGGCCGAAGGGCTGCCGCAGTTGCCGGACTCTGTCTTTCTGCCGCCGATGGAGATGACCTGCGGCGAGAAGATCCTCCGCGAGGCGGTGATGAAGAAAATGGGGCGGACGGTCACCATCGGGCGCGTCGCCGTCCTGACCCGCCCGCATAACGGGCGCGCCGCGTGCCACTACTGCGGTCCATGCGAGCAGGGGTGCATCACCTATTCCTACTTCGCCAGCCTCTTCACCACGATCAAGGCGGCGCTGGCCACTGGCCGGCTGACGCTGATCACGGACGCCGTCGCCAGCCACGTCGTCATGGACAGAACGACTGGAAAGGCTGCTGGGGTAGCGTACATCGAACGGAAGACTCGGGTCCCCCGCGAGGTCCGCGCCCGCGTCGTGGTGCTGTGCGCTTCTACATTGGAATCCACGCGGATCTTGCTGAATTCGGCTCCCGGAGGGTTGGCGAACTCTTCCGGCACGCTCGGACGCTACCTGATGGACCACATCTACCGGGGCGGCGCCACCGGAGAGATGCCGATGTTGAAAGCGAAACCGTGGTACGGCCCGCCGCGCCGGCCAAACGGGATCTATATCCCCAGGTTCCGCAACGTGGATCGACCGATGACCAATGGCTTCATCCGCGGCTACGGGTACCAGGGCTGGAGCCGGCCGGAATTTGCCTTCGACGCCCCGGGCTTCGGCAGCGAGTTCAAACGGGCCGTGAGAGAAAAGGCCCGTTGGGTGATCGGACTGGGGTTGTGGGCCGAGTGCCTTGCCCGGTGGGAGAACTACGTGGAGATCGATCCGGAACGCACGGACGCCTGGGGCATCCCGACGCTCAAGATCCACATGAGCTGGAGCGACAACGAACTGAGGCTCTACGAAGACGCCCGGCAGCAGGCGGCGGAAATGCTGGAGGCGGCCGGCGCCAAGAATATCCAGACTTACGGCGACGAACCCTCCGTACCCGGATTCTGCATCCACGAGGTTGGTACGGCTCGAATGAGCGCGGACCCCAAGAAGGGGGTCGTAAACGGCTTTTGCCAGGCCCACGACGTCAAGAATCTGTTTGTCACGGACGGCGCCTGCTGGGTCTCGATCGGCTGCCAGAACCCCACACTGACGATGATGGCCATCACGGCCCGGGCGAGCGACTACATCATCGACCGCTACCGCAAGCAGGAGCTGTAGCGCCACGGCTCCAGTATCCTGGTCCCGTGAGAGGCACAATCGTTTCCGTAAACATCTCGGCCGGCGGCATCCCGAAACAGCCGGTGGAAGAAGCATTCATCGGCCCCTTGGGCTTGGAAGGCGATCAGGTCGCCCACCCCGAAGTGCACGGCGGCCCGCAGCAGGCCGTGCTGATCCTCACGGCGGACGCCATCGAGGAACTCAAGCGCGCTGGCTATCCCGTCTTTCCTGGCGCCCTTGGCGAGAACTTGACAGTGGAAGGGCTCGACCGGCGGCAGATGCGTCCGGGCCAGCGCTACCGCATGGGAGACGCGATCCTCGAGATCACCAAACTGCGGCGGCCCTGCCGGGCCATCGAGGTGTACGGCCCGGAGATCGTCCGGGCGGTCTACGATGATCGGGTGAAAGCAGGCGACCCGGCCTCGCCCCGCTGGGGTCTCGGCGGCTTCTATGCGGCGGTGGTTCGGCCTGGCCGCGTGAGTGTGGGTGCGCCGGCCGTGCTTCTCGAAATGGCCGCGTGAGCGGTCCCCGGCCGGGCGCCGGGCGGTGAATGTTCTCCCCGGGTCTCTTCCCATCGCCAGCTCCCACGTAAGTGATTCAGAGCAATCCCGTATAATTAAGAAGACTGCGCAATCGGAAATCGTAGCGGCAGAATCCCTGACTTCCGAAGCGCTTGCGGGGAACACGGAGCCTCGGCCCGTTCTCCTGCCCAAAGATGAATTCAAGCACGCGCCTGATCGTTGTCTCGAACCGTCTTCCCGTGACGCTCCGTCGTCAAGCGGGGAACTGGAAGATCAGCGCCAGCGCCGGCGGGTTGGTGACCGCCATGGAACCCATCCTGAAGCGCACGAACGGATTATGGGTGGGTTGGCCCGGAGAGGCGGCCGGCGCTGGAGATCCCACTCGCCAGGAAGCCATCGACGCCTGGGCCGAAGGAACCCGCTACATTATTGTCGATATTCCCGCAAAGACGGCGGAGCTTTACTACGAGGGATATTCAAATCAGACGATCTGGCCGCTATTTCACTATTTTCCGTCGCTTCTTGCCTACGACCCCAGGAGTTTTCCCGCGTACAAGGAGGCGAACCGCAGATTTTGCGAGGCGGTCGTCAAGCATGCCAAGCCCGATGATCTGATCTGGGTTCATGACTACCAGCTCATGCTGCTGCCCCAGATGCTGCGGGAAGCCATGCCCGATGCGCGGATCGGGTTCTTCTTGCACATTCCGTTTCCTTCGAGCGAGGTCTTCCGGCTCCTGCCCGGCCGGGACGAGTTGCTCCAAGGCGTGCTGGGAGCGGATCTGATTGCCTTCCAGACGCACGCCCACCTGCAGCATTTCCGTTCCGCGCTGCTACGCATCGCCGGCCTCGAAAGTCAGATCGACGAGGTGGAGATCGGTGGCCGGTCCGTGCGAATGGAGGCGCTGCCGATCGGCATCGCGCCGGACGAATTCCGGGGACTCCTGCGGGACAATGCCGAGACGGCCCGCTACCGCGAGCAGTACCGTTCACGGTTTCGCGACCGGCGGCTACTGTTCTCGGTGGACCGCTTGGACTACACGAAAGGAATCCCGGAGCGCTTGCGCACCTTCCGCCATTTGCTGCAGCACTCGCCGCAATTGCGGGGCAAGGTGGTGCTGATCCAGATCGCCGTGCCCTCCCGCGAGCGCGTCGCCTCCTACGCGCGCTTGCGCCGCCGCGTTAACGAGATGGTGGGCGAGATCAACGGACAGTTCTCAACGCCCGACTGGACGCCGGTCGTCTACCTGCACCGCGGCGTCTCCCGGCCCCAGCTCGTGGCTCTCTACGCCATGGCCGACGTCGGCTGGGTGACCCCGTTGCGGGACGGCATGAACCTGGTGGCCAAAGAATACGTGGCCTGCAACGAAGGACACGGCGTGCTGGTCTTGAGCGAGCTCGCCGGAGCCGCCGCGGAAATGGGCGAAGCGTTCCTCGTGAACCCGTTCGACATCGAGCGTACGGCCGACGTGATCCAGCGGGCCTTGGATCTCCCCTTGGAAGAACGCCGCGAGCGCATGGAAGCGCTCCGGCGGCGGGTCGAGTTCAACAATGTCTACAAGTGGGGCGACCGTTTCTTGCAGCAGCTTGAGAAGGCTGCCGCGTCGCGGGCGCGCCGCCCCGCCGGCCAACCCGGTTTGCTTGACATGCGCGGGGTGGTGGACGCCTACCGGCGATCCCGCGAAAGGATCCTCTTGCTGAACTACGACGGCACGCTGGCCGACTACACCGGGCGGCCCGAGCAGGCGGCCCCGGAAAAGCGGTTGATCGAGCTGCTCAACGACATCAGCACTCCGGAAAACAACTTCGTGGCGATGGTCTCCGGCCGCCGGCGGGAGGATATCGAGAAGTGGTTCGGGGGCGTCACCGGAATGTACCTGGCGGCGGAGCACGGGGCCTGGATCCGGCCGTTCGGCTCCCGGGAATGGGTGGAGCGCGTGCAGTCCCGCAGCAACGACTGGAAGCCCCGGATCATCGAGCTTTTGGAGCAGTTCGTCGAGCGCGCTCCAGGCAGTCTAATCGAGGAAAAGGAACACTCTGTAGTCTGGCATTACCGGATGACCCACCCCGAGTTCGGCGAGTGGCTTGCGGCCGAGCTGATCGGCATCCTCGAAGGCATGTTGAGCGAAACCGACGTCAGCGCCGTCCACGGGCAGAAGTGCGTGGAAATCCGCCCCCTGTGGATCCACAAAGGCCAGGTGGTTCAGGAGATCCTCGAAGCGCATCCGAACGCCGACTTCCGTTTCGCCGTCGGCGACGACCGGACCGACGAGGACATGTTCGCCCAGTTGTCCCCCGAAGACTGGACGGTACGCGTGGGGAAAGGCGACACGCGGGCCCGCTACTATTTGCCTAATCCCGCCCACGTGCGGGCGCTGCTGAGAGAATTTGCGGCGACCGACGCCGCGCAAGCGCAACACGCCTGAGGCGGCCGGCTGCGGCTTCCGCCGTCTCGGTTCGCCCTGAGGCGTCTGGCGCCGCCCGAAGAAGGCTCCCTCTCCCCCGGCGGACGGACCCGTCGCGCTATGGGGCGGGTGATGCCCGGGAATCAATTGTCGCGTCAAGCCTCGAGAGGAATCGGACCACCTCCTCCGGCGAGTTTAGCGCGTAGGTGGCTTGCGTCGGACGGTCTGCGTCGCGGACGACGATTCCCACGCCCCAATCCTGCAAGGCCTCGAACGCATCCTCGTCGGTGCGATCGTCGCCAATGAAGACCGGAAAGTCCGACGCGCGCCCGAGGCCGAGCGTCTGGGCCAGCCAAAGCACGGCCTTTCCCTTGTCCCACTCTACGGGGGGCTGCAGCTCGAATACTTTCTTGCCCTCCGTGCGGCGAAGCCCGGCCGCAGCCGCCTCCACCGCGGCTTCAATTTCGCCCACCCGGCTGGGATCGGCCATACGGTAATGAACCGCGATGGAGTAACGTTTGCGCTCGATGAGCGCGCCGGGGATCCCGGCAAGCCGCCGGCGCAGCTCGCTCTCGGCCTGTTCGAGTATCGGGAGAAACGGGCGGACCGCATCCGATTCGAGGCGCTCGCCGCCAGGCCCCTCGATTTCGAATCCGTGACTGCCTGCGTAGTAGATCCCGTCGATCCCTACCAGACGCTTGACATCGGCGAGCCCCCGGCCGCTGATGACGGCCACGTGGACCTTACGCGCCAAGGCTTCGACGACGCGGCGCGTGGACTCCGGCAGCACCGCCAGCTCAGGCCGCTCGACGATGGGCGTCAGCGTCCCATCGTAATCCAGAAATAGAACCCATCGGCGCCCGGCGGCTTGAGAAACGAGCTGATTGAACTGTTCCAGCGCGGAGGGCAGCCGGGCCGTTGTGGTCATCAGAACGTCCGCGTGCTTACCGGACCAGCTCGTCCACGACCTGTTGGATCCGGCGCCAGACTTCGTCGCGCGTCCCGGCGCCGTCGATTCGGCGGACGCGGCCTTTGTAATGATTCAGCAGGAATTCGGCTTGGGCGCGATGCTCCGCCATCCGCTGTTCGATGATCTCCGGCGTGTCCTGACGCTTGCCACGCTGCAGCAACCGTTTCGTCGCCACCTCCTCGGGGACGTCCAAGTGGATGACGATCGGTTCTGGCAGCCCGAGTTCGGCCAGAGTCCGTTCGAAGTACTCGGCCTGCTTCAGCGTCCGCGGATAACCGTCCAGGATGAACCCGTTCCGGGCCTTCTTCATCCGGATGTGTTTCTCGATGAGCTGATTCGCCAGTTCGTCGCCGATCACGTCGCCCGTCGCCATCGGCAGCCGCAAGCTCTTCTTGTACCTGTCCTTCACCCACCCGGACTCCTTGTTGAGAATCGTGGCCATCGAAAACGCCGGTATCTTGTACTTGCGGCTCAGCTTGTTGGCTTGCGTGGTCTTGCCGCTTCCCGGCGCGCCCAACATCAAGATCACCAGTTTCCGCCGCGCCCCTTTCGGCGCCCCCATCAAGCCCGGCATTCCCACCAAGGCGGCGACCGCTGCCAGTAAGCTCCGCCGTCCGATGCGGTTCCCCATACTGTTCACATCCTAGCAGTCTCACCCGCGGAGACGGACGGCATGTCGATGATCTCGATCTCGCGGGTTACCGGTTCCCCTTCGATCAACGGGATGCGCTCGGAGAAGTGGGTGATCGCCAGGTCGTGGCCCTTCCGCAGCAAGTACGTGATCGTCTTTGAATCCCGGTCGAGAGTCACCATCAGGTTCCGGCTGCGAATCCGCAGAGGAAACGAAAGGCGGCGGAACACGCACGGAAGCCGCGGCCGGAAGCTCAGGTGGCCGTAATAGTCCCGCATCCCGGCGAACCCGTAGACGAAGACCATCCACGTGCCGCCCATCGAAGCGATGTGGCAGCCGTCGCTTACGTTGCGGCCGATGTCGGCGAGGTCCATCAGGATCGCATAGCGGCCATACTCGAGCGCCTTGTCCATCTTGCCGATCTCGGCGGCGACGATGCTCTGTATGCAAGCCGACAGCGACGAGTCGCCCGTCGTGAGCGGATCGTAGTATTCGAAGTTGCGGCGCTTCTGGTCGTCGCTGAACTCGTTGCCCAGCAGGAACATCGCCAGCACAATGTCGGCCTGCTTGATCACCTGGTACCGGTAGATCGTCAGCGGATGGTAGTGCAGCAGCAGCGGGTATTTGTCCGGCGGCGTGTTTTCGAAGTCCCAAACTTCGTGCTCTAAGAAATGGTCGTCTTGGGGGTTGATGCCCGCCTGGTCGTCATAAGGGATGTACATCTTCTCGGCGGCCCGCTGCCACTCGTCCACCTCCTCGGGCCGGAGGCCCGTCTTGTGAACGAGTTTCTTGTAAAGCTGCGGGTGCTCCACCCGGAGCGTCTGTACCGTCTCGGCAGCGAAGCGCAAGTTCTCCCGGGCCATCAAGTTCGTGAAAGTGTTGTCGTCAACGACGGTGGTGTACTCGTCCGGCCCGGTCACTGCGTGGATGCAGAACTGCCCGAGCTTTCTCGGGTTGTAGAAGCCGTGGTCGGCCCACATCCGCGCGGTCTCCACGAGCATCTCCGCCCCCTCGTTGAAGAGGAACTCCAGGTCGCCGGTGGCGTTCACATACTTCTCCAGGGCGAACATGATGTCGGCGTTGATGTGGAACTGCGCGGTGCCGGCGGCGTAATAGGCTGAGGCTTCGCTTCCGTTGATGGTCCGCCACGGAAACAACGCCCCCTTGTGGTGCAATTCTTCAGCTCTGGCCCTCGCCTTGTCGAGCATGCTGTGGCGGAAGCGAAGCAGATTCCGGGCGATCCGAGGCTCCGTGTAGATGAGGAACGGGAGCACGTACATCTCGGTGTCCCAGAAATAGTGCCCCTCGTAGGCCTGGCCGGTCAGTCCCTTGGCCGGAACGCCCACCCCCTCGGCGCGGGCCGTCGCCTGGAAGATCTGGAACAGGTTCCACCGGATCGCTTGCTGGTAGATCTCCTCCGGCTCCCCTGTCATTTCGCCGTCGATGAGAATCTCGACGTCGCTTCGCTCCCAGAAGCGGTCCAAGTGCTGGCGCTGGCAGTGAAGAAGCTCGTCGAAGCCATGCCGCACGGCGCGGTCGAGCGTCCGGTCCACCCGGTCTAGCATCTCCCGGGCCGGGGCGGTGCGGGAGGTGTGATACGCCAGGTACTTGATGATCCGCACCGGCTTCTTGGGAACCGCATCGATAGTGAAGACCACCTTGCCGAGGTTCTCATCGCAACTGGTTTCCACTCGGTGCGGGCACTCGGTCTCGATCACGTGGTCGGCGCCGCAGCCCAGGGTCATCCCGCTGTTGCGCGCCCGGTAGCCGAGGCGGACGCGGAACCCGTCCGAGCCGTGCAGCTCGCCGACCAGGGGCGGCTCCTTCAACGGCGTGGCTTTCCGCGGGTCGCCGTCGTTGTCCGCCGCCCGCCAGCCGTCGTTGAAGAGCTGAGAGGAGATCACCAGGGGGGCCCGTGCGTTCACCACCGTGACCTCATAACAGATCGCCGCCAGGTGCCGGTGTTCGGCGGAGACCAGCCGCCGGGTCCGGACATGCACCACCTTTCCCGACGGCGTCTCCCACACCAGGTTCCGCTCCAGCACGCCGTTGCGCATGTCGAGCACCCGCTCGAAACTCAGCAAGTCCGCAGTGGGCAGGTACAACGGCTCGTCATCGACGTAGAGCTTCATGATGCAGCCGTCGGGAACGTTGATGATTGTTTGGCCGGTCTTGGCGAAGCCGTAGGCCTCTTCGCCGTACGGAATAGGCCACGTGTCGTGAAACCCGTTGATGTACGTGCCGCGCAAATGCGACGGGCGGCCCTCTTCAAAGTTCGCGCGCATCCCCAGATAACCGTTGGCCACCGAGAAGATCGTCTCCGTTTGCGGCAGAAACTTCTCGTAGAAGGTCTGCTCGATCATGCGCCACGGATCGACCGGGTACACGAACTCAGGGGGCCGCAAAGTCTGATGGCGAATCATGACGTCACCCAATTCAACAAACGAATAACGAACCCAGCGTTTGACATCTTATCCGGCAAGCTCCCCGAGATCCTGGACGACGATGTCGGCGCCAGCGGCCCGGAGCGCTTCCGGATCCCCTTTCCGGTCCACGCCGATCACCAGCCCGAACCTGCCGCGGCGGCCGGCTTCGACGCCGGAGACAGCATCCTCGACCACGATGGATCGTTCCGGCGAGACGCCGAGCCGCCGGGCTGCCTCGAGGAACGTGTCCGGCGCCGGCTTGCCCGCCAGACCCAGCTCGTGAGCCACTTCGCCATCCACGACCACATCGAATAGATCGGCGATTCCCGTCTTTTCCAACACCGCCCGGCAATTCCTGCTGGCCGAGACCACCGCCGTCTTCACTCCGTTATCGCGCAGCCACCGGGCCCACTCGACGCTGGAATCATACAGATCGACGCCGCGTGTGCGGATCAACTCGAGCACCAACTCATTTTTCCGGTTGCCGAGGCCGTGCACGGTTTCACGGTTCGGAGGGTCGTCGGGAGAGCCCTCCGGAAGCTCGATGCCCCGTGAGGCCAGAAAGCTGCGAACGCCGTCCTGCCGCAACTTGCCGTCAATGTATCGCTTGTAGTCGGTAGCGATATCGAACTCGCGAAACTCCTCTCCGGACCGCGCCGCCCGCTCGCGGAGATAGGCGTCGAACATCTCTTTCCACGCCGCCGCGTGCAGCTTGGCCGTCTGGGTGATCACGCCATCGAGATCGAACAGCACCGCGTCCCACCGCCCGGTGTCGAATTGCCTCATCTCTGCCTCCCAGGGTTGAGTTCGTAGACAGGGAGCGGCTGGCGTCGTAAATGGATGCGCCCGGCCCGCCGGACCGGGATCATCGGCGCCCTTCGCCCACCATCGAAGCCGGCTGCCCCGTCATCTGCAGCAAGTACTGCCATTGCTCGCCTTGCGGGTCCACCTGTTTCCGCCGTCCGGTGACCAGCCGGATCGGGATGTGGGTGAACCGTCCGTTCGTGTATCCCACTACCATATCGGTCCTTCCGGCCATGCCCGCGTGGACGGCGTTCTGGCCCAGGACGAGACAATAGGCCGAGTCATTCGAATTCGCCGGGAGGCTGCGGATCGTATAGCTGGGATCGATATACTTGATCGCCACCGGCAAAGACCGGCTCGCGCAATGCTGTTTGATCTGGTCGCGCAAGAACGCCCCAACGTCTTTCAACTTCAGGTTCCCCGAGGCGTCCCGCTCCTGATGTTGGGGGTCCTGGAGAATCTCTTGAGCGGCGCCCTCGGCCACGACGACGACGGCGTGCCGCCGCTGCCGGAGACGGGTCGTGAGCGCGTCCAAAAATCCGCCTTTGCCGTGGAGCGTGAACGGGACCTCCGGAATGAGGCAGAAGTTCACGTCCGGGTTCGCCAAGCTCGCCCGCACGGCGATGAAGCCTGAGTGGCGACCCATCAGCTTCACCAACCCGACCCCGAAATGCGCCCCTTTGGCCTCGGCATGCGCCGAAAGGATGGCCGGCCGGGCCGCCTCCACAGCCGTCAGAAAGCCGAAGCTGCGGTCGATCCACTCCAGGTCGTTGTCGATGGTTTTCGGCACCCCGATCACGGCGATTCGCAGATTCCGTTTCCGGATCTCCTTCGCGATCTCGTGAGCGCCGCGCTGCGTCCCGTCGCCCCCGATAGCGAAAAGAATCCCGACCTTCCAGTTCACGAGCGTATCGACCATGTCCGCCACGGGCTGCGGGCCGCGGGACGAGCCGAGCACCGTTCCGCCGTGCTCGTGAATGGTGGCCACGCTCTCAGGCGTGAGGAAGAGGGGCGGCTCCACTGGATTCCTTGACAGGCCGGCGTAACCGTAGCGGAAGCCGATGATCCGCCGCACCCCATACACGTAATGGAGAGTCATCACAATCGACCGGATGACGTCGTTCAGCCCGGGACAAAGCCCACCGCAGGTTACGATGCCGCACGTGAGCCCTTCCGGATCGAAAAAGATGTCGTGGCGGGGGCCGGCAGCCTCCAGAGAAGGCACCTGCTTGCCCGCATCGAGATACGACTGCACGACCTTGGTGCTCGACGAGAGAAGAATGCGGTCGCCGTCGTCAACGAACGGAAGGTGACGCCCGGAGGCGGGCGATGGTATATTGCACTCGCCGAGACGCGGAACTTCTAAGTCAGCTTGTTCGGGCAGATCCATTTCTGAGAACCTTTGGTCTGATTATCGCTTGTTCACGGATGGACAAAGCGGCCGGCGCCTGACCCTGAAGTCCGCGCCATTGGCGAGCGTTCATACAGCCTGGACTACCTTACCGGCGCCGCCGCCCGGACTTCGGGACTGGCCGCGTCTTCGAACTGGCGGAAGTTCTCGTTGAACATGCCCGCCAACTTCTTCGCCTGCTCGTCGTAAGCATTCTTGTCGGCCCAGGTGTTCCGGGGATTCAAGATTTCCGGCGGCACACCCTCTACCGATTCGGGAACCAGCAGACCAAAGACCGGATCCTTCCGCAGCGGCGCCTTTTCCAAGGCCCCGGTTAGGGCCGCCGTTACCATGGCCCGCGTGTACGGCAGCTTGATGCGGCTGCCGACGCCGTAAGGGCCGCCGCTCCAGCCGGTGTTGATGAGATATGCATTCACCTTGTGGCGGGTCATCTTCTCGCCGAGCAGCTTCGCGTAGACATTCGGATTCAGCGCCATGAACGGAGCCCCGAAACAAGTGCTGAAGGTCGCCTGAGGTTCAGTGACTCCCCGTTCCGTGCCTGCGACCTTCGCCGTGTAGCCGGACAGGAAGTGGTACATCGCCTGCTCGGGCGTCAGTTTCGCCACCGGCGGCAGCACGCCGAAAGCGTCCGCCGTCAACATGATGATCGTCCGCGGATGCCCCGCCATGCCGCTCGGATCGGCGTTGGGGATTGCGGTGATGTGGTACGACGCCCGGGTGTTCTCGGTGAACTCGTCGCTGTCCAGGTCCACCCGGCGGGTCTCCGCGTCGATGGCGACGTTCTCCAGAATCGTGCCGAAGCGCCGTGTCGTCGCGTAGATCTCCGGTTCGGTCTCCGGCGACAGCCGGATCACTTTCGCATAGCAGCCGGCCTCGAAATTGAACACCCCCTCGTCGCTCCAGCCGTGCTCGTCGTCGCCGATGAGAGTCCGGTTCGGGTCGGCCGACAACGTCGTCTTGCCGGTGCCGGAGAGGCCGAAGAAGATCGCCACGTCTTCTTTGTCCTTGCCGTAGTTCGCTGAGCAATGCATGGACAGCACGCCGCGCTGGGGCAGGAAAAAGTTCATTACCGAGAAGATCGACTTCTTCATCTCGCCGGCGTACGCCGTGCCGCCGATCAGGACCTCCCGGCGGCGGAAGTTCAAGAGAATGAACGCCTCCGACCGGGTGCCGTCCTCTTCCGGATGGGCGACGAAGCCCGGCGCGTCGATCACGGTGAACTCCGGCTGAAAGGAGGCGAGCTTCTCATGGTCCGTCTCCTTGATGAACATGTTCCGGGCGAAAATGTTGTGCCATGCCAGCTCGTTGATCACCCGGATCGGCATCCGGTATCGGGGATCCGCGCCGACGTAGCAGTCCTGAACGAACAGATCTTTGCCCTGCAGGTAAGCGGTCAGCCTGCGCCGCAGCTTGTCATAAGCCTCGGGATCGAACTCCCGGTTTACCTTGCCCCACCAGATCAGCTCCTGGGTCGTCGGCTCCCGGACAATGTAACGGTCGTTCGGAGAACGGCCGGTGTACTGGCCGGTGCGGACTACCAGCGGGCCCCGGTGGGCTAGCAATCCGGAGAAACGCCGGATCGCGTGTTCATAAAGGGCAGGTGTCGTAAGATTCCACCAAACCGTATTAACATTGCGAATGCCGTGCGCGTCGAGACTGCGCATATCTTTCTGTCTTCCCTGGTCTTGCGTCATGAGATCCATCAAGTACCGACTTCCAGTCCTAAGCTTTTCAACAGTCTAACAGACGGCATTCTCTAGCCGTCGCGGCGCGGCCGCTTACGGGCGACAATGAGTTCCGAGCTAATGCCCAACTGCGTGATCACACGCCTTTCGAGAATGGACCAGGCCGGCGGCCGCACAAACTCGAGCAGCTCGACCGGCCGGCAGCCGCCCGTAAGTTGTGGCTTCCAACTGCTCAGCCGCGCCCAGAGACGGCTCAGGACGCGAGCGGCGGCCGTCGCGCCGTCGGTCAGACTCACCAAACAGAGCAGCCCATCGGCGCGCAGGACCCGCTCCGCTTCAGTCACGGCCGCGCGGATCGCGTCGTCGGGAAGCAAATCCAGGACGTAAGCAGACACGAACCGGTCGAAGGCCCTCTCCGGAACGGGCAACGGCATCG
This sequence comes from uncultured Solibacteraceae bacterium, assembly GCA_964461995.1. Taxonomy (GTDB): domain Bacteria; phylum Acidobacteriota; class Terriglobia; order Bryobacterales; family Bryobacteraceae; genus JALSRK01. The sequence goes on from CAYWXL010000001.1 coordinate 25,865, forward strand.
ACCCGCTGATCAGCCGCACCTCGGCCCGGGGGGCCCAGCGTGCCAGACGCGACCGCGCGATGCGCACCATCGTCTCGCTGACGTCCAGGCCGACATACCGGGCGTGGGCCGGCAAACGCCGCTCCAACAGCCGCCGGGCGAAGGCGCCGGTGCCGCAGCCGAACTCCAGGACCGCACTGGCTTCCTCGAAGCGGCCGGCCCGCTCCAGCCGGCGGAGCGCGCGTCCCTCGTATACGATTTGGAGATCCTGCAACCGGCCGAAGCGGTCGTAAAAACGCTTGGCCTCAGCCGGGTTCAAGCCCAGCGGCACGATCTTCATTCTGGCACGGAGTTCTCCGCGGCGCGCCCGCAGGATGTGGTACAAAGCCTACTGTCCGCGGCCGACGCCGCAGGCGTGCTGCGACGGTGGGGGTGTCTTGTTAAGCCGGTCCCGGCGTCGCGCGCCCCCGGCCGCCGCGGTTCTCGAAGCTCGATTCGGTGTATTCGGGAGGTCTCATGCCCTGCATTTTGGCGCTCGACCAAGGAACCACTAGCTCACGAGCCATCGTCTTCGGCCAGGACGGATCCCCCCGAGCGGCCGCGCAGAAGGAGTTCCGGCAATGGTACCCGAAACCCGGCTGGGTGGAGCATGATCCGGAAGAAATCTGGCAGACGCAGCTCGCCACGGCGCGCGAGGCGGCGAAGACGGCCGGCGTCAGCCCGCGCGAACTGGCCGCCATCGGGATCACCAACCAGCGCGAGACGACCCTCGTCTGGGACCGGGAAACGGGCGCTCCCGTGCACCGCGCCATCGTCTGGCAGGACCGCCGCACGGCCGCCATCTGCGACCGCCTGAAGGCCGAAGGCGCCGAACCGGTCGTGCGGCGGAAGACCGGACTCGTCATCGACCCGTATTTCTCTGGCGCCAAGATCACCTGGCTGCTCGAGAACGTCCCGGGACTCCGCGAACGCGCCGAAGCCGGCAAGCTCGCCTTCGGGACGGTGGACTCCTGGCTGATTTGGAAGCTTACCCGCGGCCGGCTGCATGTGACCGACAAGACTAATGCCTCCCGGACGATGCTCTTCAACATCCATACCGGCGACTGGGACAGGGAACTCTTGGATCTTTTCGGTGTCCCGCGCCAAATGTTGCCCGAAGTGCGAGCTTCGAGCCAAGTGCTGGGAGAGGCCGCTGAAACGGGACTGGAGGGCGTGCCCATCGCCGGGGTCGCCGGCGACCAGCAGGCGGCGCTGTTCGGGCAGACCTGTTTCCGCCCCGGCATGGCGAAGAACACTTACGGCACCGGGTGCTTCGTGCTCATGAACACCGGCCCGGAAGCCCCGCTGTCGGAGGAGCGATTGATCACCACCGTCGCCTGGGACGTGGACGGCGTCACGGAGTATGCCCTCGAAGGCAGCATCTTCATCGGCGGCGCGGTCGTTCAATGGCTCCGGGACGGACTGGGGCTCATCCGCTCCGCCGGCGAAGTGGAGGCGCTGGCCGCATCCGTTCCCGACAATGGCGGCGTTTACCTGGTCCCGGCTTTCGCCGGCCTCGGCGCCCCGCACTGGGATCCCTACGCCCGGGGCGTGATCTGTGGGCTGACCCGCGGGAGTACGGCGGCGCACCTGGCGCGCGCTGCGCTGGAAAGCATCGCGTACCAGGTGGCTGATATTCTGCAAATCATGGAACGCGACTCGGGGCTTCGGATCGCGGAGTTGCGGGTGGATGGCGGAGCGGCGGCCAACAACCTCCTGCTTCAGTTCCAGGCCGACCTGCTCGGCGCGCCCATCGCGCGACCGAAGATCACCGAAACCACGGCCCTCGGGGCAGCCTACCTGGCGGGCTTGGCAGTGGGATTCTGGAAGTCCCGGGACGAGATCGCCGCCCACGCGGAACTGGACCGGCGCTTCGAGCCTTCGATGCCCGCCGGCGAAGCCGCCCGCTTGATGGAACGGTGGCATGCCGCGCTGGAACGCGCCAGAGGCTGGGAGCGTCCCGCCGGAGAAGAAACCGGGGGCGCCGATGCCGATTGACACTTCTCCGGATCACCTCATGAATCGCGACCACATGTTCGAAAGAGCGGCGGAACGCGGCCGGCTCTGGGACCTGCTCGTCATCGGGGGCGGCGCCACCGGCGCCGGCATCGCCGTGGACGCCGCGGCGCGTGGTTACTCCGTTCTCCTTCTCGAGCAGAGCGACTTCGGCAAAGGCACATCCTCACGCAGCACGAAGCTGATCCACGGCGGGGTCCGCTACCTGCAGCAGGGCAACATCTCACTCGTGATGGAGGCTCTGAAAGAGCGCGGGATACTCCGCCGGAACGCCCCTCACCTCGTTCACGACCTCGCCTTCGTCGTACCGAACTATGACTGGTGGGAAACCCCCTTCTACGGGATCGGGATGAAGGTCTACGACCTGCTGGCCGGCCGTTACGGTTTCGGCCGGTCACGGATCTTGTCGCGCGAAGCGACCTTGGAGCGTATCCCGAATCTCAAGACCGAGGGTCTGCGCGGCGGCGTGGTCTATTTCGACGGACAGTTTGACGACGCCCGCCTGTTGATCAGCCTCGTCAGGACGGCCGCCGGGCAGGGAGCGGTCCTGCTTAATTACGCCCGGGTCACGGCGCTCCGGAAAGACGGGCGCGGCTTCCTCGAAGGCGCGGTGTTCGTGGACCAGGAAACGGGCGCCGAGTGCGAGGTGCGGGCCAAAGCCATCATCAACGCGACGGGACCATTCGCCGACTCCATCCGAAAGCTCGACGATCCGGCGGCCCCGTCAATGGTGGCGCCCAGTCAGGGTGTCCACCTCGTGTTCGAGGGAGCCTTCCTGCGCGGCGACTCAGCGATCATGGTCCCGCACACCCGCGACGGCCGGGTGATGTTCGCCATCCCCTGGCTCGGCCACACCCTCGTCGGCACGACGGACACACCCATACCCGAACCCAGCCTCGAGCCCAAACCGCTGGCCGAAGAAATCGACTTCATCATCGAGACGGCTTCCGAGTACCTGGAGCGAAAGCCGGCCCGGCGCGACATCTTGAGCGTCTTCACCGGCATCCGGCCTCTGGTGAAAGCCGATGGCGTGGCTAGCACCGCAGCCCTTTCACGGGAGCACACCATCCACATCTCGGCGTCCGGCCTGCTGACGATCACCGGCGGCAAGTGGACAACCTACCGAACGATGGCCAAAGACGCTGTGGATCACGCCGCCACCCTGGCAGGCCTGGAAGCGCGCCCCTGCCCAACTCGGGAACTGCGGATTCACGGCTACCATGCGAGCCCCGAAGATCTCGGCGAGCTGGAGGCATACGGAAGCGAAGCCGCCGCGGTCGAGGAATTGTGCCGCAGTCGCAATGAGTGGAACGAGCGCCTCCATCCGGCGCTGCCGGTGCGGGCGGGAGAAGCCGTGTGGTCCGTGCGGCGCGAGATGGCCCGGACCATCGACGATTTCCTTGCTCGCCGCTGCCGGGCGCTCTTTCTCGACACCCGAGCCGCGCTGGAGATGGCTCCGCGGGTTGCCTCGCTGATGGCCGCCGAGCTCGGCCGCGACGAGGAGTGGCAACGGCGGCAGGTGGAAGAGTTCCGTAAAATCGCCGGGAACTATCTCCCGCCCGCCGAAAGCTCGTAAACTTCTCAGAGCGGGTCAATCCGGCTTGATGCTCTTGTCGGGGGGCAGGCCGAGCTTCTGGTAAAGGCGCCGCCGTCCCTCCTTGTCCTGTTCGAGGATCTCCCGGGCGTACTTTGCCACCTCCTCGGCTCGCTCCCGAGGCACCACGATCACCCCGTCGCCGTCGGCCACCACGACGTCGCCGGGACGCACGAGCACGCCGCCGCAAGTAACCGGCCGCTGCACCGATTCCACGAAGTTACGTCCCGGCCGGATGCCGCGCCCCGGACGGCGGTAGTAGAGCGGAATCCTCTCTTTGATGATTTCGTCGGTGTCCCGCGCCCCGCCGCTGGTAACGACGCCCACGGCGCCCTTGAGCTTCCAGGCCATGATGTTGTTCGAGCCGATCGTGCCCGTGTCGCCGTCATCGGTCCCGTCGATCACGACCACCGAACCCTCGCGCAGGTACTTTGTGAACGGCTCCGGCGAAAGCTGACGGTACCACCGGCCTTCCCATTTGCGGAACTCCTCCGGGCTCATCTTCCCGCCTCGGCGGTTCGCCGGCACGTAGCGCACGGTGACGGCGATACCTACGAAGCGGTGCGTGAACTCGTCGGTATCGCGCCAGAGCGGGCGGATCGACGGGTCCATCAGCCCCACATCTTGCAGCCCGGCCATGTCCATGCCGTCGGCGACGTCGGAGACGCGCAGCCCTTCGTAAAGCTTGAGGATTGCCTGGTCTTCCTCGAGGGTGTAGGCGCGGACGGGAATGAAGTCCTCTTGGGCCGCCAGCGGCGACAAGCCAGCCAGCAGGATCGACAGACAGGAGATTCGCAGCTTCCACATGACGAGTCCGAGAGCCTCCTCAGATGAAGTCACGAATCATCATACTGCCAGCGCGCCCGCAAAGTGCGGACCAGCCGACCGATTTCCCGGTAACACTTGTCAAAGGAGGGGCTACGGCGGGCTTGCTCCAGGTCCATGAGCGCGGTCAGCGGCGCCTGGTCTACGGTCTCCGAATACGCGCCCTCCCGCATATGGGTTGTGAGCCACTCCTTTGCGCCCCGAATGGCCTCGGGATCGGGCGGAGCTTCGAGGTCCTCCTGCAGACCTCTCCGGCCTCGCAAGGATTCGGCGGCCGCCAGAAACCAGGCTTCGTACTCGACCTTCGCCAACACGACCGCCGACGGAACGTCACCCCGCGCCTTCGCCGCCATCCGCTGCAGCCGTGGGCCCAGATCCGCCGGACAGTCCTCGTCGGCGTCCAGCAACACCAGAATCCCGCCCGGGCCCCTGAGGTTTCTCGCCGCGAGTTCGATTGCGCTGTGAAACTCATCGGGTTGAATCAGCTTCGTCTTGGGCTTCCGGATGGGATGAGGGATACGAAGCTGCAGCGCAGGGTCCAGCTCCCGCGCGACCCGCCGTACGAGCTCGGGCAACGCCCGGACTTCCCCATGCCCTTCGACGACGCAGGCAATCCACACCTCCACGGCGCTACCCCCTCACGCTGAACAGCCGTACCTTCGTCGTCGGAAGCCCGACCTGCTCCGGGTGGAGCTGATCCATCCTGAGCAGTTCGCCGGCCGTGTAAAGTCGGTCGCGGAGAGCGCTCCGTCCTGCCTCGTCGATGCGGGCCACCACCGTGTCGCCCCGAAACGACTCGACCGCCAGGATCGAGTCGGTGTCTAAGTGTTTGCCGTCGAGCAGGTCCGGACTATGACTGGTCACCAGCACCTGCCGGCTCCGAGCGGCTTCCTGGAAACTGTCCAACAGGATCCCTGCAGCCGCCGGATGCAACGCGGTTTCTGGCTCTTCGATTCCCACCAGGGTCACCGGGCTGCCGCCCTCGGCTCCCGGCTGGAAAAGCGCCACGAGAATGCCCAATGCCCGCAAGGTGCCGTCGGACATGCTCGCCGCCAGAAAACGCCACGGCTGTGCCGCGCCAGCGGTCTCCTGCCGGAACTCAAGGGTCTCTTTCGGCCCGATCACCTTGACACTCACTCCACGAATCCCCGGAACCACCTGCGAGAGATACTCTTCGATCCGCTTCTTGCGGCTTGGACTCGTGCGTTCCAACTGGCGAAGCACCCCGGCGATATTCTCGCCCTCCCGGCTCAACAGATCTCCCGGGTCGGGTGACTGCAAGTCTCGGATTTTCTGTGGGTTAAAGTTGTAAAAGCCCATCGCTGAAAGCGCTTCGTATACCAGTCGGAATTCCGGATGCCCGGAAGCGCTTACTAGATAGAGCCGGTCTCGTGAAGCCGCCATCGCGGCCGTGGTGCTCTCCTGCACCCGGCCGGACTCAACGATGTAATAATGCTCATTGAGGTGTCTAACGTCTCGAACCAGGCACTCTTCTCGCTGGACCTCATGCCCGCCAGGCTTGCGCGCCGCGATCCGGAACGCGTACGTGGCATCTCGATCGCCCGGCAGCGCTAAATCGACCCGAATCCCAAAATGAGTCGGATGCCCGGCCGATCGGCGCCGCACTTCGCCGATCCCCCCGCGGTCCCGCAGCGCATGGTCCAGCGTGCCGCGTAGCGAATCCGATACGAACCGAAGCGCGTCGAGGAAATTGCTCTTGCCGGCGCCGTTCGGACCAACCAGGATCGTGAGCGGCCGCAGTTCGACCTCGCAGGCGGCGATGCTCTTATAGTTCTGGAGGACGACACGCTTGATAACAGGGGTTTCCGTTGTTTCCATGCCGGCCGGGCTCATGCCAAGCCCTCACTATAGCGTGCCATAGGTGGCAGAAGGTGCGACGAAGAGCAGGACTCCCCCGTTTGTCCGGGCAGTTCGATCTGCAGCGACGCTCAACTGTACTTCCGCAACACCGCCAGCAAGCGGCCTTGGATTTGGACCCGTGAGGCGGGAACAATGATCGGTTCCATTTCCGGGTTCGCCGGCTGCAGACGCACCATGTTATCCGGCTCGCGGTAAAACCGTTTGAGCGTCGTCTCGACCCCGTCCACCAAAGCTACCACCACGTCCCCGTCGCGGACGTCACTGGTGCGCTCGATCAGCACGTAATCGCCGTCGAGAATGTGGTCCTCGATCATCGAATCCCCGCGGACCTGAAGCGCGTACGTGTCTTTGTCACCGGCGAAATCCGAAAAGCTCAGCGTTTCCTGATTCTCGAAGGTTTCCACGGGAACCCCCGCGGCGATCCGCCCGGCCAATGGCACTTCCAGACGCGGCACGCTCCGGCCCGGCCGCAAACCTGTCTCCTCGAAAAACTTCGGCGCCACCTCCACGGAGCGGCTCTGGTTGAACGCCCGGCGCACGTAACCTTTCGACGCCAGGGCCGAAATATGTTTGTGGACCGTCGCCAGAGACGCCAGCTCCAAACCAGCGGCGATCTCCTCGTAGCTGGGGCTGTAGCCGTGCTCTTCGACGAACGAAACGATGAAATCGAGCACGTCTTTCTGTCTTCGGGTCAGTGCCATAGCCTATCAACCTCTTCGTCATTGTGGGCGAAGAAACGGTGAAAGTCAAGCATTTTCCGCTCGCCCAGCGTGACAAGCGAGTCCCAACGGCCGCAAACCCGGCCCGGGCGAACGCCCCGGGGACGAAAATCGGTTGCCATCACGCCGATAAGCCTCGTGGGGAGGTCAGACGAGAAAAGGCATGCCGTCTGTCACGCTGATCGCGGTCGCCGCCGCCATATTGCTCGTCTTGTTAGCGAGTTTGGGCAGAAGCTAGCCCTCATTCTTTACAACCATCCCGGGCAGGCGTCCGTCCAATAAGTATCCAGCCAGCCGGGCTCGTGGGAGCCGGCGGCGGCTGTGGTATTTTGAGGCTAGCGAGGGGACGCCTTCATGCGACTCCGCATTCTCGCTCTGGTGAGCCTGGCATTGGCGGCGCTCGGGGCGATCTACGGTCAGCAACGTCAGCTACGCCAACGCCTCCTGATCTGGGAGGACGAGTTCGTTCCGCTCCCGCCCGATGCGGCTGAGAAGACGGAATTCGTCTTCGCCCGCTTGCGCTACCCTACTTTCGGCCGTGGCTATTGGGGCTGGCGCGGCGCCTGGACAGTGGACTACCCGAAAGCCGACCGTCAGTTCCTGCAAGGTTTGCGCCGGTTGACGCGCATCCACGCCCGCTCTGTCGAGGAAGTCGTAGACCTGGACAGCGACCGGATTTACGATTACCCCTGGATCTACGCCGTCGAGGTCGGGCATTGGGATCTGGATGATCGCCAGGCGGCGAGGCTGAGGGATTACCTGCTCCGCGGCGGATTCCTGATGACCGACGACTTTCACGGCACCTTCGAGTGGGACATCTTCCTGGCCAGTATGCAGCGGGTATTCCCCGACCGCCCGATCGTGGACCTCGAAGACGACGATCCGATATTCCACGTCCTTTATGACCTCGACGAGCGCTTCCAAGTGCCGGGCATTCGTTATTTCTACACGGGACGGACCTATGAGCAGGACGGAATCGAGCCCCGTTGGAGGGGAATCTACGATGACCAGGGGCGTCTGATGGTGGCGATTTGCCACAACATGGACCTCGGGGACGCGTGGGAGTGGGCCGACATGCCGCAGTACCCGGAGCGATGGGCGTCTCTTGCGTACCGCGTGGCGGTGAATTACATAATCTACGCCATGACGCACTGACCCAGGGGGCGGCCACCACTACATGTTTGAATTTTTCTTCCAGCACTCTCCAGCGGTATTCCGGAAGGGGGAATTCGTATTCCTGGGAGGCTGGCCCGTCTGGGTGCTGCTACTGCTGGTCGCCGCCGGAGCCGGGGGGCTGGCCTGGTGGATCCGGCGAGTGGCGCGTACGGCCGGCGTGGCCGTCACCAGGCGTCAGACGGCGGTGATTTGGGCGCTGCAGACCGCCATTCTCGTCATTCTGCTCCTCATGCTTTGGCACCCGGCCATCCGCATCGCCACGCTGAAGCCGCAGCAGAATATCGTGGCGGTCGTCATCGACGACTCCCGGAGCATGGGAGTTGCCGAAAGCGGCTCGACCCGTCTCGAACACGCGACGGCACTGCTGTCGGGCGGGCTGCTGGAGGAACTGCAAAGCCGGTTCCAAGTGCGGCTGTACCGGCTCGGGGCCGAGCTCGAGCGCATCTCCTCACTCGATGAGCTGCACGCGGCGGATCACGCCACGCGGATCGGAGCCGCTTTGGACCAGATCGTCGCCGAGTCCGCCAGCCTCCCGGTCGGGGCCGTATTGCTGGTGAGCGATGGAGCCGACAACAGCGGCGGCCTTCCGCCGGAGACTATCGCCGCCCTGCGGAGCCGAAGACTGCCGGTGCACACCATTGGTATCGGCCGGCTACAGTTCGACCGCGACGTGGAGATCAGCGACGTACAAACCCCCGACCGCGCGCTGGCTGGATCCCGGCTCACCGCCCAGGTCACCCTCCGCCAGCGAGGCTTCGACGGCCGCAAGACGCGTCTCACGATTCGAAACCAGGGTCGCATCCTGGCATCCCGCGAAGTGGAGTTCGGCGACGCTGGTGAACCGCAGATCGAAACTTTGATGTTCCACGCCGGCCCGGCGGGCGCCAAGCGGTTGGAGATCAGCATCGAGCCGCTCGACGGGGAAGAAAATCCCGACAACAACGTGCTGGCTCGCCTGGTCAATGTCGTGGAGACCCGGCCGCGGATTCTCTACATGGAAGGAGAGCCGCGTTGGGAGTTCAAGTTCATTCGGCGGGCGATCGACGAGGATCCGGCCGTGGAGCTGGTCTCGATCCTGCGCACCACCCAGAACAAGATCTACCGGCAGGGGATCCACAGCCCCGACGAACTGGAAGAAGGCTTCCCGGGACGCGTGGACGAGCTGTTTTCTTACGAGGGGCTCGTCATCGGTTCGGTCGAGGCCGGCTATTTCACGCGCGTGCAACAGGAGCTGATCCGCGAGTTCGTCGATCGCCGCGGCGGCGGACTCCTGTTTCTTGGAGGCCGCGCCGCGCTGGCCGACGGAGGCTACCGCGCCTCCGCGCTGGCCGAACTCCTGCCCGTGCAGCTTCCCGCGGGCAAGAACACCTTCCATCGTGACCGGGCCAGCGTCCGGCTGACGACGGCGGGCCGCGACAGCATGATCACGCGCCTCGTTGACGACGAAAAGGCCAATGTGAAGCGCTGGCGGGAGTTGCCGCAACTAGCCGACTATCAGGAGGTCGGTCCGGCTAAGCCAGGAGCCACCGTCCTGGCCGAGTTGATCGCGCCCGGCGGCCGTGAACTGCCCTTGCTGATCACCCAGTATTACGGGCGTGGCCGTGTCGGGCTCTTCGCCAGCGGCGGCAGTTGGCGCTGGCAGATGCAACAGCCGCTCGAAGACAAGACGCACGAAATCTTCTGGCAGCAGCTCCTGCGCTGGCTGGTAACCGGCACGCCGGGCCGCGTGTCCCTCTCGGTTCCCCGCCAGATGCTGTTCGACGAAGAAACCGTGCGCCTCACGGCGACAGTCCGCGATACGGCCTACGCTCCGGTGGCCGACGCCCAGGTGACCGCCCGGATCCTCGGCCCCGGCGGCGTCCAGACACTGGTAGACCTCGCTCCCGATCCTGGGCGGATCGGGTTCTACGAGACCGAGTGGACCATTCCCGGACCCGGGTCCTATATCGCCGAAGTCACGGCATACCGCGCCGGGAAGGAAGCAGGGCGCGACGTGGTCACCTTCGAGCGCATGGACGGCGTGGCCGAGAACTTCCACTTGGAACAGAACCGCGAGTTGCTCCAGCAGCTCGCGGCCTCCACCGGAGGGTCCTACTACACCCCGGAAACGGCCGCCCGGATCAGCGATGAAATCTCGTTCTCGGAGGCCGGCATCACGGTGCGCGAAACGAAAGATCTCTGGAACATGCCGATCATCTTCTTCGCGCTGCTTTTGTTGAAATCCGGCGAATGGTATCTTCGCCGCAAGTGGGGGGTCGTATGAAGGTTCTCGTCTTGCTCCTGCTTTTTTCGGCGGCCGCCCCGGCGAAAACCTACTACGTGACCGTCGCCGGCTTGGGCGGAGAGGCCGACTACGAGCAGCGGTTCACGGCTTGGGCAAAGCGCCTGGATCAGCTCTTGCGCAACTCCGGGACCGACGTGGAAGTCTACACGCTCACCGGCGCGGATGCGCGGAAGCAACGGCTGAAGGCGGTTCTCCAGGAGATTGCGGGCAAGGCCGAGACCTCCGACGCCTTAGCTTTGATGCTAATCGGGCATGGAACTTTCGATGGCTTCGAATACAAGATGAACCTCCCGGGACCGGATATTACGGCGACCGAGCTGGCCGAACTGCTCGACGGGATTCCTGCGGAACGGCAACTCGTGGCCAACATGACGAGTTCGAGCGGCGGATCGCTCGAGGTGCTCGCCCGTCCCCGCCGGATCGTGATCACGGCCACCAAGAGCGGCACCCAGAATAACGCCGTCGTTTTCGCCCGGTACTGGGTGGCCGCCCTGGAAGACGCGGCTGCCGACACGGACAAGAACGAAGTCATCAGCGCGCTGGAAGCCTTCCGTTACGCCACCCGCAAGACCCAGGACTATTACGTGCAACAGAAGCGCCTCGCCACGGAGCACGCGTTGCTCGAAGACACCGGGCAAGGGCGCGGCGAACAGGAACCGTCGGTCGAGAACGGCTACGGGCTCGAAGCCCGCCGTTTCGCGCTCTTGCGGATCGGCGAGGCGCAGCGGGCGGCTCGCGATCCCGCCCGGCGGGCGCTGTTGGCGAAGAAAGAAGCGCTCGAACAAGCGATCGACAAGCTCAAGTACGAAAAGGCGGCCATGCCGCTGGCCGAGTACCGGGCCAGGCTCACGCAACTGTTGCTGGAATTGGCCAAGACGCAAAAAGCACTGGACGGCACATGAGAAGATTGCTGGCGAGTATCCTGATCTGCTCGGCCGCCGCCTGGACGGCCACGCCGGAGGAATGCCACGCCTACCGCCGCCACGGCAAGACCGCGGAAGCCACCGCTTGCTACCAGGAGCTAGCCGCCTCTCGGGATCCGTACCTGCGTGCCGAGGGCTTCTGGGGACTGCAGAACTATCACGCCGCCAACGAGCAGTTCCGCCTCGCCGTCGCCGCCGAGCCGGAGAACGCCGACTACCGCGTCCGGTGGGGCCGCCTCTTTCTCGAACATTACCAGGAGGCCGACGCCGCGGAACTCTTCCAGGAGGCGCTCGAGATCCAGAAGAACCACCCCGGCGCTCTGCTTGGTCTCGCCCGGGTGGCGGCCAAGGGGTTCGAGGCCAAGGCGGTCGCGCTGGCCGAACTGGCCCTGAAACACGACCCGAAGCTCGTCGAGGCACGCGAGCTGCTCGCCTACCTGGCGCTCGAGGACGTAGACGAAGCCAAGGCCGAAGCCGAAGCGAAAAAAGCTCTCGAGATTTCGTCCGAAGCCCTCGACGCCATGGCGGTCTTGGCGACGATCGACTGGCTCCACGACCGGCCGGAGACGCCCTGGATCCGCCGCATCCTCCAGATCAATCCCGTTTACGGCGAGGCCTACGCGCTGGCCGCGCACTTCTTCGTCCTCAACCGCCGCTACGAGGAAGGAATCCGCTTCTACCAGAAGGCCCTCGAATTGAACCCCCGGCTTTGGAAAGCGCGCTCGGAGCTGGGCGTCAACCTTATGCGGCTCGGACGCGAGGACGAAGCCCGCCGCGAGCTCGAGCGCTGTTACGAAGCTGGCTGGCGAGACGCGGCGACCGTCAACACGCTCCGCCTGATAGACAGTTACAAGAACTTCGTCACCTACCGGACCGAGCGCGCCGTCCTGCGCCTGCACAAGAAAGAAGCCGAACTGCTGCGGCCCTATTTCGAGCAGGAGATCCACCGCGCGCTGGAGAAGTTCGACAAGAAATACGCACTGCGGCTGGAGGAGCCCGTCCAGGTGGAGGTCTACCCGGACCACGAAGATTTCGCCGTGCGCACGATGGGCATGCCCGGGCTCGGCGCCCTGGGCGTCACCTTCGGCTTTGTCGTGGCGATGGACAGCCCGTCGGGACGGCGGCCCGGCTCGTTCCACTGGGCCAGCACGCTCTGGCACGAGCTCAGCCACGTTTACACGCTGACCAAAACCCGGCACCGCGTGCCCCGGTGGTTCACCGAGGGGCTGGCCGTGCACGAAGAAACAGCCGAATCCCCGGAATGGGGAGACCGCATCAATCCCGCCATCATCGAAGCACTCAAGAAGAAAAAGCTCCTTCCTGTCACCCGGCTGGATCGCGGATTCATCAGGCCCTCTTACCCCGCTCAGGTCGTTGTCTCCTACTATCAGGCGGGCAAGATTTGCGACTACATCAACGAACAGTGGGGCTGGGAAAAGCTTCTCGCGCTGCTGGACGCCTTCCGGGACCGCAAGACGACGCCCGAGGCGATCCGCGACGTCCTCGGCCTGCCCCCGGAGGAGTTCGACAAGAAGTTCTTCGAGTGGCTGGACGCGCGCACCGGTCGTCTCGTGGCCGGCTTCGAAAAATGGAAAAAAGACGTCAAGGCTCTGGCCGCGCTGGCCAAGATGGGGGATTATGACGGCGTCATCTCCTCCGGTCCGGCCATCCGCGACGTCCACCCGGAATACGTGGGCGAGGGCAGCGTTTATGAGATGATCGCCGAGGCTCACTTGGCTCTGGGCGACAAAACCAGCGCCGCCGCCGAACTCGAGCGCTACATGAAAGCGGGAGGCCGCAGCCCCCGGTTGCTGAAAAAGTTGGCGAAGTTGCAAGAGGAACTGGGACGCAAGCGCGCGGCGGCGGAAACCCTGGAGCGGTTGAATCTCATCTATCCGGTCAACGACGAGGATCTTCATCGCCGCCTCGGCCGCCTCTGGCTCGAGGTGGGCGAGCCGGAACGGGCGATCCGGGAGTACCGGGCGGTCCTGGCGCTGAACCCCATCGACCGCGCCGCGGCCGAGTACGACCTCGCCCGCGCTTACCAGGCGGCTCGGCGGCCCGAAGAAGCCTTCGAGCACGTCGTTTCGGCGCTCGAGGCGGCGCCCGGATTCCGCCCGGCCCAGCGAATGCTGCTCGAGCTCAGCGAAGCCGCGGGCGCGGCGGCACTAAAGATTCAAGAATGAGAAAGGCGAACCCAATGGCATCCACAGCGGAAACCCAGATCGATTCGACCCAGCTCAGGGAGCGCATCAGCCGTTTCCAGCAGGTGCAAGACGAGATCGTCCAACAGGTCAGGCGCGTCATCGTCGGCCAGGAGGAGGTGCTTGAGCAGGTCATGATCGCCCTGTTCGTCGGCGGCCACTGTCTGATCACCGGCCTTCCCGGAACGGCCAAGACCCTGCTCGTCCGGACCATCGCCGACACCCTCGGACTCGAGTTCCGGCGCATCCAGTTCACCCCGGACTTGATGCCCACCGACGTCACCGGCACCGACATCATCGAGGAAGACCCGACCACCGGCCGCCGGACCTGGACCTTCGTCCCCGGGCCGATTTTCGCCAACGTCTTGCTCGCCGATGAGATCAACCGCACGCCGCCGAAAACCCAGTCCGCCTTGCTCGAAGCGATGCAGGAACGCTCTTGCACCGTCCGCGGCAGGCACTATGACTTGCCCAACCCCTTCTTCGTGCTGGCGACGCAGAACCCCATCGAGCTGGAGGGCACCTACCCGCTGCCCGAGGCGCAGCTCGACCGCTTCCTGTTCAATACCGTGCTCGACTACCTGTCGCTCGACGAGGAGATGGACGTCATCGGCCGCACCACCACCACGGAAATCGCCAAGGCCGAGCCGGTCACCAACGCCGATGAGATCCTCGGTTTCCAGGAGCTCGTGCGCATGGTGCCCGTGGCCGAATCGGTGGCGCGCTACGCCGTCGAACTCGTGCGGGCCACGCGGCATAGCGACCCCTCGGCCCCCGATTTCGTCAAACAGTATGTCAACTACGGGGCCAGCGTACGCGGTACCCAGTTCTTGATCCTGGCGGCAAAGGCCCGCGCCTTGATGCACCGCCGCTACCACGTCACCTACGAAGACATCGCGGCGCTGCTGATCCCCGTAATGCGCCACCGCATCCTGCTCAACTTCCAGGCCGAGTCCGAAAGGCTTTCCTCGGACGACATTCTGCGCCAGCTCTTGGAATGGAAGCCGGCGCCCCAAGCTTAGCGAGTGAGGACGGCAATGGAGCAGCGCTTCCTGGATCCGGCGATTCTGGCCAACATCTCCGGGCTCGACCTGGTGGCCAAGACGGTCGTGGACGGCTTCATCGCCGGCCTGCACCGGTCGCCGGATTTCGGCTTCTCCCAGGAATTCGCCGAGTACCGGGCCTACTCGGTGGGCGACGATCTCCGTCACGTGGACTGGAACGTCTTTGCGCGGACCGAACGCTGTTACCTGAAGCGCTACCGGGGAGAAACCAATACGCTGCTCACCGTGCTCCTCGACGCGAGCGCCTCGATGGGGTTTACTTCCCACGGAGTGACGAAGATCGACTACGCCCGCTACCTGGCGGCCTCGCTCGTCTACTTGGCGAATCGCCAGCGCGACGCCGCCGGCCTGATCGTCTTCGACGATGAAGTACGCAACTACGTCCGGCCCTCGACCCGGCAAGGGCAGCTTCACCGCCTGCTGCATGCCATCGACCAGGCCGAGCCGCGGGCCCGGACCGACTTCGCCAAACCTTTCGTCCATTTCCAGGAGCTCCTCAAGCGGAGGGGCATCGTCGTCGTCGTCTCGGACTTCTTCGCGGACGCCCGCCGCGTCGTCAAGACGATCGAGCCGCTCCGGTTCCGCGGCAACGAGGTCATCGTCTTCCACGTGCTCGACCCCGAAGAGATCCGGCCGCAACTCTCGGAATCGGCCATTCTCGTGGACATGGAAACAGGCGAGCGGATGGAGGTCTCGCCGGAATTCGCCGCCGGCGAATACCGCCGCCGCATCGAAGCGCATCTAGAGCGGCTGGCCGCCGAATCGCGGAAGGCGGGGTTGGACTATTTCCTGTTGCCCACTGACCGGCCACTCGACGCCGCCTTGCGCGAGTACCTGGCGATCCGGCAAGGGAGGATGTAGATGGGTTTCTTTGCGCCATGGTTCCTGGCCGGGTTGGCCGCCGCGGGCATCCCCATTTATTTCCACCTGCTCCGGCGCCAGCGGTCCATCCCGAAGCCGTTCAGTTCGCTCATGTTCTTCGAGCGAACCACCCAGAGCTCCATCAAACACCGGCGGCTCCAATACTGGAAGCTGCTCGCCTTGCGTCTCGCCCTGTTGGTGCTGCTGGCGCTGGCCTTCGCGGGACCATACGTGCTGGAAGAGGCTTTCGGCTTGGCCTCGGCTCGCCGCCAGGTGGTTCTCGTGATCGATAACTCGTTCTCGATGCGCGCGGGGAACCGGTTGGCGCGGGCGAAGAACGAGGCCCGCTCGGTTCTCGCGCGCTTGCCGGCCGGCAGTCAGGCTCAGGTGGCCGCGCTGGCCGCCCGGCTTGAGTTCCAAACTCTGCCCACCAGCGACCGCGGCGAACTCCAAGCTGCGATCGAGGCCATCGAACCGTCCGACGCCCGCAGCTCCTACGGCGAGCTGGCCCGCGCGCTTCGGGCCGCCGCCGAAACCGCGCGAATGCCGCTGGAAGTGCACTTCTTCTCCGATCTCCAGCAGTCCTCCATGCCGCCAAGCTTCACCGATCTGCAGTTGGCGCCATCCACGCGTTTCGTGTTGCACCCGGCCGCCGACGATACGGCGCCCAACTTCGCCGTTGAGAGCGTCCACGCGCCAGCCAAGATCTTCCGCCAGAAACAGGCCGCTGTTCAGGCCACCATTGCGGGATTCGGCACGGAAGCGGCCACCATCCCGGTTACCCTCTCGGTGGGCGGTAAGCCCATCGAGACCGTGGAGGCCGGTGTTCCCGCCAACGGCCGGACGACGGTGGAGTTTCGCGGCTTCGACGCCGCCTACGGGTTCAACCGCTGCGAGGTCTCGATCGACGCCGCCGACGCGCTGCCCGACGACAACCGCTACCTTTTTGCCGTCGAACGGTCCGATCCCGACGAGGCGCTCTTTATACAGCGCAGACAGGGGGCGCGGGACATGGTCTATTTCCAAGCGGCCCTCGAAGCCTCTCGCCACGCCGCCTTCCGGCTGCACGCCGTGGAAGCCGCCCGGGCGGCGAGCGCGGATCCGTCGCGTTTCTCTGTCATCGTGCTCTCCGACACCGGTCCCTTGCCTGGCGGCTTGGAGCGGGCTTTGCGCCAGTACGTTCGCCTCGGAGGCGCCCTCCTGATCGCCGCCGGACCCGCGATGGCTAGGTCCGGGCGAATCCCGGTGATCGATTTGCCGGTCCTCGCCGCCCGCTATGCCAGCCGCGAGAACGAGCGTTTCTTCCTCGCGGGACATTCCGACGGGACGCACCCGGCGGTGGCGGTGGAGAACCTTTGGGAAGGTGTCAAGTTTTATTTGACGGTGGAGGTCGATCCTTCCGGGGCCCGCACCCTCGCGCGGCTGGCCGACGGAAGGCCACTTCTCGTGGAAAAGCAAGTGGGCGACGGACGGGTGATCTTTTTCGCCTCGACTTTCGACAACGTCTCGAATGATTTTCCTCTCCACCCCGGCTTCGTGGCGTTCGTGGAGCGCACGATGAACTACCTGGCGGGAGTGGATGAGCGGACTTCGGTGAAACGTGTCGGAGATTTTACCGATCTCCGCGCCTCCGGAGTGCAAGGAGGCGTGGTCGAAGTGATCGGGCCGGAGGGGCGGAGAGAGCTGTCGCTTACCGAGGCGGCCGCGGCCACTTCCTTCGAATTGAACCGCATCGGCTTTTACGAGTTTCGGCGTCCCAGCGGGCGCAACGAGATGATCGCGGTGAACGCAGACCGGAGAGAGGCCAACCTGGCCGTGGTCCCGGCGGAGACCCGCCGACTGTGGGAAAATACAGGCGGGCAAGGCGGTGACGCAGAAATCTCTGGGGAGGCGTCCCACCAACCGCGGCCCCTGTGGTGGTACGCGCTACTGTTGGCGCTCGCGGCGGCCGTAGGCGAGTCGTTGCTCTCGGCCCGCTATCTCGCCGTGCAGAGGGGGACGGCATGAACACACTCGACCTGCTCAATGCTTATCTCGGACGGCTGGAGCAGCGGTTGCGATGGGGAACCCTGGCCCGTGGCGCAGCTATCCTCGGTGGCGTGGCGCTCGGCGTAACTGTGATCGCCGTTCTCGTGACCAACGAGTTTGCGTTCTCCGTGCCCAGCGTGACCGTAGCGCGAGTGGTCGTCTTCCTCGCTGTGGCTTTCGCCCTCTCCTTTGGTCTCGTACTACCCCTGCTACGATTGAACCGCCGCCGGGCTGCGCGGCAGGCTGAACAGCAGTATCCGGAGTTCGAACAGCGCCTGCTGACCCTTACCGAGACCCGCCGGTCCGCCGCTTCGGATCCGTTCCTGGAACTGGTTGCCGACGATGCGGCCCAACTGGCGGCCGTCGCGGATCCCTCCGAAATGGTCCCCACCGGGCGTATCGCGGCTCTCGCAGCGGCGGCCGCCGCTGCTGTCGGTACGCTGGTGTGGCTCACCGTGGCAGGACCGGGATTCCTGGGCTACGGCTCCGGCCTCCTCTGGGCCGTTTCGCCAGAGACCACCGTGCAGCCCTTCTATGACATACGCGTCTTCCCCGGGAACAAGACCGTTCGCCGGGGCGGCGATCAACTGATCACCGCGCACCTTATCGGTTTCCAGCCAGACCGCGTGCGGCTCTTCGCACGCTATGAGACTGCATCCAGGTGGGAAGAGGTCGCCATGCAGCCGCGCTCCGGCGGAGTCGGCTACGAATTCCTCTTCGCCGGGCTGCCCGAGGCCGTGGATTACTACGTCAAGGCCGGCGCGGTGCGATCGCCTGACTACCGCCTCACCGTGATCGACTTGCCCCAAGTGCAGCGAATCCAGGTCACCTACCGCTTCCCGAAATGGATGGGCCGCGAAGACCTTGTCGAAGAGGACGGCGGCGACCTCCGCGCCGTGGAAGGCGCCGAGGCCGAACTCGTCGTTCACACCGACAAACCGCTGCGCTCGGGACTTCTGGTGCTCGACGATGGCCGTGAAGTGGAACTCGAACCTGCCGGATCCACCGCCGCCCGGGGCGTCCTGAAGATCGAGAAAGACGGCCTCTATCATGTGGCCGTCGTCGAGGACGGCGAACGAGTCCGTCTCACCGAGGACTACTTCATCGAGGCGCAACGCGAGTCTGCTCCCGAGGTCCATATCCAGCGGCCCGGCCGCGACTATCGCGCCAGCCCGATCGAAGAGGTGACCGTCGTCGTCGAGGCGCGGGACGATTTCGGCCTCCGGGGCGTTAACTTGCACTACTCGGTCAACGGCGGCCCTGAAAAGGTCGTCCCTCTGCTCCGGGAGACAGGCGCCACCGAAGCCTCCGGCTCAACGACGCTGTACCTGGAAGACCTGCAGCTCGTCCCCGGAGACCTGATCAGCCTGTACGCTACAGCACGCGACGCGCTTCACAGCGCACAGACCGACATCTTTTTCATCGAGGCCCGGCCTTACGAGCGCGAGTACAGGCAGTCGCAGCAGTCCGGCGGCATGATGGGCGGAATGGAGCAGCAGCGAATCTCGGCGCGGCAAAAAGAAATCATCGCCGCCACCTGGAATGTGATCAAGGATAAGCAGCGGCCGAAATCGCAACAGGCGGAAGACGGGGCCTTCCTCTCCGGGATCCAAACCAAGCTGAAGGAGCAGGCCCAATCCCTGGCGCGGCGCATGAAAGCAAGGGGGCTGGCGGCCGCGAACGAAGAGTTCCGCACCTTCTCCGAAAACATGGAGCGGGCGGCCCAGGCGATGAACGACGCCGCCGGCAAGCTGAAGAAACTCGATTGGCGGGGCGCCTTGCCGCCCGAACAGAAGGCGCTGCAGCACTTGCTCCGCGCCGAGTCGGTCTTCCGCCAGATCCAGGTGGCGCGGGGCTCGCGGGGTATGGGGGGCGTCGGCAGCCTCGGGCGGGACTTGGAGAACCTCTTCGACCTCGAGCTGGACACTGAAAAGAACCAATACGAAACGGGCCAGAGGGCGTCGTTCGCCGAACGGCAGTCCAAGGAGATCGATGAAGCTCTCGAAAAACTGCGCGAACTGGCGCGCCGCCAACAGGAACTTGCCGAACAGCAGCGGCACAGCCAGCAGAGCTTCCAGCAGCGATGGGAGCAAGAGATGTTGCGGCGCGAGGCCGAGGAACTTCGCCGTCGCATGGAAGAACTGTCGCGGCAGATGAACCGTCTGCAGCGGGAATCGTCCCCCTCGCGAAGCTCCTCCGGGGGACAGAGCCGCTCACTCGGCGGCGGTGCACAAAGCGCGGCAGGCAGCGCCCGGGAGCGCCGGCTGCGGGAAGCTCTGGAGCGTCTGCGCCAGGCGACCGAGGATATGAGGCGCGCCGCCTCCAACCGCCGTGACCCCCGCCAACGCGGGGCGGAGTCAAAGCGCGCTGCAGAACGCTTACGCGAAGCGACGGAGCTACTGGGGCGCCTGCGGCGTCAGGAAGCCGCCGGCCAGCTCGAAGATATCGCCCAGCGGGCGCAGGAGCTGGCGGAACGGCAGCGCCGCTTTGCCGAGAAGCTGCGGGAACTGTATAAGAACCACCGCCTTTTCACTCGGCGCCCGTCACTGGAGGAGCCTCCGCCGCCGGATCCTCGAAAAGTGATGGAACTGGCGGCAGAGAAACGGCAAATGGCCGAGGACCTGCGGCGGCTCGAACGGGAAATGCAACAGGCGGTCCGCGACCTCGCCGGGACGCAGCGGCAAGCCTCGGCAAGATTGCGGGAAGCGCTGGGCGAAATGCAGCAGCGGGAACTGGGCCTCCGCATGAAGTATTTGTCCGAGTGGATTCGCCGAGGACTGGGAGCGTACGCGTGGCTGCGTGAGGCTCCCGTGACCGAGGGTCTCCAGCGGCTCGCGGAACAGACTCGCGAGGCCGAACAGGCTCTCGGCGCCGGCGAGCGCGGCGACGAAAACCTCGAAGAGGCGTTGTCCCGGGTCGAACGCCTCCGCCGCGAGCTGGAACGGTTGGGGCGTAGCCAGGAACCCGGAAGCCGGCAGGCCGGCGCCCGGCCGTCGAGCCGGGGCGCCGAAGGCCGGGGACAGGAAGGGGCCGGCCGCGTCGGGAATCAGTCCGGAACATCCCAAGGCCGCGGACAGGGAGCCGCCACGACGCCCGGTCTGCCCCCCGGCGCTGGCGGCGGTCCGGGCCGGACCTTCTCCGCCATGAACACCGGCGAACGCAGGCCGATCCTGCCCGACCGGCCGCTGTCGCCGGAAGAGTTCCGCGCTCTCGAGCGTAGCTACCGGGAGGGTTTGCGCGATCTCGCGCGGCTCCGGGGGCAAGTGCAGGACAACCCGGAAGTGTCCGCCGAGATCACCGAGTTGATTCAGCAGATGCGACGGCTCGATCCGAGCCGGTTCCCGGGCAACCCCGAGCTGGTGGAGCGGTTGCGCACCCAGGTGCTGCCCGGATTGGAACAGCTCGAGCTTCGATTGCGCCGCGAGGTGGAAGGCGGCGAATCCGCGCAAGTGAAGAGCATGCTCACGCTGCCGGTACCCCCGGGCTACGCCGATGCCGTGGCCGACTACTACCGCCGTCTCAGCCAGACGGAACCGTGAGTTCCACCGCCCCGGGCATTGCGCCCGGACGGACGCTGGTTCACCCAACGGCCGTTGCGCCGAAACCCGGATCTCGGCCTGCCGCAATAAGCGGCCGCTACCTCCCCGCCTCCTTGCGCTCGGCTCCCCGCCTTGATACATGAAAAGGCACAGCGGCCCCAAGCCAAGGAGACACGTTATGGCCGAGCTCACGAGACGAAGCTTCGTCGGCGGCGCCGGCACGCTCAGCATCGTGCCGCGCCACGCGCTGGGCGGGGCCGGTTTTGTGCCACCCAGTGAAAGAATCAACATTGCATTCATCGGCGTGGGAAGCCAAGGTCTGCGAGTGATGCTCCAGTTCCTCGAGGAGCCCGACGTGCAGGCGGTGGCTGTCTGCGATGTGAATCGCCGCAGCAATGACTATCCCCAGTGGGGTAAGTCCGAATTCCGCGACAAGGTCACGAAACTGCTCGGCGGACCCGTCCCGCCTTGGGTGGAATGGTTGAGCACCAACCGGCAGATCCGCCTGACGCCGGTGTCCGTAACTCATGGCGGCATGGCCGGATGGGAACCCTGTCAACGTATCGTGAACGCGTACTACGGCAAGGCGAAGCGCAGCGGCGACTGGAAAGGCTGCAACGCTTACACCGACTTCCGGGACTTGCTCGAGAAGGAAGACTGCGACGCCGTCGTCATCTGCACGCCGGACCACTGGCACGCCCACATCTCCATCGCCGCCATGCGCAAGGGCAAACACGTGTTTTGCCAGAAGCCCATGACTCACTCTGTCGCTGAGGCCCGAAAGATGGCAGAGGTCTCGCGGCAAACAGGAGTGGTCACTCAGGTCGCCGTGGGCAATCAGGCCTCGGAGGATTCGCGCTTGGTCCAGGAGTGGATCTCCGCCGGCGTCATCGGGAAAGTGCGCCAGGTGGTGAACTGGTCCACACGCCCCGTTTGGCCGCAAGCCCTGGAGCGTCCGGCGGAAAGACCGCCGGCGCCGGACGGTCTCGACTGGGACCTCTGGGTAGGGCCGTCTCCAGAGCGCCCGTACCATCCGGCCTACCTGCCGTTTGTCTGGCGCGGATGGCACGACTTCGGCACCGGCGCGATCGGCGACATGGGCTGCTACAGCTTCGACACCATCTTCCGCGCCCTGAAGCTGGAGGCGCCGGAAGTCGTTGAGGCGAGCTCGACTTACCTTTACGAGGAAACATATCCGGCCGCCGGCGTAATCCACTTCCGCTTCCCGGCCCGCGCCGGAATGCCGCCGGTGCTGGTGAGCTGGTACGACGGCCGGCTGAAGCCGCCGCGGCCCAGGGACATGGAGCCGGGACGAAAGCTGGCTAACGAAGGGCTGATGTTTCTCGGAGACAGCGGCACGCTGCTCTGCCGCTTTAATGGCATGAACCCGCGCCTGGTACCCGAAGCCAGGATGAAGCGCTTCACGCCCCCGCCGAAGACGCTGCCCCGTTCACCCGGCAACGAACGCGAATGGCTGGACGCGATCCGCGACAGATCCAAGACCACCGGTGCGAACTTCGAGTTCGAAGCCAAAGTGACCGAAACGATCCTCCTGGGCAATGTGGCCCAGCGGGCAGGAGGCAAAATCGACTGGGACGCCGCCACGATGAAGGTGACCAATACACGAGCTGAGAATCTGGTTCGGCCGCCGTACCGGCCGGGCTGGGAACTTTCCTGATCAGCCGGCGCAGTCCCGGCTCTCACGGCTTCTCGGGCTTCTTCTCGTCTTTGCGATAGAGAGTCGGCGCCTTCTTCTTGTACTCTTTTTCCTTCTTCTCGAACTCCGCCGTGTCTTCCTCCCTTTGCCGGCGCATTTCCGGAGTCATCATCTCTTCCAGCTTCCGGCGCTCCCGCTCTTCGCGTTCTTTCACCTCCATCTTGCGCTCGCCCAAGTCCTCGAGATTGATTTCGATCGAGTCGGCCGTCGTCTCGATGGCGGTTTCCAGCACAAAACGGTAGCGCGCGATGTCCCTCGGTCTGGCTTCCTGTACCTTCCCTAGCCGCTTGAGGAACTCTTTTTCCGCGTCCGTCACCGCTTGAAGCCCCTCGCTGATGTCTACCCCGCGCGCCAATGCGTCGTCGGCAACGATATCGATCGTCTCGATGATCTTCGTGTAGTCGGAAATCGCTTGATGCAACAGGACTGAGCGGCCGGGCTCGTCCTTCTTGAGCAGGTGGTCGATCAAGTCGATGCGCTGGCGCGCAAAGTCGGCATAGAGTTTCAGCCGGGCGTTCGGCTCCTGCGTGAGCCTCACCTGGTCGGCTTCGTCGGTCGTTAGGAAGTCGCGGTCCGCGGCAAGCGGGGCCACGACCAGGAATGCCGCTGCAAACAAACCGGCCCACTTCATCGGCCACCTCCCATGACGGCGTCCAAAAGCTTGTCTTGCAACTCCTCGACGTTCTGGATCACCCGGTCGATCTTGTCCCTGTCCAGATAACTCATCGTGTCGCGGAGTCCGTTCAGGCGACGGATCAATTGCCGCGCGCCGATTTCGGCCCGCTTGTAATGCCGGGCGATTTTCCGGGGCTTTCGCCCGGTCGCTTGCAGCGACTCGTAAGCGAGCCGGACCGAGTCCTCCAGTTCCTGCAGCTTCGCGCTCATCGTCTCCATGTCGCCCTTGAGATAGGCGTCGCGGGCCGCGTCGAAGGCCGCATTGGCGTTGTCGATCGCCTTCCGGGCCCGCCGGTAGAGATTCTTCTCCGCCTTCACCGCGTCCAGATCGGCCCGCAACAGCCCGGCGGCAGCAAAAAGCATGAGAAAACCCCGGCGGCTCGTCTTCATCTTCTCAGCTCCCTCTTGATCACCTTGATGCGCTGGCGCGCTTTGAATTCCTCGTCCGGAAACTGGTTCTTGCTGAGCGCCAGGAACTTCTCGTAGAACGCCAGCGCCTTCTCATACTGCCGCGCCTTGTCCCAGATCATGGCCCGGAAAAAGTGAATCGAGGCGGGCGCTTCTCCGAGCGCCTCCACGCGGTCCAGAGCGGCCAGCGCTTGGGGATAGTTCTCGAGTAGAATCAGCATTCCCGCCAGTTCTTTCCAGGCTTCTTGCGAATCCGGCCGCGCCTCGACAGCGCGTAGGAAATGCTGGGCCGCGGGCCCGAACTTCCTCTGGTCCCGCAGCAACCGGCCGCGGATCATCAGCACGTCGTAATTCTTCGGATCCTCCGCCAGCACCTGTTCCAGCAGTGGCAGGGCCTTGTCCGGCTGCCGGGTCTTGATATACGCCATCGCCAGGGCAAAACGGTTCGCCTGCGTGGGCGAAAGGCTCACCGCCTGCTGAAGATGCGGCAGCGCCTCCTCGGCGCGCCCCAGCCGGAGCAACAGGTGGCCCAGCCGTTCCTGGACCACGGCTTTGTCAAGGAAAAGCCGGTAGATCCGAATCGCCGCCTCGGCCTTGTCCTTCTCCTCGTAGCGCGTCCCTAGCTCCAGCAGGTAGCCCTTGTATTGCGGATCAAGTTCCGCCGCCCTCCGGTAGTAGGCTTCCGCCTCTTCATACCGGCCCTGGTTGAACACCGCCCGCCCCAGTCCGATCTGCACGTCCGGCGCGGCGGGGTCGATCTCAGCCGCCTTGCGGTAATACTGCTCCGCCCCGGCATCGTCGCCCTTCATGTAGAGTGCCTCCGCCAGGTAGTAGTTGGGCCGGAATTCCGTCGGCTTTTGTTCGGCGGCGGCGCGCAGGTGCGGAATCGCCCGCTCAGCATCCTTCTCGTCGAGCAACAGGATGCCGAGGTTCAGCTCCGCCTGGTACAGGCCCGGTTTCAGGGCGAGCACCTTTTCATAACCAGCGATCGCCTCCCGCTTCTTCCCCAGCATCGTGTAGGCGAAGGCCAGGTTGAAAAGCGAACCGTAATCCTCGGGGTCGGCTTCAATCGCCTTTTCGAACGCTTGGGCGGCGGCTTCGTATCGCTCCTCCTCGAGCGCCTTCAGCCCTTCTTTCGCGGGGTTCTGCACGGGAGCCGCCGCCTGCTGCAGCAAGAAGGCGAACGCGGCTGTCGCAACCCACCCCATACCTTCAGTTTATGCCGGTTAGCCGGCCGCGGAGCCCCATGTGACCGACCGCTGGCCACGCGTCCGCCCGCGCCTCACCCGCTTGAGATGCCGAAACGGGTTCCCGTTTCCTCGATCACCATCGCCGCCGAAAGACTTTCTCGTTTCGCCCCAGCCGCTTGTCCGCCCCCCACCCTCTTACCTCGCCCTGCCGCATGCTACCTTGGCCCCGGCGGGGGAGCGCCCCCCGAAGGTCTTACAGATGTCAGTCGCAAACCAGATCCGAACCGCGCGCGGCGCAGCGCCCCTCCCCAAACTGCATTGCCCCGCCAGACCCCTTCCGCGTCCTGAAGCTCGAGACCCTTCCCGCTCCGCCGGCTTCGCCCAGGCCGCCAGCCAGCTCGCCACCCGCCGGACGGCGCCTCTGAGCTGGCCCTGCCAGCGCAAAACTGCAAAAGGAACCCAATTTCAACTTAACTCCTTTGTTTTCAACTTGTTAGATCGCGTCATTGTTCGCCTTGTCTTCGCCTCCGCCGAGAGGGCGTGCCCCGCTGCCGCGCCTCCGCTCTCTACGCCCGCAATCCCCTCATCGGACTTCGCTCCGCCGCAGCTCCAGTGCGATGTCTTCCCGGTACCGGGGAGTGACCAGCCACAACAGGCCCCCTTCGTGCTCGACGGCCGGGGCAGTCTCGGTCTCCCCCGTCTTTGGCCGCCACCACGTCACCTCGTAGCGGCCCGCAGGGATGTTCAGTCCGACGCGTGTACGCTGCGGAGAGCGGTCCACCACGTAACGCGGATGGTAAGGGTATACGACCTTGCCGTGATGGATGTACAAGGCGTATTCGCCTTCGCCCGCCAGGAAACGAGCCGAGGTCTCGGGGCCAATGCCGTGCACCCACCCGTCCGCCGGCTTCATTCGGACGAAGTCGAACCGCTCCATGAAATCGATGAGCGCCTTGAACGAGCGCCGCAGTTCGGGGCCTCCGCCGCCGGGCTGCGTCTTCGGGAACTGGTACGTGCCGTCTTCGTGGCCCACGGCAAAAGAGTAGTCCAGATGGTTGAAATGGCCGCCGCCGGCGAGTATGAAGTCCCAGGCCTGAATCCGGTATGGCGCGTCGGCCGTTCCGTCGAACCCTGTTTCATCGAAACCGATCGGCCTCCCCAACCCGTAGTTCATCGCCACCGCCACCGGCGGCCGGGCGTAGTGAAAGTGCAGCACGTCCACGTGGGGCGACGCCTCGGTGACGAGTTCCCAGTGGTTCGCCACGTTCCGCGCGATCAGATGGCGCTTGCCGAGCTTCGCTTCCGTATCGCGGATCACCTGGGCGACGTGCAACTGCCAGTCCAGGCTGACGCCGTGGAAATACGGTTCGTTGCAGATCTCCCACATGACGTTGTCAAAACCGTTGAGCTCGGTGACGATCTTGCGCACGAATGTGTCCAGCCGCCGGTAGAGCGCTGGGTGCTTCATCGTCAGCACCTCGGTCCGCGGGATGTCGGGTGTGTGGTTGACATTGTTGTCCGGATGCAGCGGGCTCGCCTCCCACATCTCGTCGCGGTAATACGTGCAGAACAGCGTGACTTGGGTGATGATTCCTTTTTCGGCGGCGTAGGCGACCAGGTCCTTCAGGCGCTTCCAGTACTCAGGGTCCCACCGGTTCAAGTCCCATTTATTCAACCCGTCCAAAGCTCCCGGCGTCGAGGAGCGCGCATAGGGAGTCAAGAAGTTCTCGGGGGCCGGGGCCAGCGTGTTCCGGGAAATGCGGAACGAGCCGGGTCCTTCCCGGTACAAGCCGGTGAAGAAACGCGTCAGCCGCATCCCGTCCCGCGCCAGTGTGTTGAAGTACTTGCGGTAGTCGAACTCGCGATTGATGAGAGCGCCGTAGTGCTCGGCCGACGTCACCGCCAGGAACGGCTTTCCCCGGAACTCGTAGTAATGGGGATTCTCCGGGTGGAGGCGGAGCGGCTGGCCCGCCAGCACCGGCGCGAACATCCCACAAAGAAACCAGGCGCGCAACATAGCGTCGTCATTGTATCGCCCCGGCGGCGCTCCATCAGCGGCCGTCCCCAGCGTCACAGACCGCCTGTGGCCTCCGGCGGCGTTTTCCTCTCCGGCCGCCGCAACCCGGAGCGGCCGCTGTCATAATAGGAACGTTCATGCACCAGCATCACCTGGAGTTCTCGGCCCAGTTGCCGGACGACCGGAGCGAGAAGCTGCGTTATTTCGGGCTCACCGCGGTCGTCGGCGCGCTGTTGCTGCTGAACCTCGTCGGCGTCTGGAAGACGGTCTTCGGCGTCGATACCGCGGCGATTCTTGCCGTGATCGCGGGGTACCGAACTTTCTACAACGCGATCTCGGGCCTGCTCGAGCGAAAGATCACAGCCGACCTCGCCATCGCCATTGCGGTGGTCGCCGCCCTGGCCGTAGGCGAGTACCTTGCCGCTGCCGAAGCCATGTTCATCATGCTCGTCGGCGAGGGCCTGGAGGGATACGCCGCCAGGCGGACTTCCACGGCGATCACCCGGTTCGTCGAGCAGATGCCGCGCAAGGCACGGCTGTTGAAGGACGGCGAGGAGGTCGAAGTGGATGCCGCCGCCCTCCTGCCCGGCGATCTTATCCTCGTCCGCGCCGGCGAGCGCATCCCGGCCGACGGGGTCATCGACCAAGGCAGCTCGGCGATCAACGAGGCCACCATCACCGGCGAAAGCCTCCCGGCGGACAAAGGCCCCGGCGATGAAGTCTTCTCGGGCACCCTTAACGGCCACGGCCTCCTCCGCATCCGCGTCACCCGCGCCGGCGAAGATACGACTCTGGCCCGGGTGATCCGGCTGGTCGAGGAAGCCAAACACCGCAAAGCCCCGGTGGAACGCCTCGCCGACCGCTACGCCCGGTATTTCGTTCCGGCGCTGCTCACCGCCGCGGCCGTAACCTACTACTTCACCGGCGATTGGATGCGCACCGTGGCGGTCCTGATCATCGGCTGCCCCTGCGCACTGATCCTTGCGACACCCACGGCGATGGTCGCGGCGATCGGAGGACTGGCCCGGCGCGGCATTCTCGTACGCGGCGGCAGTACCCTGCAACTCGCCTCGAAGATCGACACGATCGTCTTCGACAAGACGGGCACGGTCACCGAAGGGCGCTTCGAAATACTCAAACTCCTGCCGCTCGAAGGCGCCGAAGAAGATATGCTGCGGCTGGCCGCCATAGCCGAAAGTAGCTCGGACCACACCTTGGCCCGGGTGATCGTCGAGGAAGCCCGGCGCCGGGGCCTGGAGTTGCCGCAGCCGGATTCCGCACGCATCATTCCCGGCCGGGGCGTGGAATGCCGGTTCGAAGGCCGCACCCTCAGAGCGGGCAATGCCGCGTTGCTCGAGCAAAGCGGCGTCCCGGTAAACGACGCGGTCCTCGCTGAGGCCGATCAACTGGGCGCTACGCCTGTGCTCGTGGCCGATGATGGCCGCTTGCTGGGCGCCATCCTATTGCGGGACCGGGTGCGTGAGGGTATCAAAGAGGCCGTCCACCAGCTGGAACACCTGGAGATCACCCACCAGG
Source organism: uncultured Solibacteraceae bacterium (assembly GCA_964461995.1). GTDB lineage: Bacteria > Acidobacteriota > Terriglobia > Bryobacterales > Bryobacteraceae > JALSRK01. The sequence goes on from CAYWXL010000001.1 coordinate 54,540, forward strand.
TGATCCTCACCGGAGACCGGCGCCGGGCGGCGGAAGCCATCGCCCGTGAGATCGGCATCCCGAACGTCGAGGCTGAACTGCTGCCGGAGGAAAAGGTCGAAAAGCTCCGGCAGTTCCTCTCCCAGGGGCGCCGCGTGGCCATGGTCGGCGACGGCGTCAACGACGCCCCTGCCTTGGCCACCGCCCACGTCGGGATCGCCGTCTCCGGGGCCAGCGATATCGCCGCCGAGGCCGCCGATGTCGTCTATATGCCGCGCCGGATGGACCGGCTCCCGAAGCTGATCGAGGTCGCGCGCAAGGCTGTCTCGACGGCCTGGCTCAACATTATCCTGTTCGCCGGCGTCGTCAACGTCGTGGCCGTGGGTCTAGCCTCCTCCGGCATGGTCGGACCGTTGGGCGCCGCTGTCTTTCACCAGGCGGCGTCGTTCCTGGTGATACTGAACTCCCTGCGGCTCTTGCGCGTAGAGCCGCCCCGGGCGGGCGGACGCGCCGGCTGGCTGCACTGGCTGGCCCACCGCCTCGAACATACCCCCCTGCCGGCGGCTTGGCGAAAGGCGAAGGTGCTCGCGGCGGAGTTCGATCCGAAAGAAGCGTTCCACTACCTGGTCGTGCACCGGCGCCGCTATGCGAAACCCGCCCTGATCACCGCGGCCGTCCTGTACGTATTGAGCGGCGTTTATGTTCTCGGCCCCGACGAGGTGGGCGTCATTGAGCGGTTCGGCCGCAAGATCCTCCCGTACAAACAGCCCGGCCTGCACTTCAAATGGATGTGGCCGGTGGATCGCCTGACGCGGATCCAGGCTCAGCGAGTGCGGGTGATCGAACTCGGTTTCCGCAGCGGGACCGAGTTTCCCGAAACCGAGCCCGCCGCCTACGAGTGGAACGTCCAGCACCGCTCGGGACGCTTCCAGAAGAAGCCGGAAGAGTCCCTCATGTTGAGCGGCGACATGAATATGCTCGAGATGAACGCGGTGGTCCACTACCGGCTGAAACGGCCGGACGATTACTTGTTTCATCTGCTCGACGGAGAAACCACCGTCAGAGTCGCGACCGAAAGCGTGCTGCGGAGCGTGGTGCGCACCACCGCCCTGGACGGCGTCCTCACCGTGGCCCGAAACGAGATCGAGCGCCGCACCGCCGAGGAATTGCAGCAGCGGCTTGACAAGTATGCCGCCGGAGTCGAAATCCTTCAGGTGCGCCTGCTGGACGTCCACCCGTCGCTCGAGGTGGTGGACGCTTTCCGCGACGTCGCCGGCGCCTTCGAAGAAAAGAACCGGATGATCAACGAGGCGGAGGGGTATCACAACGAACAAGTGGCCCTGGCCCGGGGCAACGCCGCGGCCAATGTCGTTAGCGCCGAAGGCTACTCGGTGGACCGCAAGAACCGGGCCGCCGGCGAAGCATCACGTTTCACCTCCTGGGAGCGCGCTTTCCGCCTCTCGCCGCAGGTCAACGAGACGCGGCTTTATCTGGAAACGATGGAGCAGATCCTGGCCGGCCGGCGCAAGATGATCGTGGACGCGACGCGCGGCCGCCGCCACCTCACGTTCGTCGATGATGGGCTCGGCCTGCTGCCTGCGATTCCGCAGCAGGTTTACCGGCCTGAGGGGGAGCCGGCGCCTTTCGGCGAGTCGCCTCCGGTCTCAGGCGCGCCGGCAGGGCCTTGACAGTTTGGGAATAGCGAGGCTGAATCGATGGATCGCTATAAGAAATACCTGCCCGCCACGGCAGTGATACTTTTGCTTCTGCTGTTGCGGCTTACGTTCTTCTCGGTGCGGGAGACGGAGTTCGCGCTGATCACCCAGTTCGGCAAGCCTGTCTATACGGTCACCGAACCGGGCCTCCACGCCAAGTGGTTCTTTCGCAGCGCTACTTTTTTCGACCGCCGTCTGCGGATCTACAACCCGCGCCCGAGCGAGTTCCTGACCCGGGACAAGAAAAACCTGGTGATCGAATGCTACGTGGCCTGGCAGATCGCGGATCCGAAGACGTTCGTCCAGACCGTCGGCGATCCCGTGGCCGCCGAAATGCGCTTGCACGACATCATCTGGTCGTCGCTGGCCGCCGCCATCGGCAATCACGACCTGGACGCGTTGATCGCCCCTTCGCCGGAAGTCGTCCGCGCCGAGGACATGCTCGACGAAGTCACGCAATTGACTGACGCTACCGCCCTGGAACGATACGGCATCCGGGTGGCCGACGTCCGGATCAAACGGCTGAACCTGCCGGAGCAGAACAAACAGAGCGTTTACGCGCGGATGAGGGCCGAGCGCGAGCGGATCGCCCGCCAGTACCGCGCCGAAGGCGAGGAGCAAGCCTTGAAGATTCGCGCAGACGCCGACCGGCAGAAACAGGAAATCCTTTCAGCGGCTTACAAAAAGGCTGAAGAGATCAAAGGCGAGGGCGACGCCGAAGCTACCCGCATCTACAGCAAGGCCTACTCGCGGAATCCCCGCTTCTACAAGCTGCTCCGGACCCTCGAGGCGTACAAGAAGATCTTCGGCGACGACAAAACGACAGCCATCCTGAGTTCGGACTCCGAACTCTTGAAAGTCATGATGGAAGGGGAAAAGGCAGCACGGTGAGTTTGACCGACGTTGTCAGGCCCGACGCCCATCCCGAGCACGAGCATGCTCATGCGCACGGCCACCCGCACCATCATGAACACGGCCCGCCTTTCTGGCGCCGCCATCCACGACGCGTCGCCGGCGCGCTGTTGGCGGTCTGGCTCCTGAGCGGCGTCTACATTGTGCCCGCCGACGAACAGGCGGTGGTGACTCGCTTCGGAAAGGTCGTCGAGCCCCGGGTGATGCCCGGAATCCACCTTTCCCTTCCCTGGCCGATCGACCGGGTCACTAAGCTGAAGGTCCAACAGCTCCAGCGGCTGGTGATCGGAGGCGACATTTCCGACGGAATTCTCGGCCGCACGGATCCACGCATCTCCCAGTTTTTGACGGGCGACCAGAACTTGATCCACATGCGGGTCGTCGTGCAGTACTCTGTGGGGGATCCGGCCCAGTATCTCTTCCGCGCCGAGGATGTGGCCAAAGCTGTCGGCGCAGCGGTGGAAGCCGAGCTGGCGCACCGTGTGGCGAACCGCGGCGTCGATGCCGTGCTGACGACGGAGAAGGCGGCGATTCAAGAAGAGGTCCGCGCCGCCGCTCAGAAGATCGTGGACAGTTACCGGATTGGCGTCTTGCTGGCCAGCGTGAACATCGAGAGCGCCCAGCCGCCGCCCGAGGCGGCCGATGCCTTCCGCGACGTCGCCGGCGCCCGGGCCGATGCGGCCCGTATCGTCAATGAAGCCCACGGGTACGCCAACGACGTGATCCCCAGGGCTAGGGGCGAGGCCGAGCGGCTGTTAGCGGAAGCCGAAGCTTACCGCCGCCGCAAGATTAACGAAGCTCTCGGCGACGCCGCCCGGTTCTCCCAGGTCGCCCGGGAATACGAACGCGCCAGGGAGATCAACAGCCGGAGGCTGTATATCGAAGCTATGGAGCAGATCCTGCCCCGCATCCGGAAGCTCGTCGTTGACAAGCGGGGCAACCTCGACCTGACGATCATTCGCAAGGGCGCGCCGGCCGGCAAAGCCAAGCCGCAGCAGTGAACCATGGCTCAGCAGAAGACCGCCCAGATCGTTACGATCGCCGTCATCGCCTTGATCGTCGCCATCGTCGCCATCCGGCAATCCGGCTGGCGGCCGTCGCCGGGAGGAAACCGGGAGCAGACGCCCCAGGACGCCATTTACGCCATGCTGGATGCCGCCCGGGAAGGCGACGTGGAAGCCTACATCTCCCACTACGCCGGGCAGATCCGCGCCACTTTGGAACAGGCCATCGAGGAGCAGGGCGAAGACGGCTTCGCACGCTACTTACGCGAGAGCAACGCGCCGATCAAGGGGATCGCCATCACCGAGCCCGAAAAGATCGCCCCGGACGAGGTCAAGGCCCGCGTCGAGTACGTCTATCAGGACCGGAATGAAGTCCAGTACATGTATCTGACGCGGACGGGCGGCCGCTGGGTGATCACCCGGGTGGACGCCGTTCAGCGCATCAAAACGGTCATCCCCTACGGCACGCCGGTCGAATGACCGGGCCCGCCGCTCTACTAAGTCGGTTCCGAGCCGCGCGCTTCGCCCTCCGGAAGGTAGGACTTGTACCCCCCGCTTTCCATGGCCGCGCGGGTCCGGTCCACGTCTGAGGCGCGCACGTAGAAGAAGGCCCCGACGCGGGTCCGCCGGAAGATCACCCCGCCGGTGTAAGTATCCGGCTCGACGTAGTAGTCAATGGCTCGCTCCGTCAACAGGTCTTCCAGCGCCAGCGCCTCCTTGAGCCGCTTGGCGATGTAGACGAGAGTCAACTCGTCGCCGTTGAAAAAGTTTGCTTCTCTACGCACGGCCGTCTTGACTTATACGGTACCGCAGCCCGTCAGACGCTTGACGCCGTGTTTCGGCCGCGACAGGATTAGGGGCGGGAGGCAGGAGGCCACGAATGAAAGCCGCTGGTGTTTACCTGCTCGCGATCGTCGCCGCCGCATGCACGGGCGGCCCCCCGAAGCCGGTCGTCGAGCGCGTTACGGTCTTCCGCGCCGGAGCGGAAGGTTATCCCAGCATCCGCATCCCCTCGGTGGTGACCACCCCGTCGGGCACGGTGCTCGCCTTCGCCGAAGGGCGGATGAAGAACAACGATCACGCCGAAAACGACATCATTCTCAAGCGCAGCGCCGACGGCGGCCGGACCTGGAGCGAGCTCCAAGTGATCGCCGAGGACGGCCGCAATTGCCTGAACAACCCGCAGGCCGTGGTGCTGCCCACCGGCCGCGTCCTGCTCATGTATCAGGTCTTCCCGGAACACGTGCATTCGGTCAGGATGGGCGATTCCATTCGCCCGGCCTCGCCCGGCTACGAGGGCTCCGACATTCAGCGTTCCTTTCTGATCTGGAGCGATGACGACGGGCTCACTTGGTCGGCGCCGCGCGACGTCACCCGCCAAGTGAAACGGCCTAACGCCTCGGCGCTGGCCAGCGGACCGGGCATCGGCATCGTGCTGCGCCGCGGCCCGCACAAGGGACGCATCGTCATGCCGTTTAACGAAACCGTCTATCCGGGCGAAGGACGCGAACCGAAGGACCGCATCTTTCACGTCTACGCCGCTTTCTCCGACGACGGCGGCGAGACGTGGCGCTACGGCCATCCGGCGCCGCATGATCAGAACCTCCCCGGCCAGGCGGGCTGGGGCAACGAGGTCCAGGTGGTGGAACGCATCGACGGCTCCATCCTGTTGAACTCTCGCAGTTACCGGGGAGCGAGGCTGCGCAAGACGGCCGTCAGCGCCGATGGCGGAGAGACGTGGTCGCCGTTGAAGGACGACCCGCAACTGCCGGAGCCGCAGTGCATGGGAAGCATCTTCCGCTACAGCGATCCTTTGGACGGAGAGCCGAGCCGGATCCTCTTCAGTTCCCCCGCGAGCCAGGCGGCCCGCACGCTTGGCACTCTCCGGTTGAGTTACGACGAAGGGGTGACATGGCCCGTATCCCGGGTTCTTGCCCCCGAAGGCGAATTCTTCGCGTATTCGTGCCTCACGCGGTTGCCGGACGGCGCAATTGGTTGCCTGTATGAGACGGACAAGTATGAGCGCATCGTCTTCGCCCGCATCCCGCTCTCCTGGCTGGCTCCGTGAATCCCCCGGGCCCCGGGGTTGCGCCGCCGGCCGCGGTGCTCCGACAGCCCTGCCCGCAAGGCGGCGGTTCGTTCCTGCTCGCCTTAAACTCCGCCGGCCGCCACGTGACCCGGTACGGGAACCGGAAAAGCTTCAGGCGTCACGAAGAAGGCTTGAAGCCAGCCTGCTTCCTCGAAAGCCTGCTTCCGGGCCGTGAAGACTACCGAGCACGCCGGCTCCTCCGGCGGCTCGGGAACCGCGGGCCCGGCGGCCGGAGAAACCACTGCCAGATACCGTAGCACGTGGTACACATCGCCTTCGCCGGGGATCGACAGGTCGTAGTATTGCGTGCGGAACCGGACTCGCGCATCCCGCTGCGCCGTGTGCCAGACCAGGTACCCGCAGCACTCGACGGCCCGTTCAAACCATGCCTCCCGCGTGAGGCCGGACGGAAGATCGAGCACCACGACCGCCAGCGGATCCTGGTCCCGCGCGAACTCCCGCACTTGCAACTCTCCGGTATGAGCCGTGGCCTTCCAATCGACGTGCCGGGCGCTCTCGAGGGGCTCGTACGGCCGGATGCGGTAGAAGTCGCTCCCTCTGCCCCGCAGATGGGTCTCCATCTCGCCGGTCACGGAATGGAGAAGCTCCGCGAAGCCCGGCTGCGGCTCGAGACAAGGATAAACCAGGATGTCCCGCTCGAGCGTCACGCGAATGCGCCGCTCAGTGAAGCCGAACGGAAAGCGAGTCGAAAACTCGAATGCATTCTCCCGGTACCGACCCCGGCGGGGAAACTCGGCTTCGACAGTGGCTTGCACGACGCTCCGTGGCGGCAGGAGCGGAAAGTAGAGGTCGGCTGGGATCGGACTGGGCTTGACCCCACTCAGACGGATAGAGAACGCAGCCAGCCATTTTCTGTTGCGCACCCGAACGCGGGCCGCGGTCTTCTGCCTGGCCGTAAGATGCTCGGGGAGTGAAAAGTCGACCTCCAACTCGGCGAGCGTCAGCCGGCTGACGAGACCCGAGACGAGAAGCGCCGCCAGCATCATCGCGAAGAGGAGGAAAAGCAGGTTGTTTGCCGAAACGAAAGCGGCGATCCCGACGAGGATGACGAAGAGCGTATACAGGAGTCCGGTCCGCGTGACCCGCTGGCGCACGCCCCGGGCCATGAAGTTCCGGATGCGCTTCCACCAGTCGCCGACCACCTGCCCTCATGGTGGCATAGCCCGCCGGGCGGGTACAATGGCGGTGAACGCAAAGGGAGACTAGCAATTCATGAAGCTCATCGTCACCTTGTTGCTCGCCGGGGCGATGCTGAACGCCGGCGAATGGAGGCAACTGTTCAACGGGAAGAATCTGGACGGCTGGAAGATGGTCGGCCCGGGCCGTTTCGTCGTGGAGAACGGCGTGATGAAGACCGAAGGCGGGATGGGGCTCCTCTATTACACTCGCGAAAAGTTCGGCAACTGCCGCATCCGCGTTGTCTTCAAGACGGCCTCGGAGCAGGGCAACTCCGGCGTCTTCATCCGCCTGCCGGAGGAGCCGCCCGATCCCTGGTACGCAGTGCACAATGGCTACGAAGTGCAGATCGAAGCCCGCGGCGACGACTGGCACGCCACCGGCTCTATCTACTCGCTGGCCAAAGTCACAGCCCGCCCGCAGAAGCCGGCCGGCGAATGGAACGTCCTCGAGATAGAACTAGACGGGCCGATCACGCGCTCCTATCTGAACGGCGTGAAGGTCATGGAGTTCGATCCATCCAAGCCCGTGCCCCCAAGGAAGCGCTGGTACGAGCCCGTCCGGGGTCCCCGGCCGGACTACGGCTACATCGGTCTGCAGAACCACGACGCCAAGTCGATCGTCTACTTCAAAGAAGTCGCCGTGAAGCCGTTGAAGAAGTAGCGAACGGCTTGCGGCATCTTAGCCAGCGGCCCGCCCCGGCGCATCCATTTCGCGCACCTTGCCGCCGGCGAGCTCCAGGAAGCGCGCCCGCCGCAGCGCCCGGTAACGCTCGGCATGGCAGGTGAGGATGAGGAACTGCATCCGCCCGCTCCACTCGTCGAGCAACTCGAGGATGCGCCCCAGCCGCTCGTCGTCGGTGCTCAACAGCACGTCGTCGAGCACCACAAGGTGACGTTCCCGCTCAGCGAGAATCCGCGCCAGCGCCAGCCGCACCGCCAGGTGGATCTGTTCCTGTTCGCCGCCGGAGAACTGATCGGCGGGAACGTCCGGCGGCCCGTCAACGGGCTCCAAACCGGCCACTCCGAAGTCCTCTCCCAAACGCAACGCCGCCATCCGAGCGCCGGCAATCCGCTCCAACAAGCGGGCGGCTTCCTCGGCGACCGGCCTGGCAAGGTCTCCGAGAGCCGACTGCTTGGCTTCCTGCACGCAATCCCAAACGAGACGGACGGCCTGCGCCTGCGCCTCGGCTTCACGCAACCGGCGCTCAGTCTCCTGCAAAGTCTCCTCGGCCTCGACCAGCGCCTCGTAAGGGGCCAGCTGGAGGGTAGCCCGCAGATCCGCCTCGGCCTGAAGCTTCAGGCTTTGCCTTTCCCGGACTGCTCTTTCCAGCGCCGCAGCCTTCTCGTGCAGCGCCTCGGCGCGCTCCGCGGCGTCCGGCGGCATCCCGTTCAGCTTCTCCCGGATCTCGTCGAGCCGGCGGGTGAGGTCCTCCCAGTGCAGCCTCCGCTCGCGCAGCTTGGCGCGGCGCGCTTCTCTACTCAAGCCGTCGCTCTCCAGCTCAACCAGCCGCTGGGATTTCTCTTCGATCTCCCGAAGAACCCCCTTGAGGGTGCTGTGGCTTTCGTTCCATCGCAATCGCGTCTCCACCGCCCGTTGCTGGAGCTCCCGGCGCCGAAGCTCGGCCGCTTCCAGCTCGCTTTGGACGCCCTTTCGCAGCGATGCCACCTCGGTTTCAACAGCCTCCACACTAGGTGCAGCAGACTCCCACTCCGGATGCTCCGCGGCCAGCTCCCGGCGCCGCGCTTCCAGTTCCGCCAGCCGCTCCGCGATCCGGCGTTCCGACATCTCACCCAGGCGCGTAATGCGTTCGGTCTCGAGGTCCCGCATCCGCCCTTCGAGCCGTTCCCTCTGCTCTGCCCGCTCCTCGAGTACGGCAAGATCGTCGGTGCCGAACGGGGCGGCCAGCTCAGCCAAACGCCTGCTGTGCTCTTCTAGCTGCTGGCGCAGGGCCGGCAGGTCGCCGACCGGTCCGCGAGCGCGGAAACGCCCGACGCCCGCCACGTGTATCTCCACCTTTCCTTCGCCGGCTACCTCGAAGGCCGCTCCCGGCTCGAGGCGGCGGGCGGTGGGCGGCTCGCCTTCCACTACCGTCACGTCGGCGGGAGCCTCCGGAGCAAACTCGGCGTGGATCATCGCCGCATCGATCCGCTCTCGAAGCCGGACGATTTCGGCTGCGACCTCACGGAAGCGCGACAACTCCGTGCGGTCCGGCGCCCGGAGTTGGGCGATCTGCTTCCTCAAAGCCGCGGCCTCGCCGTCGATCTGTGCGAGGCGCGACCGCAAAGCCGCCAGCTCCTTTTGCTCCCCGGCGATCACCCGCCATTCCCGCGCCGCTTCGAGCCGGCGCTCGAGGCGCCGCAAGTGCTCTCCCCGTTCCTTTGCGGTGCGGTAGCTCTGCTCGGCCTCCTCGAGCTGCTTCCGGGCTTCCACCTCCGCGGCCTCGGCCTTCTTGACAGCCGCTTCGGCCTCTTCTCGTCCCTGCCGCAGCTCAGCCAGCCTGCGCCGAAGCCCCTCGATCTCCTCGATCCTCTTCTCCAAGGCTCGAAGGCTCGTCTCTGCTTCCCGCTGGCGGGCCTCGGCGACGCGTTCCTCGGTTTTCAGCCGTTTCCACTCTTCCGCCGCTTTCTCCGCGGCGGCCAGCCCCGGCTTCAGCTCCTCCAATGCCGCCTTTGCCGCTGCCAGCTCCCGCGCGGCGGTCCCAGCGCGGGTGCGGAGTCCGTCGATCTGCCGGAGTTTCTCCCGGGCGTCTGCGGCGGCCTTTTCCGCATCCGCCAGTTCGTCACGCAGCCGTGTAACCCGGGAGCCTTTCTTCTCTTTCCCCGTGCGAGTAAAGCACTCGCTGTAGAGCGCCTCGAGCTTCTTCTCGGCCTGCCGGCCAGCCTCCCCGGCAAGAGACGCTCCCAAGGCCTCACGAAGCTGTTCGAGCAAAGGCCCGTCGAGCGATCCCAAGGGGAGATGTCCTTGCGGAGTGAACAGAACCCGCAGCAGACTCGGATGGGTACGCTTGGCCAGGCCGCGGTGGATCTCCTCGGCAGCCAGCAGCTTGCGGAGTCGTCGATCAGCCTCCTTGTTCTCGGCGACGGCGCCCCACCGGCCATCCGGCGAGAGGCGCTCCAGTCGGGCGTAAGGGCGCTCGAGGAACCGTTTGCGCACCCGCCAGGTCCTGCCGGCGTGCTCGAACTCCACTTCGATCTCCGGGCTAAGGCCGGTTCCCCAAGGGCGCAGGGCCTCCACCGCCGCTCCGGTGGCGCCGTGGTTGTCCAACAGGCACCGGACTACGGCCTCCAGCAAGGTGGATTTCCCCACCCCGTTCGGCCCGGCGAGCACGACCACCGGAGCGTCCGGCAAGGCGAGCTCGAGCTTCGAGCGGAAGCACCGGAACCCTTCCACTGAGAGCCGCCGCAGGATCATTCCGTGTCCTCCTGCGTGGCTTTATAGAGCAGCAACAGGGAGCGGCGGCAGACTTCCGGTCCGGCCGCCCGTTCCCGGATCAAGCGGCCCGCCTCGCGCAGGTAGACGCTGGGGAGGCTCTCCAGCCACTCCTCCCAATCGGGCTCAGGGGCGAAGTAATCGCGGTGCAGCCGTCCATACAAGAAGCGTTCCTCGAGGGTCTTCTCGAGCTGGGAGAGGAGACCGGCTTCGTCGGCGAAGAATGTCCCGTGGAGAGCGCACTCCACCAAAGCGGTCTCCGGATCGGGGATCGTCTCGAGCTCCTGGACCACCCGCGCGAGCTGCCCGCGCGCCGCGATCTCATAGTCACGGGACAGCCAGCGCAACGCCCCGACGTGCACCGGCTCGACGATGGGAGTAGCTCCTGGAGCCTCGATCTCCACGATCAGCACGTTGCCGCTGTCGCGCTCGCCGAAGGCGGTGGCTTCGTGGGCGCCGGAATAGGCCATCCGGACCGCCCCGTCCACCTCGTAGAGCGCCGTCGAGTGCCAGTGCCCCAGAGCGAGGTAGTCGAGCCCGGCGCGATGCGCAGCGTCCCGGGCGACTACGTCCGCGTCGTCGCTACCGGCCACGCCTTCGACGCCGGCGTGGGCCATCCCGATGCGGATGCCGGTTCCGCCGCCGGCTTCGATCCAAGCCGTCGGATCGCGCCGCGAGCCCCCGCGGGAGCCCGGGCACGGAAACAGCACGCCGCCCGGCAGCGGAACTGGCTCGGGGGCGAGCAGCAAGTGAACGTCCCCCTGCGCCTCCCAGGCGGGATCCTCCCAGACCGAGCCCGGCTCACGCGGATCGTGGTTGCCGGGAATCACGTAGACGGGCCGGCCCGCCGAGCCGAGCAGCCGCGCCACCTCGCGCACCGCGACGCGGCTGACGCCGTTGTGCTCGAAGACGTCGCCGGCCACCAGGATGAAGTCCACCTCGCGCTCCCGGGCCAGCTCGACGACGCGCCGGGCGGTCTCCAGCCGCTTCCGGCGCACGGCGCCCGCCTTCTCGCCGAGATGGGCCGCTTTCATGCCGATCTGCCAGTCGGCCGTGTGGAGGAATCTCATCTGCGCTGGTCCCTGTAACCAGCTTGCCGGATCGGGTGGCTCACATGGTGAGCCCGCACCTCAGACAGTGGCCGCCTTCCCTTTGGTGGAGACCGGAACCCGCACCGGGGCCTTCTTCGGGGCCGCCTCGTACCGCGCCGCCGCCCGCCTGAGCATCTCGATCACTTCGCGGCGCAGCGGCTCCGGCGAGATCACCTCGACGTCGGGGCCGTGCCGCAGCACGTCCATCAGGATCTCGCGCGACTCCGAGTACGGCACCTTCAAGGTGAGCGAGCCGTCCTCATGAAGGATGCGCTCCTGATCTGGGTGCCATTTCTCGTGCGCCACCCAGCGGGCAGCTTCCGGAGAGAACCGCAGCACGGCCACGTGGCGCGGCGGCCCGGCGAAGATCCCGTAGGCCTCGCAAAGCTGGGCGTCCAGGTCTCCCACCGGCACCTCCCTCGCCGCCTCCTTGCAGATGACCACCTTTTTCATCGAGTCGAGTGAGAAAACCCGGAGATCGTCCCGGAGGTGACACCAGGCTTGCAAGTACCAGTTGTCCCGGTAGTAGACGAGACGTTGCGGCGACGTCTCCCTCTGCGTCGGCGCGTTGCGCGAGCGCGTGTGATACTCGATCCACAACCGCCGCCTGGCGAGCGTGGCCTGGCTGACGACGCGGAAGTGCTCCGGGACCACCGGCCGAATTCCGGCGTGGAGGATCCGGAAACGCCGCCTCAAGTCCTGCGGTTTGATCGGGCTGTGAGCCAGCAGCTCGCGCAAACGTTTCGCGAACGGTTGCAACTGCTCTCTCAACAGGCCCGCATGAAGCTGTTCGAGAATCTCGTGCATCAGCAGCAGGGAATGAATCTCGTCGGCGGTGAACCACAGACCGGGCAGCGAATAGGAGTTCGCATCGTCTCCGTCGGAATCGTAGTAGTAGCCTCTGCGTTCCGGGTCCCACTCGATGGGCGCTCCCAAACGGCTGCGCATGTATTCCAGGTCGCGCTTGAACGTGGCCCGCGAAACCTCGAGAGCTTCGAGGATCTCGTCGCGTGAAGGCGGCTTCCGGCGCCGCAGCATCTGGTCGATCCGGTAAATTCGCTCGAGCTGGCTCATTTGTCCCCTACTCTTTGCAGATTACACGAATATATCGGCTTCTCGCCGGTTTTTCTGACGACAGAGCCGCCCTCGGAAACGTTACGCGAAATCGAGCGATCGTCGATTGCGGCGGGGCGCTGCCCGGACACCCTCAAACCCACCTCAGCCCGGGAAACCAACGGTCCAGCAGCAGCCACAAGCCTACGGGTGCGCAGAACAGCGCGATCCGCGCCGCCCACCGCGCGAGGCCCGCACGAAACAGGACCCGCTCGCCCAACCGGTAGTACGAGACGCCGGAAACGACGATCGTCACCAGGCAGACCCAAACGAGCGCTTTGACCAAGGCGTGGTCCGGATCGATTACGTAGGCGAGGCACAACAGAGCCACGGCGTTCGTGTTCAGCTTTCCCCACACATTGGCTTTGGTGATCCGCCCCTGCCGTCGCGTCACGATCAGGCCCAGTCCGACGATCAGCAGGTCGCGGTAGGCGAGCAACAGGATGACCAACGCCGGAAATCCCCGCGCGGCCACGGCCGCAAGGATGCCGGAGGCCATAACCACCTTGTCGGCCAAGGGGTCGAGCAGCATGCCCAGATCGGTGACCTGGCCCAGCCGCCGGCTCACGTAGCCGTCGAGGGCATCCGAGACGCCGGCCACAGCGATCAGGACGGCCAGCCACCCATCGAGGCCCGCCTCAGGATGCGCCACGAGCCAGGTGATCGGGGCAGCGAGCAAAAGGCGCAACAAAGTGAGCAGATTGCCGGGATAGAACAGGTGCCGGAACTGGATATCCATAATGCTAATGACGAGTTAGTTCTCAGACTACAACAGCCGCGGCCCGGCCCCGAAAAGGCGCGTCGTGTTCGACTCAAGCAGCCGCACCCGGCGGGGCTAACGGCGAAACGGTAGCAGCCGAAGCAGACCTGGCGTCCGGGTGCGGCGCGGAACCGTTGCCCCACCCCTCGAGCCCGGGCCGATCCCGATGCTGTCGAGAAACTGCGCCGCCTGGGCCGCCGGCAGCGGCTTCTTCCTGCGGAGCGCCACTGCCGCCTCCAGTGCACGGCAGAAGCGGTCCAGTTCGTACCACGACTCCACCATCCGTTCCTCGAGAGCGTCGCGACGCTTCCAGCCGATCTGTCCGTCAAGCATCTGGAAGAGCCGCGGCAGTGGAACGGGCTCCTTGGGACGGTCGGCGCGGACGGCGGCAATCAACGCCTTTCGCCGTTGCCGGCAAGAAAGGTCCACGCCCCGTTCGGCGAGGAGCTCCCGGGCGCGCCGGAGCGTCGCCGGGATGGTCGGAGCAGCGGGGAGCACTTCTCCTATCTCCGCCTCGTCGTAGCCGAGCGCGGCAAACCAGACGATCTGGCGCTCCAGCCGGGTGAGCGGCTCCAAGGCGCGGCGGAAGGCGGGCAGATCTCCGGAGTCGCCGGTGGGCGCGGCTCCCGGCCCGGCGGCGGCCAGCAGGTAACCGGCGGCATGGTAGAGAAACTCACGGTCCGTAGCGGAACGCAAGCGGTTCACCGGGCTGTCCGGGTCGCTTCGCATGGAGGCCAGCAAGCCCCGCATGAGCCGGCGCCGCTCTTCCTTGTCTTTCTCGTAATGGCAAAGGATCCACTCCAAAGCAGGAAGAAACTCGGCGATAAGATGTTTCCACCCCTCGACCTTGCCAGCGCGGCAATCGTCGAGCATGTCGATCGATGTGTAGACAGGCAACCCACACCTCCCCTCTGAGCGTGCAGACGCTTGTTACTGATTAGATTAAGAAATTGACGCCGCCGCGCGTCCGGGACGCCGGCGCTTCAGACGTCGAAACGGATGCCCTGGGCCAGCGGCAGCTCGCTGGACCAGTTGATGGTGACGGTCTGGCGACGCATGTAGGCCTTCCAGGCGTCCGAGCCGGCTTCACGGCCGCCGCCGGTCTCCTTTTCGCCGCCGAACGCGCCGCCGATCTCCGCCCCACTGGTGCCGATGTTGATGTTGGCGATGCCGCAGTCCGATCCCCGGGCGCTGAGGAACGTCTCGGCGGCGATCAAGTTCGTCGTGAACATCGCCGAGGAGAGGCCCTGGGGCACGGCGTTGTGCCATTCGATGGCCTGCTCGAGCGTCTCGAACTCGATCAAGTGCAGGATGGGAGCGAAGATCTCCTCGCACACGATGGGCATGTCGGGCCGGGAGCGGACGATGGCCGGCTCCACCCAGCAGCCGCCCGGACGGTCCTCCAGGACTCTACCGCCATAGAGCAGCTCCCCGCCCTGCTCTTGAATCGTCTTCAGCCCCTGCATCATTTCCTCGACGGCGGCCCGGTTCACGAGCGGCCCCATGAGCGTCTTCTCGTCCAGCGGATCGCCGATGCGGATCTGGCGATAAGCGGCGATCAGGCGCCCGGTCATCTCGCGAGCGATCGGCTTGTGCAGGAAGACGCGCCGAATGGTGGTGCAGCGCTGCCCTGCGGTACCCACGGCGCCGAACAAGATGGCGCGCAACGCCAGGTCCAAGTTGGCGTCCTCCATGACGATGACACCGTTGTTGCCGCCGAGCTCCAGGATCGTCCGGCCCAGGCGCTTGCCGACGACCTCAGCGACCCGGTGACCCATCCGACACGAGCCGGTGGCGCTCACCAGGGGGATGCGCGCGTCGGCGAGCAGCCTCTCGCCGACCACCGAGCCGCGCCCGATCACTAGCGTAAAGACGCCCCGCCAGCCGTGGCGGTCCAGGACCCGGTTGACGATGTGCTGCACCGCGATGGCCGTGAGCGGCGTCTCCGAAGAGGGCTTCCAGATGACGCAATCGCCGCAGACGGCGGCGATGAAGGCGTTCCACGACCAGACGGCCACGGGGAAGTTGAAAGCCGAAATGACGCCGACCACGCCGAGCGGGTGCCACTGCTCGTACATGCGGTGGGCGGGGCGCTCGCTCTGCATCGTGTAGCCGTAGAGCTGGCGGGAGAGGCCGACGGCGAAGTCGCCGATGTCGATCATCTCCTGGACCTCACCCTTGCCCTCGGCCAGGATCTTGCCCATCTCGATGGTGACGAGGGCGCCCAGATCGTCTTTGTAGCGCCGCAATTCGTCACTGATCTCGCGGATGATGAGCCCCCGCTTCGGCGCCGGGAACATCCGCCACTCCCGGAAGACCTCCGCCGCCTCTTCGACGACACGGTCGTAGTCTTCCGCCGAGGCCATCTTCACTCTGGCGATCATAGACCCGTCAGACGGATTCACCGACGCGAGTTCCCCGCCGCCGGGTTGGGCAATCCAGTCCCGTCCGCAAGCTCCCGAATTCACTTCTTCGACGCCAAGCCGCTCGAGCACCGTCGAGACTTCGATGGAAGAGTTCGTCATGGTTTACCTTGCACCTCCTTCAGCCGCCGTCGGTTGCCGCTTCCGCTCCTCTCTGTGTTCGCTTCAGCCACCCTCCCGCTCGGTCCGGGAGGCAGCGCTTTCGGATCCCGCCCCGGTCTTTATGTTCAACACCGGGGTGGCGAACTCGATCCCTTCTTTCTTGAATAGCTCCTCGATCGCCTCGTGAACCTGGTCTTTGGTGGCGAGGCCTTGGCCGAAATCGACGAAGAACCGCAGTTCGAACTTCATCGCCTGTTCACCGAACTCCAACAGCAACGCCTGCGGGGGAGGATCGTCCAAGACCTGAGGGAAGCGCCGGGCAGCGGCGAGCAGCGTCTCCTTCACCCTCTTGACGTCGGCGCCGTAAGCCACCCGCACGGGGATGTCCACGCGCCGTTTGGAGTCCGACAAGGTCCAGTTGACGAGCTTGTTGGTGATGAACTCCTTGTTGGGGACAATCATCTCGCTCCGGTCCCACAACGAGATCGTGGTGGCCCGGATCTGGATGCGGCTGACGCGTCCCTGCAGGTTCCCAATCGTGACTGCATCGCCTACGCGCACCGGCCGTTCAATCAACAAGATCAAACCGGAGACGAAATTGGCCACAATCTCCTGGAGGCCGAAACCCAGCCCGAACGTCAGCGCAGCGGCGAGCCATTGAATCTTTGACCACGATAATCCCAACAACCCGAAGGTGACACTGACGCCGATGATCAGGATCGCATAGCGGACCAGCGTACTGACAGCCACCCGGAAACCGCTGTCCACTCCAGGACGCTTCAGCAAGATCAGCTCCACCAGACCGGGCACATCCCGCACGAGAGCCATCGTGATGAGGAAGGCGAGCAGCGCCTGGCCGAGGTTCCAGAGCGTCAAAGTTGTCGCCACAGCGACAGCAGCGGCCGAAGCCCCGCCAGCGGCTGGCAAGGCCCCCTTAGTCCGGGGGGAGCCTCCTTGGGGAGCCTTCTTGCTGCCGGCCGGGGTCTCGCCGGCTCCCGGCGCGGCCACCGGTGCCCCCGGCGCCGCGGTCTCGCCGACAGGACTGAGGAGCGCGACCGTGGGATATAGCTGCACGCGCTTCAGGGCCTGCATGGCCGGAAGCGCCTCTGACCAGATTGAGTACAAGCCTACAGCCGCCAGCGTAATGATCGTGAAGTGGAACAACTGGCGCACTCGGGGCTCCAATTGAGAAGTCGCCGCTTGAACTTCCGGCGAGGCCGCCCGGTCGCGGCGCAACCGCAGCGACCACCACCGCTCCATCAGCCCGGCGATCACGAGCAAAGCGACGACGAGCGAGATGGTGCGGAAGAATTGGTACCCCAGCATCAAGCCCGTCAGGTAATAGCCGAACAAAGCCGTCAGCGCGGGAACCACGGCCACCAGAGTGATCGCTGGGTAGGCCCAGTAAGAAACGCGCCGCAATTCGAGGCTCGTGGCCCGATCCAGCGGGGTCTTGTTCGCCCATCGGGGCCGGAACACGGCGAACATGGAAATTGCCAGCAGGAAAAGGGCAGCGACGAAAGCCATCCGGCCGAGAGAATCGCTGAGGGCGCGCAGTTCCTCCGGGCTGTCCAGGCGTAGTCCGGCCCAGCCCAGGTGCAGGCTTACGTAGAGCAGCGGCAAGACGAAGAGTTCGGCCCAAAAGAAGCCGCGGTGCACGCCCCGCACCAGGACGGTGAAGCCTCCGAAGTGGGCTTCGGCCAAACCGTTGGGGCGCGAAATGTGGCGTATCGCGGTGAATAAGGCGGCAATTCCGGCCAGGTAATAGGCGGTTCTCTCCAGGGCGAAAGCGAACTGGGTGGGAGCAACTTCGGCGGTCAGCGCCCGGCTCAGCAAGAGCAGCAGGACTGGAAGGGGAGCGGCGAGCAGAGCGGTGTGCAGCACAGCCTCCAGAGTGTCGTGGAAGGCCGCCCGATTCAGGTCCCGCGCACGCTCTCCCAGGACACACAAGCGCCGCTTTATCCACTTCCGGAAACCCACCAGCAACACCAACAGCAGAAGCGAGACGACGGCGCGAACTGGCCGCTCGGAGACCTTGTCCCAGATAGCCCTCACCACCGTCCGCCAGTTTCCGGGATCCAAGAGCCACGCGACCGCGTTCATCAAGTGCTGCGGCTGGGGCGGAAACGCTGACGAGATGGTGCGCGACCAGAACAGGTTCTCTCGCAGGAACGAGTCGGTCTGCTGCATTTCGGAGAGCAGGTTCTGGGTGAGTTCGTCGAGTTCGATCACGCGGTTCAAGTACTGCGTATACCGTTGGATCAACTCTTCGAGCAGATCCCGTTTGGTCCGCAAGAGTTCGTCCAGGCTCCGCCGCAACTCACGCTTTTGTTCTTCGTCAAGGGCAAGGCGGTCCACCTTCCGGAGAACGGCGCGCGCCGTCTCGTCTGCGACACCCCGCTGCTCCTCGAGCTGAATCAATTGGAGCTGCAGCTCTGGAATCAGCCGCTGGCGTTCCTCGACATCGCGGCTGAGCTCAACCAGGGTTGGAAAGCCCTCCGGCATCTTCGGCCACCACTGTAAATAGGTGGTGCCCGAGCCAGCAGCTTCAAAGCGGCGCCGCGTCAATTCGGCGATGCGGTTCAGCTCAGCGATGTGCTTCCGGGTCTCCGCCAACCGGCGTTGGGTTTCCTCGGTGCTGGTGAGCACGCCCCGCTCGCCCCAAAGCAGAGCCGCGTATTTCTCGGTGCTGGCGGCCGACGCTTGGAACTCGGGCCCGAAGCCGGCGACCTTCTCACAGAGTTTTCGCGTCGCTTCGAGCCTCTCTTGATTCTGGTCTTTGCGCCGCTGGCGCAGCTCGGCCTCCATGAAGGCGACCAGTTGCATGTGATACTCGACGCGACGCCGAACCTGGTCCCTTTGCCAAGGCAACAGGGAGGCTTGCGCTTCAAGGAAGGCCAGCTCCGCACGCAGCCGTTCTTTCTCCACGGTGGCGGCGGCGCGCCGCGCTCGTAAACTGATCCGGAGCGCCCGGCTGGCCTCCGGATTAGATTCCATCGTCCCGGCATCACGTAGCTCGTCGCTGAGGGCTTCGATCTGCCGGTCAAGTTGGCCCAGCCTTCGGGCGATGTCCGTGCGCCGGGAGGCGCTCTGCTCGGCGAGCTGCTCGATTTCCCGCAGCGAAGAGCGGCTCGCTTCGAGCAACGCGCGCTCTTGAGTGAGCCGGGCTTCGAGGTCTGACACGCTCAAATCGGCCGGAAGGCGAAGCGGCGGCTGGAGAGGCGGCTTAGCCAGCTCATTCCGTAAGACTTCCACCCTCCCGGCAATCCGCACCCGCTCCCGCTCGTAGCGCCGCACCTCGGCGCGGGCGGACTCAGCAGTCTGAATCGCATCGAGCGCTTCCTCATACAGCGAAAGAATGCGCTTCTGCAAGCTCGGGGGAAGCGTCGTACTCTCTTCCGCCCGGCTCTTCAGCGCTTCGATTTCCTTGCGGTCGAGGCGTCCCTCCGAAGCCGCCTCCGTCTGCCCGAAACAAGTCAAGGCTGCCAGAAGCAGCCCGACCCCCCGGGCAGTTCTGTAAAACGACATCTGCTCCTAGCATACCCGCAACCCGCGAAGGGTGAACCGGAAACCGGTCCCGTAATCTGTTGGAACCCTTGGAAAAAGCGGCGCCGCAGGGCGGCCAGCTTGAGCTTGTCTGCTGCGGCCGCCGCCATCCGGGCGGCGGCAGTTCTCTGCTCCGGCGTCCGTTTCACACGAACCGGGCCGGCTACTGGCAACCGCCGCCCACGGCCCTAGGCGGCTCCCGACGGCGCGTCCAATGCCTGGAGAGGAAAACTGCATCGGCCTTCGGCTTGCATTTCAACGCCGATTCAGGCAATCTAATGGGTTTTATCCTTCTTAGATTTTGATGCGGGTCAGAGTCCTCTACCACGACCATTGCTTCGACGGAGCCGCCTCGGCTGCGTTCTTCACCCGTTTCGTCGAAGCGAAGTTCTATCCCGAGGCAGAGTTTCTGTTCACGGGCATGGCCCACAAGGCGTCGCAGATCTTCGAAGAATCATTGTTTGACGGTGATGTCAACGCGATCGTGGATTTTAAATACTCGTCGAGCCCGCGGCTCACCTGGTGGTTCGACCATCACCAGAGCGCGTTCCTGAACGCCGAGGACGAGGAACACTTCCGCCGCGACCGCTCCGGCCGGAAGTTCCTGGATCCGGAATTCAAGTCATGCACCAAGTTCATCGCCACCGTGGCCAAGGAGCGGTTCGGCTACGAGGCTCCGGACCTGGACGAACTCGTCCGCTGGGCCGACATCGTGGACGGCGCCCAGTACGTCAGCCCCGAGGAGGCGGTGGAGCTGCGGAGCGCCGCCACAAAACTCGTGCTCGTCATCGAAGGGGTCGAGGACTCGGAAACCGTGCAGCAGATCATCCGGTGGATGCGCCACCGGAAACTGGAAGAGATTATCGCCGAGCCGTCGATCCAGGAGATCTACAAGCCGCTGTATCGACGGCACTTGGAATCGATCGAGATCATCCGCAAAGAGGCGCGCTTCGACGGCACGGTCGTCTACTTCGACCTCACGAACCAGCCGCTGCAAGGCTACAGCAAGTTCATCCCTTACTACTTGTTCCCCGATTCCCTCTACACGGTCTCGGTGCTGCATTCGAGCTTCCGGACCAAGGTCTCGGTAGGCTCGAATCCTTGGGCGAAAGAGCCTTTGAAACACAACCTCGCCGAGATCTGCGAGCAATACGGCGGCGGCGGACATCCTAGAGTCGGAGCGATCAGCTTCCCCCGGGGCGCGGTCGAAGAGGCCCGCAAGGCAGCCGCGGAGATCGTGGAGAAGCTTCGCACCTGACCGGCCGACGAGGGTCCGCAGGCCGCTTGTCCCGCGCCGCCCTGGTTCTGCCATACTGACTCAGAGAGCCGGCCAGCAAATGCCTTCCCATCCGCCGCAACGCAAATACGTAGCGCTGCTGAGCGTCATCGCCGGGGCCATCTTGATCATTGGGGGAAAGTTCAAACCGAGCCCTGCCCCGGAGGTGACGATTCCGCAGACGGAGATGCTCCGGCTGCAGTTGGCGGCGCAGCGGCGCAACTTGGAGGATCTCACCTCGTATTTCGCCCGGGTGGCGAAGGACGTGTTGCCTACTGTCAAGTGGGTCCGGGGGCTGGAGGCGAGCGCGGTGGTGTGGAGCGGCGACGGGACGCTGGTCAGCCGGGGGCCGTCGGCTCCGGTGACGGTGGAACTGACGACCGGTCCGCACCGGCTCACCGCCGACGTAGTCTCCATACACTATCCCGTCAGTTCGATGCGTTTGCCGGCCGGTGTGGAATACCCCCCGGCTTTCCGGGCCGCCGCCCGGTCGTTGCCCCAGGGAAGCTGGGTCTTGCAAGTGGCGGCGAGACGCGACGGAGGCCACCTCTACGCCCCGGGGACGTTGCAGGGCGTCCTGGCGGTCGAGTGCGGAGACTTCACGGCCAACATCGTCGAGACCAACCTGCCTCTGGACGAGACGACGGCGGGAGGGGGCGTCTTCGACCTACAGGGTAATCTGCTCGGCGTCGTGGTCCGCTGCGGGGACCGGTTCGAAGCGCTCACTCCGGAAGCCATCGACCGCGTCCTTGACGAGGCCCGTGGTCTCCGGGGCCGCCTGCTCCGCTACTACGGCCTTCGTCTGGAGCCGCTGACCGAGGAGATGCGGGAGTATTTCGGGGCGGAACTCGGACTCCTGGCGACCGAAGTGTGGACGAACTGGCCGGGCGACGTTGCCGGCCTCTTGCCGGGGGATATCATCCAGGCGCTGGACGGAGCGGAGGTCTCGACGCTCGATGACCTCAGCCGCCTCGTCCTCCCGGTCGCGTACCCGACTTACGAGCTGACCGTTCTTCGATCGGGCAAGATCGTCCGCTTGACGCTCCCCGCCAGCCAGGGCGGGTTTCCGGCCGCGTCAAGGACGGAGACACCAGGAATCGTGCTCCGCCCGCGGACAAGCGGATACCGGATCGAGGACGTCATCCCCGGCAGCCCGGCCGACCGGGCCGGCTTGAAGCCCGGCGACCGGCTTCTAACCGTGGGTGGGCGGCGGCCGCGCAACCTAGCGGCGGCGCACCGGGCGCTGGCGGCGACCGACGGACGCCCGGTCTGGCTGGCCGTCGAGCGGGGACCGCGGAAATTCGGGGTGTTCCTTCGACCATGAACGAGCTCTCCTCCTTGGGATTGATTCTGCTCTTCGCGCTGGCCGCGGGCCACCTGGTGAAGTTTGCCCGCATCCCTGAGGTAACCGGCTACATCCTCGCGGGCGTGGCGGTGGGACCTTCCGGGCTCGCCTGGGTGAGTCACGAAAACCTGGCCGCCCTCGAGGTTTTCAGCGAAGTCGCCCTGGGACTGATCCTATTTTCCATCGGATCGATATTCGAACTCCGGCGGGTGCGCGGGGCGGGTCCCGCGGTGTTGCGGGTCACCGCCACCGAGAGCGTGCTGGCCGCCTCGCTGGTCAGCTCTGCGATGCTCTTGCTCGGGCTGGACTGGAAAGTGGCGATGTTGCTGGGAGCGATCGCCATGGCCACCGCCCCCGCCTCCACGCTGATGGTGATCCGCGAGAGAAACGCCTCCGGACCGATGACCGACACTCTGGTCGGCGTGATCGGCGTGAACAACTTGTTTTGCCTCACCGCGTTCGCCATCGCGGCCACTTTGATCGACCTGAGCTTGGCCACCGGCAGCGGCGAGGTCCTGGCGACGCTATACCGTTCCACCTACTTGCTCGTGTGGCAAATGATCGGCTCGGTGGCCCTCGGCTACCTCGTCGGCATCCTGCTGGCGGCCTGGGCCACTCGTGTGACCGACCACGGCGAGGTCTTGATTCTGTTCACCGGCTGCGTCCTGCTTTGTGTCGGCGTGGCGATGGTTCTCGAACTTTCCACGCTGGTCGCGAGCCTGGCCGTGGGAGCCACGATGGCCAACCTCTCGGCCCACACCCGGCGCATTCTGATGACGATCGCCCGCAGCGACCCCCCGTTCTACGCCATTTTCTTCGTTATTGCGGGAGCAGATCTGGATCTGTCGTTGGTCAAGTCGCTGGGCGTGGCCGGTTTGGTGTATGTCGTCGCGCGGGCGACGGGAAAGTTGCTCGGCGCCAAGGTCGGCGCCCAAAAGGCAGGGCTGAACGAGACCGTTCAGCGCTACCTCGGATTGGCTCTCATGGCGCAAGCAGGCCTTGCCATCGGCCTCACGTTGGCGATCGACAAGCGTTACCCGGAGCTGGCGCCAAACGTGACGACCGTGATCCTCGCCGCGGTGACGATTTCCGAGATCATTGGTCCCATCGCCGCCCGGATAGCAATCGACAGAGCGGGCGAAGGGCGCAGCGCCGAAGCCTCGCTCCAGCCCGAGCGGGGGTTGTAAGCTCCGCGGCGAGCGATCCTGTCACGGCAAGGCCGGTGAGACCCCCGCCGGACCGGGCGAGCACCTACCCGCGCACCCTTTCTCGCGGGCTAGCAGAGAACGGCGCACCGGCCTTTCCGGCCGCGGCCGGAAGCGCGGGACTCAAAGAAACTCAGGGCACGGTCTCGGCCTGGGGCGCCGCCGCTTCGCGATCCATCTCCCATCGCAGCCGGGCCTGGAACTCGTCGATCAGCGTCGAAACGCCGGCCCACAAAAAGCCCGCTACGAAAAGCATCAAGAAGGGTACCGCCAGGAAGTTGTAACTGTCGATCGCCAGGTAGACGATCGCCAGAAAACCGACGCCGCAAGCGATTTCAACGAAGGGCAGCCAGCCGCTGCGCCGCCGGTAGACCCGGACAACCGGCTGGAGTTTCTGGTTTCCCGCGACCGCATACTTCGCAGTGCGGGCAAAAGCCGTCTGGAACCCGGTAACAGCCTCGACCACGGCTTTCGTATTGATGAGAGTCAAACCGATGCCTGCGGCGATGACCATCGGCATGAGCACGATCGATCTCTTCCAGCCGTTCGGGTTATGCTCGTGCTCGGCGAAAACATAAAAGGCGATGATCGAGAAAAACGCTGCGGCCATTACCGGCAGATCGAGCAGCAACATCTGCTGCCACCCCATGTAAAAGCGGACCACCATGGCCGGATAGACGAGCAGGCAGACCACAATCATCAGCGGATAGCTGATGTTCGGCGTCAAGTGGAAGATCGCCTCCACCTTGTTCCGCAGAGGGATCCGAGCCCTCAGAATCGACGGCAACAGCTTCAGCGCGACCTGGGTGAGCCCCTTCGCCCAGCGGGACTGCTGGACCTGGAAAGCATAGGTCTCTACCGGCAACTCGGAGGGGCTCTCGACATGCGGCAAGTACACGAATTTCCAGCCCCTTAGTTGGGCCCGATAGGAGAGGTCGCAGTCCTCGGTGAGCGTGTCGTGCTCCCAGCCACCGGCATCCTCGATCATCTCCCGGCGCAGGATGCCCGCCGTGCCGTTGAAATTGAAAAAGAGGCCCGAGCCGCTGCGAGCCACGTGCTCAAGGAGGAAATGGCCGTCGAGGAGGATGGCCTGGACCTCGGTTAGGAGGTTATAGCTGCGGTTCAAGAAGGCCCAGCGGGTCTGGACCAGGCCGACCTTCGGATCGGTGAAATAATGGACGGTCTTCTCCAGGAAATCGGGATCGGGGACGAAGTCGGCGTCGAAGATCGCAATCAACTCCCCGGTGGCGTGCCGCAGGCCCTCGTCCAGAGCTCCGGCCTTGAAGCCTCGCCGGTTCGTGCGGTGGCGGTACTCGATGGGCACGCCTCGGGCCTGATACTCGGCGACGAGCCGCCGGGCGATGACGCAGGTGTCGTCGGTGGAGTCGTCGAGTACTTGGATCTGCAGCCGGTCCCGGGGGTAGCGGATCCGCGAGACCGCCTCGATGAGGCGGCCGACGACGAACCGCTCATTGTAGATGGGAAGCTGGATGGTGACCCGTGGGAGCTCTTGGAAACGTCCCGGAGGCTCGGTGAGCAAGTTCTTGCGATAGCGCCAATACCGATAGATGGTGATATAGCGGTGCAACCCGTAGATACCCAGCACCGCAAGCGCTAGAAAATAGGGAACTAAGATAGCGTAGTCGAACCACTGGAGCTGGTGGATTCCAGCGAACGTGTCATCGAAGAAGGTCCGCGAAAGACGCTCAACCAGAGAGTCCGCTACGAGCAGTCCAACAGGTGCGATCGTTGCTAACATGGGCTTGCGTTGCCGCTGAATCGAACCAGCCGGAACCGGACCAGAGGCGCCTGGTCCGGCGTCGCCCGGTTGCTCGCCTGCGCCTTGGCCCTGGAGATCCTCCTCGCAGGCCTACTTTCATTGGGCGACCTCCGCTACCACATCCCGGAGGCTGTCGGCCTACTGCTGCTGACTTCCCTATTCTACATTCTTTCGGTTTACATCTGCCTGCAAATTGAAAGAGATCCGGGATTCCGGACGCGCCGCGGTCCGGTGGTTGCCATCCTGGCCGCCGGAGCGCTATTCCGTCTCACGGCATGGCCCTTGGAACCGGCGCTCTCCGACGATGTTTTCCGGTACCGGTGGGAGGGGATGCTCCAGACCCAGGGGGGCAACCCGTACCAGGTGCGGCCGGCGGATCCCGAATGGGCCCATTTGCGGGACGATACCTGGCCCCGCGTAGGGAGCAAGGACTTCAAGGCCGGCTACGGGCCGTTGATCGAGCTGATGGAGCTGGGCGCCTACCGGGCGGCGGCGTGGGTAACGGACGATCCGTTCCGGCAAGCGTTCTGGTTCAAGGCGCCTTCGGCCCTGTTCGACGCCGCGACGGTCGCGGCGCTGTTGGGGCTGCTTGCGGCCCGGGGCCTGCCGGCCTCCCGGGTGCTCATCTACGCGTGGTGCCCGCTGGTGGTGATCGAGTTCTGGGGTACCGGCCACAACGATTCCATCGCGCTGTTTTTCTTGGTGCTCGCATCTTGGGCAGCAGCGCGGCAGCGATGGTGGAGAGGCTTCGCGTCGCTCAGCCTCGCCGCCGCAGCGAAGCTCTGGCCGCTGCTGCTTTTTCCGCTCTTCGTCGGCTGGAAGGACAGACGGCCGCTGCGTTGGCGCGAGTGGACCGTCTCTATTCCCATCGCGGCGCTGCTGGCGCTCCCGTTCTGGAGCAATGTGGAAGAAAACGCGCGGTTTATGACGGGTTTCGTGGGCGGGTGGCGCAACAATGACAGCCTGTACGGGTTGCTGCTCTGGCTGGCGGGCGATGCCTACTGGGCCAAGCGCGCCGCCTTCGCCGTCATGGGACTGGCCGCCGCAGGCGTGACGATCGCCCGCTGGCCCCTTGAAAAAGCGGCACTTACGGTAATCACCGTGCTCCTGCTCGTCTCCTCGAACTGCCATCCGTGGTACTTGACCTGGCTGGTTCCCTTCCTCGCCCTCGTCCCGGTCCCGGCGCTGTTGCTTTGGACGGCGCTGGCGCCCCTTGCATACAAGGTGGTGATCGCTTGGGCGCTGCTCGGGGTATGGGACGGATCCACGCCTTGGCGCTGGTGGATCCACACCCCCGTCCTCGTCATGCTGGGCCTCACCTGGCTTCTACAGCGTTGTCGTAAGACCTCTGTAATCCCGTCGTGAACCAGCTCCCGCCGGATCGATTCGCTCCGGGATTGAAGACCGGCGCACGGGCTAGGAAACGCGACACCTTCATCTAAGGTTTTTCCCTGATCTGACCGATAGGAGGTGAGGAAAACGAGAGAAGAACCTCTGCGGAGGCTGACTTCTCTGACGTAAGGACTGGTGGCGATGGCGTCCGTCGAACAGCCCAGGGGGCGGCTCGGCCATTGGCTGGTGGAGCGGCGAGCGGGCCGGATCAAGGATCCGGTGGCCCGCCTCCGCTATCTTCGCCGGGCAATGGACGGCCGTCTGGGAAGCCGGCCTGGGCAAGGCTATCGGCGGGCGGTGCTGGTTGCAGGGATCGCGCTGATGGCGCTACCTTTGCCGACGGTCTCCGACGGCATTCCCACGCTCGGCGAACCGCAGTTTCCCCCGAGCATGCCGGAGCCGGGAGTGGTGCGTGACGCCCCGGCCGTCTGGCTGGTCGAGGAGAGCCGGAGCCACGAGCTTTACAGCAACGGCCTCCGGATCGAGACCCGGTATGAAATCGCCAACCAAGACCGCCGGTATCCGGTCTTCGACCGGGCGACGTTGCAGCTCGTGGAGTGGTGGTCGCGACCAGTGGGTATCGTGTACCACACCACCGAAAGCCAGCAAGCGCCGTTCGCGCCGGACTACGCCCCGCGCTTGCGGCGAGTCGGCAAGTGGCTGCTGGAGTACGTACAGCGCAAGCGGGCCTATCATTACGTGATCGACCGGTTCGGCCGTGTGCACCGGGTGGTCCGGGAAAGCGACAGCGCCAACCACGCCGGCTTTTCGGTATGGGCCGACGATCGGTACGTCTACGTAAATCTGAACCCGAGCTTCATCGGGGTGGCTTTCGAGGCGGGCACCGAGGCGAGCGCCCAGGGGCCGGAGGTGAACCTCGCGCAAATCCGGGCGGCGGCGATGTTGACCGAGATGCTGCGGAGCCGCTACGGAATTCCAGCCGAAAACTGCGTGGCCCATGCCCAGGTCTCGGTCTTCTCCCGAGCAATGCGTGTGGGAAACCACGTGGATTGGGCGGCGAACCTGCCGTATGGGGCACTGGGATTGGGTGACAACTACAGCCTTCCCATGCCGGCTGTGGCGGTGTTTGGTTTCCGGTACGGGCCGGAGTATGTCAAAGCCACCGGACCCGCGCTTTGGAAAGGTTTGGTCCTGGGTGAAGACCTCTTCCGGCAGGCGGCGGCGTTCCGCGGCCTCCCGGTGAACGAATACCGCAGACTGCGCCATCGCCGTTAC
Organism: uncultured Solibacteraceae bacterium; assembly: GCA_964461995.1. Taxonomy (GTDB): domain Bacteria; phylum Acidobacteriota; class Terriglobia; order Bryobacterales; family Bryobacteraceae; genus JALSRK01. The sequence goes on from CAYWXL010000001.1 coordinate 82,137, forward strand.
CGGGAGATTCTGAAGATGGTTCAACGTCTGGATGCTACCGGGCAACGAAGGTCAGGAGTATAAGAAATGAGTCAAGAAACGACCGAACGCAGCCCCGCTGTGGGCGTCGATATCGGAACGAGCCGGATCGTCGTGGCGACGAAGCAAGGCGATCAGCTCCGTTTCCAAAGTCAGTTGAACGCGTTTGTGAAGGTGCCCTACTCTCCAATGACCGAGAAGGCCCTGGAGAAGGATGGCATTCCTTTCTCGCGTTCCAACGGCGACCTTTCTGTACATGGTGATGAGTCACTGCGTTTCGCTGATCTCCTAGGTCTGGACGTGCGGCGGCCGATGATGAGTGGAACGCTGAACCCGGGCGAACCGGAGAGCACCGAGGTGATCCGAGCGTTGCTCGAGGCGCTGCTGGGCGAAGAGCCGGGAGACGGGCGGCCGCTGTACTTCAGCGTGCCAGCCGAGCCGATCGACCGGCAGGCCAGCGTGACGTATCACGAAGCGACCCTGAAGGACCTCTTCGCCTCCCGCGGTTACGACGTCCGGAGCATCAACGAGGGCCTGGCCGTCGTCTATGGAGAGCTGGAGGACTCCAACTACAGCGGAATCGGCGTGAGCTTCGGCGGCGGATTGTGCAATGTTTGCGTTGCCTACCTCTCGGTGCCGGTGCTGAGCTTCAGCATCTCGAAGGCGGGCGATTACATCGACGCGAACGCAGCCGCGGTCACCGGCGAGCGCACCACCCGCGTCCGTCTTGAGAAGGAGGAGTCGCTGCGCTTCAACGGCGGCTTTTCAAACAAACTGCTCCAAGCCCTGGGCGTCTACTACGACGAGATGATCCAGGCGCTCATCGAAGGGTTCCGCCGGGGGCTCGCCGAGGCGGGGTCGCTGGTCCATTTCAAGCGGCCGCTCCCGATGGTGCTGAGCGGCGGGACCGCTATGCCGCCGGGATTCGCCGAGAGGTTCGAAAAGGCGATCAAGCAAGCAGAACTGCCGCTGCCTCTGGCGGAGGTGCGGATGGCGGATAGACCGCTGGAATCGACGGCCAAGGGCGCGCTGATTGCAGCGCTGGCGGACGTTTGAGAGGCAGGCGCACCCTCGCCCCCGGGACCGTTCGGCGAAACCGGGCGACGGACCCGCGTGCCTGTTGAGGGCACAGCAGGGCCGAGCCGCCGGCTGTGTCGAGCTTCAGCCGGAAGCGTAATCTTCGCCGCGGTCGCTCGCCTCGCAAGAGGCTTTCCATTCGGCAAGGGTGGCCTTCATCTCGCGCGCCAACTCGGGCATCTCTCTGACCAGGTTGTGGCGCTCGCCGGGATCCAGGGCGATGTCGAAGAGCATGTCCTCGCCGGCGCGGGCATCGTCCAGATAGGAGAGAAACTTGTACCGGTCGCCGATCAGGGCGAGGTTCGGCGAGCCCAGCCGCTGCGCCCTTCCCCGATCGCCTCTGTCGGTGGTCTCGAAGCCGATGGGCTTGGGCCGGCGGTCCATCTTGCCGTCGATCAGGGGTAGCAGGCTGATGCCGTCGATGGGTTCCGGCTGGCCCTTCATCCGGAAACCGAGGACATCCAGGACGGTGGGGAAGTAATCGGACGTCGAGCAGGGCATGGTAACGGTGCGCGGCTCGGTGATGCGGTCGGGCCACTCGAGCAAACCGGGAACGCGGATGCCGCCTTCGAAGAGGCTGCGCTTGCGTCCCCGCAGACCTCCTGTCGAGCCTCGGGTGCGGCCGTGATGGGGGTCGCGGCCCTCGGGTCCGTTGTCCGCGCAGAACCAGAGCATGGTGTCGCGGGCGACGCCGAGTTTCCGCAGTTCGCGCCGCAGCCGGCCGATCTGCTCATCCATGGCGGTGATCGTGCCGAAAAAGTGCTGCTCGCCCTCGCTGAAGCGCGCGTACATCCGGCGGTAGCGCTCCCCGGCCCGGACCGGCTCGTGCGGCGCGTGGAACCAGATGACGGCGAAGAAGGGGCGATTGTCTCTCACCGCCCGGCGAATGAAGGGGATGGCGCGGTCCATGATGACGCGCGAATCGTCGCCCTCGAGGTTCTCGGTGGCGTATTCGCCGGGACCGGTCCAGTAGCGCGTGGGGATCTTCTGGTCTTTCATGGGGTCCCAAGTGGGGATGGCCTGCTCGGTGGAGAAACAGACGTCGAAGCCGTTCTCCCAGGGCGGCGAATAGTGCTCCTTCTGGCGGCCGCCACGACGGCCGTCGCGGATGTCGTTGGTGAGCGTGCCGAGATGCCACTTGCCGAAGTGGCCCGTGGTGTAGCCCTGGGTCTTGAGGGCCTCGGCGAGGGTGATCTCCTCCTTCTTCATGTGGCCCACGTTGGCGAAGTAGATGCCGTAACGGAACGGGTGGCGTCCGGTGAGGGCGCTGCCGCGGGTGGGCGAGCAGACGGGCGCGCCGGAGTAGAACCGTTCGAACCGGATGCCAGAGCGCGCCATCGCGTCGAGGTTCGGGGTGATCAGGTAGGGGTGGCCGTTGTAGCCGACGTCGCCCCAGCCCTGATCGTCGGACATGCAGAGGATGACGTTGGGGCGCCGGGCGGGGGCGGCTTGGGGCCGCGCCGAAAGGGCGGCGGCGCTGCCGAGGAAAGTCTTCAACAGCGTCCTTCTCTCCATAGCCTTTAACGTTATCGCAGGCGCGCCAGACCGGCAAAGCAAACTGCGGCAGAGGAGGGGGGCGGAATTCGGGGCGTCAGGATTCGCCCGAGTCTTTCCCGGAACCGTGCTTACCGGGCAGCCCGGCGGGATTCTCGTGAGCGCGTTCCCGGAAGCCGCCTTCGAGGCCAGCCGCCAGGGTAACGCTCGATTCGCCGAAGCGGTCGCGCAGGCGGTCGATCGCGTCGAGGGCGCGCTCCCACCGCTCGATCTTGTCGTGCTCGAGCAGGCTGAGCTGGCCCGCCGACGACGTGAGCGACTGGGCGTAGACGCCCAGCAGGCGCACCGGCTTGCGCTTCCAGTCGCGGCGGAACAGCTCGGTGATCACCGGGAGCATTTCGGCGTCCACGCGGGTGGCCCGCGAGAGAGTCTTCGCACGAGTGATGGTGGAGAAGTCTGAGTAGCGGATCTTCACTTGAAGCGTGCGGGCGTAAAGGCGGTGGCCGCGGAGGCGCCGGGCGACCATCTCGGTGAGCTTGACGAGGGTGGCTTCGAGCACCTGCGCATCGGAGACGTCCTCGTCGAAGGTGTGCTCGTGGCTGATGGACTTCGGCGGCTCGGCGACGCCGATCTCGCCGTCGAACCAGGCGCCCGCATCCTCGCCCCGGGCTTTCCCGGCCAGTGCCAGCCCCCATTTGCCGAAGCGCTCGCGGAGCAGCTCTTCATCAAGCCGCGCCAAATCTCCTACCTTGCGGACGCCCAGTTCGCGGAGCCGCTCGGCGGTGACCTTGCCGACGCCGGGGATCTTGCGGACGTCGAGCGGGGCGAGGAAGCGGACCTCGCAGCCCGGCAGCACCCACAGGATGCCGTTGGGCTTGGCCTGCCCGGAGCAGACCTTGGCCACCATCCGCGAGGTGGCGACGCCGATGGAGCAGTTCAGGCCGGTCTCGCGCCGGATGGTCTCGTGGAGTTCGTGGGCGGCGCGGAGGGGCGCCCCGTAGAGGCGGCCGGCCCCGGTGAGGTCGAGGTAAGCCTCGTCGATGGAGGCCATTTCAACCGCCGGGGCGAAGCGGGTAAGGATCCGGTGGACCTGCTCGGAATACTCGCGATAGCGCCGCGGGTGGCCGTCGAGGAAGATCGCCGTGGGGCAGAGGCGGTAGGCAGTCCTCAAGGGCATGGCGGAGCGGACGCCGAACTTGCGGGCGGCGTAGGAGGCCGCGGCGACGACCCCGCGCTGGTCGGGCCGGCCCCCGACGACGACCGGCTTCCCTTTGAGCGACGGGTCGAACAACTCTTCCACGGAGACGAAGAAGGCGTCCATGTCCACGTGGAAGATGGTTCTCGGCCACTCCATGGCGCAGCGCCTGTCCCGGGCGGGGGAAGATACCGCCCACCACCGTTGTAGCACTCGTGGGCGGGTGGCGCGGGGGCGAGTCCGGCTCGGGGCGGCCGCGCCGGACCGGCGGTTCACTCCACCGGCTCGAAGATGCCCTTCTCGCGGTTCTTGCGGACCTTGTCGTAGTGGAAGTAGCGGCCGTTCATGGCGACGTAGACCCCGGGCGGCAAGGTCTGGACGAAGGCCAGGGCGCTGCCGAGGTTGAACATGCCGTCCGAGGAACCGAACTTGTAGGGCACCATGGCGCCGGTGAGGACGATCGTTTTGCCGAAGACCTCACGGGCGAGGTAGCGCGCGGTGTCGATCATCGTGTCGGTGCCGTGGGTGATGACGATGCGGCGCTCCGGGGTGCGGACGCAGTGGCCGGCAATGATGGCGCGGTCGTCGTCGGTCATCTCGAGCGAGTCCACCATCATGAGGGTGCGGTACTCGACTTTCAGCATGCAGCGTCCGAGACGAAGCATCTCGGGCACGTGGGAGTCCTTGAAGTACAGCTCGCCGGTGAGCTCGTTGTACTCCTTGTCGAAGGTGCCGCCGGTGATGAAGATGCGGATCGGTTCGTCGTGCATGGGGCTCTAACCCATGATGCCCCGGAACCCGCCGCGAACGGGGATAATGGAAGGAAACGTAATGGTGGGGCGAGCTGGGCTGGCACTGGGACTCTTTGGGTTGACGCTGTGGGCGGGGCCGGTCGAGTTCCGCGACGTGACGCGCGAAGCGGGCATCCATTTCCGGCACAACGCGGGCAAGACGGGCAAGAAATGGCTGCCGGAAACGATGGGCTCCGGCTGCGCCTTCTTCGATGCTGACGGCGACGGCTGGCTCGACATCCTGCTGATCAACTCCAAGGACTGGAAGCCCCGGGGCCGCCGCTCGCTCCCCGCGCTGTACCGGAACAACCGCGACGGAACCTTCACCGACATCACGCGCGGCAGCGGGCTGGACGTCGAAGGCTTCGGCTTGGGCGTGGCGGTGGCCGACTTCGACAACGACGGGCGCGAAGACGTCTACATTACTTACGTGGGCCGCGACCGGCTGTTCCGGAACCTCGGCGGCGGCAAGTTCCGGGACGTGACCAAAGAGGCGGGCATCGACAACCCGGCCTTTTCGGCCAGTGCGGCCTGGGTGGACTACGACCGGGACGGGTGGGCGGACCTTTACGTGGCCAACTATGTCGAGTGGTCGCCGGAATCGGACTTGTGGTGCTCGCTGGACGGAGCGACGAAGTCCTATTGCACGCCGGAGTCCTACCCGGGCGTGGCGGATAAGCTCTACCGCAACGTGGGGGGCGGACGGTTCGAGGACGCCACCGAGAAGGCGGGCCTCGCCGATGAGACGAGCAAGAGCCTGGGGGTGGCGATTCTGGACTACGACTCGGACGGCTGGCCGGACATCTTCGTTGCCAACGATACCGAGCCGAACAAGTTGTACCGGAACAACGGGGATGGAACTTTCAGCGAAGAGGGCATCGGGGCCGGCGTGGCCTACAGCGAAGACGGCATCGCGCGGGGCGCTATGGGCGTGGACGCGGCCGACTACGACCGTAGTGGCCGGCCCCACCTGGTGATCGGCAACTTCTCGAACCAGATGCTCGGGCTTTACCACAACGAGGGCGACGGACTGTTCGTCGATGAGGCGCCGCGCTCAACAGTGGGCAAACAGAGCCTGCTGACGCTGGCGTTCGGGACGTTCTTCTTCGACTATGACCTGGACGGCTGGCTAGACATCTTCGTCGCCAACGGCCACATCGAGGAGGAGATCCAGAACGTCCAGCCGAAGGTAACCTTCGAGCAGCCGCCGCACCTGTTCCGGAACCTGGGCGGGGGGAAATTCGTCGAGGTGACGACGGAAACTGGCGAAGACCTCGCCCGGCCGATGGTAGCCCGGGGAGCGGCCTACGGCGACTATGACCGCGACGGCGACCTGGACCTGCTGGTTACCACGAACGACGGGCCGGCCCGGCTGCTGCGCAACGAGGGCGGCAACCGGAACCACTGGTTGACGTTAAAGCTGCGGGGCGTGAAGTCCAATGGCAGTGCGCTGGGCGCGGTGGTGCGGGTGGCGAGCGCCGGCGGCGAGCAGTGGCAGATGGTGAAGAGCGGCTCGAGCTACTGCTCGCAGAGCCAGCTTGCGGTAACCTTCGGGCTGGGGCCCGACACGGAGGCCGAAGTGACGATCGAATGGCCGAGCGGAACCGTTCAGAAACTCGGCAAAGCCGCCGCCAACCAGTGGCTGCTGGTCCGCGAGGGCGATCCTCCGAAGAGGAGAGGGCGAAAGTAAACTGCGTGAGCCGTCCCTCCAGCGCTCCCGCACGCGCGCTGGCCGACCGCCGCTCCGTAGCGCGCCGCGAGGCACACTAGTAAAAGTAAAGGCCGGCTCAGGTTCAAGGACGGAAGCGCCCGGGGGTATCCGGCAGGGTCCGGCCGCAAGCCGAAAGACAGTCCTCGATGAAGGTCTTCCGCCGCTATCTGCTTCTCCAGACTCCAGGCTGGGCGCTGGCGGTGGTCGTGCTGTACTTGCTGCACCGTTGGCTCGGGCTCCCGCTGTGGGCGGCGGGCCTGCTCCTGGCGGCCGACGTGGTCAAAGACCTCGTCCTCTACCCGTGGCTGCGCCGCGCCTACGAAGACGAGTATGTTCCGGTGACGGCAAGGTTGGTAGGGGAGGCCGCCGAGGTGGTGGAGGAGCTGGCGCCGGAAGGCTACGTCCGGGTGAGGGGGGAGCTTTGGCCGGCGCGGGTTCCCGACGCCGCCGAGCCGGTTCCAGCCGGGGCGCGGGTGCGGGTGGCGGGGGTCGAGGGAAGCACGCTGGTCGTCGATCCCTCAGCCGGGGGCGGGTCCGGGGAGGGTCATGAGCGGCGGCGGTAGTCTTCGGCCCCGCGGGTGGAGATGATCTGGCACATCTCCGAGAGCCGGGACCGGGCTCGGGAGCCGATGCGTTCCTCGAGGTAGTACCGGCTGGCGAGCTCCCCAGTGCCGGCGGGGATCGGGGGATCGCCGGCCTCCGGATCCCGGAGGTTCGTCGTGGCGATGATCGGCTTGTTGTGATTGCAGCGGTGAGTGATGATCGAGGTGATCGTATCCTCTACCCAGTCAGTGATGCGGTGGGCCCCGAGATCGTCCAGCAGCAGGATCTCGCAGTCCAGGGCGGACTGGTAGGCCTCGCGGTCGGCGGCGCCCGAGTCCTTGTTGTAACTGCGCTGGATTCGCTCGAGCAGGTTCTGGTAGAGGAAGAAAAGCCCTTCGTGGCCGCGGGCGATGAGGGCCCGGAGGACGGCGACGGCCAGGTGGGTCTTACCGGTGCCGGTGCCGCCGACGAAAAGCAGTCCGGGCTTGCGGTTGCCGAACGGGAAGTTGCGCACATAGGCCCGGGCGGCGGTGATGGCGTTGGAGAGGATCCGGCTGGTCACCGGATTGGGCGTGACGATCGAGAAGTTGTCGAAGGAGGCGTCGCGGTAGCGGGGAGGGATTTGCGCCCGCTCCTCCAGGCGCTCCTGGCGCCGCGCGAACGCACAGTCACAGCGCTCGACCGCCGAGATTCCGTTCGATTCAACGCTTCGCCACCCCGTCCCCCCGCACACGGGGCAAGAGCCATCGTTGCTCATGCTGTTACTTATTATCCCGTTTCGGCCGCGGCCGGCGGCAGGAATGCCTCAAAACGGCCGGTCCATGTTAGAGTCAAATTGTTGCCAACCGCAGGCCCCGGAGAGTGCAGGCGGTACGCGGAGGAGTCGAAAATGGCACCCGAAAGCATCAAAGAGGCACTGAAGAAGCGAGGCATCCGCCTGACGCGCCAACGGCAAATCTTGCTGGACTTGATCGACTCCTCGGGCAAACACCTTGACGCCGAGCAACTCTACCGGATGGCACGGGAGCGCGACCCCAAGCTGAACCGGGTGACCGTCTACCGGACGTTGAAGTTGTTGAAGGAAAGCGGCCTGGTGGACGAACTCGACTTGATGCATTACGACGGCGATCAGCACTATTACGAGACCCGGCGCAAGCAGGAGCACGCCCACGTGGTGTGTCTGAGCTGCGGCAAAGTGGAGGAGTTTTTCGGGGACCCGCTGCAGAAGCTGCGCCGGCAGGTGGAAAACACCCTGGGCTACGAGGTCTCCATCGCCCGGACTGAGATCGGCGGGTACTGCCCCACGTGCCAGGTGACGCGCAAAGAAGAGCTCCAGCGGACGTCGCGAACCCTTCGGAAGAAAACCATACACCCCGGCGGCAAGGCGGCGGCCGCCGTCAGGCAAAAGACCAGGAAATGAGCGCCGGCGACGTTCTGCTCGTAATCATCGATCCGTCCGGCCACCGGCGTACCATTCCCCTGGGCCGGGAGCCTTTCCGCATCGGCCGCCACGCGGACAATCACTTCGTCGTCCGCGACAGCCGCGCGTCCCGGCACCACGCCCGGATCGTCTTCGCCGAAGGAAAGTACTGGATTGAAGACCTGGACAGCACTCACGGCACCTACGTGAACGGCAAGCGCGTGCGACGCCAGGTGCTGCGCAATGGGGACCGCATCACGCTCGGGTTCCCGGATTCGCACGAGTTCCTTTTCTCGACGTCACGGGGAGAACTGGACCGGTTGCTCAGCCAAGTGCCGGCGGCTCCCGGAGGCGATGAAGCCACGCAAACGCTCTCCAAACTCCGGTCTGTGTTGGAGGTGGCGCGGGCGCTGCAACACTCTCTGTCGGTGGACTCGGTGCTGGACGCGGTGGTGGATGCCGCCCTCGCCGTGACAGGCGCCGAGCGCGGATTCTTGCTGCTGAAAGACAACGAAGGGCTCACTGTGCGAACGGCGCGGAACGAGAGCGGGCTCTCGATTGCCCCGGACGAGCTGGAGGTGCCGGTGCGGCTGATCGGCGAGGCGTTGAAGAACCGCCGGCAGATGCTCACCATGACCTTCGCTCCGGATTCGGAAGACAGCGTCCAACCGGACACGGCCGTCAGACGGCTTCATCTGCGCGGAGCTTTGTGCGTGCCTCTGATCCGCGTCCGCACAGGCGACTTCGGAGCCACGGTGCACGCGCCGCTGAGTGAAACGCTCGGCGTGCTGTATCTGGACTCGCGGCGCAGCGCGGCAGATCTTTCTTCCGGCAACCGGGAATTGCTCGAAACGCTGGCGGTGGAGGCCTCAACGATTCTCGAGAACGCGCGGCTGCTCGAAGAGGAACGAGCCCGCCAGAAGCTGGAGGAGGAACTGCGGCTGGCGCGGCGCATCCAGGAGAGCTTGTTGCCGAAACAGCTTCCCGAGCAGGGATGGCTGCGCATCTCGGCTTCCAGCACGGCCTCCCGGCAGGTGGGCGGTGACTACTACGACGTGCTGCCGCTGGGCCCGGATCGTACAGCCGTGGTGGTGGCCGACGTCTCGGGCAAAGGCGTAAGCTCGGCGCTGCTGGCTTCACTGATCCAGGGGGCGTTCCTGCGGGGCGCGCACACCGACGAAGAGATCCGCGGCATGCTGACGAGCATGAACCGCTTCCTGCTAGGGCGGACCGAAGGCGAGAAGTACGCCACCCTTTTCTATTGCCTGTGCCACCGCGACGGCCTGCTGCGGTGGGCGAACGCCGCCCATTGCGCTCCTCTAGTGGTGCGCCGCAGCGGACCGATCGAGGCGCTGATGCCAACGGGAATGCCGGTGGGGATGTTCGAGACCGCTGAGTACGAGGTGCGGGAAACACGGCTCGAGCCGGGCGACAAGCTGGTCATTTACACCGACGGCATCACGGACGCGCGGGCACGGGACGACCGGTTCTTCGAGGAGGAGCGGTTGCAGGACACCGTACGGCGTTTCGCCACGGCGACGGGGGCCGAGCTTCACGCAGCGATCCTACAGGCAGTGACGGACTTCACCGGGGGCGCCGAACAAGCCGACGATGTGACCCTCGTGGTTGTCGAATACCAGCCGGAGGAGTAGAATCACCCTTTTCCCATGCAACGCGACGACCTGTGGGCTGAACTGCTGTCGGAGTTTCTCGGGACCTTCATCCTGATCCTGTTCGGTGCGGGCGTGGACGCCATGGTCACCCTGTTCGGCGCCGGCGCCCCGGGCGAGGTGGTCCACGGAGGCTGGACGAACGTGAACCTCGGCTGGGGGCTGGGAGTGATGTTCGGAGTCTATACGGCGAAGCGCAGCGGCGCGCACATCAACCCAGCGGTGACGCTGGCTTTCGCCGCTTTCGGTGACTTCCCGTGGAGGAAAGTCGTTCCTTACTCCGTGGCCCAAACTGCCGGGGCCTTCGCCGCTTCCGCCGCCGTTTTCTTCAACTACCGCCCGGCGTTCCTGGCTTTCGATCCACAGCTCGAGAAGACGGCCGGCATCTTCACGACCTTCCCGGCTTTCCCTGACTACCCGTTGCATGGCCTCTTCGACCAGGTGCTCGGAACGGCGCTGCTGCTGTTTCTCGTTCTGGTGGTCGTGCGCCACGCGCCGGACTGGCTCCAGCCGGCGGCCATCGGTCTGGTCGTGGTAGCGATCGGGATGTCGTTCGGCGCAATGCACGGCTACGCGATCAACCCGGCGCGGGATTTCGGACCCCGGCTCTTCGTCACCCTGGCGGGATTCCCGAACAACGGCCTCATTGACGGCAGCGGGGTGTGGTGGGTGCCGGTCATCGGGCCTCTGGCTGGCGGTCTTCTCGGCGCCTTGCTATTCCGGGAGTGCGTCGCCCGATATCTGCCCCAGCAGGCCTGAGAGCAAGCCGCCCCACGGTTTCCGGCCTCGCCCTTCGCTATCCTAAGACATGTGCGCGTCGCCGGCATCATGAGCGGGACTTCTCTCGACGGGATCGACGTCGCCATCGTCGATCTCGCGATCGGCAAGGAGCGCGCGCGAGTCGTGCCCCAGGCTTATGGGACCGTAGCTTACCCCCGTGCCCTGCGATCTCTCTTGCTCAAGATCTCCGACGCCGCCGCTCATGTCGGCGTCGTGGCCCGTCTTCACACCCTGCTGGCGGAGCGCTACGCCGAAGCGTTCCGGCGGGTCTGCGACCGGAGCAAGGTCCATCCTGAATCGGTCGATCTAATCGGCTGCCACGGCCAGACGATCTTCCACGACGGCGACGGCGCCCGGTTCCTCGGCAGAAAGGTCGCGACGACGCTGCAGATCGGCGACGGCTCCGTGCTCGCCGAGCGCACGGGGATCCCGGTGGTTTCTGACTTCCGCACCCGCGACATGGCGGCCGGCGGACGGGGAGCGCCGCTGGTGCCCTATGTCGATTACCTGCTGTTCCGCCACCCCACCCGGGGGCGGGTAGCGTTGAACATCGGCGGGATCGCCAACATCACGGCAATTCCCCCGCGAGCCTCGGCGGAAGAGATCATAGCCTTCGACACCGGGCCGGGCAACATGGTGATCGACGCGTTGGCGTCCCATTATTCCCACGGCCGGGCGCGGTTCGACCGGCACGGCGCGATAGCTGCCCGGGGTCACGCCAACGAAGCGCTGATCCGGGTGCTCCTGCGGGCTCCTTATTTCCACCGGCCTCCACCCAAGACGGCCGGACGCGAACAGTTCGGAGACGAATACGTCCGCCGCTTGCTCAACACCAACCTCGGACAGGAGGACGTCCTCGCTACCGCTACGGCCCTGACCGCAGTCACTATCGGTCATGCAATCGACCGCTTCGTCCGACCGCGAATGCGGGTTCACGATCTGATCGTCTCCGGCGGCGGCGTCCACAACCGCACGCTGATGGCCTACCTTGCGGCCTATGTGCCGGGCGTGCGCATTCATACCTCGGCCGAGTTCGGCGTCGATCCAGATGCCAAGGAAGCGATCGCCTTCGCCATCCTGGCGTACGAGACCTGGAGGCGCCGGCCGTCGAACCTACCGGCGGCGACCGGCGCGCGACGGCCGGTGGTGCTGGGCAAGATTTCGCCGTAGGGCCGGGCGCCGCCGTCGGGACGAGCCGGCGGGGCGAAGCGAGATGAAACGCGCCACGATCCGTTTCTACGCCGAACTCAACGACTTCCTGCCAGAGCCTGGCCGCGCGCGGACGCAAGAAGTCCGGTTCCACGTGGAGCCGTCCGTCAAGGACGTCATTGAGAGCTTCGGCGTGCCCCACACGGAAGTAGACCTCGTGCTGATCAACGGCCGGTCAGTGGAGTTCAGCGAGCGGGTGCACGACGGCGACCGGATCGCCGTCTACCCGATGTTCGAATCGATCGACATTCGGCCTGTGCTCAAGGTACGGCCCGAACCGCTGCGGGATCCGCGCTTCGTGCTGGACGTCCATCTCGGGCGCCTGACCGCTTATTTGAGGATGCTGGGATTCGACGCCGTGCGGCCGCCCGGCGCGCACGACGAGGAGCTGGCGCGGATCTCGAGCTGCGAGCGCCGGATTCTGCTCACCCGTGACCGGGGACTACTGAAGCGCAGTGAGGTGACCCACGGCTACTGGGTCAGAGAGACGCGCCCGCGGCGGCAGTTGGCGGAAGTGGTCCAGCGCTTCGACCTGGCGGCCCTCATCCGGCCCTTCACCCGGTGCCTGCGGTGCAACGTGGAGCTGGAGCCGGCCAGCCGGGAAGCCGTCGCCCAGCGCGTGCCCGAGGGGGTGTGGGAGCGCCACAACGAATTCCGGACGTGCCCGGCCTGCGGCTCGGTCTACTGGAAAGGCTCGCACTACCAGCGGATGAAGCGGCTCATTGAGGAGGCGTGCGAGGGAAGCTGAGCCGCCGGCGCGTTGCCGCCCTGCTGCGGAAGCGGGATTCCGAAACGCCTCCGCGCTCCCCTTGCTCGTTGAAAACCAGCGGTCTCCGTTGACGCCGCGGCCGTCAAGTGATATTCGTTAACACCGTGATGCTGCGAACGGGGACGTTGCTGTTTTCCATCTTCCTCTCGTGGGCCGCCGCGGCCGAGGTCGCCGACGTCGTGTCGGTGGGCCACGAGTACCGCCAGGACGACCTGCCGTCGATCGCCGTCTCGCCGGACGGCTCGTTGTGGGTGGCGTGGTTGAGTTTCGCCGGCGACCGCGATGACATCGGCATCCGGCAATGGGTGGACGGCAAGTGGGGCAACCTGCAATGGGTGCCGGGCACAAGCGGCGATAGTTGGCTGCCCCAGGTGGCCGTGGACGCGAAAAACGGCGTCTGGGTGGTGTGGTCCCAGATGAAAGACTCGAACTGGGACCTCTATGCCCGGCGGTTCGACCCGGCCAGCGAGAGCTGGAGCCGGCTGCACCGGCTCACCACGCATCCGCTGCCCGACGTCAACCCACGGCTGGCCACCGACGGCCGGGGGCGCTTCGCGCTGGTCTGGCAAGGATTCCGGGGCCGCAACAGCAATATCTTCCTGAAAGTGTTTGACGGGGAAAAATGGTCGCCGGAATACCGGGTGACCAGCCATGCGGCGAACGACTGGGACCCGGCGGCGGCTTTCGACTCGTCGGGACGCGTTTGGGTGGCTTATGACAGCTACCGGAACGGGAACTACGATGTTTTCCTGCGGCGCGTGGACAACGGCGAGCCAGGCGAGGAGATCACGGTGGCGGCGACGCCCCGTTTCGAGGCCCGGGCCACGGTGGCGGTGGACAAGGCGGACCGTGTATGGGTGGCCTGGGAGGCTGGCGGCGTGAACTGGGGCAAAGACCAGGGCTACGTGATCCGCGACCGCCAGCCCGGCTTCCCTTTGGGCCGTTTCCGGCAGGCGCGGATCCGCGTTTGGGAGAACGGGCATTGGAGAGAGCCGGCCCAGCCACTAGCGAAAGTCTTTTCCCGCCCTGACAACACGTATGCGCCCCATGTCTTCCCGGACGGCAAGGGTTCGGTCTGGGTCGTTGTGAAGATGCGTGACACTGCCGCGCCCCCCGGCAGCAAGCGCCAGCGGGGTTACTGGGAGTATTGGGTGACGCGATATGAGGGCGGCGGCTGGGCCGAGCCGTTCGCCTTGCCGAATTCGAAAGGGCGGTCCAGCACCCGGCCCAGCGCTGCCGCGGTCGCGGACGGCTCCTTGTGGATCGCCTGGGAGACGGACAACCGGCGCGTGGGCTTCTACCACCGGCCGTTGCGGCAGCAAGTCTACGCGGGCCGGATTCCGGCTCCGGCGCCGGTGAGCCGGTTCGCCTGGGGCAAGCCGGCCGAAGAGAAGCTCGATGTTCCGCAGGGCCATGAAAACGAGGCGGCCGACGTGCGGGCGATCCGTACGTATGTGGCCGAAGTGGGCGGCAGACGGCTCCGCATCGTCCGGGGCGACTTTCACCGCCACACCGAACTGAGCTGGGACGGCGGCGGCGGCAACGATGGCAACCTGCAGGACTTCTACCGCTACATGATCGACGCCGCGGCCATGGACTTCGGCGCCTCGACCGACCACCAGGGCGGGGCTTGGCCCTACTGGTGGTGGTACACGCAGAAGATGACGGACATGTACCACGTGCCCGGCGCCTACGTGCCGATCTTCGGCTACGAGCGCTCCGCCACTTTCCCGTTCGGACATCACAACGTCTTCTATGCCAAAAGAAGCGAGGCGCGGGTGACGCCGTTCTTCATGAAGCACGGCGTCGAGCAGTATTCGCTCCCACTCCGGCCGATGGGAGACGAACCCGGCATCGGGACGGGAACCCTGGTGGAGAACGACACGGAGCTTCTCTACGAGGACATCCGCGGCCGTCACGGCATCGCCATTCCTCATACTTCGGCGACCCGAATGGGGACGGACTGGCACGCCAACGACCCGGACCTCGAGCCGGTGGTCGAGATCTTCCAAGGCTGCCGGACGAGTTACGAGCGCGTGGGCGCTCCGCTCGTCGCTGATCCGGAAAAAGACGCCGCGCATATCAAGCGCGCCGGCTACAGGCCGGAAGGGATGGTGCACAACGCTTGGGCGAAGGGCTACAAGTTGGGCATCATCACAAGCTCTGACCACGGCTCGACGCACATCTCCTATGCGATGGTCTACACCGACGATTTCTCCCGGCAGGGGATCCTCGATGCGATCCGGAAACGGCACACTTACGGGGCGATGGATAACATCATCCTGGACGTCCGCATGGGACCGCACTTCATGGGAGATGAATTCCGCACTGGAAAAGCGCTGCCGATGCGGGTGAAGATCCATGCCCCCAGGCCGATTTCGAAAGTCGATATCATCAAAGACAATGCCGTTGTTTACTCTTCTGAGCCGGGCGCCCGGGACGTTGAGTTCGAGTTCCGTGACGAGGCTTGGTCCGGCGGACGGCATTTCTACTACGTAAGGGTTCAGCAGAACGACCGCATGGTGGCCTGGTCGAGCCCGTTTTTCATCAATTATGAATAGTTGCCGAGGACAGGGAGAACACAGATGAAAGAGCTGACGAACCGTCGAACGTTTTTCAAATCGGCTGCCGCGCTGGCCGCGGCCGGGATGGCGCCGCTCCAGGCGGGCAAGAGGTCCTCAGCCGGAATGCTGAAGATCGGCGTGGCCTCGTATTCGTTGCGTAAGTTCCCGCGGGCGAAAGCCATCGAGATGTTGAAGACGCTCCGGGTGGGTTACGTCAGCATCAAGAGCTTTCACCTTCCGTACGAAGGGACGCCGGAAGAAACCAAAAAAGGCGCCGATGAGTTCCGGGCGGCGGGCATCGAGGTGCTCAGCGGCGGCAACATCGGTCTCAGGGATCCGGCCCAGAACCGCAAGATGTTCGAGTATGCCAAGGCGGCGGGCCTGCCGATGATGGTCTGCGCGCCGCGGCAGGAGACGCTTGACCAGGTCGAGGAGCTGGTCAAGGAGTTCAACATCAAGATCGCTATCCACAATCACGGTCCGGAAGACAAGTTCTTCCCCACGCCGGAGAGCGCGCTGGAAGCGCTCGAGGGCCGGGACTGGCGGATGGGGGTTTGCATCGACGTGGGCCACACCACGCGCACGGGGACGAACGTGCTGGAGTCGATCCGGCGGGCCGGCCCGCGGCTGTTCGACATGCACATCAAGGACCTGGCCAACCTAATGGACAAACGCAGCCAGGTGGAGGTCGGGCGCGGCGCCATGCCGGTGGTGGCGATCTTCAAGGAGCTCATCGAGATGAACTACCAGGGCGGCGTGATGCTCGAGTACGAGATCCATCCCGACAATCCGCTGCCCGGGATGATCGAGTCGATCAGCTACATGCGGGGCGTGTTGGACGGGCTGGCGGGCTGAGGCCGGCCTTTGGAGGGCTCAGGCGAACCGGAATCCCCGGGCGAGCTCATCCACGAAGTCCAGAATGCGGCGGACCTCGGCGACGCTTTTCGGCCGCTTGTAGTAGGAAATCGGGAAGCGGATCCCTTCCGGCAAGAACTGGATTCCATTCGTGTACTCGAGCCGCTTGCCCAGGTCGAAGCCATTGCGATCCAGAGCCGTAGCAAGTGTGCGCTGGACCGGCTCTGGCAGCGCCGCTTTCTCGCCGTAGGCGACGAATTTCTCCCGCAACTCAGGCAGAAACTGTGAGAGGTCGGCCTCCTCGGGCAGCAGGCCGGCGAGCAGTTTCTTGGCGAACCCGGGGAGCTGCCCCGGGGCTTTCTTCAGGAACAGCGTGAACGGCGAAGCCAGTCCCGTGGCCACCCGCCGGACGACGAGTTCGCCCCTCCTGTATTCCCTTCCCCCGGCCCGCTTGAGGATCTCGACAACCGAGAGCAAGTAACCTTCGCCGCTTGCGAACTGATAAGCGAGGCCGACCTTGTAAGTCTTGCCGAACTCGCCGAGAAACGGATCGAGGATCGCCGGGAGATAGCCCCACTCCGGCATGTCCGGCCGGATGAGGCGCATCCCGGCGCGGGAGCCATCGCCGAGGATCTTGTACAGCCGCCGGCTCGGCTGCATCATCTTCCAGAACAGAACTCCGAACCCGGCGAAGCCGGCCGCCAGACCCAGCAGGACGATCGCCGTTTCGCTCATGGCCTGATCTGATTATCGGCCCGTCCGACAGATTACTGAAGAGGCTGAGGCGCTGTCCGGCTCTGGCGGCAGCAGATTCGTGGGGTGGGCGGCCGCGGCCCGGCCGGGAGTCTGGACAAATGGTACGGCCTGCGGTTGCTTCGCCGGCTGCCGCCGTGTTGAAATAAGCAGGAGACGCCTGCCGACGAGAACCCGCTTCGACCGTAACTGCTGCAGGCTTGGTGCGGAGCAGGGCGGAGGAAGCGGGGCTCCCCCGGCAGACGCCCCCGATTCGAGGAGTTAACGGATTGAAAAAGGCATTGCTCGCCCTGGAGGACGGGACGGTCTTCGAGGGCCGGAGCTTTGGCGCATCCGGAGAGCGCGGGGGCGAGGTCGTTTTCAACACCTCCATCACCGGTTACCAGGAGATCTTCACCGACCCTTCCTACGCCGGCCAGATCGTCGTTCTGACAAACCCCCAGATCGGCAACTACGGGACCAATTCCGCCGACCCGGAGGCCGGCCGGCCCTACATTGAAGGGCTGGTGGTCCGCGACCTCTCCCCAATCGCTTCCAACTGGCGGAGCGAGGAAACCGCCGAAGCCTTCCTGGCCAAGAACGGAATTCCAATTGCCTCCGAGATCGACACCCGCGCCCTGGTGCGCCGCATCCGCATACACGGCGCCATGCGCGGGATTCTTTCCACGGAATGCGACGACCCGCGGGCGTTGGTGGAAAAGGCCCGCAGCATCCCGCCGATGGCCGGCCGGGAGCTAGCGACGAAGGTGACGACGAAGGAGCGCTTCGTCTGGGAGCAGCCGGTCGAGCCGTGTTCGCCCTCCGAGCGCGTTCCCCCGCCCGAGCCGCCCGAGCGCCACGTGGTGGCCTTCGACTTCGGCATCAAGCGGAACATCCTCCGTCGGCTGGTTCACGCTGGCTGCAAGGTCACCGTCGTTCCGGCCCAGACCCGGGCCGAGGAGGTGCTGGCGCTCGAGCCGGACGGCATCTTCCTCTCGAACGGACCCGGCGATCCGGAGCCGCTCGAAGGTCCCGCCGCCGAGGTCCGGAAGCTGATCGGCAAGCGCCCGATGTTCGGCATCTGCCTCGGCCACCAGGTGCTCGCCCTGGCGCTCGGCGGCAAAACGTTCAAGCTGAAGTTCGGCCACCGTGGAGCGAACCATCCGGTGCTCCACTACCGGCGCAACGTGGTTGAGATCACTTCACAGAACCACGGGTTCGCGGTGGACCCGGACTCGCTGAACGGCAACGAGATCGACCTAACGCACATCAATCTCAACGACCAGACGCTCGAGGGGTTCCGGCACCGCAATCACCCGCTCTTCTGCGTCCAGTACCACCCCGAGGCGGCTCCGGGGCCGCACGATTCCCGGTACCTGTTCGACGAATTCGTGCGGCTGATGGATGAGTGGAAAGGAGCGAAAGCGTAGGATGCCGCGGCGCAACGACATCCACCGCATCATGATCATCGGCTCCGGTCCGATCGTCATCGGCCAGGCTTGCGAGTTCGATTATTCGGGCACGCAGGCGTGCAAGGCGCTCCGTAGCGAGGGTTACGAAGTCGTACTGATCAACTCCAACCCGGCCACGATCATGACCGACCCGGAGATGGCCAACGCGACTTACGTAGAGCCGCTGACGCTTGAATACGCCGAAGAGGTGATCCGCAAAGAGCGTCCTGATGCCCTGCTTTCGACGGTCGGGGGGCAGACCGGGCTGAACCTCGCCGTGGAGCTGGCTGAGGCCGGCGTTCTCGACAAGTACGGCGTGGAGTTGATCGGAGCGAACCTGGAGGCCATCAAAAAGGCCGAGGACCGCCTGCTCTTCAAAGACGCGATGAAGAAGATCGGCCTGGACGTCCCACGGTCCCTGCTGGTGAACAACGTCGAGGACGGCGTGGCGTTCGCCGACCGGACCGGCTACCCGGTAATCTTGCGCCCCAGCTTCACCCTCGGTGGCTCCGGCGGCGGCATCGCCTACAACCTCGAAGAGCTGCGCGAGATCCTCGAAAAGGGCTTGGAGCTGTCGCCCGTGCACGAAGTGCTCATCGAAGAGAGCGTCCTGGGCTGGAAGGAGTTCGAGCTCGAGGTGATGCGCGACCTGGCCGACAACGCGATCGTCATCTGCTCGATCGAGAACTTCGACCCGATGGGCGTGCACACCGGCGACTCGATCACCGTGGCTCCGGCGCAGACGCTTACCGACCGCGAGTACCAGATGATGCGCGACGCCGCGCTGGCCTGCCTGCGCGAGATCGGCGTGGACACGGGCGGCTCCAACGTGCAGTTCGCCATCAACCCGGAAGACGGGCGGATGGTGATCATCGAGATGAACCCCCGGGTGTCGCGCAGCTCGGCGCTGGCGTCGAAAGCCACCGGTTTCCCGATTGCCAAGATCGCGGCCAAGCTGGCCGTCGGTTACCGGCTGGACGAGATCAAGAACGACATCACACGCAAGACGCCGGCCTGCTTTGAGCCGACGCTCGACTACGTCGTCGTCAAGATCCCGCGGTGGCAATTCGAGAAGTTTCCGGGAACGGAGCCGGTACTCGGCACGCAGATGAAGTCGGTCGGCGAGGTGATGGCGATCGGGCGGACCTTCAAGCAGGCCCTCGCCAAGGGAATGCGGAGCCTCGAAAGCGGCAAGAGCTCCGACGCCGACCTGTTGGACGAGGCGTTGATTCCCAAGCGGCTGATCACGCCGAATCCGGAACGGCTGAAGTACATCTGGTTCGCCTTCCAGAAAGGCCGCACCGTAGACGAAGTCTTCGAGATGACGAGCATCGACCGCTGGTTCCTGACCCAGGTGAAGGAGGCGGTGGAACTGGAGGCGGAGCTGGAGAAGGAGTCGCTCGAGTCGGTGAGTAAGTGCCGGCTCTCGCAGGCGAAGCGTTCCGGCGTCTCCGACAAGCGCCTGGCCCGGATATGGAAGTGCGATCCGCTCGAGGTCCGGCGGAAACGGCTGGAAATGGGGGTTCGCGCCGTTTTCAACCGGGTGGATACCTGCGCCGCCGAGTTCGAAAGCTTCACGCCGTACCTGTACTCGAGCTACGAGACGGAATGCGAGGCCGATCCGAGCAGCCGCAAGAAGGTCATGATCCTCGGCAGCGGGCCGAACCGCATCGGCCAAGGCATCGAGTTTGACTACGCCTGCTGCCACGCTTCTTTCGCCCTGCAGGAGTTCGGCTATGAGTCGATCATGGTCAATTGCAACCCGGAGACGGTCTCGACTGACTACGACACGAGCGACCGGCTGTACTTCGAGCCGTTGACCCTCGAAGAGGTCCTGAACATCTACGACACCGAGAAGCCGGACGGGGTGATCATCCAGTTCGGCGGGCAGACGCCGCTGACCTTGGCGCTGCCCCTCAAGCGCGCCGGGGTGCCGATCATCGGCACCGACCCGGAGAACATCGACCTGGCCGAGGACCGCAAGCTGTTCGGCAAGCTCCTCGAGGAGCTCGAGATCCCTACGCCACCGAACGGCTCGGCGACGAGCATCGAAGAGGCCTGCGAGGTGGCGGGCCGTATCGGCTACCCGGTGCTGGTCCGGCCGAGCTACGTCCTGGGCGGCCGCGCGATGGTGATCGCTTACGAGGAGGACACCGTGCGGCGCTACATGCGTGAGGCGGTGGTCTTCTCCCAAGAGCGGCCGGTTCTGATCGACCGGTTTCTCGAAGACGCCCTCGAAGTGGACGTGGACGCTCTCTCGGACGGCGAGGACGTCCTCATCGCCGGCATCATGGAGCATATCGAAGAGGCGGGCGTACACTCGGGCGACAGCTCCTGCGTGCTGCCGGCGATCTCGATCGGCGAGAAGGAGCTCGAGACGGTGAAGAGCTACACGACGAAGCTGGCCCGGGCGCTTAACGTCGTCGGGTTGATGAACGTTCAGTACGCGATCAAGGACGGCGTGGTCTACGTGCTGGAGGTCAACCCCCGGGCCTCGCGCACCGTGCCGTACGTGAGCAAGGCGACAGGCGTTCCGCTGCCGAAGCTCGCGGTGGGGCTGATGCTCGGCAAGAAGCTGAAAGAGTTGGCGGACTTGGCCCACGGCATGAGCTCTGGAGTGTTGCCGGTGCCGCAGTTCTTCGTCAAGAGCCCGGTGTTCCCGTTCCACAAATTCCCGGGCGTGGACCCTGCGCTGGGGCCGGAGATGCGCTCCACCGGCGAGGTGATGGGCGTGGGCGAGAATTTCGGCGAGGCCTTCGCCAAGGCGCAGTTGAGTGCGGGGACGCCGCTGCCGGGCAAGGGCCGGATCTTCATCAGCGTCAACGACCGGCACAAGCCCGACGCCGTGCGGATCGCCCGGCAGATGTCGGAGTTCGGCTTCGAGCTGGTGGCGACGCGAGGGACGGCCGCCGCGTTGCAGGCCGCGGGCATCCCCCATAGGCGGATCTTCAAGGTGAACGAAGGACGGCCGAACGTGGTGGATCTCATCAAGGGGGGCGAGGTCCACATGATCATTTACACGCCGGCGGGGGCCACTTCGTTCAGCGACGAGCAGGCGATCCGGCGGACGGCGGTCTTCTATCGCGTGCCCTGCATTACAACGATGAGCGCGGCCCGGGCGGCGGCCGAGGCTGTGGCGAGCCGGCGCCGGGACCCGATCCGCATTTGGAGCCTCCAGCAGATCCACGAAAGCGAGCCCACGGTTGCCTAGCGTGGCACGATAGAAGCGGGCTACGCGGGACGGATGGCAAGGCGCTCGAAAGCGATCCCGAGCTTTCGGAGGTCATTCGGCGGCCCACCCCAAAGCTCGGCGGGCGTGGCGGGGAAAGGGACCTCGAACACCAGCGTGCGCACTTGTCCCGACGATTCGGAGTCGAGGAAAACCTCGTAGTCGCGTGCCGGGGCGCGACCCATCCGCAATTGCTTCGTGCACCGGCCGGCCCGGACGCGTATCGGATGGTTCACGTTCTCTCCTACCGCATACCCCCGGACTAGAACGCGGAACCGCCTCGGCAGGCCCGTCCGGAACTGGAACTCCACCCGGCCGCCGTCGCTCCATCGTCCCCACTCTTCGCGCAGGGAGAGCCCTTCCGCCGACCGGAGGAATTCCGGAAGCCCCGGGCGGGAGAAGACCGCGCCCTCCTCCAGGCTGGCCGGATAATAGTCATAGACGGCGCTCACGAGCTCCGCTTTCAAGTCGAGATGCGCCGGAAGCGCCGCTCGTGACTTTCCCGCCAGAGCCGCGGCCCGCCATCGGAGCGCAGCCATCGAGCGCCTGGCCGTCCGGGCGGCTGTCCTCAAGGCCCCAGCCACACGCTTTCCGCCCGCTCCCCCGAACGCTTCCCTGACCCGGCGTTCGGCTCGCAAACCGGCGCGGAACACGCTCCACTCCCCGTCTCCGGCGCCCAAAGCCTTCCGCATGGCCTCGCCGGCCGCCGCCCCCCCATGCCGCTCCGCTAGATCGATCCACTCCATTCGGCCGGTCTGGCTTTGCCACGCCGGCTCCCCGCCGGCCGCGGCCGAGACGAATTCATCAGCGTGAAACGCCCGAATTCCCGCTTTGTGCGCCCGGAAGAGCAGATCCGCCCAAGCCGCCTTTCGCAGGGCCGGATCGGGGCGGTGGCTCTCCAACAGTCTGCGCCTCCAAGCGATCGCGCCGACCGCAGGCGTCCCGGCCAGCCAACGCAGATCCACGCTACCCTGCGCCAAGCGTTCGGCGAGAGCGGGCAATCCCCAAGTGCGGAAATGTTCGTCCGCACCGGAGGGCGAGCGCTCGATGCAGTGCCCGTAGGCGATATCCAACTCCGCGGGAGCGTTGGCGAGAAGCCGGCGGAGAGCGTCCGGCGCCGCCAGGATCTGGCCCGGCTCCAGGAACAGAAACCACTCGGACCCGCTTTTCTCAAGCGCCAGATCCGCGGCGGCGGCCGGAGTGACAGGTGAGGCTGATGGGACCCAGACCACCTTGGCAGGGCCGCGCTCGATCACATCCATTGGCGGTCCCGATTTCTCACCGGTGATCACGAGACAGCCGAGGTGCGGATAGTCTTGCCGCAGCACGCTCTCGACGGTGGGTCCAAGCTCCCGGACCGGTTTGTCGCCGTACACCGCCACCGTCACCGCGGGCCACGACTCAGAATCCGGCGCCGCCGGACGGACGGCGGGCTCCGGCCGCTCCAGCCAGCCGCCGGCCAGGAACCGTTTCCGGCGGAACCGGGCGGTGGGCGTCAAAATAAAGTCGAATAGATCGTCGAGCGCGGCTTCCCAGCGGCGGCGTCCCCGTTCGATGGACTCCCGGGCCCGGCGCCCGAGATCGGAGAAGCGCGAAAGGTCCGCGGGCTCAGGACGGTGAGGGTCGTAAAGCACGCCGTTTACCCCAGGGCTGATGTACTCGTTATGGGTCGGCGTGTCGGGAGCGACGACGCAAAGGCCCATCGCCATCGCCTCCAGGAAACCCATCCCGATCCCCTCGATCCTCCGGGGAGCGAAATAGATGTTCGCGCTGCGGAGCTGCTCGAGATACCCGGCACGGGAATCGAACCAGGAACTCACGGTGAACTCTCTGCTGCGTACGTTCACCGCTGCGGGCTGGGGGAGTTCCTCACCTGGGTCCGGCGCGGCGTGCACGTGGAAGGTTTCGAACTCCGTGGCCTCCGCCAGCCGGCGGATCAGGTGCGGGCCCGTCTCTCGGCGGCGGAGCCAGCAAAACCCGCGAGGTTCGCCGTAGTCCTCGACGGCCGGGAGCTCCTCGGGATTCGGGAAATATTGAAACCAGGCCGCCCGCTCCGTCCGCCGCGTTACCTCGTGGTACAGCGCGGAGGAAAAGCAAAGCACCTTGCCCCGCTCGAATGCCTGGCTCCAGTAGAAACAGCCCTCCCAGACGAGCGAGTCGTACATCGGAACGAAGACGACGTTCGGGTGGTCCGGCGGTACGAGGTGGAACGCCTCGTGAACTTGCAAGACGACGATGACGTCATAGGATTCCGGATGAAACGGGCCCTCCTCACCCGGCAACTCGCCGCTTCCCACCCGAGGGTGAAAGACGTCGAGATCTCCCACCAGCCTTAGCAAATCCTGAAAAAACCGTGTAGACGCCGTCGTCCGGTGATAAGGGTGGTCGAGACAAGCGATTCGCATGGATCAGACGGCTGCTGTTGGAAGAGTAGCAAATTTGTTCCAGCGCCGGGGTTCCTCCTGCCGGGCTCCTGAGGATGGCCAGGCTTCACCGGCGGCGGCCGCCGGGCTGCAACGGCCTAACCGAGCTCACGAGCCGGGCCGCGGGAGAGCGAATCCTCAGCCAAACCATGCCGCGACTGTGTTACGAATGGGGTGAGAAGGGCGCTCCCGCAGCGGGCGGGAGCTCCGGGCTTGGCATCGCCGGCCGCCGGTTCGCTCCTCATGAAACGGCATTTAGCGCTTCTGGTTCAGTACTTCCTTCAGTACTCCAAGGTCCGGCTGGCCTACCGGGGCGACTTTCTCATTTCGGTGGTCACCACCGTCCTGGCGACGGTCTTCGGGATCGCCGTCGTCTGGCTCATCTTCCACCGCGTGCCGAATCTGCTCGGCTGGACGTTCGACGAGATCCTGTTCCTCTACGGCTTCGCCCTGCTGCCGATGGCGCTGTTCAACACCCTATCGATCAATCTCTACTACTTCGGCCAGCAGTACATCGTCGAAGGCCGCTTCGACCGGGTGCTGCTGCGGCCGGTGCACTCGCTCTTCCAGGTCCTGTTCGAGCAGTTCCGCCTGGAGTCGCTGGGCGACGCCGTGCTGGGCGTCTTCCTGATGGTCACCTGCGCCCGCCGGCTGGAGATCGAACTCACCGCCGCCTCGTGGATCTTCCTGGCCTTCGCGGCGATCTGCGGCTGCGTGATCTACCTGGCGGTCTTCCTGATGCTCACCTGCGTCTCCTTCTGGATGGAGGACCGCGTCGGCGTCATCCCGCCGGTCTATAACATGCTCACCTTCGGCCGCTACCCGCTGGACATCTATTCGGCCGCCGTGAAGTTCATCCTCACCTGGATCGTGCCGTTCGGCTTCGCGACCTTCTACCCCACGGCCACCGTGCTCAAGAGCGGCGACTACCGCCTCTACGGCTGGCTGCTGCCGGTGGTGACGCTCGCCTTCATGAGCCTGGCGGTCACGATCTGGAACCGCGGCGTGCGGAACTATTCCTCGACCGGCTCGTGATCCCGTAGCCCCGGCCGTCGCGGCTCCCCGCGATCCCGGGCGCCGCGGGTCTCGCAAGACGGTGTCAGACAATCGCTTACAACACTAACACCCTTATGTTCCAGGATGTTAGGATCAAACTCTATGCCTTCGGACAACCGTGCGCCGGCCGAGATGACCCTCAAAGCCGTGGCGCTAGGGCTTTTCCTATCCCTGATCTTCGGCGCCGCCAATGCCTATCTCGGCATGCGCGCTGGCCAGACCATCGCCGCCACCATTCCGGCGGCCGTCATCGCCATGGCGCTGTTCCGCACCCGGGCGTTCCGCGGCACGATCCAGGAGCAGAACATCGCCCGGACGGCGGCCTCGGTGGGCGAGGCTCTGGTGGCCGGGGCCATCTTCACGATTCCTGCTTTCGTGATGGTCGATATCGGCGGCCAACGCTTGTGGCAGAACCTGCGGGAACACTATTGGGAAGCGACCTTCATCCTGCTCGCCGGAGGCCTGGCGGGGATCTTCTTCATCATTGTGCTGCGGCGGCCGTTGTGCGTGGACGCCAAGCTCCCCTGGCCGGAATCGATCGCCAGCGTGGAGATCATCCGCGCGGGGGAAAAGGCCGGCCGGGCGGCCAAGCAAATCTTCGGCGCGATGGGCTTCGGGGCCCTGATGCAGGTCCTCAAGAGCGACAAAGGGTTCCCGGTCTTCCGCGAGTACACGGAAGGCTTCCTGGCCTTTCCGCGATCGGTGGTGCAGCACTTCGATTTCGCCAAGAAGCCGATCGGCGAGGTCGTCCACCGGGGCGGCCTTCCCTGGGCAACCCCGGCGCTTTCGCCCGCCCTCATTGGCATCGGCTACATCATCGGCCCCAGATATGCATCGATCAGTGTCTCGGGCGGCGTGCTCTCCTGGTGGGTCTTCATCCCTTTGCTGCTGTTCTTCGATCCCGACCTTCCGCGGCGCCTGGGCAGTGCGGCGCCGGCCTCGCCAGACGTGCTGGCCTATACCGTCTGGTACAACATCGTGCGGCCCGTCGCGGTGGGGGCCATGCTGGTGGCGGCGGCCGATACCCTGGTCTCGCTGCGGCATTCCATCGGCGAATCCATTCGGAAGGCCGGCCTGTTCACCAAGGCCGCCGCTCCCGCCGAGCAGAAAAAGGAACGCACCGAACGGGACATCCCGCTGCGCTGGGTCGTCCTGGGGATCGCCGGCCTGCTGATCCCCATCACGGTGATCTACTACCACTTCACCGGCTGGTGGAAGGCGGCGGTGCTCTCGGCGCTAGTGATGACCGTGGCGGGCTTTCTGCTTTCTGCCGTGGGAGCCTATCTAGTCGGGCTCGTGGGTTCGTCCAACCAGCCGGTCTCGGGCTTGACCTTAGCGGCTCTGGTGATCGCCGCTCTGGTGCTGCTCACCTTCGGCGTTTCGGGGCCTGCGGGCGTGGCGGCGGTGCTCGGCGTGGCCGCGGTCGTCTCCTGTGCTTGTTGCGTATCGGGCTCCCTCATCCAGGACCTCAAAGCTGGCCACCTGCTCCAAGGCACGCCCTGGAAGATGCAGGTGGTGGAGATCCTCTCCGTGGTTCTGCTCGCCTTCTTCCTGATGGGACCCATCATCGCCCTGCATGAAGCGAACCTGGCCACAGGCGGCATCGGCGGCCGCGCCCTTCCCGCGCCTCAGGCGGGCCTGATGGCTCAACTGGCGAAAGGGATCGTCGGCGGGCAGATGGCCTGGGGACTGCTGGGCATCGGGGCCGCTTTCGGCCTCGGGCTCATCCTGTGCCGCGCCCGGGCTCCGATGCTCATCGCCGTCGGGATGTACCTGCCGTTCGACACCACGTCAGCGATCTTCCTGGGCGGGGTGCTGAAGTGGGCGACAGACCGGCTGACGGCGAAGTTCGGCGACCAGCAGAAGCGCGACGCCGACGAGACGGGCACGCTCCTGGCCAGCGGGCTGATCGCCGGCGAGGCCATCATGGGCATCCTGCTGGCCGTGGTCTTCGTCGCTGGCATTCCCTCGCTCGCGCAAATGCTTATCGGCGCCGCCGAACCCTCGTTCTATCCGAAGTGGGGAGGCTGGCTCTCGCTCATCGGCTTCGCGGCGATCGCCTGGGTGCTCGTACGCATTCCTTCCCGTCGCGCGTGAGGAACCCGGCGGCTGGCGCTGGATGCCTGCGGCGAATGCCTCTTCCCTGCCCCCGCTGGGCTTCAGACCAGAATCGCGTGCAGCATCCGCGGCCCGTGCACCCCTTTCACCAGGATCTGCTCGATGTCGGCGGTACGGCTCGGCCCGGTGATGATGACCATGGAACTTGAGCGCTCGGCCGGATCAGGCAGGACTGCGAAAAGCTCGTCCAGCCCCGTTAGCAGACGCTCTTTGGGCACGACAGCGATATGGACCGGCGGCAAGAGCGAAATGAGACGCGCTTCTCCGGGAGCCGACAAGATCACGAGACTTCCCGTGTCCGCCAAGGCGAAATCGGCTCCGGTAATTCCGATGTCAGCCCCAGCGCAAGCCTCTCGCAGTTCCCCCACGTCGGTGTAGCCGGTGAAGACTCCTGGCAGGCTCGTGAGACCGTATTCCCGCAGCACCGGGCTGTTCGAGGCAACGGCGCTATACCCTGTGATCAGCTCCTCCACCAACGCACGCGCCGCCTCGGCGGAGCCAGGCACGTGAGCCTTTCCGGAGAGCCTTTCCAGCGCTGCGCTGAATTGCGCCAGGCGCTCCTCCAGCGGTACATCGGGAACTTTTAACAGCGGCGCGGGCGGCTCAGCAGGTGCGGATTGTCCCGCCGTCCGGCCGATGGCCGCTCGGACCTTGGTAAGAATCTCCTCGCGAACGTCGTCGGCAGCCATACGGTTATTCCTTCAGCGCGTCCTTTTGGCGGCGGGCGGCCCACTGATCCCGAAACGTCTTGGCCGGCGGCGCCGGCAAGTTCCGGAAGCGCAGCCACTCTTTCAAGGGACCAGCGTTGAACATTCCGGGCACGCGGCTTTTCCAGCCGGACTCGTCGTCCCGAAGGGCCAGGTTGAACAGTCCCGCCGACTCATAGATCCTCGGGTGCGTCATAACCCAGGCCCATAACCGGAACGCCAGCCGCTCGAGTTTTGCCTCCCCCGAGCGGATCTTCTCCCGCACTGCCTCGGCCCGAAGATCGAGCAAAATCCGCGGGATGTCGATTTTCACTGGGCAAACCTCGCCGCAGGCCCCGCACAGGCTCGAGGCGAACGGCAACCACCAGTCCTGCTCCATGCCGTGGAACTGCGGCGTGATGATCGCCCCAATGGGGCCAGAGTATACCCACGGATAGTTGTGGCCGCCGATCTTCCGGTACACCGGGCAATGATTCAAGCAGGCGCCGCAACGGATACAGAACAGCGACTCCCGCCGCGAAGCATCGGCCAGGATCTTGGTCCGGCCGCTGTCGAGAAGCACGAGGTAGAATTCTTGCGGGCCGTCGATCTCCCCCTCCCGCCGGGGCCCGGAGAGGAACGACGTGTAGACGGTGAGCGGCTGGCCGGTGCCGCTGCGCCCGAGGAGTTTGAGGAACACCGCCAGGTCCTGGGCGCGGGGAATCAGCTTTTCGATGCCCGCCACAGCGATGTGAACCGGCGGCGCCGAACTGCACAGCCGGGCGTTACCCTCGTTCTCGATGATGGCGATGGCGCCGGACTCCGCTATCACGAAATTAGCCCCCGTCACGCCAAGGCCCGCAGACAAGAACTTCCGCCGCAGCACCCGGCGGGCGATGAGCGTCTGCTTCTCCGGCTCCTCCTCGCGCTCCACATCGAGCTTTTCGTGAAACAGGTCGGCGATCTGATACCTCGTCTTGTGCAACGCGGGGGCCACAATGTGAGAGGGCCGCTCACCCGCAAGCTGAATGATGTATTCCCCCAGGTCTGTTTCAACCGCTTCGATTCCTTCTTTCTCGAGGTATTCGTTGAGATGGATCTCCTCAGTGGTCATCGACTTGGACTTGACCACGAGGCGAACGCCCCGTTCCTTGGCGATCTGGGTAACGAAACGCGCCACTTCCGCTCCGTCGCGGGCGTAGACGAGTTTCCCCCCGCGCGCCCGCAAACGTTCTTCGAGCAGCTCCAAGTAGTAGTCAAGGTTCTCCAGCGTGTGCCGCTTGATGCGGTTCGCCTGTTCGCGCCACTGCTCGAAATCTTCGCGCAAGTGTTCAGGAATCGAAGCGGCCCGCTTCTCCATCAGGCGGCCCGTGGATGCGTAAATGGCCTCGCCCAACGGCTTGTTGGACAGCGTTTCCCGGAGGCTTTCCACTGGAATCGGTTTCATCGTCGCCTCGGCTTCACTGGCTGGCCAGCACCTCCGCGAGGTGCCACGTTTTCACCGGCGCTCCGCGCCGCTCCAACGCTCCCCGGATCTGCATCAGGCAGCTCGAGTCGATCGAGACAACCCCGTCGGCTCCCGTCCGCAGAATCGAGTCGATCTTGGTGACGGCCATCGCGCCGGAAACATCGGCGAACTTCACTGAGAAGGTGCCGCCGAAGCCGCAACACTCTTCCGCCGTGTCCATCTCCCGAAGCTCCAGTCCGCGCACGCGGGACAGCAGCCGCCGCGGCCCGTCCTTGATCTTCAGCTCGCGCAGGGCATGGCAACTGTCGTGGTAGGTGACGACCTTCTCGAACCGCGCTCCGACGTCCTCTACCCCGGCCACCTCCAATAAGAACTGGGAGAACTCCCACACCCGGCCTCGCAAAGCCCGAACCTCCGCCAGCGCCGCTGCGTCGCCGGCGAACAACTCGTCGAAATGATGCGTGATCATCGACGTGCAAGAGCCCGAAGGCACGACAATGTATTCGGCGTCGGAGAAGACGCCGAGGAAGTGCCGGGCCACCCGGCGGGCCTCGTCCCGGTATCCGCTGTTGAACGCCGGCTGGCCGCAACAGGTCTGATCGCGGCGAAACTCCACTCTCCAGCCGACGCGCTCGAGCACGTCCGCCATCGCAAGTCCCACTTGGGGGAAGAGTTGGTCAACGATACAGGTAACGAATAAAGAAACCCGCCGGGTCATGAATCAACAATTGTACCAGCTTCCTTTCGCGGGGCCGGCGCATCCAAGAAAATGATGAGGCGGCTGACTGGGATACCTGGGTTGTTCTTTCTGGCAGTGATCCTGCTTCTGGCGGAAGGCGCCGTCACAATCACCGGAAGGCTCACCGCATCGCCGGACGGCGCCCCGGCGATCGAGACGAAGGACGGCCGATTGATCCGCCTCGACGGCGACCGAGAGACCCTGTCAGTCCTCGCCGATACGCGCTTGAAGGGGCGTGAACTGGGCTTGCGCGGCCGTTATGCGGGAAAAGACCGTTTCCGCCTCGCCCCCTTCCACACAAAGGCCTTCTGGGTGATCGAGAACGGCAGGAAGCTCTACGTCAGCTACTGGTGCGCCACCTGCGCCATCCGGACCTACACGCCGGGCATCTGCATGTGCTGTCAGAGGGAGACGGAACTGGAGCTCCGCGAAGAGGACGGACACTAGACCTGTGAAGAAGGCTCCACGAAGGCGTTTCCCCCGCAGTACGTGAGGGTCGCATACACTCTCCGCAGCCCGTCTTTTCGCGTCGCAGCCGAAGATGGCAAGCGCGTCCACCTAGGGGAACGGCGTGGCGCTTAGTCCCCTTTCGGTGAGCGAGGTTCCGGTCTAGGCTCAGGGCTTGGCTGCCGCCGTCGTCGCTCCTTGGGTGGACCCGGTAGACGATGCAGGCGAAGTCGAGGTCACCGCGGCCGCCTTTTCCGCCTCCTCATCGTACATTTTGATGATGTCCTGCGTGATGTCCACACCGTTGGCAGCGTAAAGCACAGGCGACTGCGGATTGCTGACGTCCAGAATGACCGCGTAGCCGTGCTCTCTCGAGTACTTTCCGATCACGGCCATCATCTTCTGGCCCAGCTCCTGCAGAATCTTTTGTTGCTCCTGCTGGAAGGCGTCCTGGGCGTCTTCCGTGGCCCGGTTCAGCTCGCGCGTCTTCTGGTCGATCTGGCGGGCCAGCTCACGGCGCCGCTCTTCGCCCATCGTATTGGAGCCCTTGCTCAGCTCGGCCTGCAAACGGTTGATCTCGTCCCGCATGCTCTGGAGCTTCTTGCTGGTCGGCTCGAACTTCGCCTGCAAGTCTTGAGCCGCCTTCTGCCCCTCTTTCGTGCCGAGCAAAGCGTTCTGGATATGGATGATGCCCACCTTCGTGGGCTGGCTCTCGCTCTGAGCGAACGCACAAGCCGCTGTGATCGTCGCCGCAAGCAATATCTTTCTGATCACGCTAACCACTCCTGAAACCAAACCGATTTTAGCATACCGTCCCCAGCGCCCCGGCTCTCCTCAGAACGTCCGGCTGATCGTGAAGCGGAACGTAGACTTGTCCTCCCAAAAAGGGAGAACCCGGCCGAAGCGGGCCACCGCCGAGATAAATGTGGTCTGGTTCGGGAACAACGACCGGTCAGCGACAATCGGAGGCACAATGAGCTTCCGCAACACAAATGGGTTGTAGGCCCAATAGAACCGGAATGGCGCGTTGACGACCGGCATCATGATCTGGAACTCGATGCCTGTGGACATACGCAGTTTTTCCGTGTCAGGGTCCACGATCCCCCGGCCGTCGAAGCCCGCCTGCGGGAACATCCCGTTGAGCTCTGACAACCGGCCGGAGTTCAGCCGCAACTGACTCGGGAAGATGATGCGGTTCACGCCCGCATCGGCGAACAGGGCCAAAGTGACCGGGCCGAATAATGGAATCCGGTACTCCACGTTGCCGACCGTCGAGAAGTCGCCGCCCGGCCAGATCATCTGGTAGATCGGAATCTGTTGCGTTACGTTGATGAAGACCTCGTTGCCCTGGTCATCAACTGTCTTCTGCCGGCGAGCCGAACCGTCGGAGTTCCGCACCGTCACCGTCGCCACGCTCGGAATCCAGGCCAGCGGGGTGATTCCCCAGATCTCGAACCCGCGGATATCGTTCTCGCCGCCCATGTAGAAGCGGTTGAACGGCGGCGGCGACAGGCCGCCGTAGCCGGTCACCATGCGGGCCATAAGGTTGAACCCGAGCACGTGGGAGGGCTTTAGAGCCTTGCGAAAATGCTTGAAGTTGATCGTCGGCGCGATCATCTTCACGTTGCCGCCCAACCCGGCGAACGACAGCGACAGGTATAGCGACTTGCCACGCGAGGGCGTGATCGGATGATCGATCGTGTTGTAGATGTAAGCCGGCACGATGCGGCTCGTACGGATCCCCTCAAGCGAATTCGGCCCACTCAAGCCCTGGAAGTTGAAATAGTCGAAGAACTCCTGTGCGGCGTCCGTCAGAGGCTCGATGTCCTGGACGTCGTAGCCGTACGTAATGCTCACACGGGCGAACGAACGCCGCAGCGGATAGCTGACGAACGTTGTAAACCCGTAACCCTGGGTCGTATAGTTCAGCAAGTTCTGCGTACCCAGAGCGTTGAACAGCGGGATCAGGTCCCGACCGGTCAGTAGCGACAGTTCCCGCCCTTGATCGAAATCGAAGTAGGACGTATAGACGGTGAACCCGGCCTGAATCGGCCGGTCGAAGAGGTAGGGCTCGGTGAAGCCGAACGTCACGCTCCGCAGCCGCGTGCCGAGCTGCGCGTCGATGGAGAGCGTCTCGCCGAGGCCCAAGAAATTGTTCGTCGCATAGCCGAAGCCCAAGAAGGAGCCGGCGATGCCGGAGACACCGCCGGTCATGCTCACCGAATTCTTGCCCCGCTCCTTGACGTGGAGGATGATGTCTACGGTCTTTGTTTTCGGGTCCCGGCGAATATCGACCGACTCTTCTTCCTTCAACGTCTCGAAGTAGCCGAGCTGGTTCAGCCGCAGCAGGCTCACCTCCCAGAGGCGCTTGTTGAACATGTCGCCTTCGTCGATGAGCAGCTCGCGGCGGATCACCTTATCACGCGTGGTCGTGTTGCCGGTGAACTCGATCCGCCGGACGAAGAACTGGTCCCCCTCGTCGATCGACAGGGTGAAATCGATCTGGTCGGTACCTGGGATCGGGTCGAAGTACGGCTCCGGCACCATGTCGATGTAGCCGAACTCCCCGTAAAGCTTCCGCAGGTTCTCCAAACCCTCGCGCAGCTTCTTCGTCGAGAAGACGTCGCCCTTGTCCATCTTGAACAGGGGCCGCATCAGCGTCTGCGGCGTGCGGAACAGCTTCACGCCCTCGAACCGGATGTTGCGGAGCCGGTACCGGCGCCCCTCCTCGACGTTGATCGTGATGTCGGCCTTCTTGCCAGGCTTGTTCGGATAGAAGAGGGGGATCTTGAACCAGCCGCCGCCGGTGTCGCGGATATTGATCGAGTGGTCCAGTGTACGCGCCGTGAAGTAGCCGCGCTCCTGGTAGAAGTTGCGGATCCGCTCCTTGTCCTCTTCAAGTTTCGTCGAGTCGAAAGCTTTGGAAAACAGGTTCTCGAAGAGGATCGAGTGCGGGATCCCGATCGGCTTCAGGTTCGCCATCGCCCGGATGACGGCCCGGTCGCTGAACGCTTTGTTGCCTTCGATGTTGATCTTGCCGACCTTGACCTTCGGACCCTCGTTGACCTTGAAGGTGATCTCGAGCGAGGACGGCGGAATCTGCCGGATCTGCGGCTCGACGGTAGCGAACTGCCGGCCCCGCTCCGCGAGGAACTCCTTGAGCACGTTCACCGCGTACTGAACCTTGTTCGGATCGTATTGGCTCTGGACGGAGAGCCCCACCCGGCGCTCCTTGAAACGATCGAGAATCTCGGAAATCTGGATCGACTTGATGCCCTCGTACTTGATCGACCGGACCACCCGGCGCTCGACGAGCCGGAACCGGATGATCCAGCCGTACTTGCCCCGCTCGCGCTCCAAAGTGATGTCGTCGAACCGGCCGGTATTCCACAGCGCCATGAAGTCCCGGTGGAGCGCCTCCATGTCCAGGCGGTCGCCTTTCTTGGAGAAGATCATGGCCCGGAGAGTGGCCGCCGGGATGCGGCGGGCGCCACGAAATTCAATCGCTTCGATAACGTCCTCGATTTCAGGCTTTTCCGGCTCCTTCACTTCTTCAGGCGCTTCGAAAGGCGAAGGGGCCTGCTGCTGAGGCTTTGCGGGCTGTTCGGCCGGCGCTTCCGGTACCTTTTCGAAAGGACTCTGAGACGGCGGGGGCGCTTGCTGTTGAGGAGCGGCCGGCTCTGTTTGCGCCGAAACAGAAACCGCCAGCAATAGATACGCCAGCGTAATCAAGCACAGTTTGAAACCGGGTTTCAGGCGAAGTCGCCTGGTGAACCTCATCAAGAACGATTTCCTTTCCAGACCGCGCCCCCTAGTAGACGTCCTTTCCAGAAATCGGGTTTCGCACGATCGTGTGCTGCGCGGGATCGAACCCACCATTTTACCGAAACCCACTCTCCCACCCTGCCCGGCGCAGCCGAGAGCGCGGACCGGCGGAGAGCGGGCCAGAAGAGGTTTAACGGGTCCTCCGAAACAGCCTATACTAGCACAAGGCAGCTCCGCCTCAGCGGGCGAGAATGCCGCTGGCGGCCGGGGGCCGCAGTCCGAGGAAGAAACGACAGCGCCGAGTAGGCGCGAAGAGGAACTAGGAACACAAGCAGTATGGCGCGTAAAGTTGTCATTACCGGCATCGGGGCGGTGAGCCCTAACGGGATCGGTCGAGAGCAGTTTTGGGAAGCCACCCGGCAGGGAGTCAGCGGCGTGGGGCGGATCACCCGTTTCGACGCCTCCAAGTACCCGGTGCAGATCGCCGGGGAGATCAGGGGTTTCGACGAGACCCGGTATGTTTCCGTCAAAGATCGCCCTCATGTTTCCCGCGTGGCTCCGCTGGCCATCGCGGCCGCCCAGGAAGCCCTGGAAGACGCCGGCCTCGACCCGGAGACAGCCAATCGCGAGGAGCTGCGCGGCGTCGGCGTCCTGGTGGGCAGCGGCGGAGGCAGCCAGGAATTCACCGAGGAACAATATCGGCTTTACTACGCGGGCGAACAAAAGAAGTGCAGCGTCTATGTGATTCCCACGTCAACGATCGGCACCCTGGCGAGCGAAGTCTCCATGCGCTTTGGCTTCCGCGGCCTTAGCCATGTCGTTTCTACCGGCTGCACCTCCTCGACCGACGCCATCGGCTACGCCTACCGGCATATCCAGGCCGGGGTGATCGACACGATCGTGGCCGGGGGCGTGGATGCGCCGATCGCTCCCCTCATCATTCGCGGCTTCCTGCTCATGCGCATCTTGACGCGCTCGTGGAACGAGGAGCCGTCCCGCGGCTCGCGGCCCTTCTCCCGTGACCGGGACGGATTCGTGATCGGCGAGGGCGCCTGGTTCCTTGTGCTTGAGGACTACGAGAAAGCCAAGGCCCGCGGCGCCAACATCTATGGCGAGATCGCCGGCTATGGATCCACCTGCGAGGCCTTCCACCGCGTGCGCCTCGAGGAATGCGGCGAGGAGCCTGCGCGCGCCATGCAACTCGCCATGAAGGAGGCCGGCATCGGCCCCGAAGACGTGGACTACGTCAATTATCACGGCACCTCTACGGAACTCAACGACCGGATCGAGACCAAGGCGATGAAGATCGCCTTCGGCAAACACGCCTACAAAGTCCCGGGCTCTTCACTCAAGAGCCTTATCGGGCATCCTCAGGGCGCTTGCGGAGCTGCCGGCCTGGCTGCCACGCTACTCGCGATGCGCGACGGCGTCGCGCCGCCGACCCTCAACGTGGACGTGCCAGATCCAGAGTGTGACCTCGACTACATCCCGCACCAGGCCCGGAAGCTGGACATCGAGCACGCCGTGGCTAACTGCATCGCCTTCGGCAGCAAGAACTCGGCCCTGGTGCTCCGCCGCCTCAACTGAAGTTCGGCGTGAACTGCAAAGTAGGCTGGGAATCCGCCCCCCGGCCGCCCCGATGACGCCCAGGCTGCGTGAGCTTTCGCCGCGGGCGGCCACCATCTGGCACCGTTCTCCCCGTGGACCCGGCGACAGCCCCTTGGGGCGCCGCAAAGACATAGAGTTCCCGGTCAGGGCTCCCGCCGTCGCAAGGCAAGCTGCTCGGCGGCCCAGCCGGCCAAGTAACCCGCGGCCGTGCTCAGCGCCAAGACCGCCCCATGCCACAGGAGCAAGTGTCCGGCATGCTGGTTCTCGCAACTAAACTGAAGCACGGTAAGCGACAACAGACCCGCCGCCGCGCCCACGGTGGCCCCCAACGTCCGGTAGGAAAGCGGAGCCCCGCGGGCGGCCAAATAGAGCATCGCCGCGCCCGGCGGCACAGCGATGAGTACTCCGTGGTACGTGCAAGCCCATCCGCCAGAAAGGATCTGCGACGCCCTCTCCCACGGGAACAATACCGCCACCACCAGCGTGAACCCCGAGACGAATGCTCCCACCAGCCACGAGAGTGGAATGCGATGAAGGCTTCCCGGCGTCATTTGCCAGCTCAAAGACGCAGCCAGCAACACCGCCGCCGTCAACAACACGGCTGTCACGACCACCAACTGGACCACACTCATTTGCGCGGCGCCTCCGGGACCGAAGTATGCCACCAGAGCAGCCGTGAAGAGCCCGAATGTGCCGGCGAACCGGGCGGCCAGCCGGCCAGCGGAGGGCAACGGTTTGACAGGTTGCAACGATTCCTTCAGCTTGCGGCTTACGAGTTCCTGTACGCCATTGGGTAATTCGACCGGCTCACCCGGCCCCAGCACCCAACTGTACAACCGGCGGCACCGGGCGCAAGACGCCACATGCTCTACCAGCTCCCTTGGAGGTTCTCCGCGGGCGCGGTCGAGGAATCGGTCCACGGCTTTGTCCGCCTGGGAACAATGCAACTTAACTCTTGCGTCCGTAGCCATCACCCTCACCTAACAACCGCCGCAATTTCTCGTACGCCCGGTGCGCCTTCTGTTTCACGGCACCGACCGTTGAGGAGGTCGCCCGGGCCACCTCTTCGAGACTCATGCCGGTGACTTTCAGCATTAAGACAACTTCCTTCTGCGATTGGGGAAGCTGGTCCAAATATCTCCCCAGTTCGTCCTTCAAACTCATCCCGGGGAGTTCCGGCATTTCGGTGCGTTCCGGGAGCCGCTCCGTCTTGACCTCGCGGGAGTCCACCCGGCTCCTCCGCCGGTAGCCGTCCAACCCGGTGTGCCGGGCGATCGCAAAGATCCAGGGCAGCACCGGCTCCGTGGCGCGATACGTATGCCGGGATTTATGAATCCGCAGCCAACACTCTTGAACGAGATCCTCCGTGTCAGACCGCGAATGAGTCGGGCCCGACAAAAACCCGAACAGGAGCGGCGTCAACAGCCGCACCAACTCGTCGGCCGCCTCGGGGTCGGCTTGCTGGTAGCGCACCATCAGTTCACGGAGCGCTTCCTCGTCAAGCGATCGCCTGCGCCGGCCCCGGTGTCGCTCCCTCTCGGGCGGCATGAGTTCCATTCTAGCCGCTTTCCTACCGGCTGACCCTCGCCGGCCGGCGCGGCTCCCAACAGCCGCTGCTCGTTCCGGAGCCGTAGCTCCCATCGGATCGCCTCTTCGCCGTCTCGCCCGCACCGCCTGACCGTGAATAACAACGTTCCGTCTCGTCTAACCGCACATTCGGTCCACTCGAAGAAGAAGTTACGCCCCTTTCTCCAGCCGGCCCATCCATCGCCGCCGCTTTGGAACCGGTTATATGATGACCCGTATGGCCGAACGCCCAAGAGACGAACCATCCAGTCTTGGAAGCGGCCGCCCCGGCGGCGCCGAGCCCAAACGCTGGCCCGTCGTTATCCTCCTGAGCTTCGGCATGATCATCGCCTACTTCGACCGGGTGAACTTGAGCGTCGCCCTACCTACCATGGCCGGCGAGTTCGGCTGGTCTGAGACTCAACAGGGTCTCGCCATGTCGATGATCTTCTGGACGTACACCGCCTTTCAAATCCCGTCGGGAATTTTGGTCGACCGCTTCGGCGTGCGGCTGCCCTACCTCATCGGGTTTCTCCTGTGGAGCGTCGCTTCCGCGACTACGGCTCTCACGACCACCCTACTAATGCTTTGCTTGATTCGCCTGCTCGTGGGTCTCGGCGAGAGCGTCGTGACCCCCGCCAGCATGCGGTACATCCGTTTGCATTTCGCCGAGCGGGAGCGTGGGCTCGCCGTCGGACTCTATATGACGGGCACGAAGGTCGGGCCCGCGATCGGTTTGCCCCTCTGCGCCTACCTCGTCGCCGCCCTCGGTTGGCGCTGGATGTTCTTGATCATCGGTTTGGTCAGTTTCTTCTGGCTGGGTCCGTGGCTTGCCTGGGTGAAGAAAGATGACATCGCCGCTGTGCCGCGGCCCGCAGGGAAGCCCGCCGCCGGCAGTCAGGCGCAACAAGTCTCCGCGGGGCGCATACTCAAGAGCCCGATGATGTGGGGAGTCATCATCGGCACTTACTGCTACATGTACTTCGTATACTACTGCATGACCTGGATGCCCTCTTATTTCAAGAAAGTCCACGGAATGTCCATTAAGGAGATGGGTTGGTACGGCGGCGTGGCTTTCGGGGGAATGGCCGCCGTGGCGGCCTTGGCCGGATGGGCGGCCGATTGGTTCATCAAGCGCGGCTTCGACGCGGTGGCCGTTCGCCGGTGGTTTACCATTGCCGGCTTCCTGCTGGCCGCCACCCAGACCGTGGGCGCCTTCTCACGCTCACCGGCCGTGATGCTCTTTTTCGCCGTTTTCTCCCTCTGCGGGCTGGGGCTGGCCACCGCCAACTACTGGGCCTTGACGCAGACCCTGATCCCCGGCGGCAGCATCGCGATGGTTGTGGGCATCCAGAACACTGCCGCGAACGTGGCCGGGATCACGTCGCCTTGGATCACCGGGTGGCTCGTGGACACCACTGGCAGCTTCGACATGCCCATCAAGCTGATCGGTTTCTGGCTGGTGATCGGCGTGGCGTCTTACCTTCTGCTGGTCCGTCGCCGGTACGCGCCCAAAGGCGACGGGTGACCAGCCTGCCGGACCTACAGCGCCATGCTTCGCGAAACGATCCCCCGAGCAGTGGAGGTCTTGCGAATCGTCCTCTACAGCCGTTTCTCGGCCTCTTTAATGTGGCTCTTGATCTGCCGAATCAGCTCCTTCGTGTCGTCGTTCTCCGGCAGACTCTCGGCAATCTCGAGGGCTTGCTCATTGAGCATTTTCAAGCGGTCGGGTTGGTCCATCTTGTACGCCGAATAGAACCAGGCGATCTCGTTCAAGGTCTTGGCCAAGGCGAAGTTGAACGTGTCTTTCGGGACCTTGACCTCGCCCGCCGAGAACATTTGGTGCGTCTTGGCCGTATCCTCTTCCGCGCCCACGAAGCGGCACGTCGTCATCAGGACCGCCCGCTGCAGCGCTTGCCGTTCCGCCGACGGCAACTCCGCTTCCGTCAGCATGATGCCTTCCCCGAGCCGGGACAGCGCCGCCACCGGGACCGCGCTGCCTTGGGGATAGCTGAACGCCAGGACGATATCACCGGCGGGGTTCGATTTCTTGTACGCAACGAACGTTTTCCAGAAAGCAGCGACTTGCTTGTTCGCCATGGTCCGGTAGTTGTTGCGGTGCATTCGGAACTCCGACGAAGCCGCCTTGTTGGCCCGCGCCCCGTTCTCAAAGGCGTTCGCGATCTCCATGTAACCGGTGGCCATTCCGGCAGTCAGGATCAGACGCCAGGGCTGCGCCCGGTCCGCAAACTCGGAGCCGGGCTCGATAAGTTCCTCGAGGTTGTCCGAAGTCTTCTGGTAATCACCGGCCTCCCAAGTCGTTAGCGCGTTCTGCCAGTGCCAGGCCGGGGTCCCCTCGGCGGGTCCGCTGGGTCCGGTGGCGCACGAAACGAAAAGGAACGCGAACAGCAGGAGTCCGGCGACGGTGGTGACACGGAGAGTCGTAGTGGCGTGCATGATGCCTCCTGATCAATGAACACGTACCACAAAACCGACCGGGTTTCAACCGTTTCGAGACACCGTTATCCAAAACCAGAAGGGCATCGGAAACAGGCTCAGACCGTGCCCGGCGGCAGCAGGCGCCGGATGTTGCCGCCCAGAATCTTGGCCTCGTCCTCGGGCGGCAACTTGAGCAGCCGGATCTTGTAAAGCTCCACCCTGGAGTCCACTTCCGGACCGTCGGTGCCGAACACCAGCTTGTCGGCGCCGAGATCGCGGACGGCCATCTCCAAGTAGCGGAAGATCAGAACCGAAGACGTGTCCAGGTACACGTTTTCATAACGCTTGGCAACGTCGATCGCCGCAATGTGCTCGGTCCAGTTCTGGGAACCGAAACTGCCGAGATGAGCCATGATGAAGGGTATCTGCGGGTATTCCCCGGCGATCATGTGATAGCGCCAGACTCGTTCCGGGTGGTACAGGATCGGAATGCCCAGCTCCGCCACCGTGTCCAGCACGTACCGGGGCGGCAACACGTGGAGCTTCAGACCCTTGAGGCCCAGCTCCTCAACTTCCCGGCGCAGCATAGCCGGGATGCGTGTTCCTTCCGTTTCCGGGTCATGCTTGGCAAAACCGATGAATTTGTCCGGATACTGGGCGCAGATCTCGGCGATCTTCTCATTGGCCTTTTCGTAGGTCGGGTTATTGATGGGAAAAATAATGGTCCGGTCGATGCCGGCCTCCTCCATGTTCCGCAACGTGACTTCGACATCGGCCTTCGTTTCCCACGGGGCCGACATTCTCTCTCCGAGACCGGCGTGGCAGTGGGCGTCGATGATGAGCGTCTTTCCTGGCCGGCTCGCGGCCGGGGCCGCCAAGGCCGCACCAGCGAGCAAATTGCGCCGGCTAAGTTGCATGCCTTCTGCAACCTCCTTTCGATGGATTTCCGGCTGCCAGTTTATCGGAACGAGAAGCGAACTGGGAGTGGCGCCCAGCGGGCAAGCGTCAGGACTCCTTTTCGTTCATCGGCACCTGGCGGATTCGTACCCCGGCCTCTTCGAACAGCGTCTCGACCTGATGGAAGTGCTCGTCGTATTGGGCGCTGGAGTAGCTCTCCATCCGCTCGCGGGAAATGACGACCTCCCGGATCCCCGCCTGCACGATGGCCCGGGCGCAGTCCATGCACGGCATGATGTCTACGTAAATGCTGCAGCCTTCGGTCGAGGTGCCGGCGCGTGCGGCGTTGTAAATGGCGTTCCGCTCAGCGTGCTCCATCCACAAGTACTTGTGCGGCCGGGTCCGCCGCTCCGGCACGTCGTCCCGGATGCCGCGGGGGAAAGAGTTGTAGCCGGTGGAACGGATCTCGTGCGCCGGCCCCACGATCACGCAGCCGATCTGTGTGTTTGGATCCTTGCTGCGGGCGGCGATGTGCCGGCAAAGGTTGAGATAATAGGCGTCCCAGCTCAAGACTTCGCGTTTCGGCGGGATCTCGTTCGCGTTCATCGTGCTCTAGCGGCTTCCACTGCCGGCGCTGCTCGGATCCCCGAAAGCCGGAGGCGCCCCGGGATCATTGCTCCCGGGTGGGGAATAAAGTAGTCTGACACCAAACCCGCAGCCATGCAAATCCTGGAACTTGAGGACATCCGGCTCACGGCGCGCGGTCACGTGTTACTCGACGGGTTTTCGCTGGCTGTTGAACGGGGCGCCCGCTGCACGCTGACAGGACCTTCCGGGTGCGGCAAGACCACGTTGCTGAAGTGCATCTTGGGTTTCGCTGAGCCTGACGCCGGCGAGATCCGGATCTTCGGCACGGCTCTCATGCCCCGCACCGTCTGGGAGCTGCGCCGGCGCGTCGCGTGGGTCCCGCAGGAACCGGAACTCGGCGCCGGCACAGCGCTCGATGCGATCGTCCGCCCTTTGCGATTCCGCGCCAATCGAGGTCTCGGCGCCCGGGGACGGCGGATCCGCGAACTGGCCGCTGCGTTCGGTCTCGCCGAAGGAGTGCTCGAGACCCCCGTCACGAAACTGTCGGGCGGTGAAAAGCAACGCATCGCTTTAGTCGCGGCCTTGCTTCTCGAGCGGCCGCTGTTGTTGCTCGACGAGGCTTCCTCCGCCTTGGACCCGGAGAGCCGGGCGGCGGTGGCGGCCTACCTGCGGTCCCTGGAAGACACCACGATTCTTTCCGTGGCGCACGATCCAGATCTGTTCCCGCTGGGCGGCCCGGTCGTGCGGCTCCCCGCAACGAGACAATCCGATGGAACTCGCTGAGATCAGCTCCGCCCGGTTGGCCGCCGCATACTTGATGGCGCTCGCGCCGTTGGCCGTGATGCTCTGGTACGGCGTGCCGCTGGCCCGCCGCACACTGGTGGCGCTGGTACGCATGGCCGCGCAACTACTCTTCGTCGGCCTCTATTTGAGCGTCGTGTTCGAGGTGAACCGCGTTTGGCTCACCCTGGCCTGGCTCGCCGCGATGATCCTCGTCGCGGATCTCTCGGTGTTGCGCGGCAGCGGCCTGCGGCTGCGGCGGATGGGCGGGGTCCTGTTCACGGCCTTGGCCGTGGGAACTCTCCTGCCGATGGTCTATTTCACCGGCGTCGTGCTCGGCCTACCCTCCGTGTTCGACCCCCAATACGCCATTCCCCTCGGCGGCATGGTACTTGGCAACTGCCTCCGTGCCGACATCATCGGCCTCAGCCGCTTCTTTCACGCCTTGCGGGACCAAGAAAAACCGTTCCTCCTCGCCCTGTCGCAAGGGGCAAGCCTGAGCGAGGCGTTGCGCCCCTACCTGCAAACGGCGTTTCGCGCCGCGCTCGAACCCACGGTGGCCACCATCGCGACTATCGGGCTGGTGTCTCTGCCCGGCATGATGACCGGCGTCATCCTCGCCGGAGCCGATCCCCTGAGCGCAATCAAGTATCAGATGGTAATCATGCTCGCGATTCTCTCCGGCACCGCCCTCACGCTCTGGGTGGCCCTTTGGCTCGCCCGTCGGACGGCTTTCACTCCGTGGGGGCTTCTCGACGACGGCGTCCTGAGCGAAAAGCACGATTGACGGGCGCCCGGCGCCTCGGCGCGGTTTCCCGCGACCCTCACACCTCCAGGCCCACGCTGCGCATCAACTCAATGGCGTTGGAGTGCTCTACCACGCCGGGACGGAGCTTGTAGTCGAAGATCATCCGGCCGTTCTCCAGGCGGTCCTGGAAATGGACGTTGCGCACACGTGGCGCCATCTCGTTCTCGATGTGGGCGATGGCCAGGTCGTGGGTCGTCACTAGCCCAATCGCGCCGCGCTCGACTAGCGCCCGAACGATCGCCTCGGCCCCGATGCGGCGGTCGTGGGAGTTC
This sequence comes from uncultured Solibacteraceae bacterium, assembly GCA_964461995.1. Lineage (GTDB taxonomy): Bacteria > Acidobacteriota > Terriglobia > Bryobacterales > Bryobacteraceae > JALSRK01. Next base: position 125,305 of record CAYWXL010000001.1, read on the forward strand.
GTGCCATGCAGCAGCTCATCGAGAAGGAAAAGCACGGTCCCCTCCTCGGCAGCCAGGTCCATGATCTGCCGGATCCGTGTGATCTCCGCGTAGAAGCGGGACATGCCGGCCTGTAGTGAATCCGTAACCCGGATCGAGGCCCCGATCTTGAGCGGAGAAAGCCGCAGCGATGCCGCTCGCACCGGCGCGCCGATCATGGCGAGGACCGCATTGACCCCCACCGTCCGCAGCAACGTACTCTTGCCCGACATATTGGACCCGCTTACCAACAGAACCTGCGTGTCTTTGTCGAGCCGGACGTCGTTGCGCACGCACCGGTCCTCAGGAATCAGCGGATGGCCCAGTTCACGGCCGTCGAAACAGGAACATTCGGACGTGAATTCAGGGAACGGATCGTTCGGGTGCTCGAAAGCATAACCGGCGAGCGAGCAGAGAGCCTCGAACTGTCCCACAGCCCGAAGCCACTCCCGCAAATGCGGTCCCGTCTTCTTCCGCCAAGCCTCGATGGCAAAGCACAGTTGCGTGGTCCACAGCAGCGGAGGGCCGACCAGCCGCATTAGTAAGTGTTCCCGCGAATCGAGCAGCTCCACCAGGCGCTCGAGTTTCGCGATACGTTTGGACGGCGGCTGGCCCTCCACGGCGAGACGGTCCTTCAGCTCGCGCAGCCTCCGGCACTGAAATTCCTCCTGTTCCAGAAGCCGCAGCAAACCGGACAACAGGTCGAGGTCGTGCGCCGGCTGTTCTACTTCGGCCGCCACCCGCAACACCCGCGAGCGCCAAACGACCCCCAAGCCGGCAGCCGCGGCCAGCGGCGCGACGAGAAAAGCCAAAGGCGCAGCGTGCACGAGCACCGCCAGGGCGCTGCCGACAACAGCGAGGGAAACCAAGAAAGCGGCCCCGCGGGCAAACCGCGAATCCAGAATCGGATCAGCTTCCCCCCACCGCGGCAAGGCGCCAGCGTGCACGCCTTTGCGGACGGCTTCGCCCATCAACGCCAGGTCTTCCCGCAAATCAAGGCGGTCACGCAGCTCCTTGACCGCTTCCTGGCGCGCGCGGGCCTCCTCGGGATCTGCGGGATGCAAGAGCCACCACGCCAGAGTGCGCCGCCCGGCCAACGTGCGGGCGGTACAGAGTAGCTCGAAAACGCTGCCGCGCCCGAAGAGATCGAGGTCGTTTGCATACGGGTGCTTGTCGTTGATGTAGCGGTCGCCGCACTCACCACGTCCTTGCCATTTCCCCTCCAGCCGGTCCAACCCCCGCCGGTAGAAGGCGGCTGCTCGCTCCGCCCGCTCCATTAGCCGCTGCGCCCGGTCGTGGATGACGACCAGCGCGATGAATCCCGCCACCGGCGCAATCATCCACCAGCCGGGCGCCGCGTGCATCCCGAAAACGATCCAACCCATCACGAGACACAAGAAAGCCAGCAGCAGCCGGGCGTAGCCGTACCGCGCGTCCCAGACGCGATAACGGCGAGCCACCTCCCGCCGGTGCCTCCAGCGTCTCGTGTATTCGGCATGAGGGTCCACCGCTACAGCCTCCGACCCCTATATTACGATCAAGTCCAGCCGGTCCCGCTTTTGGCGATGGCCCTGCATCCTTTTTCGGCCGCTTCGGTCCCCGCGGGGCCGGATCCTGCCGCGGGAACTCCCGCCGTGGCATCCTGAAGGAAAGGGGGAGTGCACATGTCAATGACACGAAGAGAACTGTTAGCCCTCACCGCCGGGGCGCCCCTGCTGGGATCCAGGGCGCCGGCAGCTCCGGTCGCCGTCGCGCGGTGCCCCTCTTACCGGGAAGACGTCACCGCCCTCCTCGGCGGTCTGTTCGATCAGTTGGGGGGGCTCGGACGCTTGGTGAAGGGTAAGACCGTCACGGTCAAGCTCAACATGACCGGCAGTCCGGCCACTCGGGTCGGCGGACGCCCGCCGGCGCTCACGCACTATTGCCATCCGAAAGTCGTAGGCGCCCTGGTGCACCACCTCGGCCGCGCCGGCGCCCGCTGCATCCGCTTGGTGGAAAGCGCTTTTCAAACAGCCGCGCCGCTCGAGGAGTACATGCTCGATTCCGGCTGGCGTGTTCGTTCCCTCCAGCGCGCCGCCGATCGCGTCGAATTCGAAAACACGAACACCCTCGGCAAGGGCAAGCGCTACGCCAGACTCACCGTACCCGGCCGCGCCTGGATCTTCCCCGGCTACGACCTGAACCATTCCTACGCCGACACCGATGTGTTCGTCTCCCTCGCCAAGTTGAAGCAGCACCAGACCTGCGGAGTCACGCTCTCGCTCAAGAACTGTTTCGGAAACCTACCGGCGTCGATTTACGGCGACGACGCCGGCCGTGACGAGCCGAACGAGACTCCCGGCTCCGGCCGCGGCCAAGTCTGCCACTTCGGCAAACGCCCGCCTTCACTGTCCGCGCCTCAGGAGCTCGACCCCGCGTCGCCCCGGGATCCCGGATACCGCGTGCCGCGGATTACGGCGGAGGTCTGCGCCGCCCGACCGATCCATTTAGCCGTGATCGACGGCGTTGAGACGATCGCCGGAGGCGAAGGTCCCTGGAACCCCGGCGTGCGTCCGGTCCGGCCGGGGCTGTTGATCGCCGGCCTGAACCCCGTTTCGACCGACGCCGTCGCGACCGCTCTCATGGGCCTCGATCCTCGCGCTTCCCGCGGCTCAACCACTTTTCCGAAATGCGACAACACATTGCTGCTCGCCGAGCAACTGGGCGTCGGGTCCACCGATCTCGAGCAGATCGACGTCCGCGGCGTCTCGATCGAGGAAGCGATCTACCGCTTCGCCGGTTGACGATGCTGGAACGGATCAACCGGCCCCGGCCAGCGCCCCGCCACACCTCCGCTGGAATCCCGGGATCCGGATCAGTTCCTGACCGTTCGTGAGCTCGACCTCGGCACGGCCGTCTTCGCCATACCGCCGGGCTTCGACCGCAAGGCGGGTGGAGAACTTCGGTGAAATCAACATCTTGGGCGCTAGCCGGGGGCCGCATCGGTTAAAATAAGATTTCCGGCCCCGGCTGAGACCGAAAAATGCCGTTTCTCCACTGGCCCTTTTTTCGAAGCATCCCAGAACTCACCCCTGTCGCGATCCTGGACATCCTGGCCGTCGCCTTTCTCTTCTATCAGTTCTTCCTGATCATCCGCGGACGCCGGGCGTTCGCCATCATCACGGGCGTCCTCATGCTCGTCGGCGTCTATGTCTTCGCTGTCGTCGCCGGCATGGGCTTGCTCCGCACGATCCTGGAAACCGTGGCGCCCTATTCGGTCTTCGCCCTCATCGTGCTGTTCCAGTCCGACATCCGCCGGTTGCTTGCCAGAATGGGCCGCCGGCGTTTCCTTACCGGGCCGACCTTCGACCGTCGGGAGGCCATCCAAGAGATCACGCTTGCGCTGGAAACGCTGGCGCGGAACAGGACCGGCGCCCTCATCGTGCTCGAGCGCGACATCGGCCTGCGCACCTTCATCGAAAGCGGCGTCATGGTCGATGGCGTCCTCTCGCGCGACCTGCTTCTCTCGATCTTCCATCCCGGAACCGCCCTTCACGACGGCGCTGTGATAATTCAAGGAAACCGGGTGGCCGCCGCGGCCTGCTTTTTGCCTCTCAGCACGAACCCCCGGCTGATGAGCACCTTGGGTACTCGCCACCGAGCGGCCATCGGCATCACCGAGGAGACCGACTGTCTCTCGATCGTCGTCTCTGAGGAAACCGGCCGCATCTCGGTAGCCGCCTTCGGAGACATTCAGCTTCACCTGTCCCCCGAAGAGGTTGAGCGGAGGATCGCCACTCACTTCGGTCTGACCAAGGAGTCGGACTCCACCGCAGGGACCGAGGTGACGGCCCTCAGCGCCGGAGACTCCGGCTTGAAAGAGGCGCGGCGGCCATGATGAGCTTTCTGACCAAGAACCTCGGCTGGAAACTCCTCTCTCTCTTGCTCGCGTCACTACTGTGGGTGGCGTTGGTACGCGACCCGGAACTTGCCACCACCGTGGCTGTGCCTGTGCTCTACCGGGGCATGCCCAGTGATCTGGAACTCAGCGGCGAGTTGGTTGACCGCGTCCGGCTCGAAGTGCGGGGCCCCGCTAGCCTGTTGACGCCGGAAAAACTTTCCGACGCAGCCGTCATCCTCGATCTGGGCGCAATCGAGCACCCAGGCGATCGGACCTACACGATCGAGTCTTCCAACGTCTCCCTACCTATCGGCGTCACCTTTTCCCGCGCCATGCCGGCGCAGATCCGCCTCCACTTCGAGCGCCGGATCTCGAGACTCGTGCCGGTGCGCGTCCGCATCTCCAATCCACCGCCTGACGGCTACCGGATCGTCAGTCAGCGCGCCGAGCCCGAATCGCTGGCCGTCGTCGGCCCTCAAAGCAACGTCGAGCAGGTCTCTTTCGTCGACACCGACTCTATCGACCTCAGTGATGTGTACGGGACCGTCCGCATCCCGGTGAACGTGTTCGTTGACGACCCTCAGGTGCGTTTCGAAGGTCCGCCGCGGGTCGTCGTCACCATCGTCGTGGAAAGGGTCGAAACACAACAACCCTGAGCATGCAGCGGAAACTTTTTGGTACAGATGGCATCCGGGGCGTCGCGGGGGACTACCCCCTCGACCGGCGCACCGTTTACGCTTTCGGCCGCGCACTCGGGGAGTGGGCGGTGGCTCGCGGCGCCGGCCCGCGCGTCTTGATCGGCATGGACACCCGCGAGTCAGGTCCGTGGCTCGCTCGCTGCGTCGCCGCCGGCCTGATCCGCGCTGGCGCGAGACCATGCTTCGCCGGGGTGATCACCACCCCGGGGGTCGCCTACCTAACCCGGAGCCGCGACTTCGTCGCCGGCGTGGTGATCTCGGCCTCTCACAATCCATACGAAGACAACGGCCTGAAAGTCTTCGACCATTCAGGCCTCAAGCTCCCGGACAGTGACGAACGGCGCCTGGAAGCCGAGATTTTCCGCCTGAGGGGGCAGGATGCGACGCCGGAGGAAAGCGAAGAACTGCCCGTTGAAACCGGATTGGCCGAGACCTATCTCGATTTCCTCGCCTCCCTCGCGCCGCCGCTCGAAGGCGTCAGGATCGTCCTGGACTGCGGCAACGGGGCGGCCTACCGCCTTGGCCCGGCTCTGTTCCGCCGTCTCGGCGCGAAGGTCGCCGCACTGAGCTGCTCTCCCGACGGCCGGAACATCAACCTCGCCTGCGGCGCGCTGCACCCGGAACGGCTCCGGGAAGAGGTGCTCGAGTCCGGAGCGGACCTGGGCGTCGCTTTCGACGGCGATGCGGACCGGGCGGTCTTCGTTGCGCCTTCAGGAAAGATCGTCAACGGCGACGGCGTGATGCTGCTCTGCGCACGGGCGCTTCTCGCCCATGGCAAACTCGCCGGCGACGGGGCGCCTTTGGTCGTCGCCACCGTAATGTCCAACCTGGGACTCGAGCGCGCCCTCGAGGCGAGCGGCATCCGGATGGTGCGGACCCCCGTCGGCGACAAGTACGTGCTGGAAGAAATGTTGCGCTGCGGCGCGGTGTTGGGCGGCGAACAATCCGGGCACGTAATCTTTCGTGATGTCGCCACCACCGGCGACGGCTTGATCACCGCGCTCCGGGTCCTGGCGGCGATCCGCGCCTCGGGATGCGATCTCGACGCCCTCACGGCCGACTTGAAGATCTACCCGCAGAAAATCGTCAATGTTCGGGTGAAACGCAAAGTCCCATTGGAAGAGCTGGATGCCGTACAGCAGGCGATCCGGCAAGCCGAGCAAGCGTTCGCGGGCTCCGGCCGGGTGCTCGTGCGCTATTCCGGAACCGAGCCCCTCGCCAGAGTCATGGTCGAAGCGGCCTCAGCGGAGCGCGTGGAGCGTGAGTCGGCGCGAATCGCTGGAGTGATCCGCCGGGAACTAGGGGCGTGAGCGCTCCACGCGGGGTAGAATCTACGGTTTGAAGCCAGCGGTCCACAACAACCGGGTGCGGACTCTGCTCTTCGTAACAGCTCTGGTTCTCTTGCTGCGCCTTCCTTTCCTGAACCAGGCGATTCAGGGGGACGATTCCTTCTACCTCACTGGGGCGATGCACGCCCAGATCGATCCCTGGCACCCCACCCACGCCAAGTATGTCTTCGCCGGCAAGATGGTGGACATGCGCGGGCATCCGCACCCACCTCTGAATATGTGGTTCTTGGGCGCACTGCTGGCGCTGTTGGGCGATGTCAAGGAGGCGCCGTTCCACGCCGCGTACATCCTGTTCTCGCTGATCGCTGCCTGGGCCATGTTGAGCCTCGCCTGGCGCTTCTCGCCCCGGCCGCTCTGGGCGGTGCTCTTGTTTCTCGTAGTGCCCCCGTTCGTCGTGAACGGCAACTCGCTCGAGTCCGACGTCCCGTTCCTGGCCTTCTGGATGGCCTCGGCCGCCCTTTTCGTCGCCGCCGTAGACCGAGGTTCCCGGCGGCTGCTGGCCGCATCCGCGGCCGCCTGGATTCCCGCCGCTCTGGCCGCCTATCAATCCGTCGTCTTCATGCCCATCGGAGCGGTGTACCTGTGGCTGCACCGGCGGCGTTGGATGCCCGCGTGGGCCGTCCTTGCCTCACCGGCCGTGGTGCTCGCGGGCTGGCAGGTTTTCGAGCGGCTCACCGGAGGAGCTATGCCGGCGGGAGTGTTGGCGGACTACTTTGAGAGCTACGGTTTTCAGGCGCTCGGCACGAAGCTGCAGAACGCCGCCGCTCTCACGGTTCACTTGGGCTGGATCGTCTTTCCGCCAGCCGCTCTCGCCACCTTCCGGAGCTCGCCCAAATGGCTCTGGGCCGCCGCCGCGGCCGCGGCCCTGGCCGGAGCCGCCGCTTTGGACCCACACCCGCTGTTCTGGTTCACCTTCGGAACGGGCGTCCTCGTCGCCCTCGCTTGCGCCGTCGCCCTTCGGGATCCCGCAGACAAAGACCGCTTTTTCCTGTCGGCGTGGCTCATCTTGTTCTTCGCCGCGGCTCTCGCGCTATTCTTCGCCGGTTCTGCCCGGTACTTGCTGCCCCTGGCCGCGCCATTGTGTCTGCTAGTGACGCGCTCGCTCGCGGACCGGCCCCGATGGCTCGCCGCTGGCGTGGCTTTCCAGGCCGTCCTGGCGCTAGGACTCGCTTGGATGAACTATCAGCATTGGGACGCCTACCGCCGCTTTGTCGCCGGCCTGCATGACGAATTCACCCAACGCCGCGTGTGGGTGAACGCCGAGTGGGGCCTCCGTTTCTATGCCGAAGCCGAAGGCGGCTTGCCCCTCGAACAAGGACAGCCCGTGCAGCCGGGGGAGATGGTGCTCACCAGCGAGATTTCCTACCCGATCGAATTCACCACCGGCGGCGGCGTAGCCACTACGCTAGCCGAGACCGAAGTCCGCCCCGCTCTGCCGCTGCGGATGATCGGACTCGGTGCGCGGTCCGCCTACTCCACCGTGACCCTCGGCTACCGGGCGTTCGATATCGTCTTCGGACCGTTGGATCGCGTCCGGGCGGAGGTGGTCGTGGAGCGCGAGCCGGTCCTTTCGGATCTCCCGATGAACGCTCCCGAGGCCGCGTCGCAGATCGTCAGCGGCGTCTATCAGCTCGAGGAGAACGCCTGGCGGTGGATGAGCGGCCGGGCGGTGCTGTTGCTGAAGCCGCCCTCAGAACCCGCAGTCCTCGAAGCCTCGCTGTACATTCCCGACGCCGCTCCGGCGCGGGAAGTTACTTTGTCGGCCAGCGGCCGCGTCGTCGCGCGCATGTCGCTCCCCGGCCCCGGCAGTTACACCGTCCGTTCGCCTGAACCGGTACCCGCCAGTGGAAAGAAAGTCACCGTCGAGGTCTCGGTCGATCGCACCTTCTCCCCCCCGGGCGATGATCGCGATCTCGGCGCGGTCCTTGTCCGCGTCGGCTTCCGCACGCCGTGAGAACCCGGGCAATCAACCGAATAGAGCCGCCCAGCCCGTCTTCAGTAGCACATAGATCCCCCACGCCAAGAGCACGATCGTAAATGCTTTGCCGAACTTGATCTTTCGCGTCGCCACCGAGAAGCCCAGCGCGAGTAAGGCCAGCGCCCACAAGCTGAATAGATCCACGGAGCTAGCTAACGCCACCAGCCAGGCCGGCGACGCGGAGGGGTCCAGGAACCAGCCAGGGTTGAACGGCAGCGGGTTCTTCAGGTCGAAGTCCTCGGGACGGCCGAAGGCCATCACCACCAGGGCGAGCGCCTGATACAGCACGAACGGAAGCCAAGAATAGCACGTGATCCCGAACGAGTGGCGAAACGTCAAGTCGGCGCCGCCGGCGACCTTGAACACAAGCAGCAGCAGCGCGGCAACTACCACCAGCACTACCACGGAACCCACCAGGGCTCCCACGTAGCTCATCACCTCGACGATGCCAAGTTGTTGCTGGATGATCTGCCGCTGCATTTCGGCCGACATCTGTTGCAGCCGTTCGTTCTGCGCGAACTCCCTTTCCAGGAAAGCCCGCCAGCCGACAATCTGAGAGAACGCGTAGGTGTAGATCAGGCTGCCGGCGACCACCAGCAGCATCGGGACCCACCACCGCGGACGCTGAGCGAGGTCTTGGAATACTGCCGTCGGTTCCCAAAACATTCCAATCAAGCGACCCGGTTCGCTCATCGGCCGCGGTTGCCCGGAATCCACTGTGGCGTTTGCTGAATCCATTGACCCTCCTCGGACGAAACGTTGCTTCCAACTCTACTACGGCCGGCTCCTCAGTTTATTGCCGCTAGCCTCCGGTCTCGGCCAGGAATTAGAATGCAGGCAATGGTCCGGTGGCTGAGCGCTGCCATCCTCCTGGCCGGCGTTGTAATACCCGCGGCGGCCGAGGTGGACATCCGTATCGTGTATGACAATACGGCTGCGGCTGCGGGATTCCAAGAGAACTGGGGGTTCGCCGCAGTGGTTACGGTCGGCCAGCACAAGATCTTATTCGACTCCGGTAACGATGCGGAGGTCTTCATGCGCCAGCTGGGCCAATCGGGCGTTGACCCCGCGTCGATCGAGGCGGTGGTGATCTCACATTACCACGCCGATCATCGCGGAGGCGTGTTCCGGTTTGCCCTGAAGAACCGGACCGCTCCCGTCTACTTTCTCGACAGTTTCCCGCCAAGGGCGTTCGACCTCGCCCGGGCGGTGGCCATGCCCGTCCGGCGTGTCCGGCAACCCCTCGAGATCGTTCCTGGAGTCTTTACGACCGGCGAGATCTCCGGCAAGATTCCCGAGCAAGCACTAATCGTCAAGCACTCTTCCGGACTGGTGGTGCTCGTGGCGTGCGGCCACCCGGGAGTGGCAAAAATGGTCGGCGCCGTCGCCGCTCAATACCCGAGCGAAAAGATTCGCTTGCTGCTAGGCGGCTTCCACATGATGCGGTGGAGTGAAGACCAGATCGACGAGGAGATCCAACGCCTCAAAGCGCTCGGTGTGGAGCAGGTCGCCCCGGCTCACTGCACCGGCGAACGGGCCAAACGGCTTTTCCGTCGCGCTTGGGGACGGAACTACGTGGCCACGGGCGCCGGGCGCCGGATCATCGTCAGGTAGGCGGCCGCTGACCGGCTGTGCGCTCCAGCAGCCGACAAACCGCGTCCCACACTCCTTCCACCGGCACTTCCGACACTGGCGCCGGCCGAGCCGCCGGCCGCACGATCTCTGCGCGGGGCCCCCGCGGCCCCCATACGCGGTCATCGGTGGGACCGAACACTGCCACTACGGCTGTCCCCACGGCTGCCGCGAGATGCGCAATGCCGCTGTCGTTGCCGACGAAGAGATGTGTCCCGGCCAGCCAGCGCGCCAACTCATACAGGTCGTCGAAGCGGTGCGCTTCGGGCAAAGTTTCTTCCGGACCGGCAACCCAACCCACCCGCCATCGGGCTTCGAGCCGGGACGCCAGTTCCCGAAAACTATCGAGCGGCCACCGCTTCGCCTCGCTGCTCGCAAAAGGATGAATGACCACGTCGGGAGCTGGTGCCGGCTGGCAGGGAACCCGGGGAATCGGCGGAACGTCGCGCGCTCCTAACCCCCGTACCTGATCGAGATAGAAATCCGTTGCGTGCTTGCCCGGGCCTCGCGGCAACGCCGGCAGCACCACCGCCGGAAGCTTCCAGCGCTCGACAGCCGCGTGGAAGGCTTCCCTTCCCCACCCGTACCAAGAGACGATGGAGTCGAAGTTTCGTAGGCTCTCGATCAGCTTCGGCGGCGGGGACGCCGGATCGATCTCCAGCCAGTCCAGCCCGGTGTCGGCAATCGCGCGAACCCGGTCCGCAAAACGGATCAACGACACGTTCTGCCGGGCCACCCAGACTTCCGTGTAATCGGTCCGCAGGGCCTCAATCGCAGGAAGAGAAAGGATACAATCGCCGATGGCTCCGGGCCGGATAATCAGGCGCCGCACCGCGTTTGCCGGATCAACGGATCTCCACGGTGAACCGGATCATCACCGTTTTGGGGGGAAGACAAAGCTTGTCGGTGCATGCCTGATACCGCAGCCTCCCGGTCATCGAGGCCTCGCCGGCCTCCGCCGCCGAAGGAGCGCGAAAACGAACCCCGATATCGAAATCCCCGGTGAACACCGACAACGGAGTCTCCGCGAACGCGTACCGCTCCTGCTTGGGTTCCGGGAAGCGTGTCTCGACGACCGTCAACGGCCCGTCCCAGCTCAACTTGAGCGGGATGAGGAATTCGTCAGCCGGCTTATGACTATTGACGTGGTAACCGGGCGCAACCCTGGCGCGCAGGGTGATGTCGGTTTCCCCGCCTTTGCGCACGGCCACGCGAGACGGCGCCTCAACTGAGAGGACATTCCGTTGCGCCTGCCCCGGCGCTTGTAGAACCGCGAGGAGGAACAGCCAAAGAATTCTAGTCTTCAGCAAGGAGCATCGTGATGTCGTTCTCATAATCAGCCCTGCTCACCAGCCCGACGTGCACCGAGGCGATCCGCCCCTCCCGGTCAATCAGAAAGGTAGTCGGTAATGAATCGACCCCTCCGTAGAGCATGGCTACCTCATCATTTCCCATCAGCACCCGGTAGTTCACTCTGTTCTCTTCGAGGTAAGGCTTGACGACGTCCCAACCGTCCTCGTCAAGCGAAATCCCCAACACGGCGAAGCCCTCATCCTTGAATTCCTTTTCGAACTCGACGAACCAAGGAATCTCGATCTTGCAAGGGCCGCACCAAGTAGCCCAGAAGTTCAACAACACCACTTTGCCCCGGTAATCCGATAGCTGCACGGTCCGGCCGTCCGCGTCCTTGAGCTCGAAATCCGGAGCCATCTGGCGCTCATGGGAAGGTTTCAACGATGTAGCTTCGGCTGCGCTTTCGTATCTCGCCGCGCAGCTCAACAGGACTGCGTTCAACCCCACGGCTGCAGCGGCGGCCATCATTGCTCGCACACACGTCACGGAATAGCTCCTCGTGGTCATTCTACTATAGGGGGATTCGCTGACCCGGCGGGGCGAAGTTACGAAACCACTCCGCTCTCCAAGCCCGAAACCGCGGTTTCAGAGTGTGCTCCGGGTGCCGGGCCGGAGTGAAATACCAGGCCGCAGTGTCGCAAAAGCTTTCGCACACGTACTCCCGCCAGCGCCGGGAGCGCCGCTCCACATCGCCGGGATCGAGCTGATTCTTTCGCCGCTCAGCCGACCATCCAAGTTCGCCCTTCGCGTTGAGCCGCATCTCGCGGCGGAGGATCGCCTCATAAGCCTGCCGATTCTCGTTGCTCGTCCGCGCCCATGCAAAGTGGAAAAGCTCGTGAACAAGCACCCGGGCGAGTTCGGTTTTCTGCTTTTGCAGCTCTTCCTCCAAGATGATCCGCCGGCCCCGGATGTCGGAAGCAGCATGCACCGGCATTCCTTGCCGTCCCGAGCGCAGTAAACGTCCGCGGTGAACCGACAGCACGGGCTGGAAGCTCAACCGGATCGGCCGGCCGTGGAATCTCGGGAGCATCCGGACGACGTCAGCGATCAGTGCTGAACCCGCGCGGCAACGCAACGGAGAAACCTTACTGCTGCTGCTGATTGAAGTACTCTTCGTTCTCAATGTCGAACTGCACCGTCTTGACAACTTGATCGAACCATTCCCGGAACTTGGCCGCTTTCGCCTGGCGGTTCAGAGTCTGCCGGACTTCGTCGAGGGTCTGCGTTCCCACCTCCTCGACCCGGAAGAGGTAGTACCCGTTCGGCTGGCGTAAGGGCTCGGTCACCTCGCCGGGCTTGAGGCGGAATATGGCCTCCTTGATGTGTTCGGGAAGTTTGTCGCTTTTGCGGATCGTCCCGAAGTCCCCGTCTTTGGCCTTTGATGTCTCGTCTTCAGAGTAACGCTTCACCATCTCGACGAAGTCTGCGCCGGCGGCGAGCTCCTTCCGGATCTTCTTCGTCAGAGCGAGCGCTTCCTCTTCGCTCAAAACCTTCTTGCCGTTGACGACCTTCCCGGCGTCCTCATCGCTGCCGAACGGGATATAGATCACTTTCACCCGCGCGCGGGTGTAGTCGTCTTTGTGGGCGGCGTAGTATTCCTGCTCCTCTTTCCGTCCGATGTTGATCTGATCGGAGTACTCGTTCAGCCTTGCCTGGGAAAGAGTGTTCACCCGGACCCACTGGAGCTGTTCCTTATAAGGCGTCTTCTGGTCGAGCCGTTGCTTCTCAGCGATCTCGACGAGCCGGAGCGTCATGGCGTATTGGCGCAGAAACTCCTCACGGTTCTTGAGGAAGTTCTCCCGCACCTGGTTCGTCGCTCCCAACAACCAGAACTTGATCTCCCCGGCCGTTATTTCACGCCCGTTCAGCTTCACCACTACAGTGTCGTCCGGCACTCGTGCAGCCTTCGCAGCATCCCCGGAGAAGTAGTCCTCATCGACCGGCTCCATTGTCGCGGTTTCACGGATCTCGTCTAGCCACTTCTTGGTTTCTTCCTCCGCCGTGTCCGGGTTCTTTTCCTGGAAACGGCGATGAGCCTCGGAGATCGCCGCCTGCAACAGCACCTGCACCCGGTTCCAGGCAAGCTGTTCCTTGTAAGGGGACTTTTCCGCGAGCCCGTCGCGTTCGGCCTGTTCGGCGAGAAGGCTCACCAGAGCGTAGCGCCGAAGGAAATCCTTCCGGTCTTTGCGGAGCGCCTCCTGCATCTGCGGGGGCACTCCCGTAAGTATGCGCTCGACTTCCGCGGCAGTGACCTTCCTACCATTTATCGTCGCCACGACGGTATCGGGCGTCACGGCGCCGTCGGTCGGCTTTACAGCTAACGACACCGCGAGAACAGCGAGAGAGATGGGGATCTTCATGAATTCAAAAGCCTTGCAGGAATCTAGTCCGATTGTATCACGCCCCCGCTTCCGCCCTGTCGGCAGGTGACGCCGAGCCTTCCCGCGTCAGGTCTACAAGCCGTGCGGAGCGCTCGGGGCCCCTGCCGCTCTCAATCGCCGAGCGCTTCATCCGGTTGGAGCCGCGACGGCACGAAAGGCGTCTCGTTGAGCGTCGCTGGCCGGGTTCGGCGGATCAGTCCCAGCCACACGCGCACCGAATCCAACAAAACGACGCTGACGAGGATGATGAAAATACTGCAAACCACAGCGTTCAAGTTGGCATTGAAGATGAGCCGTTCAGCCTCGGCGGCCTGTTGGGCGGACATCGCTCCCCCCGCCAGGGCCGCCTTCAAGTCAGCCGCTTGCGCCAGGAAACCGAGACGTGGATCCGGCGAGAACACTTTTTGGTAGGCCGCCGTGTAGGTCACCGACACGATCCACGCCATCGGCATCAGCGTGATCCACATGTACTTCGGCCCATGCTTCTTCAAGATGATCGTCGTACCCACAGCCAGCGCCACCACGCCCAACAACTGGTTGGCGATCCCAAACATCGGCCACAGCGAATTCACCCCGCCGTAGGGATCCAAGACCCCCTGATACAGGAAATATCCCCACGCCAGAACGATCGCCGCGCTTGCCCCGATCACCCCCGGCATCCATCCCGTCCGTCCAAGGGGTCTGTAAAAGTTCCCCAGCAGATCTTGCAACATAAAGCGCCCCACACGGGTGCCGGCGTCGATGATCGTCAGAATGAACAGGGCCTCGAACATGATGGCGAAGTGGTACCAGAAGCCCAGCATCTCCTTGCCGACCCCTGAGGAAGCGAACACGTGCGCCATGCCCAGCGCCAGGGACGGCGCGCCTCCGGTGCGATGAAACAGCGTCTCTTCGCCGACTTCTTCGGCGAGCGCCTCCATCTCGCCCGGCGTCACCGGATATCCCCAGGACGAGATCGCCGCCGTCGCCGTCACCGGGTCCGGTCCGGTCAAGGCCGCCGGAGAGTTCACCGCGAAATAAACGCCCGGCTGCAGCACGCTGGCCGAAATCAACGCCAGGATGGCCACCACTCCCTCGGCCAGCATTCCGCCGGAACCCACCGGCAGGGCGTGCCATTCCTTGGCGAGCATCTTCGGAGTGGTCCCCGACGAGATCAGCGAGTGAAAGCCGCTCAAAGCGCCGCAGCCGATCGTGATGAAGCAGAAGGGGAACAGAGCGCCTGCGAAGACCGGTCCGGTGCCGTCGATGAATTCCGTCACCGCCGGCATCTCCAACTCCGGGCGAACAGCGAGAATGCCGAGCGCCAGGAGAAACGCTACGCCCAGCTTCACGAATGTGCTCAGGTAGTCACGTGGCGCCAGCAATAACCAGACAGGAAGCGCGCTGGCGAAGAATCCGTAAATGATGATTGCAAAGGCCAGCGCCACGCCCGAGAGTGTGAACCACTCCGCCAGCGCCGGATTCTTCGAAACCCACTCGCCGCCGAAAATCGCCAGAATCACCAAAGCAAAGCCCAGCACGGAGACCTCCATCACCTTGCCCTTGCGCCAGAAACGCAGGTAGAGGCCCATGAGAATCGCGATCGGCATCGTCATCGCGATCGTGAAGGTCCCCCACGGGCTGTCCCGCAACGCGTTCACCACCACCAGCGCGATCACCGCCAGCAGGATGATCATGATGAGCAGCACCGTCACCATGGCCACGTAGCCGCCCACCTTGCCGATCTCCTCCCGCGCCATCTCGCCGATGGAACGCCCGTTGCGCCGAATCGACGCGCCCAGCACGATCAGGTCGTGCACGGCCCCGGCCAGTGCGGCTCCCACGATGATCCACAAAGCGCCCGGCAAATACCCGAACTGCGCCGCCAACACTGGTCCCACCAGCGGCCCGGGACCGGCGATGGCGGCGAAATGGTGACCAAAGACGATCCACTTGTGCGTCGGCTCGTAATCATGCCCGTCGTTGAGCCGCTCAGCCGGCGTGGCCCGGCGGTCATCGAGCGCCAGCACTTTGGCGGCGATCCACGCGTGATAGAAGCGGTAGGCCACTAGAAAAGTGCACACCGCCGCGATCACCAGCCAGACGCTGTTGATCTGCTCGCCCCGGTTGAGCGCGATCCCCCCGAGCGCGCCTGCGCCCAGCAAGGCGATAGCCGTCCAGACGCCGATCCTCACCAGTCGCTTCCACATCTCGTTCCAGCCCTCACTGTAGCGGCGAATTGCCGGTTTTTGTCATCTTATCGCAGCGGTTCGGAAGCGGAACCGCTCAGCCGCCATGGATTGTCAGGCGTCGGCTCAACGTCCGCCAGAACCAGGCGCCGAACCCGAACAGGAAGACCACCCAGAAGGTCTCGAGCAAGAACACGCGGACGATCGCCGCTCCGTCGAGCTTACCCAAGTAGATCATCATCGGCGTGAAGCCGATGTGCTGGAACGGCAGCAGGCCGGAAATCTCCCGAAAGGGGGACGGAAACAGCGTCACCGGAACGAGCAACCCGCTCAGCAGCTCCTGCATCCAGAACTTCGCCCGCAGCAGCCCCAGGATCGACTTCAGGCTGATGGCGCACGTGCCCACGATGAAGTTCAATGCCGCCACGAGCAGGATACTGAACCCCACTGCGATCACGAACGCGGTGAAGTGCAATGCCGAGGCCGGCGGCACGAGCGGGAACAGGAAACCGATCACCAGCGCCGTTGGCCCCGTGAGCATCACCAAACGGAAAGCGGATTCCCCCAAAACCCGCGAAATGTAGCTGGCCTGGACGCTCACCGGCTTCAGCATCACCATCGAAATCTTGCCCTCCAGGATGTCCGAGGCCATCTGCGAGTCCACGTTGTTGAAGTAGAGCGAACGGATCACCCAGCCGACGGCCACATAAGTGACCATCTGCGGGAAACTCATGTCGGCGAACTTCGGGTCGTATGTGTAGATCGCCCGCCAGATGAAGTAGTAAACGCTGACGTTGATGAAGTAGGTAATGATGCCGGTGTAGTAGCGCAGCCGGAACGCCAACATGTTCATGAAGCCGATCCGGGCGAACTCGGCGCATGTGGCGATCGCACTCATGTCCCCGCCTCGCCACCGGACCCGGCTCCCGGCTGCCGCGCCGGTCTGCACGGAGCCGAGGTGTTCGGGAGACTCAGTGGCTCCACTGCCTCAGCTCCTCGCCCAAATAGATCCGCCGCACGACCTCCTCGATCGACTGCTCCTCGATGGTGACGTCGCGGACCTCGACGGCGTTGACGACCTGGCGGATCACATCGGCGGTTGACCAGGCGTCCCGGGGGAAGTGCAGCCGATAGGTGAGCTTGTCGATGCGGTCGCAGGCCACGTCGGGGATCTGCAACGACTCAAGATGGACCACCTGACTCGGGTCCTTCAGCTCCACCCGCAGCGCGGACTCTTGCCACAAGCGGTCCTTGAGTTCTTGCAGACCGCCGTCGAACAGCAGCCGTCCGTGGTCGATGATCATCAGCCGCCGGCACAACTCTTCGATATCCGAGAGATCGTGCGTGGTGAGCAGCATCGTCGTGCCATACCGGCGGTTCACCTCGTGCAGGAACGTCCGAATGCTCTCTTTGGCCACGATGTCCAGCCCGATCGTCGGCTCGTCGAGAAACACCAACGGTGGATTGTGGATCAGCGCCGCCGCCACGTCGCACCGCATGCGCTCGCCGAGGGACAGTTTCCGCACCGGCGTGTGCAGGTACCGACCCAGCTCGAGAATCTCGTCGAACTGCTTCATCCGCGCCCGGTAGTCGGCGTCGGGGACGTCATAGATGCGCTTCAATAAGCGGAAGCTTTCCACCACAGCGATGTCCCACCAAAGCTGGGTGCGCTGGCCGAAGACGACGCCGATCGTTTTCGTGTACGCGGTGCGGTGTTTCCAGGGGATGTAGCCGTTGGCGAAAACGGCCCCGGCCGTCGGCACCAAGATCCCGGTCAGCATCTTGATCGTTGTGGACTTGCCGGCGCCATTCGGGCCGATGTAGCCCACCATCTCCCCGGGGCGGATTTCGAAAGTGATGCGGTTCACCGCCCGGATCGTGTGGTACCGGCGGCGGAAGAGGTCGGCGATGGCTCCGGTGAGACCTTCCCGGCGGTCGAAAGTCCGGAATTCCTTCACGAGGTCATCGACTTCGACGATGCCGGGCATCACCCTTATTGTAGTGTGCGACTGCTTTCGAGACGGCCCATCGAGCGGCCCACTGGACGCCGCCAGACTGCATCCGGCCGCTACGGCTCACGCCTGAACCAGGCTCCCTTCGGTCCCGCCGGCCTCCCGTCAAGCTTCGGTCCGCAAGGCTTCTCCCTCTTTCCCGGCGAAAACCGGCAGCCCTGCGATTTCCGCCGTCCGCGCCGCGATCTCCCCGATTTCCGAATCCGGTCGTTTCGGGTGGTGGTGTACAATGCACAGCCGCTCCACACGGGCGTCCCTGGCGAACCTCGCCACTTCGCTCAGCGTCGAGTGCCCAGCCGGAGCCTCTTCCTCCGCTTCCTCGTCCGTCAACCACAACTCGTGCAGCAGCAGCCTCACCCCCAGCGCCAAGGGAAGCCCGGCGAAATCGACTCCGGTGTCGGTCAAGTAGGCGATCTCGTCTCCCAGCCGCACCCCCATCGAGCCTCCCGGATGGCGCTGCCCCCGCACCCGCACGCGAAGGCCGCCCAGGTCGATCTCCTCGCCCTCGACCGGCACGATCTCGATCTCGCAAGGCCATTTCTCCATCGTTTTGGGAAAGAGCGGCGGCCGGAAGAGCTGCTGCAGAGCCGTTCGCGGGTCCGACTCGGCGAGCGGTGGAGCAGGTCCGAAGATTCGCAACTTGGACCCGCTCCAGACCGCAGGCAAATATGACAGCCCCACAATGTGATCCAAATGATAGTGCGACAGGATCACGTCCAACGAGTCGGCTCGCTCGATGCGTGCGGCGAGTTCCGGTTGCCCCAGGCGGGACACCCCGGTTCCGGCGTCGAGAAGCAGCGCCCGGCCAGCCGCCAGAACCAGGAAGCTCATCGTCTGGCGCCCATAAGAAGGGAAGTACCCATTGGCGCCCAGTGGTATCAGTTCCATCGATTGATCTCCTTGGCCGAGACCCGCACGCCCCGCCCGTCAGAGCCGGGTGGAGAAGGCTTCGAGCGTCCAAAGGTCGCTGTGCTCTCCAGGGGTGCGGCGTAGGATGTAAATCTTATTGTCGTCGGCCCGCACTTTGAAGTAATCATCCTCTGGCCCGTACCAGCGGTCCAGGATCTCCACCACCTCGAAAACCCGCCCTTTCAGAGAGAATCGGACGGGCCGCTCGTCCCGCTTGTAGCCGGAGTAGCATTCGACCTCCACCTTCATGGCGCTTCCCGGACCGGTGGACCCGGCTCCCGCGTCGCCAGCCGGACGGCCGCGATGGCTCAGCTTCTCAGATACGCGTCATCGCCGCGGATCCAGTCTTCCCGCCGCGGGCAGAAGATATCCACCGCCAGACTGTCCTCGAGAGCCTCGACCGAGTGGGCCGCGTTGGGCGGGATTCGCATCACCTCGCCCGCCGCCGCTTCCCGGACCGCTCCATCGATATCGAATCGCAGCCGTCCGCGCTGGATCATCGTGACCTGCTCGTTTTCGTGCTGGTGCCGGCGAACCACCGCGCCCCGATCCAGGAAAATCCGCGCCACTGTCATCCGGTCCGTATGGATTACCTGACGGGCGATTCCCGGAGCCAGCTCCTCGCGTTCTACTTTGTCCCAGTCATAGTGTTCCATCGGCATCATTCTCCCATGTCGGTCCGCCCCGCGCGGCCGGTCTCGTTCCGTCCCACCGCCCGGCTCAAGCCACGCTGCGGACCTCTACTTCGGCGTAGACCTCTTTGATCTGTTCCAGGTCGGCGAACTCCAGACCGGGCACTTTGGCCGAGGCGGTCCCTGCCGCCACGCCCCACCGGGCTGCATCCACCATGTCACTGCCGTTCGTCACCGCCCACACGAAAGCCGCGTTGAGCGCGTCACCAGAGCCGATCGGGCAGAGCGCTTCGATACGCGGTGGAACGACCTCGTTCATCCGTCCATTCGACGCCAGGACCGCTCCGCGGCTGCCCAACGATAGCAGCACCGTCGCCGCCCCCATCTTCTGGATTTGAAGCGCCGCCTCGTGGAAATGGGCGCGGAGAATCAGCGACCGGTTCAACAGCCGCTCCGCCTCCATCTGATTAGGCGCCACCAGCGTGGGCCGGGCTTCGAGTCCGTCGATCAACGGCCTGCCGTCGGCGTCCAGGAGCGTCTTCACCCCCGCCCGCGACGCCTCCGCGATCAGCCGGCCGTAGAAATCCTCCGGCACGCCCAAGGGGAGACTCCCGCACAACAGCACCCACTCGGCCTTGGAAAGGTGGTCGAGCACCACCTCTTCCAGCCGCTTCACTTCGTTCGGTTCCAGGTAAGGGCCCGGCTCGTCGAGTTTTACCGTGAGGCCATGGGCATCCGTGATTGCCCGGTTCGTCCGGATCGGCTGGCGGATCCGGACGAGTTCGAAAGCAAACCCCAGATCCTTCAAGTACGCCTCGAAGCGCTTGCCCGTCGGTCCCCCGCACGGGGCGATGGCAAGTGTTTCGGCGCCCAGCCGGTGGAGCACCCGCGAGGCGTTGATGCCGCGCCCACCGGGGGCCTCGGCCCGCTCTCTCAGGTAGCTCCGGTCATCGAATGCGAGCCGGTCCGTGATGAAGATCTGGTCAATAGCCGGATTGGCAGTTACTGTGAGGATCAAACACTCCATTCTAGTCGAGGGCCCGGCAGGCGGGCTGGGCGCTGCACCGGCTTGCGGATCAGGCCCAGACGCGATCCCCCCGAGCAAATCCGTACCGGTACTCACAAACGGCTTTCGCCTCCCGCAATTAATTGATTGCCTGAGCGTTCTCCCGCTAGGATTGGGGCATACCGGCGAACGGAGTCGCCGCGGCGCCCCCTCGGCCGTCCCCACTCTTGTTGGCCACACGAATTCTCACGGAGGCTTTTCACTTTGAAGTCGAATGCGCAGTTCTCCCGCGCCGTCATATGGGCGGCGCTTTCCCTTTCCCTCGCGGTCACTCCCGCCGCCGCCCAGACCTTCACCGATCACAACCAGTTCCAACTCGCTGCCACGGCGACGGTGACGATCACCTTCGAAGCTTTCGCGACGCAGGGCGGCCAGGCTGGCGCGGTACGGCTTGCCGGCACGGAGTTCGGTCCGGCGATGACGCTGAAGACGGCCGCCGGCTCTCCCCCGGAGGACGGTCTGTTCGTCGGCATTCCCGATCCCAGCATCCCCGGAGGCAACAACGCGAACTTCTTCGCCGCCGATTTCATTCCAGTGTCGGGAGCGGCGGTCCTATCTCCGGAAAACGTCCCCGTCGGCTCCCCCGACGGAGCGCTCATCGTGAACTTCACCACGCCGACCAATGCCGTGGGCGGTTGGTTCCTGGATGCCGAAAGCTTCCCCTCCTCCATCGAGGCTTTCGACGGTCCCGACGGGACTGGCGCCTCGCTCGGCAAGGTCATCGTGCAGAATCGGGGCGACGACAGCCGGTCCTTCGCCGGACTCGTAGCCCGAGGGATTCGAAGCGCGGTCTTCGTCCTGGGCGGGGACGGCGATGGCGTCGGGCTGGACGACCTGGAGTTCGGCGCCATGGGCATCTCGGTAGACATCAAGCCCGGCAGCTATCCCAATTCCCTGAACATCGACGGCCGCGGCGTAATCCCGGTAGCGATTCTCGGCTCAGCCGATTTCGCCCCCACGGAGATCGATCCTTCGACTCTGACCCTCAACGGCAGCGCCGTCCGCTTGCGAGGCAACAGGAACCCACAGTGCTCGGTCCAGGACGTCAGCGGCGATTTCACCAGCCTCGAAGGGGCGCCCGACGGGTACCCGGACCTCCTTTGCCGCTTCATCGACGATCCAGGCCAGTGGACGCCCGGCGCCACCCGCGGATGGGTTACTGGCAACCTGTACAACGGGGTGCCGGTCTGGGGGTCGGATTCGATCCGGATCGTCAACCGCCCGACAAAGGATGAACACACGGGCGCCAAAGGCGACAAAGACTCCGACGGCGGCCACGACAAAGACCGCGACAAGGATAAGGACAACCATAAAGGGAAGGACAAGAAGAAGCGCAAGAAGAAAGACTAGGCCGGTCCGGGAGGCCACGGAGTCTAATCGGCCGCCACAGAGGAGCGTCCGTGAGCCGCGCGAAATCGAACCCGGCCTGCCCGCCCGCCGCGACGTCCTCGGCAGATGCACCCGGCTATCGCCGGCCAGGGAATCTTCCGCCGCGAGCGTATGTGTCGCCGGGAACGGGTGACGAGCGGCTGGCGGCCCAGCGCTCTCTGAAAGCGCTGGCCCCGGGATGCCTCACAGTTCACGTAAGTGTTTGTATTTCAATTTGTTACATGACCCCAGGCACCGGCTTTCGCGAGGAGCCGAGGGGGAATTGACCACCGTCAGGGGGGTTTGGTAATATTGAATT
>CAYWXL010000002.1:0-122265 GCA_964461995.1 uncultured Solibacteraceae bacterium
CGGGAACTCAGTGTGAAATTACGAACATAGCAGATGTCAAGCCCCGGGGGCCAGCGCGTGCTACGAGCCCCCGATACGCGCCGCATAGCGCCGCAAGCGCATTCTGATCTCGGTCCTCGGAAGCCGGCATCGCGGATGCTCCGCAATGGCCCTTAGCCCGTCCCGCAGCACCCGAGGGGCGACGCCCGCGCTTTCCAGCTCGTCCAGCAGCCAGAGGAGGCCGTGGCAGTCCACACCGTTCCGCTCGGCCACCCTCCGGAGAACAGCATCACCGGTCAACAGGGTCCAGCCGCGTTCCCCGGCCAGCACGAGCGCAAAAGCGTCGGTTACCGAAAGCGCCGGGTGGCTCCTACGGTAGAAGAGCGCCTTTTCGATCTCGGCCCCGGGCAATTCGGCCACGACCAGACCCAACCCTGTGAGCCGATGGCCGAGCTCTCCGGTCAGTTCCCGGTGGAACAAGACGTCCGGCACGACGAACTGGTAGCGAAGCGAAAACGCCGCCTCGAGAAGATCGCCCCGCTCCAGATCGATCAGCACCGAGGTGTCGGAAACGAGAACTCTCATCCGGCCGTCAGGACCGCGGCTTCTCGCTCTTCGAGCCGGCGGCGCAACTCACGGACGGTCATACCAAGCAACTCGGCCGCTTTCGATTCCGACACCGCCCCTTCGGCAAGGGCCCGGTAACAGAGCCTCACGAAACGCTGCGGCTCCTCCGGAGGCAACGGCTCGGGCTCCCCACGTTCCCCGCTGTACTCTAGGCTGGCGTATTCGCGGTAGAACCCCTGCGCCCATGCCCTTGAAACGATTCCGAGGTCCCGGCAGCGATAGACGATCGCTTTCACGCTGACGCGGAACAGGCGCTTCAGAGCCAGCAACTCACCCCAACTGATCGACGTGCGATGCTTGCCGACTTCCGCCCATAACGCCTCGGCGGGCATCAAGAAAGCGCCCGCAAAGCGGTGAGCCGCCTTCTCGTGGAAGCTCTCGTCGCCCGCGACCGCCATCACCATGTGCCCGAGTTCGCGGGCCAGGTTGACGCGCTGCCGCTCTCCCGGGGCGCCCTTGCAAACGACGATCACCGGGACGGCCTCTTTCTTGTCCTTCCGGAACACCCGCGCCGTCAGCCCGTCGATCTTCTGGGACCCACAGTCGATCCGGAGCACCTTGATTCCGCGCTCCTCGAACAGTTCGACAAGGTTCGCCACGGGGTCCTTGCCCAGATCCCAGTAGTCCCGCACCTTCTCGGCGGCCGCTTCCGCCTCTCCCAGATCGCGAACCGGATACGGAGCTTCCGGCGGCTGGTCCCACTCCGCGCTGCGAAGCCCAAGCAACTCTTCTATCGTGAGATACCGCTCGATCAGACCCAGCACCGTCGCCTCGATTCGAGCCTTCTCTTTCTTCCCCGTCACCCGCCTCTTCCGGAACTCCACACCCTCGAGCGACAGCTCCTCTTCTCCTACGAGATAGTCCACCGGGACGCCGAGCGCTTCGGTGAGAGCGAGCAAGACGCCCGAGCTGGGAATCGATTCGTTCCGTTCGTACTTGCCGATCGCCTGCGCCGTCACACGGTTGCCGATCCTCTTCTGCAACTCGCGCAGCGAGAGACCCGCTGCCGCCCTCGCCAGCTTGAGTCTTTGGCCGATCATAGTGTTCTTCTCATCGTGCGGTTTACAGGTCATCCCAATGATACCCCATTTGTAAACCACCATCGAGAGTCTCCCTCCGATGTTTGGCTCCACCGGTCTCGACTTCTCGCTGCCCGGAGCCTCAAGCGGTTTCCCCCGTCAGGCGAGGCGCGCCCCTCTCGCGTCAGCTCGAGGATCTTCGGGCTTCCGACTGGTCTGCTTCAGTATTTGGGCCGACGCCTTAGGCCCCCATTCCCCTCCCACCCTCACCCCCCCACCTGCGGGAACGCCGCCGGCGTGCGGCCCCTATGGGCCTGGAACGCCCGGGAGAAGTGGCTACAAAGTGCGGGGACTGCCACCGATTACCCGGCGCCGCGGCGCCGTTTCTTATCACGAGCGCGCCAATGGCTGGTTGTTCCCCAGATTACCCGCCTCGGCCCACCGGAGCGTCTCTAGCTCACCGCCGGCCCGCCCGGCCTTGCTAGTCAGGTCTTTCCGCCCCCGGTGCACCGCAGCGATGCGGCGAGCGTGACCTGGCGCAGCCTGGCCCCGGTTCTCTGGACAAGCCCGCCGCCGGTCTGATACTGATTCATTGACGGCCGAACGCCGCCGAAGGGAGCCGAACACCGATGCGCAACTGGATCGCCCTGGCGGCCATGATGCTGGCGGCAGGCGGCCTTTGCCGCGCCGGCGAGACTCTCTCGCTCGACGGAGCCTGGGAGATCGTCTTCGACCCCGGCAACGCCGGCCGCGAGGGCAAGTGGCATCTCGACGAGGTCTTCTCCGCCCATCCCGGACGGCGCCAGATCCGCGTGCCGAGCTGCTGGGAAGAGATCGAGAAAGACTACGAGGGCGTCGCTTTCTACCGCCGGAAGTTCCGCGTCCCCGCCGAGTGGCAGGGCAAGAGGGTGCGGCTCAGGTTCGACGCCGTGAACTTCATGGCGGAAGTCTGGCTGAACGACCATGCCGTCGGAGTTCACGAAGGCGGCTTCACGCCTTTCGAGTTCCGCGTCGAGCAGATGCTCCACTTCGGCGAAGAGAACACCCTCACCGTGCGCGTGGCCGGCCCCATCCTGCTCAAAGACAAGATCATCGAGGGAGTCGGCCCCATGGAAACGCCCCAGTGGCGCGGAGCCATCGCCGGCGGCATCTGGCAGCCGGTGAGGCTCATCGCCACCGGCGAGGCATATGTGAAGGATGTCTTCCTCGAACCGCGGATCCGAGACGACACGGTCACCTTTCATGTGCAGATCGAGCATACCGGCGCCAGCCGCCAAACCGCCGGGGTGGAGTTCCGCGTGCGCGAGGTGAGCCGCGGGGAGGAGGTAGTAGCGGAGTGGAAACGGGAGGTGACGCTGACTCCGGGACGGAACCGGTTGAAGCAGACGCTGAAGATCCCGGAGGCCGTCTATTGGTCGCCGGAGAATCCGCATCTTTACTGGGCCGAAGTGCGGGTCATTGCGCGAGGAGAGCAGCAGGACTCCTGGAGCGCGCGCTTCGGTCTGCGCGAATTCACCGTCCGTAACGGCCGCTTCTATCTGAACGGCAAACCCTACGCTCTGAAGGCCGTCTTCTTCGAGGGCCTTTACCCGGTGAGGCTGGCCTACCCCGACAGCCGGGAGATGGTGGAGCGCGAGATCCGGCTCGCCAAAAAGGCGGGATTCAACATGATCCGTCCGTGGCGGAAACCCCCGCCGCCGGTCTGGCTGGATGCGGCCGACGAGCTGGGCGTCATGACGGTGGGCAGCATGGCTATCGAGTGCATGCGGCTGCCCTTGGAATCGGCGCGGCTGCCGGGCTGGGTCGAAAACGAGATTCGGGAAACCATCTTGAGGGACCGGAACCGCACCTGCGTCGTCGAGTGGGAGCTCTTCAACGAGCTGGTCCGGCCCGTCCTGAAGCAGCTGCTGCACCCGATGGCCATGCTCGCGCGAAGGCTCGACCCCACGCGCCTGATCGTGGACGAGTCCGGTGGCTGGGCCCAGGGCGCGAACCTGTATCTGCCTTACCGGTCCGTCCCCATGAAGTACAACGATGTCCACTACTATCCCGGACCCCAGATCAACGACCAGGTCTACCGGAAGCTGCGCATGATCGGCGAGCCCGAAGACGAGCAGCGGGCCGCCGGGATCCGGGGCCGGTTGCCCGGACGGAACGTGATTCCGGGCTTGCCGGTCTACGTTTCCGAGTTGGGCTACGGAAGCCTCCCGAATCTGCCCGCCATCAATCAACAGTTCACCGAAGAGGGCAACCCGATCGTTCCGCCCACCCTGTACCACCGCCGGCTCGCCCGCCAGCTCAAGCAGGCGCTTTGGGAAAGCGGCTTCCACCGCATCTACCCGGACCTGGAGCGCTTCTGTCTCGACCAGCAGCGGATCCACGGCCGGGCGAACAAGCGGATGATCGAGGCCGTGCGGACCAACCCCAACGTGATTGGCTATTGCGTCCATGCGCTGACCGCGGGCGACTGGATTATCGGAGCCGGACTGCTCGACCTGTTCCGGAACCCGAAAGGCTACGCCTACGAGGCGACCAGGGAAGCCAACCGGCCGCGCATCCTTTCCATCCGCGTCGTGCCGCGGAACGTTTACGCCGGGCGGGGCGCAACGCTCGAGATCACCGCAGTGAACGATCTGGAGCCGGTTGAAGGCGTCATGGAAGTCCGAATCTCACCCCAGCGCGGCGGTCCGGTCTTCGAGCGCCGGCTCGCCGTGGAAATGCCCGGGCGAATCCGTCAACTGCTCACCGCCGAACTCGACACGCGCCGATGGCGCGGAACCTATATCGTGACCGCGAGCATGCGGGACGGCGGCGGAAGGCTGGTCGCCGAGAACCGGTACGAATTCGATGTCTTTTCTCCGGAAGACCTGGCGCCGCCCGAGCATGAAGTGGCGGTCCTGGATCCGGATAATCGTCTGAAGCCGTTCCTGCGGAAGGCCGGCGTCCGGTTCTCCGAGTTCAGCCAAGGCGGCGCTGGACCCCCGGTGCTGGTTTCGCGCATCGTCCCGAAGACCGATGCGGAAAAGGCCCGGCTGCAAAGACTCTTGGACGAGGTCGCGGCCGGACGTACGGCGGTCTACGTGAACGGCGTCCGGCCTACGCCAGGATCCATGTTCGCCCCCAAAACGGTGAAACTCGACGCGATGCCGGCCCCCTTCCGCGTTCAAATCGCCCGGGGCTTGTGGACCTGTGAGCCGCACATCGTCAGCGACCACCCGATCTTCGAGGGACTCCCGGTGAACGGGATGATGGGACCCATCTACGAGAATGTGTGGACCCGGGAGTCGCTGCTCGACCTCAGCGGAGAGGTCATCGCCGGCTCCATCGGGTTCTACTATCACCCGGGCTCGCTCCGCCGCCGCCACTACTATGGCCCCGGCGACGTCTGGTGGGGCGCCGACGTCATCCGCTTGCGTCACGGAAGAGGTGCGATCATTGTGTCGCAGTTGCGGCTGCTGGAGAATCTGGGCAAAGATCCGGTGGCCGACAAGATTCTCTTCAACCTGATCCGGTACGTGACCGAGTGAAGCGCCTCCGGCCCGGGTCCCGCGCCCTTGCTTCGATGTGAAGCTGCCGCGGCCCGCACCGCCTTCCTGGCGCTCGACGGCGCCGGCGGCTCCTCCACACTTCCACCGGCCGTTCCGGCCGGCTCCCGAGAGTTCATTCACCAGCTTTCAGTCTCCTCCATCCCCGTCGCTCTAGAGGACTTGTTCGCCCCGAAGGCCCGCCCCACGCCCCTCGCCGTGCTACAACACGAGGCGGCGGGACACGTCACCCGCTGGCGAGGTTCGAAACCCGAAGAGGAGGAACGCTTGAAGTGTGTCCGGTTACGAGATCCGTCCGGCAGAGACTCGTAACGCTGTCCGGTTTTCGCTGTTTCTTCGCGCATCTTGCTGCCCGCGCCGGGCGGCGCCGCGCCCTGGCGACGCGTCACACCTCGCGCCAACCCATAGAAATGAAACGGCTTCCCCTTTTCAACGTTTTGCGCGGCTTTTTCGTCACGCGTCACGCCACGCGCGGGCCGACATACGGAATCCAGCCCCCCACCTCAGGCGCGCCCGCCCCCGTCGCCCGCTTCCCGCGGAAGGCGCACCCGGAAAGCCGAACCTTTGCCCGGCTCGCTTTCGACCTCGATCGCGCCCCGGTGCACCTCGGCGATCCAGCGGGCGATCGAAAGCCCAAGCCCGGCGCCCCCCATCTCCCGGGAGCGCACCTTGTCGGCCCGCCAGAACCGCTCGAAGATGTGCGGCAGATCCTCGGGCGCGATGCCGATACCCGTGTCGCGCACTTCGCCCACCGCGTAGCTCTCCCGGGACTCGAGCCGCACCTCGACCCGGCCGCCCCGGGGCGTGTACTTGACGGCATTGTCAATAAGGATCAGGAACAGCCGACGCAGCGCCGTGGGATCGCCGCGGATCGGGAGCCGGCCGTTGGGTACCGCGGCCTGGAACTCGACGCCCTTGCTCTTGGCCAGCTTCTCGCCCTGGCTACAGGCGTCCCGCACGGTACCCGCCAGGTCCATCGCCTGGAGATCGAGATCGACGATGCCGGAGTCGGCCCGGGCCAGCGTCAGCAGGTCTTCGATGAGCCGCGAGGTCCGCTCCAGCTCAATAAGGATCTGCTGGAGCGCCTCGCGGTACTCCTGCGGGGAGCGCTCCCGGCGCAGGGCCAGCTCCGCGGTGGTCCGCATGATCGACACCGGCGTGCGCAGCTCGTGCGAGGCGTCGGCCGTGAAGCGGGTCATGCGGCGGAAGGCGGCCTCGATGCGGCGCATCATGTCGTTGAGGGTCTCCGAGAGCCGCTGCAACTCGTCGCCGGTCTCGGGCACCTCCAGGCGCAGCGAGAGGTTCTCGGCGCTGATCCGCCGCGCCGCCCGCGTGATGGCGTCCACCGGCGCGAGCGCCCGCCGGCTCATCCAGTACCCGCCCAGACTAGCGGCGCCCAGCACCACGGGCAGGAAGCCGACCAGCAGCCAGGCAAAGTTCTGCAACACATGGAACGCCTCCTCCACCGGGGTGGCGATCTGAACCAAGAACTCCCTGCCCCCGGCTGTGACCGAGGCCTCGAGGACTCTCAGCCGGCGCCCACGCGGCTGTGCCGTGTAGAAGCGAGGCTCTCCAGCGGGCGGAACCCCCGCGGGCGGCGCCAGTCCGTACCGCTCCATGCCGCGCGAGCGGTACCTCCACCCGGTGGCAGGCTCCAGAACATATAAAAGGTCCCGGCCTGGCTCCAGCCCCGAATGTTCCCGGAACTCGTCCTCGAGGCCTTCGCCCTCCAGACGTTGCGCCTGCCGCTCCAGGAACCGGCCCACTGCCTTCAGGCGCGCCTCAAGCTCTTCATCGGCCACGTGCAGGATACTCTGACGCATCGCCACCAGCATGGCCGCCCCGAACATGCACAGGCTCACCGCCAGCACAGTGAAGTACCATGCCGTAAGCCGGAACCGGATGGAGCGCGCCTTCATTCCTCACTCGGGTTCCCGGATCGTGTACCCGAATCCGCGGACGGTGTGGATCAGCTTCGCTTCGTGGCCATTGTCGATCTTGGTCCGCAACAGCCGGATGAAAGCGTCCAGCGTGTTGCTTTCCACCTCCCGCTCGAAGCCCCAGACGGCCTCGATGATCTCGTCGCGCGGGGCCACGCGCCCGGCCCGGCGCATGAGGAACTCGAGCAGCCGGTACTCGGTCGGGGTCAGATTGATGCGCTGGCCGTCCCGGTAGACCTCGCGGGTGGCGGGATCGAGCACGAGATCGCCGGCGGCGAGTTTCGTCGGTCGGGCTGGCGACGTCCTCCGGGCGATCGTGCGCAGGCGCGCCAGCAGCTCGCTGAAGGAGAACGGCTTGGTCAGGTAGTCGTCGGCCCCGAGGTCGAGGCCCCGCACGATGTCCGGAACCGCGTCGCGGGCTGTCAGCACCAGAATCGGAGTAGCGTTGCCCAGCTCGCGCAGCCGCCGCAGCACCGAGAAACCGTCGAGGCCGGGCAGCATGAGGTCGAGGATGATCGCGTCGAAGGCGCGCATCCGCGCCGCCTCCAGTCCCTCTCGGCCGTCGTAGGCCACCATGACGCTGTGGCCCTCCTCCACCAGCCCTTTGCGGAGGAGCCCGGCCATGCGCCGCTCGTCCTCGACCACCAGAATCCACATGACAGCCGTCTCCGGCTAAGGCGCCGGCTCCACCTCTGACCCCATGGTAACGGCTGCGTCTGAAAACGGGCTGAAGATCTCGCACGGTCATCTTCAGCCGATCTTCAGATTGCCGGACCAGAATTAGAGCAGGAGGTCGCGAAATGAGACGCTGTCCCGCTCTGGTCCTAGCCGCCGCGACCCTCTGCGCGACCGCCGCGGCGCAAAAATCGGTGGAAGCGAACTTCGACTCCGACCCCACGGGCCGGCTGCCCTCCGGCTGGATCTCGGCTATGACCCACACCGGCGGCGCGCCCCGCTGGGAGGTCGTCCGCGACGAGACGGCTCCCAGCAAGCCCAACGTCCTGGCCCAGCTCTCCGACGACCCGACCAGCGGCCGCTATCCGCTGGCCATCTGCGAGAAGCTGGAAATCAAAGACGGCGACCTGAACGTCAAGTTTAAGCCCGTCTCCGGAAAGGTGGACGCCTCCGGCGGCCTCGTCTGGCGCTACCAGGATCCGAACAACTATTACATCCTCCGCTCGAACGCCCTCGAGGACAATACGGTGCTCTACAAGGTCGAAAACGGCCGCCGCCGCTCGATCGCCCCGCGGGGCACGCCACCGAAAACCTATGGGGTGAAGCACAAGGTCACCCTGGGCGACTGGCACACTTTGCGGGTAACCTTCCAGGGACCGCTGTTCACCGTCTACTACGACAGCAAGAAGATGTTCGAGGTCGAAGATCACACCTTCTCGGGGCCCGGCAAAGTGGGCTTGTGGACCAAGGCCGACAGCGTGACGCATTTCGATGATTTCCGGGCGACGGAGCACTAGCGCGTAGAGCAGCGTCCGGGGATTCCTCGCGCCGCTGATCATCGCGTCACTCCTCCCAACGGCCCGGGCGGCGGCTGACCACGTCGTCTACGCCGCCCGGGCCGCTCGGGCGCCGGTGATTGACGGCGTCATTACCGAGCAGGAATCGGCCGCCGCTGCCCGCTGGCAGGGAAAAACGCCGCCCAGCCCCCCATTCCGGCGATTCCGTCTTGATTTTCTGGCGCGATG
This sequence comes from uncultured Solibacteraceae bacterium, assembly GCA_964461995.1. GTDB lineage: Bacteria > Acidobacteriota > Terriglobia > Bryobacterales > Bryobacteraceae > JALSRK01. The sequence goes on from CAYWXL010000002.1 coordinate 8,811, forward strand.
CGTCTAAATTTCTTGGTGACTGAACACCGGCTGAGACCCAAGGAGGGAGCAAGTCATGGCTGTTACCGTAAAGAAGATCAAACTCTGGCGGTCCGAAGTCGAAAACAAACCCGGCGTACTGGCGGCGGTTCTCGAACCGGTGGCTGGAGCCGGCGTGGATCTCCAGATCGTGATGGGCTACCGCATCCCGGGAGCCGAGGAAAAGGCGGCGATCGAGGTCTTCCCGGTTTCCGGCAAGAAGGCCAAGGAGGCCGCCGGGCAAGCGGGCCTCGCTGAATCGGCGATTCCCACCCTGCTAGTGGAGGGCGACAACAAACCCGGTCTGGGGCATACGGTCGCCAAGGCGATCGCCGAAGCCGGGATCAACATGGTGTTCTTCGTCGCCCAAGTCCTCGGCCGTCGGTACTCGGCGATTGTCGGCTTCGAGAGCGACGCCGACGCCCGGAAGGCTTCCACGATTATCAAGAAAGTCACCGGGCCCCGGCGGGCAGCGAAAAAAACAGCGAAACGCAAGTAGGCCCGAAAACGGTTCACCGGCAGCGCCTCTACAGCGAAGCGGGGGGCAGTGGTCTTTCAGGCCCCGCGCCAGGCAGAGTAGCTGACCCCGACCCGGAAACCGTGGTGCCAGGTTGCCGGTACGATCCAGTAAAGGGCCGAGGAAAGCAGTGTCTGGAGTAGAGCGAGGCCGAAAACGCTCGGAACCCGCTGAAACAGACGGCTCGCTAGCCCGCCCCAAACGAAGGTCGCCGGCGCCAGCACGGGGTTCGGCAGGTGGACTAGCGCGAACAGCGCTCCGGCGGCGAGGCAGGCGCGCCCGGGCGGGTTCATCGCATTTCGCAGCGGGACGGCCACCATGCTCTGGTAGAGCAACTGCTGGACGGCCGCCCACCAAAAGTAGACGAATCCGTCCCACCAGAGGCCTGCGTCTAGCAGCCGGGGACCCGCCGCCGTCGCCAGCGCCGCCGCAGCGGCGGCCAGGCCCCAGCGCCACCGCCCGCAGGCCTCCAGAAACGCCCTGGGCGCAAGGCCGAGCGACGCCGCCGTCTCACGGCGGCTCCGCAAAACCGTGATCACACCCAGTAGCAGAATCCCAGCCAGCGCCGGCGACCACGCCCGGTCGCGCACCCAGAGGTACAGGGCGACGCCTCCGGTAAACAGCACAGCCTGTGCGATGTCCCTCGTTGTCGTGCCCATGCCTACTCCAAGCTATCGGTCCGGAAAACTCCCGTAAAGCAGGTGACTGAGGACCCCGTGAGAAGACGGCTCGCGCCGGGCAGTAGGATACAATCGCCGGAGGATGGCTGTTCTGACGAGATCAGTGTGCGCTACTGTGCTCCTCGCCTCTGGGGCGCTCGGGCACGACTTCTGGATCGAACCCTCGACGTACCGTGCCGAAGCCGGCGCCACGGTGGCGCTTCATCTGCGGGTCGGGATGCAGTTCGAAGGCGAAGAAGTGGCCCGCGACCCGAAACTCACCCGCCGGTTTTTCGCCATCGGGCCGGACGGCGGCCACGCCGTCTCCGGAGAGGACGGCGCATCCCCCGCCGGCACGCTCACGCTGCTCGCTCCGGGCATCTACGTGATCGGCTACCGCTCGAACCGCAAATTCATCGAGATCGAGCCGAAACTCTTCCATGAGTATCTCGAGGAAGAGGGCCTAGCAGACATCATCGAGCGCCGGCGGAAACTGGGCGAAGCGGACAAGCCGGGCCGGGAATGGTACTCCCGCTGTGCCAAGCTGCTCGTCGCGGTGGACAGCGGCGGAGAGGGCTTCGACCGGCGGCTCGGCTTCGAACTGGAACTGGTTCCCGAGAAGAACCCTTACACCCTGAAGCCAGGCGATGCGCTCCCCGTCCGGCTGCTGTTCCGCGGGGAACCGCTCGCCGGCGCGTTGATCGAAGCGGAAACCAAAGGCCGCCCCGAAGCCAAACAGCAGGTGCGCACGGACTCCGACGGCCGGGCCGTGCTGCGGTTTCCCGTGGCAGGTCCGTGGCTGCTCGCCGTCGTGCACATGGAACGGACCGCGGAAGGTAGCGAAGCCGACTGGGAGAGCTGGTGGGGCTCGCTCGTCTTCGAACTGCCTCAGGACCGCTGAGCTGCATCCGGAGGCCCCAACCCCACTCCGTTCCCGGAAGCTGGAACCGCGGTTTTGCCACAATGAGAACAGGAGTCCGGCATGCGGAAACCAGAGAAGAAGCGAGCCACGGGACAACGGGGATCCGCCCTCACGCGGGCCATCCTGTTGGTGGTAGTTCTTGCCGCCGTGGCCGGCGTGGTCTGGTACACCGTGGGCCGGATCAAGGAACTAAACCGGCAGCTTGCCGCCTCGGAACGGCGCGCGGCCGAGATGAACGAGAGGCTGCGGGAGTACTCGGCGGAACTCGAGGCGGCGATCGAGCGGGCGCGCGAAGCCCGGATGCGGGCCGAAAGGGCCGAAAAACGGGCGCAGGAAACCGAAGAAGCGCTGCGGCAAACCGAGCGTCAAGCCGAATCCGCGGCGCGGCAGCGCAACCGGGCCAAACAGGCGGCGATGGCCGCCCAGGCCGAGGCGCTTCGGGCGAAACAGCAAGTCGAGGAGATCCGCCGGCGGCGCGAAGCCGAGCTCGACCGCATGCAGCAGGCCCTCAACAAGATCGCGCCGACGCGGCGCACGCCTTCCGGAATGGTACTGACGCTGGCTGATTCCCAGTTCCGCTTCGATTTCGATAGCGCGGAGCTTCGACCCGAGAACCGCGAGAAGCTGGCCCGGATCGCTGGCGTCCTGTTGGCGAGCGAGGGCTACCGGCTCTTCATCGACGGCCACACCGACGATATCGGCACCGAGGAATACAACCAGAAGCTTTCCGAACGGAGGGCTAAGGCAGTCCGTGACTATCTGGTCAAGGCAGGCGTGCCGGCGGAGTTGATCGAAGTGCGGGGCTTTGGCAAAACGCAGCCGTTGGTCAAGGCGAAAACGAAAGAGGCCCGGGCGAAGAACCGGCGGGTCGAGATCGGCATCGTCGATACGATCATCCACTACGAGCGGGCAGTGCGGCGCTGAACGTCCCCAGAACGGCTTGACCAAGCCATCCGCCCCCGCAAGTCTGTCACGATAGTGCAGTAACCCGTAGAGCGAATGGAGGATAGTGTCGATGTCGAGCTACTACCACGAAGACGACCTGGCCCGATTTGCCGAGATCGGCGCCGAGGCGCCCGAGCTGTGGAAGAAGTTTCAGGAATGGTACTCCGCAGTCTTCGCCGAAGGCGCGTTGACGGCCCGCGAGAAGAGCCTGATCGCCTTGGCCGTGGCCCACGCCGTGCAATGCCCTTATTGCATCCACGCCTATACGGAGGACTGCCTGGAAAAAGGAGCCGATGTGGCGCAGATGACCGAGGCGGTTCATGTCGCGGCGGCGATCCGCGGCGGAGCGAGCCTGGTGCACGGAGTGCAGATGCGGAACATGGCACAGAAACTTAGCATGTGAGAAGAACGAAGGAATAGAGTGTAAAGGAGGGGTAGTAGTTGTCTACACTCAGCAGCCGGCGCCATCCGCTGGCCACGCCGGCGGAGCAGTTGCGGATTTTGAACCAGGCCGAGGGCCTCAAACCGTTCCACGAGGCTCTGGCCGCCTCTGGGCTGTACCCGCTCACGGCCACCGGCATCCAGATCTTCCAGGTCAACGTCGGCAAACTGTGCAACCAGACGTGCAAGCACTGCCATGTGGACGCCGGCCCGGACCGTAAGGAAGTGATGACGAGGGCGACGGCCGAGTTGGTGATCGAAAAGCTGGCCGCCACCGACATCCCGGTTCTGGACATCACCGGTGGCGCGCCGGAGCTCAACCCGAACTTCCGTTTCCTGGTGCGGGAAGCGCGGAGGCTCGGACGCCACGTGATGGACCGCTGCAACCTCACCGTCCTGCTGCTGCCTTCCCAGCGGGACCTGGCCGAGTTCCTCGCCGAGTATGAGGTCGAAATTGTGGCTAGCCTGCCGTATTACACAGCGGCACGCACGGACGCCCAGCGCGGCGAAAAGGTCTTCGACAAGTCGATCGAGGCTCTTCGCCTGCTGAACCGGCTCGGCTACGGCCAGCCGGACTCGAGGCTGAAGCTGAACCTGGTCTACAATCCCGTCGGGGCCTTCCTGCCGCCGCAGCAGCAGGCCATCGAAGCGGATTTTCGCCGGGAGCTCCGGCGCCGGCACGGCATCGTCTTCCATCACCTGTTCACGATGACCAATATGCCGATCAGCCGGTTCCTCGAGTTCTTGATCCGGAGCGGCAATTACGACCGGTACATGCAGAAGCTGATCCGCGCCTACAATCCCCAGGCCGCCGCGGCGGTGATGTGCCGCTACACGCTGTCGGTGGGCTGGGACGGCACGCTCTACGACTGCGACTTCAACCAAATGATCGGTATGCCGGTGGACCACGGGGCGCCGAACCACCTGCGGGACTTCGACTACGAGGCCCTGAAGGCCCGCCGCATCGTGACGGGCCAGCACTGCTACGGCTGCACCGCCGGAGCGGGATCCTCGTGCGGAGGGGCCACTGCTTCGTAAGGCGCCGAGGCTGGACGGCGCCGGCTGCAGGGTCGGGCCGAGTGGGTAGCAGTGCAAGATTCTCGAAGCACTTTTCTGCGACGATTTCTTGAGAAGTCATGACCACGATCGCTCATCTGGAATGCTCGGCCTGCCGGCGGCGTTACGAGGCTGGACGAGTTTGGGGCTTGTGCGAGTGCGGCGAGCCGCTGCTGGTGCGCTACGACTTGGAGAAGGCCCGGCAGAGCTGGAACCGGGCCTGGGTGGCCAACGGCCCCTCGTCGATGTGGCGCTACCAGACGTTGCTGCCGCCCCGGCGCGGCTCGATCGTCTCGCTCGGCGAGGGGTTCACTCCGCTGCTCCGGTCTCGCCGGATCCACCGGCGCCTCGGCTGTGAACACCTTTGGTTCAAAGACGAGGGACTGAACCCGACGGGATCTTTCAAAGCGCGGGGCATGGCGTGCGCGGTTTCGATGGCGGCGGAACTGGGAGTGAAGAAACTCGCCGCGCCTTCGGCGGGAAACGCCGCGAGTGCGCTGGCCGCCTATGCAGCAGCGGCGGGGCTGGAAGCTCACATCTTTATGCCGCGGGACGTCCCTCAAGCGAATTACCTGGAGTGCCGCGCTTATGGCGCCCACGTGACCCTGGTGGACGGCCTGATCAGCGACTGCGGCCGCATCGTCGCCGAGCGCAAGGACGAAGAGGGCTGGTACGACGTCAGCACGCTCAAAGAGCCGTACCGGATCGAAGGGAAGAAGACCATGGGCTACGAAGTGGCCGAGCAGTTCCACTGGGAGCTGCCCGACGCGATCTTCTACCCCACCGGCGGCGGCGTCGGGCTGATCGGGATGTGGAAGGCCTTCGAGGAGCTGGAAGCGCTGGGCTGGATCGGCGACAAACGTCCAAAGATGATCGCCGTACAGGCCGAGGGCTGCGCGCCCGTAGTCCGGGCCTTCGAAGAGGGGGCGGAACGCTGCCACCCGTGGGAAGGCGCGGCCACGGTGGCCGCCGGGCTGCGGGTGCCGAAGCCGCTTGGCGACGCTCTCATCCTGCGGGCTCTCAGAGAAAGCGGCGGCTGCGCCGTGGCGGTGAGCGACGCCGAGTTGATGGATGCCGGGGTAGAACTGGCATCTGAGGAGGGAATCTATGCGGCGCCCGAAGGAGCGGCCTGCTTGGCCGCCTTGCGCAAGCTGCTGGCGAACGGCTCCCTGAAACCTGACGAGCGGATCGTGATCTTCATTACCGGAAGCGGGCTGAAGTATCCGGAAGCCTACGGCACACGCTTCCCACGGCTTACGGGAGGCGAGGAAGACAAGCTCGGCGGGTTGATCACACCTCGCTAGACCGTTGCCCGGCGCGGGTCGGACGCCATTGTTCCAGGACGCGCCGGAGTGAGGCGGCGGTCACCGGCTTGCTGATGTAGTCGTCCATGCCGGCTTCCAGGCAGAGTTCCCGGTCCCCATCCATCGCCCGGGCGGTCATGGCGATGATGATCGTATGTTGGAGCCCTTTCTCCTGTATCCGGATGCGCCGGGTGGTTTCCAACCCGTCCATTCCGGGCATATTGACGTCCATCAAGACAAGGTCGTAGTCCTTCTCCGACAGCCGCTCGAGGGCCTCCTGCCCGGAAGCGACGCACTCGACTTCACAGCCAAGCCGGGAAAGCAGCTTCTCGGCGACGAGCCGGTTCACGCGGTTGTCCTCGACCACGAGAACCTTCCGTTGGAACTGCGCCGGCTCAGCCGGCAAGACTTCCCCTCTGACCGGCACCGCCGTTGCTTCGACGGCTTCGACGAGGGGAATCGTGAACCAGAACGTGCTGCCGCAGCCGGGCTGGCTGTCACAGCCGATCTCGCCCCCCATCATCTCCACGAGGCGCCTCGAGATCGCAAGGCCGAGACCGGTGCCGCTGAAACGGCGCGCCGGGGAAGTGTCGGCTTGCACGAACTCCTCGAATATCTGGTTTACCCGGTCCGGGGGAATCCCGACGCCGGTGTCCGTCACCGTAAAGCGCACCCGCCGCCCGCCGCCAGAAGGATCCGCCTCTGCGGCCACCTTAACCGAAACCTCGCCCCTCTCGGTGAACTTGACGGCGTTGCCGACGAGATTCACGAGCACCTGGCGCACCCGCCCCTCGTCGCCGACCACCCGGCGAGGCACCGCATTGTCCACGCTCGTCGTCAGGCGCAGTCCCTTCTCGCGGGCCTGAGCGATGAGCAATGTCACGACGCCGCGCAAACAAAGGCGGACATCGAAGGGAGCGCGGATGATCTCGAGGCGGCCGGCTTCGAGTTTCGAGATGTCAAGGATATCGTTGACGATTCGCAGCAACGATTCAGCCGAACTTTTGACGGTCACCGCCCAGTGGCGTTGCTCGTCGCTCAGGTTGGTGCAGAGCAGCAGCTCGGTCATACCGATAATGCCGGTCATCGGCGTGCGCAACTCGTGGCTGATGGCGGCCACGAACCGGCTCTTGGTCTCGGTCGCCTCCCGCGCGGCCGCCAAAGCGAGGGCCAACTCATCGTTCCGCCGTTTGATCTCCTCAGCCTTGGCTTGGAGCTCCTCCTCGGCCGCGCGCCGCTCGGTGATGTCCTTGCCAACGGCGTAAAGAAGGCCGGTTTCCGGAGAAGACCGCGCCGCCCAGAGCAACCACCGATAGGAGCCGTCCTTGGCCCGAAAGCGGGCCTCGAACCCTCCGAGTGTTTCTCCGGCAAGGACGCGCTGCAACGCTCCCATCGTCTCCTCGCGGTCCTCGGGGTGAACGATGTCGCGCAAGTTGAGACGCTTCAATTCTTCCGTGGAATAGCCGAGCGTCCGCTGCCACGCCGGATTCAGTTCGACGAGAAAACCGTCCGAGCTGGCGACACAAAGCAAGTCCAGCGACAGATTGAAAAGCCGCTCCCGCTCCTCTTCGGCGCGCCGGCGCTGCGCAGCGAGTTCAGCGATCTGCTTAGCGCGCTCACGGCTCTTCTGCGTCAGGTGAACCATGCCGCCGAGCATCACGGTGACGACAAATCCAAAGACGAAGATCGTCTCCGGCAGTTCGGACTGGAACGACTCGACCCATTGAGTGGTCGGCCAGACCTCGAGGCGGGGCGTGGCATCGAAGACCTGGGTAGTGCGCTCCCGCAACCAGACGCTCCTCAAGTACCGGCTTCGTCTGGGTTCCCGGTCCCGCCGGTAAACCAGGTCTTCGTCGTCGTAAATCGCCATGGAGAACAGCTCCGCACCCGGCTCGCCCGAGAGTATCTCGTCGATGAGCGCGGCCGTGTCGATGACAGCGGTGACGTAGCCCTTGGGCATCCGAGCGGATGGATATGGCACGTAGACTTCCATGCCGTGGTCCCCGGATGCCGTGTCGCGTCGCATGATCGCAAAGCCCAGTTGCCGGGTTTCGCGGTGGACGCTGTTGCAGTTCACGCTGCCTTCCCTGTCCCGCGGCGGATACCGGCCCTCGTACGCGGGCAAGGTGTACTTCCACAACACGCGGCAGTCCGGAGACCGGCGGGTGACTTCCACATAGCCAGGATGCCGGCCGAGAAAACCGCGCGCCCATTGCTCGAAGGAAGCGGCCGGCGTAGAAGGTCCCAGCGGGGCTGCAGGCAATTCCACGGAGAGGGAAGAAACCGACGCGACCACCCGGGCATGGAGGATACGGGTGAAGCGGTCTGCCTCCCGGTCCAGCTGCTCGTTCGTCCAAGCGTGGCGCTCATAAGCCACTACTTCGCATAAGCTGATCACCACCATCAGACTGGTGGCGGCGATCCCCAGGGGCGCCCACGGAAACCGGACTGGTTCGCGGCGGGACCGGACAGCGCTGACGACAGCCATCAGGGCCACACCGAGAATTACGAAGCCGCCCCCCACATGGACGTTCATCGGAGCTAAGTAGGCGTCGCCGTGGAGCCAGGCGCCGCCTGTGGCGCTAATCGTTATCGTGACCAGACCCGTGGCAGCGACCACCAGGGACAAAGCGGTGCTCGTCACCGACGCCCAGGCCCTCTCCCAGTAAGGCGACAGCGAAAAAACGCCCCCCACGAAAAAGAGGCAAATCACGGATTCCAGATCCACAGCTACCGGAGGCGCGCCCTCTCCGGACGACGTACGGTAGTAGAGCCACCAAAGCGGGTGTAAGTCTGCGTTCGCCCAGTGTACCGCCGCAAATACCGCAGAGAGCGCCACGGCGAAGCCGGCCGCCCTCGTCGCTCTCGTCCATCCGGACACGGCGGAGAGCAATCCCGCAGCGGCCAAGAGCAACCCTATCGCGATTTCGGGCGCCATAGGGACCGGGGTCCAGAGGAAACGGGTGAGATGAGGACTTCTGGTGACCCAGGCGGCCAGCGACCCGCCGGCGATCATCATTCCTGCAACCGCCGCAAGTTTCACCCAGCGAAGATCCGGGGCTGTGGCGGGTTTTCTAGACTCGGCGGCCATGTTACGGTGCGGGCGCTCCTCTCATGCCCGGCTGGATACAAAGCGGTGGGAGCCAGGGCCGAACACTCTCTTATTATTTATCAGCCTCCGAGAACAGTATCGGCATTTTGGACGAAATTCCTGAAGCGTCGGTCACATTGGCCCGACCGGGAGCCGCATCCAGTCAACGGGAGAGGAGTTCGGCGATGCGGTCCGGATCGTTAGGCACGACGACGGGCTTGTTGGCAAAGCGCCCTCGGATCGGACGGCCGGCGGCGGTTTGCAACGAGCCGGTATGGTAGCGGTGGACGTAGTCAGGATCCTTCAGCAGGTTCCCGGTCAGCACGGCCACGACGTCGGCCTCCCTGTCGATCAAGCCCGCGTCCGTCAGTTTCCGGATTCCGGCCAGGGTCGCAGCCGACGCGGGTTCGCAGCCGATGCCGGCGCGGCCGATTTGCGCCTTGGCGTCGGCGATCTCCTCCTCGGAGACCTGTTCGACCACGCCGCCCGAAGTTTCGATCTCGTACCAAGCCTTGGGCCAGGAAACCGGCGCGCCGATGCGGATGGCCGTGGCCAGCGTCTCCGGATATGGTTCCGGCTCGAAGCCATCCGGCCGGGGAGCTTTCATGAAGCGGTAGAAGGGCGCGGCGCCTTCAGCCTGGATCACGGCGAGGCGCGGCAGGCGGGGGATGAAACCGAGGTCGCGAAGTTCGCGGAAAGCCTTGCCCAACGCGGACACGTTGCCGAGGTTGCCGCCCGGCAAGACGACCCAGTCCGGCGGATTCCAGTCCCGTTGGTCCATCATCTCAATGGCGATCGACTTCTGGCCTTCGATCCGGAACGGGTTGATCGAGTTCAGCAGATAGATGCCGAGGCGCTCGGCAAGCGTGCGGACGAGGGCGAGAATCTGGTCGAAGTTCGCCTCGACCTGCAGAGTCAGCGCGCCGTATTCCAGCGCTTGGGCGAGCTTGCCAAGAGCGATGTTGCCGTGAGGGACAAAGATGATGGGCTGCAAATCCGCCGCCGAGGCGTAGGCGGACATGGAAGCGGAAGTGTTGCCCGTGGAAACGCAGGCCACCCGCCGCATCCCCAGCCGGAGGGCCTGAGAAGCGCCGCAGGTCATGCCGTTGTCTTTGAAGGACCCGGTGGGGTTGAAGCCCTGGTGCTTGAAGGCCAGCCGCTTCAGTCCACCGTAGGCAGCCGCTTTCACCGATTCGAGCAGCGGAGTGTTGCCCTCCCGCAGGGTGACCACCCGCCTGAGGTCGTCCAGGAACGGGATCAGCTCCCGGTAGCGCCAGACGCCGCTCTGGTCGAGCGGGGCGTTGCTCATGCGGCGTTCGCGGAAGACGCGCTTCAAGCGGTCCGGGTCGGGGCGCCAGTCCGCGTAAGCAACCTCGAGCAGGCCGCCGCAGGACGGGCAGTTATAGATGACCTCAGTGACCGGGTGTTGCTTCCGGCAGGTCTTCTCGAAGCAAACCAGATAGGCGGGCATGAAACCTACGATTATAGGGGAGTGGGAGAGCGGGTTATGAAGAGGACGATGCTGGCGGTCCACCTAGAGAGCGGGACGGTTGCGGTGAGGGAGGTTCCGCTGCCCCGGCGGCGGCCGGGCTACGCTCTCGTCCGGGTGCGGCTGGCAGGGATCTGCAACACGGATCTGGAGCTGCAACGGGGTTACTACGGCTTCCGGGGCCGGCCGGGGCATGAATTTGTCGGCGAGGTGGTCGCCGCGGACTCGCCCGGGTGGGTGGGCAAGCGAGTCGTGGGCGAGATCAACCTGGCCTGCGGGAAGTGCGAATGGTGCCGCCGCGGGCTGGGGCGGCACTGCCCGCACCGGACGGTCCTCGGCATCGTGAAGCACCCCGGGGCCTTCGCTGAGTATCTGACCTTGCCCGAAGCAAACCTCCATCGTGTGCCGGCGGGCGTGCCGGACGAGCATGCGGTTTTCACCGAGCCGGTGGCGGCGGCCTGCGAGATTCTGGACCAGGTGCGCATCCCAAGTGGGGCCGGCGTGGCCGTGTTGGGCGACGGCAAGCTGGGGTTGCTCATCGCACAGGTGCTGGCCGCCTGGGGAGCGAAAGTTCGGCTGTACGGCCGGCACAAGCGAAAGATGGCGATCGCCGGGCGTATGGGGATCGAGACGGCGCGCGCGGGCAAGCGACTGCCGGAGAAGGCCTGGGACTGGGTCGTCGAGGCGACGGGCTCCGAAGACGGGCTGGAGGCGGCGATCCGCATGGCGCGGCCGCGGGGCACAGTGATCCTGAAATCGACCGTCCACGGCGTGCCGCGTTGCGACACGGCGCGCGTGGTCGTAGACGAGATCACGCTGGTGGGCTCGCGCTGCGGCCGGTTCCCCCCGGCGCTTAAACTGATCCGCGCTGGAGCGCTGCGGCTTGAGGAAATGATCTCGGCGCGGTACCGGCTTAGCGAAGCTCCAGCCGCCTTCGCCCACGCGGCGCGGCCCGGGGCGCTCAAAGTCTTGCTGGTTCCGCCGGGAAGCTGAGGGTTCGAGTTACGCCGAGGCGCGTCCAGCCGGCTGCTGTTGGGTGAGGCAGTGAATCGTACCGAGGCCGAGCACGAGGTCGCGGCAATAGACGCCGACGACTCGGCGGTCCGGGAAACAGCGAGCAAGGATGTTGAGCGCCCGGCGGTCGTTCGGGTCGTTGAAGACAGGAACCAGCACGGTGGAGTTGGCGATATAGAAGTTCGCGTAACTGGCGGGCAGGCGCTGACCCTTGAAATAAACGGGCTCCGGCATGGGTAGCGGGACGACGCGCAAGGGGCGGCCGCCGGCGGTGGCGGCGTGTTTAAGGCGATCTAGGTTCTCCCGCAGCGGCTCGTAGTTCGCATCGCCGCGGTCGCGCTCCACCGCGGCGACGACGGTATCGGGCGAAGTGAAACGGGCGATGTCGTCGATGTGGCCGTGGGTGTCGTCGCCAGCGATACCGCGGCCGAGCCAGACGACGCGGCGGACGCCGAGAAAACGATTCAGGACGGCTTCCCAATCCTGCCGCGAGAAACCTGGGTTCCGGGCCTGGACGGAGCTGAGGAGGCACTCTTCGGTAGTGAGCGCCGTTCCACGGCCATCGACGTCGATGGCTCCGCCTTCGAAGACGATCCCGGTCTTTACCTGTGGGATGCCCAACTTGCGGGAGACGAAGTCGGGGACGCGGTCGTCGAGCTGCCAGTCGGAGTACTTCGCCCAGGCGTTGAACTTCCAGTTGGTGATCGAGACGCGGCCGGCGGGGTCGGTAACGAAGATCGGTCCGGAATCGCGCAGCCAGCCGCGATTGGTGCGGCAGACGTAGAACTCGACCGAGGGGGCCAGGGCGGCAGCGTCCTCGAGGGTGCGCCGCGCCTTCTCGGCGTGATCGCGATCCTGTACCAGGATGCGGACCTTCTCATAAGGAGCAAGGCGCCGGACGATCTCGGCGTAGACCCAGCGGATGGGGGCGAACTTGCCTGGCCAGTCGGAGCGCTCGTGCGGCCAGCCGATCCAGGTGGCTTCGTGGGGCTCCCACTCGGCGGGCATGCGCAGCGGGCCGGGTTGGACGGCGCTCATTCGAGCCACCTCGCCGTGAGGCCGCCGTAGGCATCGACCCGGCGGTCGCGCAGGAACGGCCAGTTGCGCCGGACCTCCTCGATGCGGGCCGGGTCGCACTCGGCGAGGAGCGTTTCCTCGCGGTCCACCGGGGCTTCAGCCAGGATCTCACCGAACGGGCCGGCCAGGAACGAAGAGCCCCAGAACTCCAGGCGCTCGTCGCCAGAGCCTTCGACGCCAGTCCGGTTGACGGCGGCGACGTAGACGCCGTTAGCGATGGCGTGGGCGCGCTGGATGATCTGCCAGGCCTCGCGCTGGGCGGCGCCGTATTGCTCCTTCTCGGATGGATGCCAGCCAATGGCGGTGGGATAGAACAGGATCTCGGCGCCCTGCAGCACGGCGAGGCGCGCTGCCTCCGGATACCACTGGTCCCAGCAGATCAGCACGCCGACGCGGGCGTAGCGGGTAGTGAAGGCGCGGTAACCGGGGTCGCCCGGAGTGAAGTAGAACTTCTCGTAATAGAGCGGATCGTGGGGAATGTGCGTCTTGCGGTAGAGGCCGAGAAGCTCGCCGCCGGCATCGATGACGACGGCCGTGTTGTGGTACAGGCCGGGAGCGCGGCGCTCGAATACGGAGCCGATGATGACGACGCCGAGGTCGGCGGCGAGGCGGGAAAGGCGCTCCGTGGTCGGCCCGGGAACCGGTTCGGCCAGGTTGAACAACGAAGCGTCTTCAACCCGGCAAAAGTACTCGGTACGGAAAAGCTCCTGCAAGCAGATGATCTGAGCGCCCCGGCCGGCGGCTTCGCGTATGCGCCAGGCGGCTTTTTCGGTGTTCTCCGCGGGGTCCGGCGAACAGGCCATCTGGACGAGCCCTACACAAACAGGCGATTTGGAGGGGGCGGTCATTCCTAATATCTTCTCAGAGCCCGGCCGGCTCGAGAAGCGCTGCGAACTCCGCGATCACGCTCCGCAGGCCATGCTCTGCGCGCCGGCCGGCGCGCAACACCTCGTCGTGTGTGAGTGGAGCGGGCGAAAGTCCGGCCGCCAGGTTCGTGACGCAAGAGATACCCAGAACTTCGATACCCATCTGGCGGGCGGCGATCACTTCCTGAACGGTGGACATGCCGACGAGATCGGCGCCGATTGAGCGCAGGAAGCGCACCTCGGCAGGGGTCTCGTAACTCGGCCCAAGGACTGCAGCGTAAACGCCCTCGGACAGTTCGAAGCCGCAGCGCGCGGCGGCCTGGTGCGCAATTCTCCTGAGCCGCAGGGAGTAGGCCTCGGTCATGTCCAGAAAGCGGGGGCCGAAAGATTCGGCCTGCGGACCGGCGAGAGGGCTCGCTCCCTGGAGGTTGAAATGGTCGCTGATCAGGACCAGGGATCCGGGAACGAGAGACGGATTCACGGCTCCCGCGGCATTGGTGATCACGAGGACGCGAGCGCCCAGTTTGCCCGCCGCGCGCACACCGAAAACGACTTCCTCCGGGCTGAAACCCTCATAAAGGTGAACTCGCCCGCAAAGAATGACGGCCCGCCTCCCGCCGGCGGAGCCAAAAACGAGGCGGCCCGGATGACCCGGGACCGCAGACAACGGCCAGCCGGGAATCCGCGAATACGGAATGTCAGCCGAGGGCTTGACGAAGCCAGCGGCGCCGCTCAGTCCGCTGCCGAGCACCACGGCGAAATCGGGACGCGAAACGCCTTCTTGTCTCAGAAACTCGACGGCTCGCGCGAGCTGGCCGGTTAGATCCGTTATCCCACCACTTCGAGAATGAGGTTACTTTCTTCTGGCGGCTGGTTCGAGATCCGGAAGGCGTCCTCGACTTGCTCGGCGGCTTCATCCAGGCGGTCCTCGTTGGTGTAATAGAGCCGGCAGAGCACCGCGCCCTCGTCCACCTTCTGTCCCACCTTCACCTCGAGGATGACGCCGACGGCGGGATCAATCGCCTCGTCTCGAGATTCACGGCTGGCTCCGATCATGCCGGCGGCCATGCCGATGTCATGCGCGTCGATGCCGGTGACGAAGCCAGTCCTCGGGCTGAGGATCTCCCGGGCGCCCATTGCGTTCGGCAAAAGGTCGAACCTGTCCAGCACCTGGGGATTGCCGCCCTGGGCCTCGATCACTTCCTTGAACTTCTGGTAGCCGGACCCGTCGAGGAGCTTTGACTGGGCCATTTCCCGCGCCTCGCCAATGGTGGCGGTGATCTCGCCGAGATAGATCATGCGGGCGGCGAGTTCCAGCGAAAGGGCCGTCAGATCCGTGGGGCCGACGTTCTGCAACGTCTGGGAGGCCTCCATGACTTCGAGCGCGTTGCCGATGGCGTAGCCGAGGGGCTGGTTCATGTCGGTGATCAACGCCTGGACGCGCTTGTCGGAGCGGCGGCCGATCGCCACCATCATCTGCGCCAGCCGGCGGGCTTTCACTTGGCGGCGCAATCCGCCGCCGGAGCCTACTTTGATATCGACGACGGTAGCGTCGAGCCCGGTGGCGAGCTTTTTCGCCATGACCGAAGCGGCCATGAGCGGCACCGACTCCACGGTAGCCGTGTTCTCTCGCAAAGCGCGGAGCCTGGCGTCAGCGGGAACCATGTCGGCGCTGCCCGCCGAGAAGGCGAGACCGACTTGATTCAATTGCGTGCGAAACTCGTCGATACTCAAGTCTGTCCGGAAACCGGGGATCGATTCCAGCTTGTCGAGAGTCCCGCCGATAGGGCCGAGGGCGCGCTCGGCCAGCATCGGGACGACCACGCCCGCCGAAGCCGCCAGAGGCGCAGCGATCATCGCCGTCTTGTCTCCCACGCCGCCGGTCGAATACATGTCTACTTTCACTCCCGGCACGGCGGAGAGGTCGAGCGGAACGGCGGTCTGTAGCAGATGGTTCGTCAGCGCCGTCACTTCACCGTCGGACATGCCCGAGAAATAGACGGCCATCAAGAAGGCCGCCATCTGGTAGTCAGGCACCTCGTTGCGGGCATAAGCTTCCAGGAGCGCGGTAAGCTCCTCAGGGGCGAGTTCCTCCCCGTCCCGCTTTCGCTGGATCAAGTCGACTATACGCATGGGACAAATGACAGCGTACCATCTTTTTTGGTTGATAGTAAAGGACTTTTCCAACTTCCCTTTCGGATCGGCTAGCGGCGCGGGCATGTTCGGGGAGCCACAGGGGCCGCGGCGCATCGAAGGGCAGCGAGGAGTCCGCGCTGAATCATGGAACGTCCCGCTCCGGTGGAAACTCGATGGCGGTCACCACGCCTTGGGTCCCCGTCTCCGCATCTTGTTGTTTCACGTACTCGATTCGCACACTCCGGTCCAGCGGGCCGCAGGCGAACTCAAAAGAAGCGGCGCCGGCGTTGCGCAACACCACTTCGCCGGGGTCCCGCACGAGAAGCGGCAGCAGCCCGGCATCGGTCCGGACGACCAGCCGCGCACGCTCGCCTAGACAATCGAGCCGGGTCAGGCGGCCTTGGACCACGCGGTCGCCGCGACGATTGTACCAAGACCGGGGCGTTTCCACTTCAGGACGGGCGCCCGGCGGGATCCAATCGGAGGGCTGCTCGACCAGGCGGATCGCTGCCTCGGCCATGTTACGTTGCTCGGGGGTCTGTGCGGCGTGGAGCGCGCGCCGCGCCGCCTTCCGGGCGTCGGCGGACCGGCCGGCCTGGTGATAGGCGAGCGCCAAGGCGTGCCAATAGTGCGACTGGCGCGGCGAGACGCGGACCGCTTGCTCAAACGCCCGTGCCGCGTCGGAGTACTGTCCCCGGGCGGTTGCTTGAAGCCCCAAAAGAAACCATGCTTCGGCGTAGCGGGGATTCCGTTCGACGGCCTCTTCGAGATAGTGCTCGACCTCTTCCGCAGGCGCTCCTTCCTCCTTCAATAACATGGCATACTCGAGCCACGTACGGGCGTCCCGGGCGCCCAGCCGGATCGCTCGCTCGAAATGGGCTTTGGCCGCATCGTGCTGCTTGCGGCTGAGAGCGAGCAGCGCACGAGCGGTTTCCACGCGCGGAGAGTCCGGCCGGCGCTGCGCGAGCCGAGCCAGCTCCTTTTCGGTGACGTCCCACACGCCGAGGGCGAGTTCCAGATCCAGCAAGACGAGCCGCATCCGCTCTTCGTCCATCGTCTCCACAACAATGTTCACGGGCGGCGGCGGCTCCCAGGCGTGCTCAACCGTGCGCCAGGTCCCTCGCTGCACGTACAGCCGCAAAGCAGCAAGGGCTTCAGCGAGATCGCGACCAAACGCCCCGCGGAACGCTTCCTCAGGCGGGAGGCCGGCGGTGAGCAACCGGAACCAGTCGGGAACCTTGTTCCGGTAAGGTGGAGCGGTCAGCAGCATGTGGATCAAAGCCCAGCTCTGGGCATAGAAGATGCCCGCCCGGCGATCCTCGGCGCGGAGCGGCGAATGCGAGTCCACGGCCTGGAGAACGCTGGCGTCCAGCCATTCCTCTTGCTGAAGCGCGCGGATGTGGTTCGGGATCAGGCGTCCCGCGATGACACGGTCCTCATCGAGAGTGATCGTCGAGTAGAACTCCGCCAGTCCCTCTTCGAGCCACTGCGGCAAGCGGACCGAAGTATGGCCGAGCACGACGTGGACATATTCATGAACGAGGATGCGCCGGCGATCGGAAGCGGAGGCGTCTACGAGGATGTAGTCGGCGTCAGCAGCGCCGTGGAAGAAGCCGCGGGCGCGCGGCGAGGGGCGGTAAACGTTGAACCGGGAGCTGGAGCGGAAAAGGAAGACTTTCAAAGGCAGAGGCGCCTCATGGACTCGAGACTCCACGCCCGAAAAAGCCTGGCGAACTTGCTCGAGCGTTTCAGCGGCGCGCCGGCCGAGGCGCCCGCCGCCGTCGGTGTAGATCTCGAAATGAGGCGTTTCCACATGGATCCACTCTGCGGCCGGGAGAGGCGAAACGGCGACCGCGAACAGGGCACAGCAGACAAAGGCGACGGACGCGACCGTCCCCTGGCTCCGGTCACCGCCGCCGGTCGCTGGCCTCATCGGGCAGCTCCTTGGGACACGTTCCCCTCATCCGGCATTGTACCCCGCGGGTGGAGATTGGGGCGCGATCCTAGGGCGGCCGAAGCGTTCCAGATACGAACAACTTACTGAGAAACCACCATTTAGGCCAGCTTGCCGCGGGCGGCGGCGGCAGCCCATGATAACCTGTAGAGAAGTGTCATCTCCGCTCAACGTACACCTGGAGCAGTACGACGGGCCGCTCGATCTGCTGCTGGACTTGATCCGGAAGCAGCAGATCGACATTCACGACATACCCATCGCCAAGATCACGGCCCAGTACCTGGAGTACATGGAACGGGCAGCGGAGTTGAACATCGATCTGGGCGCCGAGTTCGTCTACATGGCGGCGACCCTGATTCATATCAAGTCGCGGATGCTGCTGCCGCGGGATCCGGCGCTAGCGGAGATGGACGGCGAGGAGGAAGACCCGCGCACGGAACTCGTCAACCGCCTCCTCGAACACGAAAAGTTCCGCAACGCGGCGGAGATGCTGAAACAGAAACGCTTGCTCGAGGAGGCGTCGTGGTCGAACCCGGCGCTCGAAGAGTTCCTGGCTGACGACGAAGGTCCCGGCCTCGCGGTGAGCCTGTTCGATCTGGTCAAGACGTTTCAGATCGTGCTCGAGCGCGCCAAGAACCGCCCCTTGTACGAGGTGGATCCGGACGAGGTGACGGTGCCGGACATGATCCTGTACGTGCGCTCCTTACTCCGGGAGAAGCCTGGGGGCACGATGATCTCCGTGGCGGAGCTGTTTGAGCGGCAAAAGACCCGTAAGGCCATCGTGTGCCTGTTTCTGGCGATCCTGGAGCTAGCGAAGCTGCAGGCGATCGCGGTGGTACAAGAGGAAGCGTTCGGTGAGATCGCGATCCGGAAAAGCAAGGCCTTCGACACAGTGCTGGATGCGGACGGCGTGATTTCGGCGATCCAGGAAGGCTACCAGTAAACCACCATGGAGCAAAAGGACCCCACATCTCCGGTGCAACGGGACGATCAGGAGCGGCAGGCTCAGGAACCTCGTCCGGAGAGCGCGGAAGAAGGGCAAGCCGCGGCTGCGGCGGCTTCGGAGTCCGGGCAGGGCGGCGACGCCGGGCAGGCGCCGGGGGGAAGCGACGAGGTATCGCCGGAACAGCTCGAGCTGGAAGTGAAAGCCGGCGACGAGGAAGCCGAGGCCGCTCGTTTGCGCGCGCTGGTGGAGGCGGCGGTCTACGTCACCGAGGAACCGCTGACGGCGAAGCAGATCGCCGATGCCCTGCAAGCGTCCCTGCCTGAAGTGCAGCGGGCACTCGACGAACTCGTCGAACAGTACGCGCGGCCCGAGCACGGGATCGCCATCCGCGAAGTCGCCGAAGGCTACAAAATGGCCACCAAGCCGGAACACCATGAAGCCATCAAAGCTTTCGTCAAGCGGCTGCAAAAACCGCTGAAGCTCTCCATGGCGGCGCTCGAAACGCTGGCGGTGATCGCCTACAAACAGCCGATCACGGCGCCGGAGATCATGGAGATCCGCGGCGTGCAAGGCGCCGGAGTATTGAAGACCCTGCTCGACCGGAAACTTATCACCACGGCGGGAAGGAAGAACGTCGTCGGAAGGCCGATCCTTTACAAGACGACCAAAGAGTTCCTCGTGCAATTCGGGCTCAAGAGCTTGAAAGAGCTTCCGACGTTGAAAGAGTTCGAAGAGCTGGCGCGCGTGGCGTTGGCCGAAGAAGAAGAGCCGGAAGGTCCGGCGGCGCCCGAAGAGGCTTCGGAAGCCGAGGCGGCCCCGGCAAGCGGAGAAGCGCCGGCGGGCGGGCCATCGGACGCCGACGAGGCTCCGGGAGAGGGCGACGCCGAGGCGAAAAAGAGCGCCACGCCGGATCCCAAGGGACCGCAGTCCGACGCCGGGGAAAGCGCTGACCCGCCGGCCGCCGAGCGGCGGGCTGCCGCTGAAGAGTGAATGGCCCAAGAACGCCTCCAAAAGATCATCGCCCGAGCGGGCATCGCCAGCCGCCGCAAGGCCGAGGAGATGATTCTGGACGGCCGGGTGACGGTAAACGGGAAGCTCGTCACCGAACTCGGGACAAAGGCCGACCCGGAGCGGGACCACATCAAAGTTGACGGCAAGCTGATCCGGCCGGCGACAGAGTACGTTTATGTCTTGCTGAACAAACCGAAGGGGTGCATGACGACGGTTTCCGATCCTCAGGGGCGCCCTACCGTCATCGACTTGCTGGGCAAGCGCGTCAAGCAGCGCGTCTATCCGGTGGGACGGCTGGACTATCACAGCGAAGGTCTGCTCTTGCTGACGAACGACGGCGATCTCGCGGCGCAGTTGATGGCGCCGAAGAGCCACATCGAAAAAACCTACCACGTAAAGGTCAACGGGTATCTCACTCCGGAGCAAGAAGAAAAGTTTCGCACCGGCGTTCCGCTCTATGGGCGAAGAACCGCCCCGGCCGGATTGCGCCTGCTCAAGCGGGCGGCCAATCCGTGGTACGAGGTGACGCTGACCGAAGGCCGCACCCGGCAGATCCGGCTCATGTTTCAGCATTTCGGGCGGCTGGTGGAAAAGATCAAGCGGGTGCGGATCGGGTTTCTGACGGTCGGCAAGCTGAAGCCCGGGGAGTTCCGCATGCTGACGCTGAAGGAAGTGGAGCGTCTGCGAAAGCTGGTCCGCGAACAGGCGGCGGGGCGTGAGACGGAGAAAAAACGCCGCGCGGCGAAGTGATGGCGGTTTTGGAGATCACCGGGCCGGCTCGCCACTACAGTACAATGAAGTACGGCTGGCCCCAATGAGTCCTGAAATCGCCGAGCTTCTGCGCACGAGCAAGACCATCGCGGTCGTCGGCCTTTCGAGCAAGCGACACCGGCCGAGCTACGGCGTCACCGAGTACATGCAGCACCAGGGATACCGGATCATCCCGGTCAATCCGCACGAAACGAATGTGCTGGGAGAAGCTGCATATCCCGATTTGGAGTCGATCCCAGAAAAGGTGGACATCGTCAATATCTTCCGGCGGTCTGAGCACGTGCCGGAAATCGTCGAGGCGGCGATCCGGATTGGGGCGCGGGCGGTTTGGATGCAAGAAGGGGTCTCGCATCCCGAAGCCGCCCGGAGAGCCGAAGAGGCCGGTTTGATCGTCGTACAAGACCGCTGCATCCTTAAGGAACACCGCAAACTCACCTCCGCCAACCGGATGGAAGCGACCGGCTGAGAATCCGGAGCACGGAACCGGCTTCTCCCCCGTACTAAACAAAGGAAACCGAGAGTCTTTTGATCAACGGTTCCTCGACGCCGGATGTGGTAGTCTCGTTCGGCTAGGGAGGCGTAATGGAGCATTCCGTGATTGCGTGGTGGATTTGGGTGGTGGGCGGAATCCTGCTGCTGCTTGCCGAATTCCTGACCCCGGGCGCATTCTATCAGTTCTTTTTCGGGCTGGCGGCGGTAGCGGTGGGGATAGTCGGCGCCATCGGCCTGGAGCTCTCCTTGCCGGTGCAGCTAGCGTTGTTCCTGGTTCTGTCGGTCGGAAGCCTGGCTGCCTTGCGCAAGCCCCTGCGGATGCGCTTCGCCGGGGGGCCCGAAGAGCCGGTGGATGAACTCGTCGGGGAAACGGCCGTAGCGCTCGACGAGATCACGGCCGGAGGCGCGGGGCGGGTGGAACTCCGCGGCTCGGTCTGGCAGGCGCGCAACGTCGGCGACCGCCCCATCGGCAAGTCCGAACGGTGCCGGGTCGCCGCTATTCACGGACTCACCTTGGACGTCCGCGCATAGGAACGCTCCTTTTCTGCTCTCGGAAAAGTCTACGAGGAGGGACATCGATGGAGATCACAGGAAGCCTTGTCGTCCTGTTCGCACTGATCTTGTTCGCCGTCATCGTGCTGGCGAAGACGGCAGTAGTGGTTCCGCAACAGAATGCCTATATCGTCGAGCGGCTGGGCAAATACTACGGAACGCTGAACGCGGGGTTTCACATCCTGATGCCGTTCGTGGACGCCATTCGCTACCGGCTGTCGCTGAAAGAGCAAGCGATCGACGTGCCCGAGCAGATCTGCATCACCCGCGACAATGTCCAGGTGGCCGTAGATGGGGTGCTGTACCTAAAAGTGATCAACCCGGAGCGGGCGGCTTACGGCATCGCTGATTACCGGTTCGCCATCAGCCAGCTTGCGCAGACGACCTTGCGCAGCGAGATCGGCAAGATCGACCTCGACAAGACGTTCGAGGAGCGCACGAACATCAACATCGCGGTGGTGAGCGAGCTGGACAAGGCGTCGGAGCCGTGGGGCGTGAAGGTGCTGCGTTACGAGATCAAGAATATCACGCCGCCGCAGGACGTGCTGAACGCGATGGAGAAGCAGATGCGGGCCGAGCGCGAGAAGCGGGCGGCGATCCTGATGTCAGAAGGCCAGCGCGACGCGGCGATCAATCAGGCCGAAGGCGAGAAGCAGCGCGTGATCAAAGAGTCCGAGGCCAAGAAGATGCAGCAGATCAACGAGGCCGAGGGCCAGGGGCAGGCCATCCTCACCATCGCGAACGCCACCGCCGAGGGGATTCGGCGCGTGGGCGAGGCCATCCGGGCACCGGGCGGGCTCGAAGCGGTGAACCTCCGCGTGGCCGAACAATACATCAAACAGTTCGGCAATCTGGCCAAAGAAAACAACACGCTGATCATTCCGGCCACGTTGAGTGATCCGGGAAGCTTCATTGCGGCGGCGATGAAGGTGATCGGATCGGTCTCGAAGCCGGAAGCGGCGGTGTGAGGCCCCGCCTGGCGGGAGCGCTGACCTTCGGCGACACGCCCGCAGTCCGGGCCGCGCTTACTGGTTCAGTCCCCGGCGGAGCATCAGGCCGAGTTCGCGGAGCTGCCGCTCGGCCACCTCGCTGGGGGCCTCGCACATCAAGTCCGTGGCCTTCGCTGTCTTCGGGAACGGAATCACCTCCCGGATCGAATTCTCGCCGGCCAGGAGCATGACGAGGCGGTCGAGGCCGAGGGCGATTCCGCCGTGGGGCGGAGCGCCGTACTCGAGGGCGCGGAGCAGGAAGCCGAAGCGCCGCTGCGCCTCCTCGGGCGTAAAGCCCAGGGCGGCGAAGACCTTCGACTGAATGTCGCGCCGGTGGATACGGATGGAGCCGGAGCCGAGCTCGACGCCGTTCATCACCAGGTCGTAAGACTTGGCGCGGCAGCTCGCCGGATCGGTCGCGAGCTTGTCGAGATCGTCGTCATGCACGGAGGTGAAGGGGTGGTGGGCGGCGACCCAACGCTCTTCGTCCACGTCCCATTCGAACATGGGGAAATCGACGACCCAGAGGAGCTCAAAGCGGGCCGGATCGAGGAGCTTGTGCCGGTCGTTGTATTTCTGGGCGGCGTAGACCCGCAATGCGCCGCAGGCTTCGTAGACGGCCTGCTCGGGCCGCCACTTCCGGGGTTCACCCGCCCACGTCGCCAGCAGCAGGGCGTCGTCGGGACCAGCTTCGCACCGCTTCCGGACGGCGCCGATCTCGTCCGGGTTCTTCTCCCCTAACTTCCGGACGTTGTCGAAGACCTTCAAGCCCCGTTCCTCGCCGAAGGCGCGCAGCTCGGCGCGCTGCTTGCCGGTGAGTTGTCCCACTGAAGGGATTTTGATGGCGACCATGGGCAGCCCGTCGCGGGTCAAGCCGGTCGGCTTCATCAAGTCAGTAACGTCGTAGAAGGGCGGAAAGCGGAGGTCCGGCTTGTCCGTGCCGTAGCTGCTCATCGCCTCGGCGTAGCTCATGCGGCGGAACGGCATCTCAACGTGGAAGCCCGCGACTTCGCAGGCAGCCTTCATGACGGGCTCGATGACCTCGAAGATCTGGTCCGGCTGGACAAAGGACATTTCCACGTCGAGCTGGGTGAACTCGGGCTGACGGTCCGCGCGGAGGTCTTCGTCGCGGAAGCAGCGGACGAGCTGGAAGTAGCGCTCGTAGCCGGCGATCATGAGCAACTGCTTGAACAGTTGCGGCGACTGCGGCAGGGCGTAGAAATGGCCGGGCTGCAAGCGGCTAGGGACGAGGTAGTCGCGGGCGCCCTCGGGCGTGGAGCGGGTCAGGAACGGCGTCTCGATCTCGTGGAAGCCCTGCTCGTACATGTGCTGCCGGATGGCGAAGGAGATCTTCGAGCGAAGGATAATGTTGCGCTGCATGCGCGGCCGCCGGAGATCGACGAACCGGTACTTGAGCCGAACGTCTTCGCTGACCTCGACGCTGTCCTCGAGGGGGAACGGCGGCGTCTTCGACTCGTTGAGGATCCAGAGCCGGTCCGCGAAGACCTCGATCTCGCCGGTGGGCATCTTGGGGTTGACGGTGTCCTCGCTGCGCCGCTGGACTACGCCCTCGACGGCGACGACGTACTCGGGACGCAGGAGCTCGGCTTTGCGGTGCACTTCCGGATCCAGGTCCGCCCGGAAGACCACCTGCGTCTCCCCCTCCCGGTCTCGAAGGTGAATAAAGATGACGCCCCCGAGGTCGCGCCGGCGGTGGACCCATCCCATCAAGACAGCGCGGGCGCCGGTGTCGGAGACGCGCAGCTCTCCGCAGTTATGCGTACGGCGCAGGTCGCCGAGAAAGTCCAGGGTGATGGTCGATTCCTGTTCAGGCATGGCTGGCAAACCGTTCCATGAGCTGTTCTTCAGTGAGTTCCGACTGAGCTCCGGTACTCATGTCCTTGAGTATGTACCGCCCGGAGGCGATCTCGCTGCCGCCGAGGATCAGCGCGAACCGGGCGCCGCACTTGTTGGCGAGATCGAGCAGCTTTTTCAGCCGGCCGCCGGGCGGGGCCTCGACCGAGACGCCGGCGTGGCGCAGTTCCGAAGCCAGCCGGGCGGCGACTTTGAGGGCCTCGTTCCCTACCGGAGCGATGAAAAGGTCGGGAGAAGTTCGCGCCAAGTGGGGCGCGGCCTCCTCGAGAATCATGACGAGCCGGTCCTCACCGATAGAGAACCCAATACCGGGGGCCGCGACTTTCGAGCCGAGCTGCTCGGCCAGCCCGTCGTAACGGCCGCCGCCGAGGACCGAGTTCTGGGCGCCGAGGGAGCCATGGACGATCTCGAAGGTGGTTCGGGTGTAGTAGTCGAGTCCGCGGACGAGACGAGGCGTCACAGTATATTCGATTCCCCGGTCTTCCAGAAAGGACCGGACGGCGGCAAAGTGCTCGCGGCAGGCGTCGCAAAGATGGTCGAGCAAGGCCGGCAGCCTCTCGATCGCCGGCTGGTCGGCTGGAACCTTGCAATCGAGCACCCGGAGGGGATTCGTCTCGGCCCGGCGGCGGCAGCTTTCGCACATCCCAGACGCCGTGTCGCGCAGCGCTTCGCGCAGAACTTCCACGTAACGCGGACGGCATTCCGGGCAGCCGACCGAGTTCAGCAGAAGCTCGAGATCCCGCAACTCGAGCGCCCGAAGGATCTCGATCACCATCTCGATCACTTCGGCATCGATGAAGGGCGAATCCGAGCCGATGCATTCGGCGCCGATCTGGTAGAACTGCCGGAACCGCCCCTTCTGGGGCCGTTCGCGGCGGAACATCGGCCCCATGTAATAGAGCTTCTGTAGTCCGGGGCGTTGGTCGAGCCGGTGCTCGATGTAGGCGCGGATCACCGAGGCGGTTGCCTCAGGCCTCAGGGTCAGCGAGGAGCCGTCCCGGTCGGTGAAAGTGTACATCTCCTTGGTGACGATGTCGGTTTCCTCGCCGACGCCGCGGGCGAAGAGCTCGGTGAACTCCAGGATTGGGGTGCGGATCTCATGGTAGTTGTAACGCCGGAAGACCGCGCGCGAGACCTCCTCCACACGATTCCACACCGCGGTGGCGGGGGGCAGCAGATCCCGCGTGCCCTTGACCGTCTTGATTGACTTCGCTGACCGCAATTGAGATACAGAGAACCAGCGTCTTGGTCCCGCTGAGGCAGCCAGTCTCCGGCGGCCAGGCACGGAGCGCCGCCGGGCGGCAACCGGCCTCACGACTCTGGCCACGGGGGTTTTTCCCGGGATCGCCGGAACGCCGCGAGGACTACGCACTCGGTGTCCCGGACCGCTGAAGGCACAACATCAGGAGACGCCGGTGAGTTTCCATGCTAGCACATCGGGACCGTCGGCATGGTCATGGGCGCGCCGGGCCCAGTGGGGGCGAAACACGCCCGAAACCGGCCAGCAGCGGCCTCGAGCGCTTTCGCGCCGACCACCGGCCGCCGGCTGGTTAAGACGGCGCGTGCGGCGGCGTGGTAAGCCGCAGGCGGGCTTGCTAGACTCAGTGACAGTAAGTTCGCGGGCGGCGGCGCCGTCCAGGAGTCCTCGACGATGCGGAGTAGCGGTTCTCATGCCTGACAACCCTCTGGCCGTCACGCTGTGTGGCATCCCGTTGCGCAACCCGGTGATTGCGGCCTCCGGCACCTGCGGCTACGGCGTGGAATTCGAAAAGCTGGTGGACTGGAGTCAAGTAGGCGGACTGGTCGTAAAGGGATTGTCGCGGGAGCCGATTCCCGGCAATCCCCCTCCCCGGTTGTGGGAAACCGAGGGAGGCATGATGAACAGCGTGGGTCTGCAAAACATCGGCGTCCACGCCTTTGTTCGCGAGAAGCTTCCGGCGGTGCGCCGGCTGAACACGCAAGTGTTCGTGAACGTCTTCGGATACACGGAGGAAGACTACGTAGAGGTGATCCGCGTACTGGAGGACGCAGACGGGCTGGCGGGCTACGAACTGAACGTGTCGTGCCCCAACACGAGCCACGGAGGCATCTACTTCTCTAGCGATCCGGCGCTGCTCAGCCGTCTGGTGACGGCGGCGGCCAAAGCTGCTTCGCGTCCGGTGATCGTGAAGCTGTCGCCGAACGTCGGCAGCATCCCGGACATAGCGCGAGCCGCCGAGGAGGCAGGCGCCTCCGCTGTATCGCTCGTGAACACCTTCATCGCCTTGGCGATCGACGCAAAAACGCGCCGTCCGCGGCTGGGAGCTGGACTTGGGGGACTGTCAGGACCGGCGATCAAACCGATCGCGCTGCGCATGGTCTACGAGGCGGCGCAAGCAGTGCGAATTCCGGTGGTCGGCCTGGGAGGGATCGCTACTGGAGAAGATGCTGCCGAGTTTCTGATCGCTGGGGCGACGGCGGTGCAAGTCGGCACGGCCGCATTCTGGGATCCGGGCGCACCAGCGCGAATCGTGAAGGAGTTGCGGCGTTTCCTCAAGGAGAACGGGGTCGCCCACGTCAGCGATTTGACCGGCACGCTTCGCTGGAACGACTAACCGGCGGCGGATTCAGGCAATAGAAAAGGGAGGGCCGAAGCCCTCCCTTTCTTGGTGGGTGAGTTGCGTCCAATTACTGGTCGAGCGGCTCGCTCTGGGATCCAGTGCGGGACATCGCGTTGTGCGGATCCCAAATCGACGAGTCGAGCACGAGGGCGACGTAGCCCTGAGCCAACTTCTGCGCGCCCAGGTCACTGATGAACGCGTAACCATGAGCGTACTGGAAGTAGCAGTGGGCGATGATGTAGCCCTCGAAGCCCGGCGCCGCAGCGATCACGCCCTGGAGCCCGCCACCGTACGGCTTCACGCCGCCGCCGCTGGACAGCGTCCAGATCGCGTAACCGCCCGGAGGAACCACTGGCGTGGTGTCCATCGCCGGAGGATCGCCGCCGTTGGAGTTGCCGTAGTAGTAAATCTCACACACACCCTCTTGCGAGGCGGTGCCGAACGGGTCCATCGAGGTGTTCGCGATCACGTAGCCGGTATCGAACCCAGCCTGGTTGGTGCCGAACACGAACAGCAGGTTCGTTGCGCAGCTATTGATCGTGATGAAGTCGGCGAGGACCGAGTCGTCAACGAACCGCGGCTGCAGGTCAACAGTCGTCGCGGCCGTGAGGTTGCTGATCGGGCCATACGAACCGCCGACGGAACCGGTGCCGAGAGCCGGGATACCAGCGGTCGTGTTGGCCACATAGTACACACGTACCGCGAAGACGAAGTCCTGGACGCTCACGGGATTGTCTGCAACGACTTCCCATGTAGCCGAGCCAGCGCCGCTCACCAGCGACACTTGCGTCTCACCGCTGGGATCGCTGCAGTCGGGCGTGCCGCCGGCGCCATTCGAGTCAGCGCCAGGAACAATACACGCAACCTGGACGCCCGTAGTCATATTGGTGTTGACGTTGCTGACATAAAGGTCAACCCCTGCGGGGATGTTCGAGAAGCTTGCCACCAGGCGCGTACCCTGACTTGCCAACCCAGCGAGGTTCGCATTGTGCCAGGTCGGGAGATTGGCGTTGTAGAAGCCGGTCTCCGTGTTGTAGATCGCGCCAGGGGTATCCTGGTTCGCGATCGCCGTGGGGCTGCCATCGCTCGTCGCCGTATTGCGTCTCAGGAACGCCGTCGCGAAGCGTTCGCTGAAAGTGATTGCGACCGGATTCCCCGCGACCTCTGGACTATTGCACTGCAGGAAGCTCGCGCTATCGGCGCTGAACGTCAGGCCGTCCTGCACGAACGCAACGATCTGCTGAGGATTGTTGATCGGGATCGAAGTGGTGCCCGTAGCCGAGATGAAGGCGATCAACTGGCTCGGGATCAGGCCGCCGCCGACGCCTTTCTCCGCCGCGTTGGCACGAATATTGGTGATGCGGATAATGCGCACCGCTTGAGTGCCAGGCGGATCCACCGGGACGCCCAACCACTCAACGGTATTCCCAGCGCCCGGCGTGTTGCCGAATATCGCCTGGCCCTGCCAAACGTTGGGAGGCGCGTTGCCCGCACCGTCGGGACCGTTGACGTAGTCCACGCCCGGCTCAGCCCCGACGCCTTTGATCGTGCAGCCATCGTCACTCTGGCAGAGGCGCTGGTTGGCCGGATCCGGCTCGTCGATCATCAGCAGGGCCTCGTTCCACGCGCCATCCAGCAGACGGCTGGTCACGGTGGTATTCAGGAAGACCCGGAAGTTGATTTTCGGCACATCCACGCCGTTAGCCGTCGGAGTGCCGCCGGTGCAGTTGAGCACGATGTCGCCCACCCGCTCGGCCAAGCCCTCAGCGCGAACGAGCGGAGGCACACCGGCATTCGCAACGCACTGGAACGCCGGCGTTACGCCGACTTGCGCGTTTGCTACTGCGGCCATCATCGCGATCACAGCCAGCAGCAGTAGACTTTTGCGAAAAGTTACCATTTCCTTCTCCTTGTGGAATCTGAAATTGTGAATTGATGGAAGTTCTCTTTCAACCTGAGCCTCAATATGGTTCCACGTGTGCGCTGCCGGTCTACGCCGCGCCACGGGTTGTCGTCACTCTCTTACAGCTCAAATTGAGTTCGACCTCTTCTGTGTCGTTTCTCTACACTCTGTGCTCGCGGGATTCATCCTGTCAGAAATGAATGCCGCTACAGTCGTTGGACGCAGTCAAATTATTCTTAACACTAAAGCAACGTCAAGTCAAGGGGTTTTCCCTTCTGAAGCGTCGCTCACGCCAACGACACCCACCAGGTTGTGATTAAAGCACGCCAGGGAGCCCCGAGTCAAGGTTTTCGCACCCAGCGTCTCTATCTTCTATCGACTAGACAGCGGAAGAACTTGAACGGCGAAAAATCCAGCTTGAACGGTCCACCTGCGGGTCCGAACCGCTCCGGACGTCCGCAATGGAGGACCCTGGCGGCCCAAGCCGCCAGGGAAACCGGAACTGCGGAGCGGCTCACTCAAGCCTCTCCAGTTCGCGCGCCAGCCTGCGGAAGCGCGACTTCAACTCGTCGGTGGCCTCGGTGATCTGGTTGGTGTCGTAAATCACGCGCGGGGTCATGAAGATGACGAGTTCGGTGCGCTGCTTGCTCTTCGACTTGCCGCCGAAGGCGTAGCCGATGACGGGAAGCCGGTGCAGGAAGGGCAGGCCGGCGCTCGACTCGGTCTCTGTCTCGTTGATGATCCCTCCAATGGCGATCGTATCGCCATCGCGAAGAGTCACCTGCGTCCGCACCGTGCGTTTAGTGAAGGAAGGGGACTGGATGCCGCCGACCGGGGGCGGCTGCGGTGCGCTGACTTCCTGGTCGATGATCAACGTCACGATTCCGCTCGGGTTGACGCGCGCCAGCACGCTGAGCGTCACCCCGCTGTCGCGGTTGGCGATGGCGTTAGTGAACAGGGACGTACCGCCGGTCTGGATCGGTGAGACAGCCTGAGCGGTAAGCACGGGAACTTCGGTGCCCACGTTAATCGAAGCAGGGACGCTGTCCGTGGCGATGATGCTTGGGGCGGCGATCACCTTGGCCCGGGTGGTGTTTTCCTGGGCTTGGAGAAACGCCAACAACTCCCTACTCTGGTCTACCAAAGCTCCGATGGAAAAATTGAACCCGGCGCTGCTGATGTCGCCGAGAGGTTTCAGCGTCGACACGCTTGGACCTCCCTCCTGCTCCCGCGATTTCAAGAAAGCCGACACCCCAGCCGAGAAAGCGCCCGTGAGAGTGACTTCATAAATCTTCGCGTCAATGAGCACCTGGCGGGGCGGCGTGTCGATCTTTTCCAGGAGGTTCATGATCTGGCGATACTGCTGCGGCGTCGCCTGGATGAGCAGAGTGTTGTCCAGGGGGTTGGGAATCACCCTCGGGTAGCCACTCCAGGCGCCGTATCCAGCACCCGCGCCGGCTCCCAAGTACGTTCCGGTCTGGTCTGAAGGAGCCGAAAACGACGCCGGTCCCTGAACGACGGCGCTCTCTCCCTCGCGGGACTGCTGGGCCATCCGGCTGGCCACGTTGGGAGCGACATATGTGCTCGCTCCATAGGTCGCCCCGGGACCCGGGCCAAAACCGCCGCCGCCATAAGCGCCGTAGCCCCCATACGCCCCAAAACCGCCGAAACCGCCATATCCTCCGTAGGCCCCGTAGCCACCGTAACCGCCGTAGCCGCCGGGGGCCAAGCCCAAAACGCCAAGGCCGCCGAGAGACGTATACCGGTTGCCGAACCCGGCGGCAGCGCCGGTGAACAAGCCGCCGAAACCCCCGGCCCCGAATCCACCGAGGCCGAAACCGCCGTAACCCCCGCCGTAGAGCTGCATGATCGCCAGCGCCAGGATCTCCGCCCGGCGGTACTTGACCCGGTACACGTAGTTATCCACCGTCCCGGCCGTGACCTTGACCGGCTGGTCGAGTTTCTTGAGCCATTCCTCGACGGTTTCGAAAGCGCCGGGGTTCGGAGCCACCGTGACAATCAGGTTCAGCCGGTCGATCGGAAGAAACCGGATGGGGGTCTCCTCCTCGCTGAGCGAGATCGACTTGAGGACGGTCTCCAGTTCCTCGGCCAGCTCAGACGGCCGGCGGTGCTTCGTCTCGAACAGGCGCACGCGGCGGCGAGCGAGGACGTCGCTGTCGAATAAATTGATCAATTCCATGGTCCGCCGCATATTGCGCCGGTTGTCCAAGATCAGCAACAGGTTCGCCGGCGGGTAAGCCCAGGTGGTGGCGCCCTCGCCGATAAAGGGCTCGATGACCTTGGCGATCTCCTCGACAGTGACGTACTTGAGGAAAACGAGGTTGAGCATCACTTGCTCGTCCAATGGGATGGTGTCCGGATTCACCTCGGGAGGGATCGGCAAGCGGGGCGCGTCTTCAATCGGAACGATCCGGTAGATCTCGCCGACCTGAACCATCGCCGCGCCGTTGATGCGAAGGATCAGGTCGAGCAACTGCCGGGTGTCGATCTTGCTGGTGTCGCCATAAGTGTTCAGAATTACGCCGCCTTTCACCCGGGGATCCAAGATGTAGTTGATCTTGAGCTGGCGGCAAAGGGCGTCAATCACTTCTGTCAGAGCCGCATTTTGAAGATTGAGCGAGCCGGTCGGAGTGCGCGGTTTCGCCGGAGGGGGAGCAGGAGGCTGAGGGCCCGGCTGTTCCGCTCCCCCGGCGGCCTCCGGAGTTCCGGCTTGCGCTCCGGCCCCGGCGCCGGGCTGGGCCGGCTTCGCCGGAGCCTCAGGCGCCGCTTCCGAACCAGGCTTGGGAGCAGGTTGAACCTGCTGGGTCTGGCCTGGTTTGGCCGGCTGGGCTTGGGGGGGCTTCGCTTTGTCCGGTTGGGCCCGGCGGGTTTCCTTGGTCTCCTTCTTGCTCTTTTCCGGTAACACGCGGGGGCCGAAACCGGGCGGCACCACCTGCGGTGACAGAGTAAAAGCGGTGACACCGAAAACGATCGTGGCCAAGATCAAAGAACGGGACATGCAGCACTACTCCTTCTTCTTCGATTTCTCCGAAGATACGGACCGTGGCGCGTCCACGGGCTTGGCTTTGGCTTTCTTCGAAGCCTCCCAGGCGAGACGCTCTTCGCGAGTCAACTCACCCTTTTTGCGTCTCCAGGTGTATTTCCCAAACGGCCCCATCCGTTCGAAGCGGACCTGGTCGCCCTCATCGAAGGCCTTCATTCCCGCCGGCGGCGTCACGGGTTGCGCTGATGAGGCAGCCGAGTTTCCCGATGATGGGCGAGAGTCTTCATAGCGGACCAGCCCGAAAGGCGTCTGCCGGTAGATCCACACCTTGCCCTGCGGATCCTTGTAACGGTATGTGAAAGGCTCAATCTTGACCGCTTCCTTCGGCAACGTCAGGCGACCGCCGCGTTCGGCCTTAGGGGCGCTCTTTTTTTCCTCGGGCGCCGCCAGCAAGATCAGCGGCGCCAGACAAACGATCCAACGGGTCAGTCTCATTTTCTGAATCCTCCATGCTTCACCAGGCGCCGGCGGTCATCCGACGGGCTCCCACCGGCAGACGTTTCCGAAGGGTGTCTTCGTCACGACTTTCTTGTAGCCGCCGACGACGGTCCCGGGAGGCGATGTGTCGCCCGGTTTGCAGGCCCGGATCCCGCCCCCGATGTCGATGTCGCTAGGGCCGGGCTTGGCCGCCTCTCCTAGGACGGCGGACTTGGGTTTCGTTTTCGCCGGCGCCGACGGCTTCGTAGCGGCCACCTGCGGGGCAGCCTCGTCGGCAGCAGGCTGCAACTCCTCGAGGCTGCGCCGGACAAGCTGGCCCTCCCATTGGAACACGATATAGTCGGGAGCGATCTCCGCGATAACGAACTCGCCGAACTGTTCCCCGACCCGATAACCCCGCTGGGGACCGTCGGCGGACTCGGAAAGAATCACTGTCGGCCCGGCGCCGAGATCGAGAACTCCATGGGCGACCGGCAACGGGGGCATTGGTTTCGGTTGCGCAGCTTCAATGACGATTTCGGGGTTGCGGTCGGGCGAGAACAGGAGCTTCTCGGCTACCGGCAGATAATCGGCGGCGATCAACGGCTTCGGAGGTCCGGAGACCCTTGGAGGAGCGGTCTCAACGGGCGGCAGCGGC
The DNA here is from genome assembly GCA_964461995.1 of uncultured Solibacteraceae bacterium. Lineage (GTDB taxonomy): Bacteria > Acidobacteriota > Terriglobia > Bryobacterales > Bryobacteraceae > JALSRK01. The sequence continues at coordinate 41,578 of CAYWXL010000002.1, forward strand.
CGACCGAGGATCGCCTTCCTGCGCTCCTCCGCCTGCCGCAGCGTATCCCAGATTCGCCACGCGGTGAGGGCCGTCAAAGCGGCCAAAGCCAGATTCAGGGCGACGAGTTTCCTGCTCAAAACCCACCCAACCCTTTCTGCTCCGGCACCAGGGAACCGGGAACCAACCCGGCGACCCGGAGCTGGACACGCAGGGACTTGTCCTTGCGCCGCGTGGCGCTGATGCGAATTTCGTCGGTGACAACAGCCTCAGGCCGCGCCGTGAGATCAGCCAGCAAGTTCACCAACTGCTCGATGGCGCACTCAAACGTGATCGACACCAGCGCTTCGCCGTAGCGCTTTTCTTTACCCAGCGGCCGGATCCGCCCGATGTCCACTGACGCGAATTCCAGAGGCGGCGTCTGCTGCGAGGCGATCTCCCGCAAGATCTGGACCACTTCGGCCTGCGCCTGCTGGCCGGTCTCAGCGCGGATCAGACCGGCCTCCCAACGGGCGAGTTCTTGTTTCATGGCCTTGAGCCGCTGTTCGCGGACGGGAAGCTGAGCGGCAAGCTTACGAACTTGCTCCAAACGCTTCTCCGCAGCGCCGATCGACGCCTCCGGCCCGACCACGCCCGGAATCTCTTCGGACTGGGGCCAGAAATAGACGGCGAGCGACAACACAACCGCAACCCCCAGCGCTACGAGAGCACGTCTGTCGCGATCGGTAAGGGTCATCTCGCCTCCGTGGACGGTTGTTCGCGCAACGCACGAATGCTGAAACGCTCCAGATCTCCGCTGGCCGAAATTGGGGAAGTGTACTCGGAGTTCCGCAACAAAGGAGAAGAATCGATGATCTCGAGAAGTTTGCCTGCTTCGGCAGCTTCTCCGGAGAACCGGACCTCCGAGCGCGAGATATCGAGGTTCTGCAACCAGGCCGGCGGAGCGAGCAAGTTCGTCAAGTCTAGCAGCACGCCGAGATCCAGGCGCGTACGGGAATAGAACCCGCGAAGCAGATCCCGCCGGGCGCGGAGCTGCTCGATCTCGGCCTCGAGTTCCCGTACCCGGGCCGCTTGGCGGGTGTAGCGACCGATTTCCTCCTGGATCGCGGCCTGGTAGTCCCGCTCGACCATGCCGCTGACGACGCCGAGAGCGCCCAACATTACGAGCAGCAGTGCGGCGAGAACCGCGGTAGGGATGTAGACCGTGCGGGAATTGCGGCGGCGGTGCTCCGGAGCGAGCAAATTGGCCGACAGCGCCAGCCAGGGACACGCCCCGGCCAGCGCTGTGGCGTAGGAAGCAACGCAGTCGTTCAGATTCCACGCCTCCGGCGTCCCGACGGGCGCCGGAAGCAGTTCCAGGAGGCGAAACGGTTGAGTTTCCGGGGGCAGCCGCAGTTCCGCAGCGGCCAGGGCGGCGGCGCGTTCTCGGGGCAGGTCGAAGGTAGCCGAAAAGATGGGCCGCGAGGGGCTCTCCCCGTAGGCTTCCCATTCTTCGCCGTGGGGCTCCAAGACCAGGAAGCTGTCAGGCGGCGCAGTCAGTGTTCGCAGCGCCGAATAGAAAACAGCGGCGGAAAACGTGAAGGCGGCTGCCCGCAATCCGGCCTCGCTGAACAGAGTCGTGTATTCTTCGGCGGTCTTGCGATGGGTGATGCCGACTAGAACCACCGGAGTCCCGGGGAGGCGCGCCCAAGCGTATACGACTTCCTCCTCGGGGAAGGGGTGCAACGAATCCACCTGGTAGCTTACGGCGGATCCCAAGTCCTTGTCGGCCACTCCGGGCAGGGAGAGCTGCCGAACGATGATCTGCTCCCGGGGCAACAGAACGGTGGCGGCCAGGTGCGCGCATCCGTGCCGGCGTAAGAATTCCTGGTACTCGGCTCCCCACTCGGCGGCAGGGCGCCGGCGGAACCCTGTGATGGTTGTGGCGGCGACGATCCGCACCTCACGGGGACGGACCCGAACCACAGTGACGGCGAGATCGTCGCCGCGAACCTCGACACCGATTCCCGCGCCGAAGGAAAGCCATTTGCGGAACTCACCAGTGATCATGGCCATTGCAGGTCGCCCGCCGACGCGTGATCGTACCAGCGCAACACCTGGTACGGGGGGTTGATGCCGGCGCCGAAGAACTTCACCAAGGCGGCGACCGAGCGGCGCAGGTCGGAAAGCGAACCGTCCTGGCGGCGCAAACGGGCGGTGGCGCGGATGGTGAAGATCGACCTGCCGCCCACCGCGAGCCTCGCACCGGCCGGACCGGCGTAGCGCCGGAACCGGTTCAGGTCGTCCACGGTAAGCGGACGGCGCCGCCGCAGCGCAACGATCTCCTCGACCGCCGGCGGGGGCAATCCCAAGGCGCGGAGCAGCGCCGGATCCGCCGAATTGATATCAAAGGCCGTGTTGTTACCATAGACCGAGACGCAATCCCGCAGTCCGCTGCGCCGCACCAGACGGCCCTCGGCGTTCCGCACATACGTGCCGTAGAACAGTTCAGGCGTCATACCCTGCACCAGCAGAAGTTCCTCGACCTGTTGGAATGACGCATGGCGGGCACGAAAAGACGGAGTGCCGGCGAGGTATTGCTGGTCGAAGGGGCTAAGAGCGCCTCCGGGCAATGGCCGCCGCCAGTCAATCACGGCGGCGGCGATGACGCGGGCGCGCGCGGGATCGGCTCCGAGGGCCAGCAGCAACCGGCCGATTTCTTCCTCGGTGGCCAGATTGATGTTGAGCCTGGCGGCGGCAGGAATCACTTCGACGACGACGTCGCCTTCCGGGAATCGGTGGTACAGCCGCGGTATACCTTGGGTCCAGTAGCGCGGGGAGCCGTCGGGATTCCTGGCTCGGGGACCCCAAAGCATGTAGCAGATGGTCCGGTCCACTGCGCCAGCGGCCAAATAGTAGCTCTGCAGGCCCTCGACGTCGGTGGAGGTGCGGTCGATCTCGCCACGAACCGTCGTGGCCACCGAGAAGGCGATGGCCGACAGCGCGGCCGTCAGCCAAAGGACCGCCAATAATGCAGCTCCTCGTTTCCGGCGGTGCGATCTGCTAGTCCACATACTGGTACCCCGGGATGCGATTCACCCGCACTGGGATGGTAAGGGGAAGAATCGGGATTCCGGTCGGGTCCGGCTCGAGCTGCGCCATGTCGATGCGGATCGCCAGGGGGAACTCCCGGTCTGACCATACTGGCACCCATTCGCGGAGCACCGGTTCCGGAGCCGGCTTCTGATAGGAAAAGCGGCAGTACTCGAGCCGGTCAGCCAGCACGAAAGACCGCGGGCCGACCTCGACAGGCACAAAGAGCGTACCCTGGTTCGGCGGGCCGGGGCCGAGACACAAACGGCCGGTGGAAGCCGGGCCGGTATAGTAGCGCTCGTTGACGATCAGCCGGACGCCACGGCCGTCGTCGCGGGGAATCACCTGGTACTCCAGGATGCGCGGATAGCCCCGGTGACCCTCCTCGAGCGAGTAGCTGGAGACGAAGCGCATCGTCTGGGGCTGGCCCTGGAAGAACGGCAACTCGGCGACGGGCCCGCCGGTCTGGATGCCACATTCGGCGACGGTGACGATCATGCCGGCGATTTGCTGCTCGAGAATGCGCTGCGCGCCGAGGACGCGGCGGTTCTCGATTACGCGGCTGTTGGTCTTTTCCATGGCGTTGAGCCCGACGCGCAACGCGACCAGCACGGCGGTGGAGAGCAGGCTGACCAGCGAGATGGCGATCAGCAGCTCGAGGAGCGTGACGCCGGCGCGGGGGTTGCGTCTCCTCGTCATGGCACCATCGGCGGCAAGGCCATGTCCTCGGGCCGCAACGGGGCCGAGCGGTAGGCGACGAGCCGCAGCGTGCGGCGCCGTCCGCCGACTGTCCACCAGACCTCGACTTCGATGCGGTCCAGCCCGAGCCGGCCGGGGGCGGCGTTCGGAGGGCGCTGAAACGGGACGACCCGGGCCGTCCAGCCGCCCTCAAGGCCGGTGGTCTGCGGGTTCCAGACGCCCTGCAGCTCCACGCCTTTGGGGAGATTCGGCTGGGTGAGCAGCTCATCCATAGTTCGCTTGGCGAGCAAGCGGGCGCGGCCGTAGTCAGTGAGCCGGGAGGCGTTCGAGAGCGACGTGGAGAGGTTCGACAGCAGCCCGACGACCGCCACCGCCATGATCACGGTCGCGACTAGAACTTCAAGCAAGGTGTAGCCGCCTTCGGATCTCATTGGGCCGCTCCCCGCTGGATCTCCGGCACGCCGGTGATGGGATCGATCCTCACGGTGCGCATTGCGCCGCGGGAGTTGACGAGCTCCACGTTGACGCGGGGGACCGTGCCGCCGGGAAACAGCAAGATGCGGCGGGGCTCGTTCGGCCGCCCAAGAACCTCCGGGAGTATGCGGCGAACCGTCACCCCCGTGGGCAACTCGAGCGTCTTTTCGAATCCCGGCCGCGAGGAACGCATGGCCAATGTGCCTTCGCCCGGGCGGATCTCGATCTCGACGACCTCCTGGAGCCGTTCGGCGCGGCTCAAGGCACCGTTCAAGAAAGCCGCGACGGAGTCGGCGGCCGAGGCGAGCCGGATCGAGTCGATGCCGGACGAGATCGAAGGGAAGGTGATGCCGACCAGCAGGGCGATCAGCGAGACGACGATGAGCATCTCGATGAGGGTGACGCCCCGCTCGGATTTATTGCACACGAACCCCATGCGTTGCCTCCCGCGCACGGCTTGCGGCGGCCGTCTACTGGCTCTTCCAGCTCACGATGTCGGCGAAGATCCCCTCGCCACCGGGCTGGCCGTCGGCGCCGTAGCTGATGATCTCCGGTTCCAGACCACCATTCTCCGGCGGATAACGGTACACGTACGGATTCCCCCAGGGGTCGTCGGGGATCTCCTGGGGCAGGTACGGACCCTGCCAGTTGTTGACGCCCTGGGGCGGGGTCCGGAGCGCCTGGAGACCCTGTTCGGTGGTGGGGTAGACTCCGGTATCCAGCTTGTAAGCGCCCAGGGCGGTCATAAACGAATTGATTTGCGCACGGGCGGCGGTGATGCGCGCCGTGTCGCTCTTCTGCAGCATTCGTGGCGCCACCAGCGCGGCGAAGAGCGCGATGATGGTCACCACGACCAGCATCTCGATGAGCGTCACGCCGGCCTGCCGCCGTTTCCTTCGTCTGTCGGGTTGATGCATAGTTACACCGCTACCTCATTAATGCTGGTGATCGCCAGCAACATGCTCAAAATCAGGATTCCCACCAGCACGCCCATCACGAGGATCACCAAAGGTTCGAACAGGGAGGTGAACCTCTTGATGGCCGCACGGGTGTCCTTCTCATAGATTTGCGCCATTTGGGCGAACATTTCGTCCAGCCGGCCGGTCTCCTCACCGACGGTCAGCAGGTGGCCCGCCAGCGGGGGAAACTCGCCGGTGCGCTTCAGCGGTCCCGAGATGCCTTCACCGCGCTTCACCCCTTGGGCGACGGAATCGAGGCACGAGGCGATCTTGCGGTTGTTCAGGATGGCCCCGGCGATGCCGATCGACTGCACCAGCGGCACGCTGTTGGCCACCAAAGTGGACATGGCGCTGGCGAACCGGGCGGTCTCGGCTTTCCGCAAGGCGTCGCCGAGCAAGGGGATGCGGAGGCGGAAGCCGTCCCACCACAGTCGCCCCTTCTCGGACTGGATATAGCTGCGTAGCCCCACGGCCGCCGCCAGCAGCGCCACGATCCCGATCCAGCCGTAAGCTCGCAAGAAGGCGCTGGCCTCGAGCAGCATCTTCGTGGGCAGGGGCATTTCCATCCGGGATTGCTCGAAGACGGCGGCGAAACGCGGCACGACGAAATACATCAGCACGAGGATGGAGCCCAAGCCAACCAACGTGAGCAAGGCCGGGTAAACCATCGAGGAGATGATGTAGTTGCGCAGGTCGTCCCGGGTTTCCTCGAACTCGGCCAGCCGCTCGAAGACCGCTGCCAGCGAGCCGCTGGCCTCCCCGGCCCGCACCATGTTGATATAGAGCTGCGAGAAATACTCCGGATGGCCGGCGAGGCTGTCGGCCAGGGACTTGCCGCCTTTCAGCGTCCGGATGACTTCCTGGAGCACGCTGCGGAAAGCGTCGCGCTCGGTGAGTTCCTTGGCGATGGAGAGGGCGCGGTCCACCGGGACGCCGGCGTTGAGCAGCGTGGAAAGCTCCCGGGTGAACAACAGCACGTCCTTGCGCCTGCCCCCGCCGAAAGAAGGAAGTTTGAACGACAACCCGCCGGCGCCGGGCTGGCCTACATAGACAGGGGTCAAGCCTTGCCGGCGCAATTCGACGGCCACAGCCTTTTCGCTGGGGCCGGTCAAGGTTCCGGTCCGGACCTTGCCGTCGGAGGCCACCGCTTTGAAGTAGAAACTCGCCATGGCGGCTCAGAACTCCTGGGTCACGCGCAACACTTCGTCGGCGGTGGTGACGCCCTGGCGCACCTTCATCCAACCATCTTCCCTTAGCGTGCGCATGCCGTTGCGGATGGCGGCCTTGGCCAGCTCGGAGGCGTCGGCGTTGGCCATGATCAGCTTGCGGATCTCGTCATTGAGCTCCATCAGCTCGAAGATGCCGATGCGGCCGGTGTAGCCGGAGCCGAAGCAACGGTCGCAGCCAGCCCCCGCGTAGACTTCGATCTCCTCGCCCTCCGGGGTGAGCCGCGTGCCCGCGGGGCGCTTACAGAACGGGCAGATGACGCGCACCAAGCGCTGGGCCAGGACCGCCACGACGGAGGACGTGATCAAGTAGTTCTCCACACCCATGTCCGTCAAGCGGGTGATGGCGCTGGGGGCGTCGTTGGTGTGCAGCGTCGAGTAGACGAAGTGGCCGGTGAGAGCGGCGCGGATGGCGATGTCGGCCGTCTCGCGGTCGCGGATCTCGCCGACCATGATGACGTCCGGGTCCTGGCGGACGATGTGGCGCAGCCCGGCCGCGAAAGTAAGCCCGATCTGAGTGTTGACGTGGATCTGGTTGATCCCGTCCATCTGGTACTCGACGGGATCTTCGATGGTGATGATCTTGCGGTCGGTCTTGTTGACGCGCTTGAGGGCCGAATACAGCGTCGTGGACTTGCCGGAGCCGGTGGGGCCCGTGACGAGGAAGATGCCGTGGGGAAGCTGGGTGAAGTGCTCCATGCGGGCGAGCATCTGCTCGTCGAAGCCGAGGCTCTGCAAGTCGAAGAACTCACTTTGGGAGCGGTCCAAAAGGCGCATGACAACGCTTTCGCCATAGAGGGTGGGCAGGGTCGAGACGCGAAGGTCCACTTCGCGGCCCAGGGTCTTGACCTTGATGCGGCCGTCCTGGGGCAGGCGGCGCTCGGCGATGTTGAGCCTGGCCATTAGCTTGACGCGGGAGATGACGGCGGCGCGGAGCTCCTTGGGCGGCGGCTCCTGGGGGTAGAGCACGCCGTCGATGCGGAAGCGGACGCGGAACTCCTTCTCGAACGGCTCCAAGTGTATGTCGCTGGCGCGTTTCTCCACCGCCTGGGCGATCATGGCGTTCACCAAGCGGATCACCGGGGCCTCGCTGGCCATGTCACGGAGGTGTTCCAGGTCCTCTGTGGACGTCCCCCCGGTCTCCTCAACCGCCACGGTCTCCGGCTGAGCCGCTTCGCCGTAATACTTGTCGATGGCCTCCAGGATGTCGGCCTCCGCGGCCAGCTCGGTCTTCACCCTCATGCCGGTGACACTCTTGACCACGGAGATCGTTTCGAAGTCGAGCGGATCGGCCATGGCGAGCGTCAACGTCGAATCGGTGACCGTCAGCGGCAGGCACTTGAACTGCCGGAGGAATTTCGGCGTGAGCCCCTCGGTCTCCGGGGTAACCGGAGGAGGGCTGTCGAGTTTCGCCAGGGGAATGCCAAGCTGATCCGAAAGAGCCGCGATCACGTCGCGCTGGGCGACGAAGCCCAGATCGATGAGGATCTTGCCGATCTTCTCGTTACGCTCCTTCTGGATCTCGAGCGCCTTCTCCAAATCTTCTGGCGTCAGCAGGCGGCGCTCGATGAGTATTTCCCCAAGTCTCATGGCCTAGTACTCGGTGTAACGGAGCCTGGCGCGCAGCTCGTCGGGGCCGAGCTTGCCGGCCTTGAAGTCAAGCAAGGTCTGGCGGCTAGCCTCCATCAAGATCTGCCGCGGCAAGCCACGGGAGTCCTCCCACGAAAAGTGAAACAAGGAGACGCCGACAGCGATTTTTTGTTCCGGGGGAATCGCGCTTAGCGCCGCGGCACACTCAACCATCATGTCGCGCACGAGGCGCTTCAAGTCGTCCAGCCGGCGCAGCTTCTTCAGCCGGAGCTGTTCGATCTGCTCCTGGGTGAAGGGGGGACGGAAAGGAGTGACGACGGCGGCGGCCACCAGATTGATTTCTGAGGTGAAGACGACGCCGTAGTCGGCAAGGTAGACCCCCCGGGTGTTGCCGAGCAGGTGGAATGGGTCGTTGATGTCGTAAGCCTGAATGCGGCGGTCGAACTTCCGCTCGAGGGCGGACAAGGTTTCGCGGCTAATCCGCGGCGGCGAGGCGGCCGTCGCTAAGACCGCGAAAACGGAAAACAAGAAAAGCGCTCGGGCCGGCCTCACGGCTCACCCCCCCGGTAGACGCTGGCGACCTGCAAGACGTTCACCCGTTTCAAGAGGTACTCGAAGTTCTCTTGGATAGTGATCATGTCGGCGCGCCGCTGGAGCTCGAAGCGCTCCTGGGCGGCGGCCAACAGCCGCTTGGTCTCCTCGCGGTGGCGCTTCTCGGCGGCCGTCAAAGCCTGGGAGACCGCTTCGTGGAGCTGGGCGGCGACCCGCTCGTCCACGATCTGCTGGATGGCGGCCCGATCCAGCGCCGGAGCCACGACCGGGGCCGGCCGGGTGAAGGCGTGGACCAGGATGGCGATCGAGAGCATCGCCGCGGATGCGAAGGCTAGCCGGGGAGCCGACTGCCAGAGGCGCTGCCACCAGGAAGGCTCCAGCACTTTGTCGGAGACGAAGGCGATCCGCTGCGGAACCGGCTCCTCACGCACGCTGAGCAGAGCGGTCCGGGTGAGCTCCAGCCGGTCCAATTCCTGGCGGCAGTCAGCGCACGCCGCCAAGTGGCGCTCCACTGCCTGGCGTTCAGCCAGCGTGATCTCGTCGAGGAAGTAACCCTTCAGATCGATATTCGAACAACTCATGCGTCACCCCATAATCCAGGCTCCGGAGCGCCGCCGACGATCTCAGTGCAGATCGTTCCGCGCCGCGCCGCCGGCCCGCTGGATGGGAGCCAGGGTCCGTTTCAGCACATCGAGCGCCGTATAGACCCGCGATTTGATCGTCGATACCGGGCAACCCAGGATCTCGGCGATCTCATCGAACTTGAACCCGTGGTAGATTTTCAGCACCACCGCCTCGCGCTGGTCCGGTGACAGGCGCCGGAGAGCGCTGGCGACGGCGATCGAGGTCTCCACCGGGAGCATATCCGAAGCCGGTCGCGCAGGCGGCGGCGAATCTTCCACTTCCGTTTCCGGCTTCTTCCGGCGCAGCAGCGAGTAAGCCTCGTTGTGCGCGATGCGGAAGAGCCAGGCCGGGAACCGGGCCGGGTCTTCGAGCCTCCGGAGGCTCTGGTACGCCTTCAGGAAGACGTCCTGGCTGAGGTCCAGGGCGTCGTCGGGGTCGGCCACCAGCTTGAGCAGGTAGTTGTAGACCCGCTTCTCCCAACGGGAGACGAGGCGGTTGTACGCCTCGACGTCGCCGGTCCGCGCCTGGAGCACCAGGTCACGGTCCTCAACCTCCCGGAAGATCAAAGCTCAGGCTCCGTTCCAATGAGATGACGCAACAAAGCGGCAAAAAGACGGAAACGTCCTCGCGTTCCTCGGCTCATGTTCGCAAGCCGGGGCCCAAAGGCGCAAGCCGGGGCTAGGCCGCCGCCATCCGGGCGAAGTGGACCACCGTGGGCCGGGCCAGACGCCGGTAGTCGGCCATGTCCAGATAGACAACGTCGCGGTGCGTCCCGGCGTTGAAAGCGATGCGGCGCTCGTCGGCGAGGCTCGAGTCGAGGAACGTGGGCATACCGTAAAGGTTGCCGAACGGGGGCATGGCTCCGAGCTCACAGTCCTCGAAAAGCTCGGCGAGCTCCTTCTCGGTGGCCAAGCGCACGCGGCGCAGGCCGAGGGCAGCCCGAAGCTCCTGCATATCAATGACATAATCCGCCGGCAGGACGGCCATCCCGTAGCCTTCGTCACCGGAGTAGACCACGGTTTTCGCCACGCGATGCTCGGGAACGCGCTCGACGGAGGCGACCTCGCGGGCCGTGTAGGCGGCCGGATGCTCGTGGTGCGTGTAGGCGACGCCGTTGGCCTCCAGCAGCTCTTTCAACCGGGCAAGAATCGCCATGACGGCCTCCTCGTCCGGGGCCGAAAGCCCCTCCGGCTCAAGTGTAAGGGAAGGCGGCGCCGGCGCCAAGAAAAATCGGTCGGGCCGGGCCGGGCGGACCCCGAATGAAACGATAAAATGAATGTTGGCGCGCGGGGCTCGCCCACCATTTTTTCATGATCAGTTACCCCGAATCGGTCCGCTTTCTCTATTCGCTCGGGAACGAGCTCCGCACGGTGAAGCTTGGGCTCGAGCGGATCCAGGATCTGCTGGGCACGCTGGGGAGCCCACAGCGGAGCTTCCGGAGCATCCACATCGCCGGCACGAACGGCAAGGGCTCGGTGGCGGCGATGATCGCTTCGTCATTTCAGGCCGCCGGGTACCGGACGGGACTCTACACCTCGCCGCACCTGGTGGAGCCGACCGAGCGGATCCGCGTCGATGGGAAGCGGATCTCCGAAGAACACTTCGCCCGTTCTTTCCACGCCGTGCACCACGCGGCGCTCCGAATGCAGCGGCTGGGCGACCTGGAGTTCCACCCGACCTACTTCGAAACGGTGACGGCGATGGGCTTCCTGGCCTTCCGGGACCTCGGCGTTGAAATCGCCATAATCGAGACGGGGCTGGGCGGGCGGCTGGATGCGACCAATGTGCTCGAGCCGGAGCTGGCAATCGTCACCCGGATCGATTACGACCACGAGGCGTGGCTGGGCAACAGCATCGAAGCCATCGCCCGGGAGAAGGCGGGGATCTTGAAGCCGGGCGTCCCGGCGGTCTTCGGCCCGCAGCGTCCCGAAGCGCTGGAGGTGCTCAAGGAGCGGGCCGCGGAGCTGGGTATCCGGCCGGTGGAGGCCACCTCGTGGACGGTCCACGACCTGGAGTTGCGACCCGACGGGAGCCGGTTCGTCTTGCGCCGGGGAGAAGAGGAGATCCCGATCGTCTGCCCACTGGCCGGGGCTCACCAGATCGAGAACAGCTTGACAGCGGTCACGGCCCTCAGGGAGTTGGGCATCAAGGCAGAAGAGATCCGCCGGGGGATTGCGAGAACGCGGTGGCCCGGCCGGTTGGAACGGGTGCGCGAGGAGCCGGAGGTGATCCTCGACGGGGCGCACAACCCGGGCGCCATGCGGGAGCTGGCGGCCCACATCCGGCGGTTCTACACCGGGCGGAAGGTCTGGCTGCTCTACGGCTCGATGCGCGACAAGTCGCTCGACGAGATCGCCGGCATCCTGGCCCCGGTGGCGCACCACATCGTCGTGACCCAAATCGACTCGGACCGGGCCCTGCGCCCGGAGGTGTTGCAGAAGCTCTTCGATCACGGGGATGTGGAGATGGCCGCGGAGATCGAGGACGGGCTAGAGATGGTTCTCAAGGCGGCGCCGGAGGACGTGGTTTTCGTGACCGGATCGCTGCTGCTGGTGGGCGAGGTGCGCAAGCGCCTCGTGGGGTAGAATCGGGCTGATGGTCGGGCGGTTTCTGCGCATTGCGTTGCTCACCGACCCCATGGCGGCGGTCGTGGTGCCGCTGATGGGGATCAGCAGCGGTGTAGCGGACCTGCTCGACCGCCGGGGGCACTGGGGGCATTGGGTGGCGGCCTTCTGGTCGCGGGCGCTGCTGCGAATGGCCGGCGTGAAGCTTGAAGTTTCGGGGACGGAGAAGGTCCCCCGCGACCGGCCGGTAGTCTTCACGGCGAACCACCGCAGCATGATCGACATCCCGGTACTGATGAGCGTTCTGCCCGTCTCGCACCGCTACCTGGCCAAGCGCTCGCTCGTCTGGTTGCCGTTCATCGGCTGGCATCTGGTGCTCGGGGGCCACGTCATCGTGGACCGGGCGACGAAGACCGGGGCCGTGAAGACCTTCTCCGCGGCGCTCGAGCGGCTGAAGGAAGGGGTATCAGTGGTGGTCTTCGCCGAGGGTGGGCGCTCGGCCGGCCGGCTACGGAGGTTCAAACAGGGTGCTGCGCGGCTGGCCTTGCGGGCCGGCGCGCCGGTGGTCCCGGTCGGCATCACCGGATCGGCCCCCGTGCTGCCCAAAGGGTCCTGCCACGTGCGCCCCGGCCACATCCGGGTCCAGGTGGGCGAGCCGATCGAGACGCAAGGCATGACGAAGGCCGATGCCGAGCCCCTGACGCGCACGATGGAGGCGGCGGTGGCGGCACTGATTGCGGAGCCGGCCCCGGAGGCGGCATAATCTGAGAACACTCAGGGGGGACCGGCCGACAAGGGCGCACTGGCGGCGCCGGTCCTGGAGATTTCCGATGAAGCTTGCCTTAGCAGCGTTGCTCTTCGTGTCCGCGGCGGCGGCCCAGACGATGTCGATCGAGGAGTATGAGCCGCGATCGACCCTGGTGGTGCCGCAGCACATCGTCAAGCGCGCCCGCTACCCCTTCATCGACGTGCACAACCACCAGCGGCGGCTGCGCACGCGGGAGGATGTCGAGCGGCTGATCCGCGCGATGGATGGGATCAACATGCGGGTGATGGTGAACCTGAGCGGGGGCTCCGGCGAGCGGCTGAGACAGGGCATCGCGCTGGTGGGCCCTTACTACGGCAAGCGCATCGTCACCTTCGCCAACATCAGCTTCCAGGGGATCGACGAGCCGGACTACCCCGGGCGGATCGCCCGGCAGTTCGAAGCCGACGTGCGCGCGGGGGCCCGCGGGCTGAAGCTGTTCAAGAACTTCGGCATGACGGTCAAAGACGGCCAAGGCCGCCGCATTCCGGTGGACGACGCGCGCTTCGACAAGCTGTTCGAGACCTGCGCCCGGCTGGGCGTGCCGGTGCTGATCCACACGGCGGAGCCGAAGCCGCTGTTCGATCCGATGGACAAGTACAACGAACGGTGGCTCGAGCTGAAATGGTACCCGCACCGCGCCCGCCCGCCGGACCGGTACCCCCCGTGGGAGACCCTGATCGCCGAGCAGCACCGGCTCTTCGCCCGGCACCCGAAGACGATCTTCATCAATGCCCACTTGGGCTGGCTCGGCGGCGACCTGGCCCGGCTGGGTAAGCTGCTCGACCGGCTGCCGAACGTCTACACCGAATTCGGCGCGGTGATCGAGGAGCTGGGCCGGCAACCCCGATTCGCCCGGCAGTTCTTCATCAAGTACCAGGACCGCATCCTCTTCGGCAAGGACACCTGGCGGCCAGAAGAGTACGCTACCTACTTCCGGGTGCTCGAGACCGCCGACGAGTACTTTCCCCACGACCGCAAGCACCACGGGCTCTGGCGGCTCTACGGCATGGACCTGCCCGACGAGGTGCTGAAAAAGGTTTACTACGAGAACGCCTTGCGGATCATCCCAGGCATCGAGGGGGAGGGACGGTGACTTCCATCCCGCAGGCGCCGCGTCACGCCGGGCTCCCGACCGCATCTATCATGGAGGGGGAACGTCTGTGGAGATTGTCTGGATCATCCTGATCGCCGCCGTCTGGCTTCTGCTCACCCGCTTCGGCTATGGTTGAGGGCCGGCCTGGCCTGGCCGTGAGCCGGGCGGCTCGTGCCATTGGACGCCGGAGAAGCGGGAAGGCGAAGCGCCGGAAGACGAGCGCAAGAAGTGATTCACCCGCCGGCGAAGAAGTTCCCCAAGCGCTCGACGGCCTCTTCGAGGATGGAGCGTTCCGAAGCGTAGCAGATCCGCAGCGAACCCTCGCCGCCGGCGCCGAAGGCCACCCCGGGGGCCAATCCCACTTTCGTCTCTAAGAGGATCTTCTTGGCCAGGGCGAAGGAGTCCGCGCACCCTTCGATCTTCAGGAACAGGTAGAAGGCCCCGTCGGGCTGGGGTACCTGGACGCCGGGCATCCGGTTGAACCGGTCCACACAGAAGTCGCGGTTCTCGCGCAGCCGGGCCACCATTTCGCGGACGAACGGCTCGCCGTCGCGCAGGGCGGTCTCGCCGGCCTTCTGGGTGAAACTCGGCGCATGGGAGACGACGAACTCGTTGAGCTGCGCCGCCCTCTCGGCAAGGTCCCGGCGCGCGGCGATCCAGCCGAGCCGCCAGCCAGTCATGCAGTAGCTTTTGGAGAACGACTGGACGACGATGACGGCGTCCTCGCGCGTGGCCTGGCGCAGGATCGACGCGGCCGGGCCGCCGGGGTCCGAACTGCGGTAGTAGATCCGCTCGTAGACCTCATCAGCAAGCAGCCATAGCCCGTGGCGGCGGGCGAAATCGAGAAGACCCGCCTGTTCCTCTTCCGTGGCCACCCACCCGAGGGGGTTCGACGGGGAGGTGTAGACGAGCAGCCGGGTCCGGGGCGTGACGGCGGCCTCGAGGGCGTCGAAATCCACCACGTAGCGGCCGCCGGAGAGCGGGTGCGGGATCTCCACCGGCGTGGCGTTCGAGAGCCGCACGATGGCCGAGGCGTTGGGCCAGGCCGGGGTGAGCAGGATCGCCTCGTCGCCCGGATCCAGGGTGCAGCGGATGGCGAGATGCAGCGCCTGGACGCCGGAGGCGGTGACGACGATCTCGGTCTCCGGATCGAGCTCCACCCCGTGCAGCCGGCGGCAGTGCGCGGCGATGGCCCGGCGCGTCGAAGGCAGCCCGGCGTTCTCGGTGTAGAAGGTGAAGCCCTCGTTCATGGCTTCGACCGCGGCCTGCTTGATGAACTCCGGCGTGGGGACGTTGGACTCGCCGAAGTAGAGGCGCAACACCCCGTCCATGCTCATAGCGATGTCGGCCAGCTCGCGGATGCGGGAGCGGGGTACGGCGGCGGCGGAGGGGGAGACGCGGGCGGCCACGGGACTAGATGCGGCGGAGCTTGGGCTCGGAAAGTTCTTCAATGTTCACCAACTCGGTGGGGTAGTCGCCCGTGTAGCAGGCGTAGCAATGCTCCTGTTTCTCGTCGTCGTCCACGGCCTTGCGCAGGGCCGAGAGCGAGAGGTAGCCCAGGCTATCGGCCTCGACGTAGCGGCAGATGTCCTCAACGGAGTTGTTGGCGGCGATCAGCTCCCGCTTGCGCGGGGTATCGACGCCGTAGTAGCAGGGCGAAACCGTCGGCGGGCAGGAGATGCGCAGATGGACCTCGCGGGCCCCGGCCCCGCGGACCATGCGGACGATCTTGCGGCTGGTGGTGCCCCGGACGATGGAATCGTCCACCAGGACGACGCGCTTGCCGGCCAGCAGCTCCCGCACCGGGTTCAGCTTCAGGCGCACGCCGAAGTCGCGGATCGCCTGGGACGGCTCGATGAAGGTCCGGCCCACGTAGTGGTTGCGGATCAGCGCCTGGCGGAAGGGGATGCCGGACTCGTCGGCGTAGCCCAGGGCGGCCGGCACGCCGGAATCGGGCACCGGGACCACGATGTCGGCCTCCACCGGGTGCTCCAGCGCCAGCAGCCGGCCCATCAGCTCGCGCGAAAGCTGGACGGACTTGCCGAAGACGATGGAATCGGGCCGGGAGAAGTAGACGTGCTCGAAGACGCAGTGGGCGCGGGGCTTGGGGACCGTATAGCGCTGCCGGACCATGCCCTCGGGGCCGACGATCACCATCTCGCCGGGCTCCACTTCGTTCATGTAGACGGCGCCGATCAGGTCGAAGGCGCAGGTCTCCGAGGCGAAGCAGTAGCACATCTTGCCGCCGGAGAGCTCCATCAGCCCCATCGACATGGGCCGGAAGCCGTAGGGGTCGCGGGCGACGATGATGCGGTCCCGCGCCAGCAGCACCAGCGAGAAGGCGCCGTCCAACTGCAACAGCGCCTCGCGCAAGGCTCCGGCGATGTTGCGCTCCCGGGAGTGGGCGATCAGGTGGAGGATCACCTCGGTGTCGCTGGAGGCCTGAAAGATGGAGCCGTCCTGCTCCAGTTCCCGCCGCACCTCGGAAGCGTTTGTGATGTTGCCGTTGTGGGCCACGGCGACAGGGCCCTTGTTGCACATCACGTAGAAAGGCTGGGCGTTGTCGAGCACCGTGTCGCCGGCGGTGGAATAACGGGTGTGCCCGATGGCCATGTGCCCGGGCAGCCGGCCCACGACCTCCGGCGTAAAGATGTCCGCCACCAACCCCATGGCCTTGTGGCAGCGGATCTCCCGTCCGTCCGAGGTGGCGATGCCGGCGCTCTCCTGGCCCCGGTGCTGGAGCGCGTGCAGGCTCAGGTAGGCGAGGTTGGCCGCCTCAGGGTGGCCGTGAATCGCCACCACCCCGCATTCTTCATGAAACCCGTCGAACATGGCTCCTCCAGGCCCCTTACTACTCAGTTTGACGCTTCGCTCGCTGGAAAGGGCGTCGAAAAAACCGGCTCTCGCTTGCAAAGCCCGGCCTCCATCCTCCGTTACACGGCCACATGGGCGCCCAATTTCGAAGGCAGCGCCTCTTCCCACTGCTCCCGCAAACGCCGGACGTCCTGGTCGATGAGCCGGACGCCGCGGTTCTCGATGGTGAGCCGCCCGGGAACCGTCCTGCCGATCACCGGCGCCGGCACACCATGCTTTTCGGCAATCCGCCGCACTTCCCCCACCCGGGCGGTGGAAACGAGGACGCGCGAGGGCCCCTCGTGGAATAGCAGCAGCTCCGGCCGCAGCGGCGAATCCAACCGGATCTCGGCGCCGGCGGCCGACGGCCCGAAAGAGCACTCGGCCAGCGCCATCGCCAGACCGCCGCCGCTCAGATCGTGGGCCGACTCCGCCAGGCCCGCGCGGACGATCTCCCGCACCGCCGCCTGGACGCGCTTCTCGAACTCCATGTCCAGCGCCGGCGGCAGGCCCCAGAGCTTCATCAGCACGGCTTTGGCGTACTGGGTGCCGCCGAAGCGCGTCTCGTCGGCTTCGCCGATACCGCCGACGAGCACCACGCTGAGGCCGGTCCCGGGGAACTCGGTAGCCACCGGCAGCCCCGTCTCCATGAGGCCGACGATGCCCACCACCGGCGACGGGCGGATCGGCTCGCCCAGCGTCTCGTTGTAGAGGCTCACGTTGCCGCCGGTGATCGGCGTCTCGAAGAAGCGGCAGGCCTCGCCGAGCCCCTCGATGGACTCGACCAACTGGGCCATGATCTCCGGCCGCTCCGGGTTGCCGAAGTTCAGGTTGTTCGTGGCCGCCACCGGCAGCGCCCCCACGGTAGAAAGATTGCGGCAGCACTCGGCGACGATCAGCTTCGTTCCTTCCCGCGGATCCAGGTAACAGTAGCGCTCGTTGCCGTCGAGCGACATGGCGATGGAGACGCCGGCCTCCTTGATGCGGATCACCGCCGCGTCGCCGCCCGGGCCGCGGACGGTGTTGGTCCGGACCATGTAGTCGTACTGCTCCCAGATCCAGCGCTTCGAGCAGAGGTCGCCCGAGGTGGCCAGGGTGACCAGGTCGGCGTCGAGGTCCTGGCTCGAGAACTCCGGCGGCTCCATGGGCGCGGTGCGGTAGGGCGGCACGTCGTGGGGGCGGTCGTAAAGGGGGGCTTCGTCGGCCAGCGCGCGGCTGGGAATCTCGGC
This sequence comes from uncultured Solibacteraceae bacterium, assembly GCA_964461995.1. Classification (GTDB taxonomy): domain Bacteria; phylum Acidobacteriota; class Terriglobia; order Bryobacterales; family Bryobacteraceae; genus JALSRK01. Next base: position 59,300 of record CAYWXL010000002.1, read on the forward strand.
CACCACCTTGCCGTGGTCCTTGACCCGCAACATGCCGTCGCCGGTGACATGGCCGATGGCGACGGCGTCGAGGCCCCACTTCTTGAAGACGTCGAAGACCTCCTGCTCCCGGCCCTTCTCGACCACCAGCAGCATGCGCTCCTGGGACTCGGAGAGCATGATCTCGTAAGGCGTCATGCCCGTCTCGCGCTGCGGCACGTACTGGAGGTCGATCTCCACGCCGGTGCCGCCGCGGCTGCCCATCTCGCAGGTGGAACAGGTGAGCCCGGCGGCGCCCATGTCCTGGATGCCGACGATGGCGCCGGTCTTCATCGCCTCCAGGCAGGCCTCGAGCAGCAGCTTTTCGAGGAACGGGTCGCCCACCTGGACGTTGGGGCGCTTCTGCTTGGAGTCCTCGGTGAACTCGGCCGAGGCCATCGAAGCGCCGTGGATGCCGTCGCGGCCCGTCTTCGCCCCGACGTAGATCACCGGGTTGCCCAGGCCGCAGGCCCGGGCCAGGAAGATCTCGTCCTGCTTGAAGACGCCCAGGGCGAAGACGTTCACCAGCGGGTTGCCGTTGTAGCACTCGTCGAAGACCGTCTCGCCGCCGACGGTGGGCACGCCGAAGCAGTTGCCGTAGTGGGCGATGCCGCCGACCACGCCCTCGAGGATGCGGCGGTTCCGCGGGCCGGCCTCGGGATCGTCCAGCGGGCCGAACCGCAGGGCGTCCATCACCGCGATGGGCCGGGCGCCCATGGTGAAGATGTCCCGCAGGATGCCGCCGACGCCGGTGGCCGCCCCCTGGAACGGCTCGATGAAGCTGGGGTGGTTGTGGGACTCGATTTTGAAGGCGATGGCCCAGCCGCCGCCGATGTCGATCACCCCGGCGTTCTCGCCCGGGCCCTGCAAGACGCGCGGCCCGCTGGTGGGCAGCTTCTTCAGATGCAGGCGCGAACTCTTGTAGGAGCAGTGCTCGCTCCACATCACGCTGAAGATGCCCAGCTCGGTAAGCGTCGGCTCGCGGCCCAGCAGGGCGACGATGCGCTCGTACTCTTCGGGCGTGAGCTGGTGCGCTTCGATGATCTCCGGGGTGATTTCGCTCATGGTTGCGTGGCCATGGCGGCGACCATGGACCGGAAGATGGCCAGACCGTCGGTCGAGCCCATCAGGGGATCCGTCGCCCGCTCCGGGTGCGGCATCATGCCCAATACGTTGCGCTCGCGGTTCAGGATGCCGGCGATCGAGCGCTGCGAGCCGTTGACGTTCTCCAGGTAACGGAAGGCCACGCGGTCCTCGGCCTCGAGCTCGTCCAGAGTGCGCTCGTCGGCGACGTAGCAGCCCTCCCCGTGGGCGATGGGCAGCCGCAGCACCTGGCCCTTCTCCGCGGCGGAGGTGAACGGCGAGTTGGTGGTCTCCACCCGGAGCGGAACCTGCCGGCAGATGAACTTCAGATTGCGGTTGCGCACCAAGGCCCCGGGCAGCAAGCCGGATTCCACCAAGATCTGGAACCCGTTGCAGATGCCGAGCACCAGCCCGCCCTCGGCGGCGAACTTCTTCACCGCGGACATCACCGGGGAGAACTTGGCGATCGCCCCGCAGCGGAGATAGTCGCCGTAGGAGAAGCCGCCGGGCAAGATCACCGCATCGACGTCGCCGAGATGCGGGTCGTCGTGCCAGAGAAACACGGCTTGCTCCCCCAGGTTGGCGGTGACCGAGTACCAGGCGTCGTGATCGCAGTTGCTCCCGGGGAAGACGACGACACCGAACTTCATGGGGCAATTTCAGTGTAGCAAATCGGCTTCAGCGGACCATTTCGCGCTCCAGGGCGGGGGCGCGGCGAAAGCCGCGGGATTCCGGCAAGGAAGGCCGCGTGGCGCCGTAAGAATCCACGGGGCGCGACACCTCTTGCAGGATGGCCCGAGACGGAAAGGAGTTGCGCCTATTATATCGAAGTGATATCATTCAGCTATCACGGGAAGGCAAGGAGGTTCTCATGATCAAAGAAAAGCAGCGCTCAGCGATCCCCGGAATCCCGGTCCTGTTGCTGTTGCTCGCCTTCATGGTTGTGGACATCGTGAGCTTCGTCAACGTGATCCGCACCCAGCCCGAGGGCCTGGCGATCGCGATCATCGCCCGGATCGTGCTCCTGGTGGCGGCCATCATCATGCTCGCCGGCCTCTTCACGGTCCAGCCGAACCAGGGCGTCGTGCTCACGCTGTTCGGCAAGTACGCGGGCACGGTGCGCAAGACGGGCCTGCAGTGGGCGAACCCGTTCTACTCGAAGCGGGCGATCTCGCTGCGGGTGCGGAACTTCGAAACCAGCAAGATGAAGGTGAACGACCGCGACGGCAACCCGATCGAGATCGCCGCCGTGGTGGTGTGGAAGGTGATCGACACGGCGCAGGCCGCCTTCCAGGTGGACGACTACGAGAACTACGTCCAGGTGCAGAGCGAGGCGGCGGTGCGGAACATGGCCACGGCCTATCCCTACGACACTCACGAAGAGCACCAGCTCTCGCTGCGGGGCAGCACGCAGCAGATCGCCGAGCATCTGCAGAAGGAGGTGCAGGCGCGGCTCACGGTGGCCGGCGTCGAGGTGATCGAGGCGCGGATCAGCCACCTGGCCTACGCCCCGGAGATCGCGGCGGCGATGCTGCAGCGGCAACAGGCGGCGGCCATCATTGCGGCGCGGCAGAAGATCGTCGAAGGGGCCGTGGGCATGGTGGAGATGGCGCTCGAGAAGCTGAAGCAGAGCAGCGTGGTGGAGCTGGACCCCGAGCAGCGGGCGGCGATGGTCAGCAACCTGCTCGTGGTGCTCTGCGGCGAGCGGGCGACGCAGCCGGTGGTGAACACCGGGACCATTTATCAATAGGGACCGGCTCCGCCGCGGCGGCGGGGCGCGTTCTGGTGCGTAACGACCGGGAGTTCGGCGATGGGCAAGCGCAAACCATTCCTGCTGCGGATCGACGAGGAGGTCCTCGAGGAGCTCAAGAAGTGGGCCGACGACGAGCTGCGCAGCCTCAACGGCCAGATCGAGTTCCTCCTGCGCAGGGCGCTGCGGGAGAGGCGCAGGGGCGGACGCCGGACGGCGGAAGGCGGTCCGGGCGAGACCGGTGCGGCGGGCAAGGAAGAATGAGCGCGCCGGAGAGGAGTTCCGCGTTTCAGGCGGGTTCTTCGACAATCGCCACCGCCCGGACCGGAGCCCCATCCCGGCCCTCGAGCTTCAGCGGAAAGGCGGCGAGGGTGAAACGCTCGGGCAGCGCGGCCAGGTTCGCCACCGCTTCGAGCAGCAGGACATCGGCGCCGAGCAGCGCCTTGTGCGCCTCGGCGGGGTCGGCCGCCGGCGAGGGCATGTCCATCCCCAGCAGGCCGATCTTTCTGGCGGCGATCCAGCGGGCGGCTTCGATGGTGAGCGACGGGTAGCCGTCGAAGAAGGCCGGCGAGCCGAACTGCTCGTGCCAGCCGGTGCGCAGCAGCACCCGGGCGCCCGGCTCGAAGGCCGAAGCGTGGAGTTCGAGCATCCCAGGGGTGATGACCGCCCCCTTGCCGAGGGCGCCGCCCGGAGCGAGATCGACGAGCGTGGCTGGACCGTAGAGGCGCTCGAGGGGGATGCGGTCCACCGTGCCGCCGTCGCGGAGGAAGTGGAACGGGGCGTCCAGGTGGGTGCCCTGGTGGGAGCCCATGGCGAAGCGGGTCAGGTTGTAGCCGTTCTCGGCCAGGGTGGCGAAGGGGCGGATGCGGGGTACCGGGTCGCCGGGAAAAGCGGGCTGGCCGTCGGTGAGCGGATGGGTCAGGTCGATGAGCTTCATTCGCCGCCTCGATCCTTCCTGAGATCATACACGTAGATGGCCCAGCCGATGCGGGCGTCGGGCCGGCGTTTGCGCAGCCAGGCGAGCGCCGGCGAGTCCCGGTAGACGCCCAGCAGGTTGGTGACGCTGACGGCCACCACGGAGTCGATCTCGCCGATGCGGCAATCCGCGCACACTTCCTCGAGCACCCGGTGCTTGCCCAGGTAGTAGGGGAGGTCCGTAACGCCGAAGTAGCTGATGACGAGATCGTCCAGCCCCTGGGCGCCCTTCCAGGCGGCGAGATGCGTCACGGCCTGCCCCCAGTCGATGTTGGAGTCGGCCAGATACCGGGGCCCGGCGGCGGGTCCGCCGGAGACGGTGTTGAAGAACGCCAGGTGGTGCGGGTGGATGCGGGCGGTCTCGGCGACCTGAAGCCCGAGCAAGAGGGCGGCCAGCGCCCAGGCCCGTCCCCGCGCCAGCTTCGCGAAAGTGGCGCCCGCAGCCGCGTACAGGAACGGGTAAACGGGCAGGATGTGCCGCAAGCCGAGGTTCAAATTCCCCGCCATGGCCAGGACGAAGTAAGCCAGCGGCGCGACGAGCAGGGCGAACCAGACGAACGGGACGGCGTCGCGGCGGCGCACTCTCAGCCACGAGAGTCCCAGCCACAGCCCGGCTCCGAGAAGCAGCAGCAGCGCGGTGGGGGTCTTGACGGCGAAGGCGACGGGGAAGTACAGCCACCGGCCTTCCTTGCTGACCTCGCCCAGCAGATAGGCCGGATGGCCCCGCTCGTTGTGCGCGGCGACGATGTTCAGCCCCAGCAGGTAGGGGTGCGCCGGCAAGTGCATCGTCTCGCCGGCCCAGCGCAGCGTGCGGCTGACGATGTTCTGTTGCCGGGCGTAGACCGTCAAAGGGGCGGCCTCGCCCCGGACGACGGTCCGCCAGGTGGCCGGACCGTAGGCCGCGGCCAGCGTAACGAGCGCCAGCGCCGCCGCGGCGAGATGGGTTCCGGCGAAGCTCCGCCAGCTAAAGCGCCCCGGATGCCGCTTCCAGTAGGCGAGCGAGAGTGCGGGCAGCAGGCCGAGGAGAAAGAGCGTCGAGAACTTCGCCGTGAGCGCCAGGCCGAGCGCCAGACCGGCTAGCGCCAACGCGCCCCGGCCGCCGCGCTCGAGCCACCGCTCCCAGGCGGCCACCGCCAGGAAGATGGTGAAGGCGGCGGCGACGTCGCTCGCCACGTAGTGGCCGTGTGCGATGAAGTTCGGATCCGTGGTGTAGTAGAACAGCGCCGCGAGCCCGGCCACGGGTCCGAAGCGCCGCTTCGTCCACAGCGCCAGCACGGCGCCCAGCAGCAGCGCCAGCCCGATCATCGGCAGCCGCGCCAGCAGGAGCATCGTGTCCGGCGGCGCTTCGTTGCGGTAGAGAAACACCGCGCCGAAGAGCACCGCGTCGCCCTTCCGCCAGCTCTCGTGCTCCAGGGGAAGGCGCAGGTCGAGCGCCAGCAGCGGCAGGGCCGCAAGATATTTCGCCAGCGGGGGGTGCTCGCGGTTCAGGCGGTGGGCGCCCAGGACGAGGTCCGTATAGCCGGAGACCAGGTGCACGCCCTCGTCCCAGGTCTGGTTCTCGCCCAGGGCCGCGGTCACCATCGCCACGCCCATGGCGGCGAGCAGCAGGGCGGCGGCGATCCACCAGGCCTTTCCGTTCATCGCACGCGGACCACGTAGTAGGGCGTCGTCTTCTCCGGATCGGGGTGGAACCAGCCCGCGCCGGATTCGCCGAGGATTTCGAAGTAGTAGAGCAGGTCCCACTCCGGCGTCAACTCCTCGGCGGGGATCGTGAACCGGGCCCGCGAGGCGGGCGCTTCGAGAGTGCGGAACTTCTCGAGGGCGTTCAGCGGGCGGTAGTGCAGCCGGACGGTCTTGGCCCGGGTGTGCGGCACGATGGTCAACGACAGCGTCAGAGGCCGCCCGGCGTGTACCCGCCGCGGAACGTAGTGGCGGAAGACCGGCCGGTCGGGCTTTTCGGGCTCGCGCCACTCGGCCGGCGCCGGCTCGCCGCCCTCGGTGTAGAGGATCAGCCCGGAGACCCTCCACTCGTTCTCGGGAAAGTGGACGTCCACGACGCCGTCGTGAACCTGGAACCGGGCGGCCACGCGGTTGCCTTCGGGCAGCAGGAAGTAGGCGGCGTACGCCTCGCCGCCCACGCGGACGCGGAAGACCTGGGCCCCGCGGCCGCTGATCCAGTCGCCGAACAGGGCGTTCTCCGGCAGGTGGCGCCGCGTCGGGTGGAGCAGCGTGGCGCGGATCACGCGCCGGGGAGCGTCGGCGAGTGCGTGGGCGCTGCGCTCACCGGGGGTCGCCCAGCCGTAGCCGCGCTCCTCGCTGTACTCGGTCCCCGGATCTACCGGAGCGAAGCGCGGCTCGACGCTCGTCCGGATGCGCAACCGCCGCCCCCGGCGCGCCGCCCCGAAATCGAAGCCCCGGTAGAAGCGGCCGAAGCGCTCGAGCAGCCACTCGCGCTCGCGCAGCGTCACCAGATCGTGCTCCAGGTACGGCAGCTTGTCCTTCCAGTGCCCGGCGTCTTCGGGGCCGAAAACCATGTGCGGCGGATAGAGGCCATCGGTGAAGGCGGCCAGTTTGCGCCAGACGGCCAGTGCGGCCTCGGCCTCTTTCCTCGCCCGCTCGATGGCCTCGCGGGCGCCGGTCCGGTAGAAGCGGACGAGATGGAGCGCGGCGATCTGCCGGTGGGCGTGGAAGCGGGCCAGATAGGCGAGGACGCGGAAATCGGGCTCCGTGCCGGCCCATTCCCGGTGGCCCGGTTCCAGCTTTTCGGAAACCGCCGCGAGGGCGGCCTCGATCCCCTCGGCCATCTCGGTGAACTTCCGCGCCGTCTCTTCCGGCGTCTGTCTCGCTGAAGCGAACCCGCCCAGCCGGAACTGGACCGCCTGCCGGATCGAGGCCACGAAGCGGCGGCTTCCGGCGGGGGCGGCGGCGTAGTAGTCGAGCAGGCCGCCGGGGTTGATCTCCGGCCAGAGGTACATGTTCGGGTCCGGCAGGTGCACCGCGACGAGTTCGTTGAGCACGCGGCTCGCCTGCCGGTACGCCTCGGCGACCTCGCCGGCGGCGTCGCCGAAGCGGCGCTTCAGCTCGTCCATCCAGACGCGGTCGGGGACTTTCGGGTCGTAGGTGATGCGGCCCCAGAGGCGGTAGAACATCCAGTAGCGCTCGAACTCCCAGCGCCAGAACCGCCGGCGCTCGTTGCCCGGCGCGAAGATGCCCCACTTGCCCGGCTGGTTGCCGAAGCCTTTCTGGGCCAGCGGCTCGTCGATCTCGAAGCCGATGGAGTCCGAGAGCGTCAGCGTGCGGGCGGCGCGGCGGACGTAGTCCGGATCGCCCCACAGCAGCAGCCGGTGCGAACCCAGCGCCCAGATCTCCCAGAAGAAGTCATAGGGCCGGGGACGCCCGCCGGGCAGCCCGGGCCAGCGCCGCAGGAAGCCGATGTAGCTGTAATTGGGGTAGGTCTCGGCGGGTTGATAGGGGCGGCCGAGGTGCTCGGCCCAATACTTCGAGGAGAGGCGCAAAGGCACGCCGGAGGAGATCGCCGCCTCGAGCATCCCGTCGCTCATGAGCCAGCCCCGCAGGTCGAGGGTGACCAGGCGGCCCGCCTCGCGCAGGGCCTTGTAGACGTAGTCCCGGAAGAAAGAGACCTGGCGCTCCGGCGGGATGCCCGACTCCCAGTTCGTGCGCACCTGGACGCTGCGGATCGCCGGGCAAGCCGCCAGGACCTTCTTCAGCGCCTGGTAGGTGTACGGGCCGAGGTTTTCCTCAGTGAGCCCCTGGAGGGTGGGTTGCTGGCGGCCGTGCTGGATGTCATGCTGCCAGATGCCGAGGGTGAAGTCGATGGCGTGCTCGGCGGCCGTCCGGGCAATGAAACACAGCATCTCGAGATTTCGCTTGCGCTCCTGTGAGGACAGGCCCGGCACGCGCACTTCCGGAAAGTCCTCGACCTCGACCCAGTAGGGATAGGGCGGGGCCAGATAGTTCGTCTGGTGGGCGAAGACCAGGTTCAGGCGGTTGAACCGGTTGCGCGCCAGCATCTGGATGTAGGCGGTCCAGTAGTCCCGCGAATAGAACCAGTCCTGCTCCAGATCGCGGTTGTGCAGGAACCGGCGGATGCCGCGCAGCTTGACGGCCGGCTTGCCGGATTCCGGATAGAGGCGCCCGCGGCGCCGGATCTGGTCCGCCGCCGCCACCAGCCCGTACATCAGCCCCCGCAGATCGCCCCCGGAGACGCGGTAGGAGGAGATGCGGTAGCTCTCCGGGGCGGCCGAGGTGATCTCGGTGCGGATACGGATCTTGATGCCGCGTTCTCTCAGGGCGGCGCGCAGCTCGTTCAGGCCGAACTCCACCGGCGGCGCTTCGGCCGTTACAGCAGGTGCGAAAACGAGCGCGAAGAGCGCCGCGAGCGCGCACAGCCCCCTCATGAGTCCACATCCTATCAGGCAGCGCGCGTGGAAGCCCGCGGCGGAACCTCGGCGGCCCGGAGACGCGGGGCGGTGGCTTGCCGCGGTCCGCTATTCGTAGGTGACCCAGATCGGACTCGACCAGGCCAGCTCCCCGTTGGCTTGCTCGATGCGCACGTAGTACCAGTGATCGCCGGGGCCGGCCTCGGCGTCGAAGTACTCGAGATCGACCTCGCGAGTGCCGGGGCGGGCTTCGTAGATGAAGGCGCCGTCGCGGATCAGCCGGACGGCGGCGATCTCACCCGTGCCGAGGGCCCGTACCCGGATCTTCTGCTTCTCCCGGGCGCGGAACTTGTCGCCCATCATCCGGTCGCCGAGCCAGAACTCCAGGATGATATTGTCGGTGGCCCCGTAGGTGTGGCGCGCTTTGATCGCCTCGAAGATCTGCTCGCGCAGGGTCCCCGGCGCGTAGACCATGGCGTAGGAGATGTGCGTCGAATAATGGTCCGAGCTGGCGATCACGCCCAGCCGGTAGCCCTTCTTCCAGGCGTTCCACACCAGGCCCGCTTCCTGGAACCCCCCGGGGGCCTTCTTCTCCTCGCCGTCGCGGATGCCCCGGGGCGCGTTCTTGTGCTCGTAGTTCTGGCGGTCGCCCTGGTAGATTTCGACGACCATGTCTACCTCGGGGTCGCTGTAGTGCCAGTCGGTGCCCATCGAGTTCGTCGCCGTGGTGTGGGGGATGGCGATGCCGCCGCTCGAGCGCAGCGACTCCATCAGCAGCCGCGTGTCGTTGCGGATCGTCGAGCCGAAGCTCATCGAGTTGAAGGTGAGCAGCTCGCCGTCGGGCGAGTCCGGCAGCATGAAGCGCTTGTCGATGCGCTGGAAGAAGGGGACGACGGCGTAGTCGCGCGTCAGGTGGAGGATGTTGCGGTGGCCGTGAGGGTTGCCGGGGTTGCGCTCGTAGCCGTAAAGCGGGGTGAAGCGCCGCGGGAAGTAGTACATGTCGGCGAGCTTCTGGGTCATCGTCAGCCAGTAGTCGTGGCCGCCGGCCTGGTGGTCGGTGGAAGCGCCGAAGTCCATGTCGGCGGCGTCGATCATGTAGCGGTAGAACTCGACGATGGTGCCCTCGTCGATGTTCGAATCGGGCGAGAGCTCGGTGTGGCGGTGCAGGTCGCCGCGCAGGATGCGCAACGTGCGGTTGCCGTACTTGATGCGGTGCGCCCGGGCGGCGGCCACGTCCTCGGCTTCGCGGGGATGGACCACGGGGGGCTCCACCGGCTCCGGCCGGAACTCCGCCAGCCGGGGCGCCGGACCCGGGCCGGGCAGCTCGAGCGAGCCGGCGATGACGCGGTTCTCGAACGGCCGGCTGGTGAAGTCCCAGCGGCGGTTCTCGCTCGGCCAGAAGATCCAGAGCCGCCCGTCCGCAACCGTGATGCCGTGGCGGATGCTGCGCCGGGTGAGGCTGTAGGGCAGCAGGACCGGGTCCGTCCAACGGTCTCCGGCAAGCCGCGTCAGGAAGCTCTCCCAGTGCGCCATCGCCCGCCAGCCCTTCCGGGCGTAGCAGCGGACGAAGGAGAGCCAGATGTTGCCGTCCGGATCGGTGAACAGGCGCGGCACGCCGGTGTCGGAGACGCCGAGGGCCAGCGTGTCATCGAAGTCGAGCTTCGGCGGAGCCTTCCAGCGGCCGCCGTCCAGAACGGCGATCTCGATGCGGCGGCCCCGGCCGAGGGGCGTGCCGGGGGACTTCTGCCCCAGGAACCAGCCCAGGTCCTTGCCCCAGTTCACGCCGCCGCGCTCCCAGGCGATCCACGGGCGGTTCAGGTGGTCCACCGTCACGCTCGCGTGGGCCTCGAAGCGCGGGGTGGCCGCCACGGTGTGGATCTCGCCGAGGCCCCGCTCGGGAGAAAACGAGCGGCAGAGGACGTCGTAGCTCGCCGTGTACCGGTCCCAGGCGATCCAGACCGTCCCGTCGGGCCCTACGGCCACCGCCGGCTCCCACTCGTTCCGCTCGGTCTCGGTGACGGCGATGGTGTCGGACCACTCGCCGTCCCGGAGATACTTCAGCCGGATCTGCGACCAGCGGCCCCGGAGCGCCTGCCAGGCGACGTAGATCGTGCCGTCCGGGGCCCGGGCGACGGCCGGTTCGATATCGGGCAGGGGATCGCGGGTGAGCCGGTGCAGATCGCCCCACTCGTTGTCCTCCCAGGGCATGGCGTAGAGGTCCCAGTTGCCGTCCGCCTGCTGGGACCAGATCAGCCACGGCTTGCCCGCGGCGTCCACGGCCACGTGCGGCCGCCACAGATCTTCTTTGGCCCGGGGAACCGGGATCAGCCGCGTCCACTCTTCGTCCTTGTAGCGCCGCAGATTGAGCTCCTCCCGGCGGTCGTGGTAGCTCATCCAGGTGATCCAGAGCGTGCCGTCAGGCGCGCCGGCGATCGAAGGGAAGTCATGGTGGCGGAGCCGCGTGCCGGAAAGATCGGTGGCGGAGACAAGGCGCGTGACCTCCACCCGCCCGTTCAGAAACCGCCGCCGCTCGCCCACCGCCAGGCCCATCGGCTCGAAGGAGAACCGGCCGTGGTTCGTCTCCACCGTAACCCGCGTAGCCGGGGAGCCCGCTCCCCTCAGCAGCAGGCCCTTGGGCAGCAGCAGCGGCTTCATCACGCCGAAGATCTGCTTGTGGAAGAGGACGTTCTCCACTTTCGGGGCGAGCCGCCACCCGCCCTGGGGCAGGATCCGGTCATCGGGAAGCTCGAAGCGGTAGCCGTCGAGGGCATGAAGATCGCCGGCGGCGACGCGGACGCGTCCTTCCCACCGCGACGGCTGGGCGTCGCCGGCTCCGAAGAGGACGAGCGCCTGCCAGAGCTTGCTTTCCGGAGTGCCCCCGGGTTCGGTGGTGCGGGACTTGGTGTAGGCGATGTCGCGCTTCGCCCCGGCGGCCAGCGCCTCGGCCCCGCCGGCGGCCTGATCGGGCAATTGAGCGGCAGCGGCCGCGGCGAACACGAGAACGGCGAGGCAGCCCCCCGCCCGCAGAATGCTTGCGCGCATCAGCTCATCCTTTCCGGCGCAGCCGCTTGCCCACCTCCCGGAGGGTCTTAACATCCTCGGGATGGATTGAGCCGTCCGGGAGCGGGCCGGTGTTGAGCAGCAGGTTTGCGTTGAGCTTCTCGGCCTCTTCGAGGGCCCGCATCACCCAGTCGGCGTCCCGGTGCTTGCGGTCGTTGTCCTTCCGGTAGCCCCAACTGCGCTCCTGCAGCGTGTCGCAGATCTCGCCCGGCTTGCCCTTGTTCAGCTCCCAGGCGCGGCGGCCGACTTCCCCGCCCCGGCGGTGCGCCCGCATGGTGCGCTCCGGAGCTACGAAGTCCTCGTCGCCGTTGGCCCCTTGTTTGAAACAGATCAGGCATCCCGGCTGGGTGGAGCGGATCAGCGCGTAGGTCTGCTCGATGGGGAACAGGTCTGGCCGGGCGTAGTAGCCCATGATCGGGTCGAGCCACATGCCCTGAATCGGTCCGTACTGGGTGAGCAGCTCCTTCATCTGGGCGTGGACGAAGTCGATGTAGTGCTTGAAGTCCTCGTCCTTGCGCCACTTGTATTCCGGCTGCGGCTCGGGGTAGTCGGGCCGCGCGGCGCCCCAACGCGGCAGACCGGCCTCGCGGGAATAGAAGTAAGGATGCCGCCAGTCCAGCGCGTAGGAGTAGTAATAGAAGATGCCGAGGCCCTTCTTCTGGCAGGCCTCGGTGAGCTCGCCGATCAGGTCCCGGCGGGCCGGCGAGTTCAAGCTGTTGAAATCGGTCTGCTTCGTCTCGAACAGGCAGAAGCTGTCGTGGTGCCGGGAAGTGAGGTTGACGTACTTCATCTCCGCCTCGAGGGCGAGATCGGTGATGAAGTCGGCGTCGAAGTTCCTCGCCGTGAACTGGTCTTTCAGTTTGGCGTACTCGGCTACCGGGATCTTCTCGCGGAGCTGCACCCACTCGCCGCGGCCGAGGATCGAGTAGACGCCGTAGTGCATGAAGAGGCCGAAGCGGGCCTTGGTGAACCATTCGAGGGTCTTCTCGCGGGTGCGATCGGGGCCGCTCGGGGGCGGCAACGCCCGGGGATCGGCGCCGGAGGATACGAACGTGGCGGCCAGGCCGGCGCTGGCGGTGTGGAGGAAGCTACGACGGTCCATCGTGCTCATATCGCTATTAGTCTATCGCTGGAAGCGGCGTTCGTTAACGTTTCAGGCTGGAAAACCGCAAAGGCGGCGGGCGCGGCGGGTCCCGCCGTCGCCCGTCGCGCCCGTACGGTTTTCAGGCAGCCCGGCGCCAAGGCCGCACCGGAACGCGGTCCGGGGTCGGGGGAGGAAGGGGATGGCAGACGGGCTTCACGCCGCGCACGGTGGTGGAAAAATACTCACTGAGGGGATAGAGGCCGTACGGTTCCAGTTCGCGAAACACGCGGCCCAGCTTGTGCATGATCCGGTAGACCATGTGAAAGAAGTTGCCCCGGCTGAGGCCGAACTTGCGCGAGCACAGCTTCCAGTCGGCGCCCAGGAGGAAGTGATATTTGAAAACCCTGTATTCGGTCGGGGTCAGCGATCGGCGGCTGACGAGGATGAAATCGGCGATGTACTCTTCGTCCTTGCGGCCCCAGGTGAGCCGGCGGTCGGTGCCGCGGGTGAACTGCAGCGACACCTTGGACATGTATTTCTCTTTCTCGACGCAGTGGCGGAACCGAGCGTAACAGGCTCGAAAGATCGCCCGCAGGACGCAGTTGCAAGGGTTCGACTTGCCCCGTTTGCCGAAGACCAGGCCCAGACCGTGACAGGAGGTGCACCGGTTCGAGGCAAGCGCCAGTGTTTCTGATCGGGTCCATTCTTTCATCAGTTTGCCTTTCTCATTGTCTTTTTGATTTCGGCCGCCCGGATGGGAAACCGGGTGTTTCACAAGCCTGAAACAATGCTATTAATCAAACAATATCTGTCAACTTCTGAGAGAAAAATCCCAGGAAGAGGAAGCGAGATCAAGCGCTTGCGTGCCATGTATATCATTGGTATACAAAGGCTTGTTAACACAGAGCTAGCGGCGGACTCCGAAGCAAAAATCAGAAATATCGGCGAATTAATGAAAAAACGTTTACATCTATTTCAAACAGAAATATACTAGAGTCGAAGAGAGATGACGTTCGAGGCTCTATTCAGCAGACTCACCGCCCGCCTCCGTTTGGCGATCTGCAACGGAGAGACGACCGAGCGCGCCTTCGCCCGCCGGATCGGGCTTTCCCAGCCGCATCTGCATAACGTGCTGGCTGGCTCCCGGCGACTCACGCAGACGGTAGCCGACCGCATTCTGGACGGCCTAGGCATCTCAGTGGAGGACTTGCTGACCAACGATGAGAAGGCCCGCTCGATCGCCGGGGCCGCAAAACCGCCTCAGTCGGAGGGCGCTCCGCGGGCGACCTCGTGATAGGTCGCCACCACTTCCCGGGCCGTCTGCCGCCAGTTGAAACGCCGCACCTGCGCCCGGCTCTTCTCGATCAACTGCTTCCGCAAGTCCTCGTTGAGCAGGGCGTCGCGCAGGCCGCGCTCGATGTCAAAGACGTTTTCCGGGTTGACGATGACGGCAGCGTCGCCGACCACCTCGGGCAGCGAGCTGACGTTCGAAGTCACCACCGGGGTGCCAGCAGCCATGGCTTCTAACGGAGGCAAACCGAAGCCTTCGTACAAGCTGGGAAAAGCGAACACGCTGGCGGCCTCGTAGAACACTCGGAGCGTGTCGATGGGCACGAAACCGAGGAAACGGACGGCGTCCTCGACGCGGCTCCGGACTACCGCCTGCCGCACGGCTGGGTAGCGCCCAATCTCGTCGCCGATGACGATGAGCCGCAGGTCCTTGTACTTCGGGTGGCGGGTCAGCTTGGAGCGCAACACCGCGAAGGCCTCGATCAGCCGGGGGACGTTCTTTTGGGGCCGGATGTTGCCGACATAAAGTACGAACGGATAGGAGATCTGATAGCGCTCCAAGATGCGACGGCGGTAGCGGTCGGCGGCCCCTGGGTCGCCCGTCCGGCCGCCAGGATTGAGCGGTTTCAGGAACCGCGGGTCCGGCGCGTTGTAGATCAATCGGATTCGCTCCGGCGGCACGCCGATGAGGCGCATGACGTCGCGGCGCGTGGCCGAGGATACAGCGATCACCTTGGCGGCCCGCAAGAGTCCGCGCCGAATCTGATACTGCAGCAGCTTCTGCCGCCACCCGGTCCGGCGGGGGAAGAGAAACTCCGCCAGGTCGTGCACCGTCACGACGTAGGGCCGGGGAGTGAGGAACGGCACCCGGTTCAGCGGAATGTGACAGACATCTGGGGAGTGCCGCCGGGCAAACAGAGGAAACCGCAAGCTCTCCCGCACGAAGGACTCGGGAATGACGCAAGTGACGATCTCAAAGTTCGAAGGCAGCCCCTTCAACTCGTTGGCGTCTTCGGGCCGGAGGAAAACGATGAAGTGGTCGTCGGGATCCACTTCAGCCAGCGCCCGGGTGAGGTTCCGGATGTAGGTGCCGACCCCGAAATCCTTCAGGTGCCGGCCGTCGATCAGGATTCGCAAGCCCATTTCAGGCGGTGCTGCGGCTGAGCTTCCAGCCGTAAAGCGGGAACTTGTCCACCAGGGCCGCGACACGCTCGCGCACGGACTTGATGGTCCGTTCCAGACCGTCTTCGTCGCCCGCCGCCAGGCGGTCAAGAATCTCGGCGATACAAGCGCCCACCTCTTTCATCTCCGCCTCACGGAACCCCCGGGTGGTGACCGCTGGCGAGCCGATCCGGATGCCGCTGGGATTCAGCGGGGGATTCACGTCAAACGGGATCGCGTTCTTGTTGACGGTGATGCGCGCGCGGTCAAGGGCGTTTTCGGCGTCCCGGCCCCGGACGCCACGGCAAAACAGGTCCACCAGCGCCAGATGCGTGTCAGTGCCGCCCGAAACGATGCGCCAGCCGGCGTCGGCGAGCGTTCCGGCGAGCGCCTGGGCGTTGGACACGACCTGCCGCGAGTAAGCAGCAAACTCGGGCGTCGTCGCTTCCTTGAAGCAGACGGCCTTGGCGGCGATCACGTGGCAGAGCGGTCCCCCCTGGGTACCCGGAAAGACGCTCCGGTCCACGGCCTTGGCGAACTCTTCCTTGCAGAGGATCAGGCCCGCCCTGGGACCCCGCAAGGTCTTGTGAGTGGTGGTGGTTACGATATCGGCGTACTCACACGGGTTCGGGTGCACGCCCCCGGCGACCAACCCGGCGAAGTGGGCCATGTCCACGAGGAAGACAGCGCCGACCGAATCGGCGATCTCACGGAACTTCTTGAAGTCGATCACACGCGGGTAGGCGCTGCCGCCGGCGATGATCAAGCGGGGCTTGTGCTCCTCGGCGAGGCGCGCCAGTTCCTCGTAGTCGATTCGCTCGTCGTCCTTGCGCACCCCGTAAGGAACGACGTTGTAGAGTTTGCCGGAAAAGTTCAGGTGATGGCCGTGAGTCAGATGGCCCCCGTGGGCCAGATTCATGCCCAGAATCGTGTCGCCAGGCTTGGCGACGGCGGCGTAGGCCGCCTCGTTGGCCTGGGAGCCAGAGTGGGGCTGGACGTTGGCGTGCTCGGCGCCGAAGAGCTTCTTCGCGCGCTCCCGGGCCAGGCTTTCCACGACGTCCACGTTCTCGCAGCCGCCGTAATAGCGCCGGCCCGGATAGCCTTCGGCGTATTTGTTGGTAAAGACGCTGGCGGTGGCTTCGAAAATCGCCTCGGTGGTGAAGTTCTCACTGGCGATCAACTCGATCCCCGTGTGCTGGCGCTCGATTTCGGCCTGGATGGCCGAGTAGACTTCCGGGTCCACCTCCGCCAACGGCCGCGCGAGTCTCTCTTGCTCCGTCATGCTTTTCCTTCCTTGTGGGTGCAACCCGAACCCGCCGCCTTCTGCTCCAACGCCGCGATCTTCCCAAGACGGCGCGCATGCCGCCCACCGTCGAACGGCGTCCGCAAGAAAACGTCGATCAGACCGGCTGCGGTCTCCGGGTCCGTATACTTCGCTCCGAGGGTAAGGATGTTCGCGTCGTTGTGCGCCCGGCTGAGGGTGACCTCATCCATATTGACGCCCAGGGCGGCCCGGATCCCCGGGCACTTGTTCGCTGCGATGGACATGCCTACGCCCGTGGAACACACCAGGATGCCGCGCTCGGCTTTCCCCTTCGACACTGCGCGGGCCACGGCCGCGGCGTAATCCGGATAATCGGTGGATTGGGGACTGTCGGTACCGAAATCGACCACCTCGTGACCCAGTTCCGCAAGCCTCCGGCGCAGCTTCTCCTTGAGTTCGAAGCCGGCGTGATCGGAACCGATAGCGATCTTCATGAAAAGAATAACCCCTCATCTTAACATGCTAGAATCGTTCTCTTGCCTGCCTTCCCAGCGAGGAAGTCTATGTACTGGAGTAAGTTATTCATACCCACATTGCGCGAGACCCCGGCCGAGGCCGAAGTCGTGAGCCACGCCCTGCTGTTGCGCGGCGGCTACATCCGCCAACTGGCCGCCGGCGTTTACAGCTACCTGTTCCTGGCGCAGCGCTCACTGCTGAAGATCATGCGGATCATCCGCGAAGAGATGGACGGCATCGGCGCCCAGGAAATGCTGCTGCCGGCGCTACACCCCGCGGACTTGTGGCGCGAATCAGGGCGCTGGGACGTCATGGGTGACAACATGTTCCGGCTCAAGGACCGCTTCCAGCGCGAGCTCTGCCTCGGCATGACCCACGAGGAGGTCATGACCCACATCGCCCGCGGCGAACTGCGCAGCTACAAGCAGTTGCCCCAGATCTGGTACCAGATCCAGACGAAGTTCCGCGATGAGCCGCGCCCGAAGTCCGGGCTGCTGCGCGTGCGGCAGTTCCTGATGAAAGACTCCTACTCGTTCGACCTCGGTCCGGAGGGTCTCGACGCGGCCTACGAGAAGCACTACCAGGCCTACTGCCGGATCTTCGACCGGTGCGGGCTGGAGTACATCGTGGTCGAAGCGCACTCCGGCGCCATGGGCGGCAGCCAGTCCCACGAGTTCATGGTGATGGCCGAAGCCGGCGAGGACTACGTCGTACAGTGCTCCGGATGTGACTATGCGGCGAACTTGGAAAAGGCGGTCTCAAAGCCGGCTCCCCCTCAAGCGCCTGATCCGGAAGGCGATTTTGAGCCGGAAAGGTTCCCTACCCCGAACCGCAAAACGATCGCCGAGATCGCCGAGTTCACCGGCCTGCCGGAAAGCTCTCAAATCAAGAGCCTCGTCATGGTGGCGGACGGGAAACCCGTGCTCGTTCTGCTCCGGGGCGATCACGCGCTAAGCGAGACCAAGCTGCAAGCGGTCACGGGCGCCACGGAGATCCGCCCGGCTCACCCGGACGAGATCCGGGAATGGTTCGGAGCTGACGCCGGCTCCCTCGGACCCGTGGGCGTCGGCAACATGCAGATTCTGGCCGATGAGGCCCTCAAAGGGCGCCGCAATATGATCTGCGGAGCCAATGAAGACGGCTATCACCTCCGCCACGTGACGCCGGACGAAGACTTTCAGGCGGAATACCGTGATCTGCGGGAAGCGGCCGACGGCGACGCCTGCGTCAACTGCGGCGGAAAGCTGCGGGTCCTCAAGACCGTCGAGGTGGGACACATCTTCAAGCTTGGTTACAAGTACTCGGAGTCGATGGGTCTGAAGGTGCTGACCGAAGATGGCAAGGAGATCCCGGTGATCATGGGTTCCTACGGCATCGGCGTGGAGCGGATCCTGTGCGCCGCTGTGGAGCTTTACCATGACGAGGACGGCATGGCCCTGCCGGCCGCCATCGCGCCGTTCGAGGTCGTCGTCACACCGGTCAACAAGTCCAACGACGAACAGCGGACCACGGCCGAGCAACTCTACGCGAAGTGCAAGGCGGCGGGTCTGGACGCCCTCTATGACGATCGCGACGAACGTGCGGGCGTGAAGTTCAAGGATGCCGACCTAATCGGCATTCCGTACCGGATCACGGTAGGAAAAAAGCTGGCCGACGGCAAGGTGGAGATCGTCGAGCGCCGCACCCGGAAGGCCGAAGACGTGCCCGTGCCGGACGCCGTGGACTACCTGACGCGGAAGATCCGCGAAGCGAAGCAGTGACCCCGGTCTGGGAAAGCGTCCGCGCCCAGTTCCCGCCGCTCGAGCGGTGGACGTTCCTGAACACGGCGACGTTCGGGCAACTCCCCAAACAGGCCGTCGAGGCCGTCGCGCGGCACTTCGCCCGCCGCGACCGTGAAGCCTGCCGCGATTTTCTCGAGTGGTTCGACGACGCCGATCGGATCCGGGGCAAGCTCGCGCGTCTGATCCATGCTTCCCCCGAAGACATCGCCTTCGTGCCAAACGCCGCCACCGGCTTGGGGATTCTGATGAGCGGGCTGGGGCGAAAACCGGGCGATCGCGTAGTGACGCTTCGTGGCGAGTTTCCGAATCAGCTCTACATCACCGCCCTGGCGCGGCAACGGGGTCTGGAGGGCCTCGAGGCGGACTGGGAATCCCTTGAAAGCGTACTCAACGACGGCGCCCGGCTTCTGCTCGTCAGCACGGTGAACTACGTCACCGGCTTCCGGCCGCCCCTTGAAAAGCTTTCGGAACTATGCCGCACCCATGGCGTTCTGCTTTGTCTGGATGGGACACAAAGCGTCGGCGCTCTCGCCTTCGACGCCGCCCGCATCCGGCCCGCGGCGCTCGTCGTGGACGCCTACAAGTGGCTGCTGGGCCCCACCGGCTCCGGATTCCTGTACATGGATCCGGAGCTGCGGGCGCAACTACGGCCCACGATCGTCGGGTGGCGCAGCGACCGCCGCTGGAGGCAGGTGGACAATCTGCACCATGGGGTGCCGGAGTTCCCGCAAGCCGCTGAGCGGTTTGAGGGTGGGATGCTGCCCTTTCCCGCCCTTTACGGCATGGAGGCCTCAGTGGACCTGATGCTGGAGCTGGGGCCGGAACGGATCGAGCAGCGGGTGAATGAACTCGCCGAGGCTGCACGCGCCGTGCTGCGTAGAGCCGGAGGAGAGCTGCTGAGCGACGAGGCTCCGCACTACGACTCTCCGATCATCGCCGCCAAATTCCCCGGCCGCGATCCGGCCGGGCTCGTCCGGGAACTGTACGCGCGGGGGATCCTTGTCTCGGCCCGGCACGGGTGGTTGCGCGTCTCCGTGCACTTCTACAACAACGAAGCCGACCTGGAGCGGCTGGAGGCGGCCCTCGGCGAGCTGCTGCGGCGCTGAAGCTTAGACGACCATCCGTTTCTCGCGGGGATCGTAGGTGACCCGGCGGCCCTTCCGCAGCGCCTCCATCGCCATGCACAGCGTGACGGTGGTCCACAGGCCCATCTCCACCGTGGCGTTCGGATCTTCGCGGGACTTGACGCAAGCGAGAAAGTTGCGAATGTGCTCGACAGTGGCGCCCCCGAAGCTGCCCGGGCGCTCCACATCCACACTCGGCTTCAGCTCGAGCTCCCGGGATTGGGGATAGAGCCGGTACCACTCGCGGCCTACGTCCAGGCGAGCCTGGTTGCCGTGGAACTGCTTCAACTGGTCGTGGAAGGGGTTGTACTTCATCGCCCGGTAGCCGCAAGTGAAGATGGCCAGGAACCCTTCCGGGTACTCGATCGCCATCGACGTGGTTTCCGGCACTTCGGCGCCTTCGAGTTGCGGCGGAGCCGCCGCGCAAGTGACGGCCGACGGGAACGAGGCATCCATGAACCAGTTGATGGCGTCCACGATGTGCGCCGCCTGGCCCACCATCAGGCCTCCGGAGTAATCCCAGAAATAATACCAGTTGAAGAAACGCAAGGCGTCCAGGGCCCGTTTCGGGGCCGGACCGAGCCAGCGCTTCCAGTCGAGTTTGCCCTTCAACTCACGTTTCCGCAGCGATGCCTGATAGTTCAGCCACTGCGACGTGACGAGGCGGACCTCGCCGGTCTCGGGCATCAGCCTCTGAGCCGCCTGGAACAGGGGAGAGCTGCGCCGCTGGGTGCCGATCTGGACTACCCGGCGGGTGCGCCGCGTCGCTTTCACGATCTCGAAGCCTTCCGCGATCGTATGAGCCATCGGCTTCTCCAGGTACACGTCCTTGCCCGCCTCGACGGCGTCGATCGCCATCCGGGCGTGCCAGTGGTCCGGGGTGGCGATGACGACGAAGTCCAGGCTGTCGTCCTGGAGCATTTCCCGGTAGTCGTGGTAGCCCTTGGCCCCGGGAGAAGCCTGTTCGAGACCGGCCTGGAGATTGGGCTCATAGACGTCGCAAACGGCCGCCATTTCAGCGCCGAGTTCCTTGAACTGCGCCGTCAGAAACCGCCCGCGCCCCCCGCTGCCGATCACGCCGCCGCGAAGACGCTCGTTGGCGCCTGCTACCTGGGCGGCCGAAGCCGCGGTCATGGCGAGAAAAGAGCGCCGCTTCATTGTCCGTCCTCCTTATTCGTCGAAAACCACCCTGCGCCCCTCCAGATGGAACTTGCCCGAGAGCACGATGTTGATGGCTTCCGAATAAATCCGGTGCTCTTCTTTCAGGATCCGCGCCGCCAAAGTCTCTGGCGTGTCGTCATTGAGCACCGGCACGGCCGCCTGGACGATGATCGGGCCGGCGTCCAGGTGCTCGTCAACGAAGTGGACCGTGCAACCGCTGATCTTGACCCCGTGCTCCCACGCCTGGTGCTGAGCGTCGAGTCCAGGGAAGGCCGGCAACAAAGAAGGATGGATATTCAAAATGCGCAGGGGAAACTCGCGGATGAAGTATGGCGACAGCAGCCGCATGAAGCCGGCCAAGCAGACCAGATCCACTTGGTGCTTGCGAAGCTCCGCGACCACCAAGCGGTCATAGGCTTCCCGGTCCATTCCCTTCGAGGGGATGCATACTGCGTTCAAGCCCCGGTCGCGGGCGACCTCGAGCCCTCTGGCCGAGGGACGGTTCGAGATCACGATGGCGATCTCGGCCGGGATCTTTCCGGCGGCGACGTTATCGGCGATCGCTTCAAAATTCGATCCACGTCCGGAGAGCAGGATTCCTAGTTTCTTCATTCGTAGATCACCCTCTCTTTCGCCTTCTTTGGCAACCGGATCACCTCGCCGATCTGATAGTAGCTCTCACCGGCGCGTTCCAGCACCAACTGGGCCGCTTTCTGCAACCGTGGCGAGACGACGAGGATCATCCCGATCCCCAGATTGAACGTCCGGCGGTAATCATCGAGGGGAATGCGCCCCAGTTTCTTCAAGAACGGAAAGATCGGCGGGACCGGCCAGGCCGAAGTGCGGACGCGCGCTCCGAGCCCTTCCGGCAGGACCCGCGGCAGGTTGTCCGTGATGCCGCCGCCGGTGATATGAGCCGCGCTCTTGACGAGGCGTGACTCCAAAAGGCCGATCATCGCCTTTGCATAGCTACGGTGCACCTTCAGGAGTTCTTCCCCGACGGTGCATCCAAGCTCTTCGATGTGGGAGTCCACGGTGTAGCCGGCGACGTCGAAGAGTAATGTGCGCGCCAGGGAATAGCCGTTCGTGTGAAGACCGCTCGAGGGCAGCCCGAGCAAGATGTCTCCCTCGACCACCCGCGCCCCCGTCACTAGCCGGCCCCGCTCCACGACGCCGACGATGAATCCGGCCAGGTCGTACTCACCGGGCGCATAAAGTCCCGGCATCTCGGCGGTCTCGCCGCCGATCAAAGCGCAGTTATTGGCCGCGCACCCACGCGCCAAGCCCTCGACGATCTGAGCGACGATTGAAGGATCCATTTTCCCCATCGACAGGTAGTCGAGGAAGAAAAGTGGAATCGCGCCCTGCACAAGAATGTCGTTGACACAGTGATTCACAAGGTCTTCGCCCACCGTGTCGTGCCGCCCGGTGAGAAACGCGACCTTCAGTTTCGTCCCGACGCCATCGGCCGAACTCACCAAGACCGGGTTGCTCCAGCCTCGCAGCCGGTAACCGGCGCCGAAGCTCCCGATCGACGTCACCACATCCCGGGTGAACGTCTTACGGGCCAGTTCCTTGACTTTTTCGAGTGCTTTGTGGGCGGCGTCGATATCGACCCCGGCGTCTTTGTAGCGGTAGGAGCGCTTGCGTGCCATGAGATGCAGACACTATGATACTGCGGGGCCGCAAGCAGTGGAAAATGCGAGAAAAACAGAAGGCGGCCTCAATCGATGAAGCCGCGCCACGTGTTGCCGAACTCGTCGCGGAGGGTCACTCCGTATGAGTCCGAGACGCCGGAGATCCGGCGCCCGTCCGGATCCCGGAAGATGAACCGGACGGTGTTATCCTCCCCTTCCTCGGCGATGCCTTGCCACACGTTGCCGAATTCATCCCGGAGGCGTACGAAGTCGCCGTCGCCATAGCCAAACATATGGCGCCGCTGTTGGCTCTCGAAACGGTAGAAGCCGGGACGGATGACGCTCCCCCTGCGTCGTCTGCGGTAGATCATCCGTTCAGTATTATCGGGCCTCATGGAGAGGAGGAAAATAGGTGGAGGCCCTTGGTTGGGGTCGGCGTTACACCTTAGTACCCGGCCGCCGTTTGGAAGCGCCGGGCGCGACGATGGGCTTGATGATTCCCACCCCGATGGTTCGGAACGCCTGTTCCAGTTCCCGGTACATCTCCTCGTCCCGGTAGGTCCCAACGATGGCCCCGCCCGATCCTGTGAACGTGGCTGTGGCGCCGTACTTCCGGGCGGTTTCCACCATCTCGAGGTTCTCTCGGCTAATCCGGTAAAGCTTGCGCCGCAGGTCGAAATTGGCATCGATCAGCCGTCCCAGCTTCTCGTAGTCTTTCGCCAGCAGGGCGGTACGTCCTTGCTCGGCGTAAGAAGCCCAGGTTTTCATTGCTTCCACGACCTCGGGATCCCCGGCATTCCACCGTTGCCGTATGTTGTTGTGGAATACTTCGGTGCCCTCGCTCAAGCTGGTACGGTAAGCCAAATACAGTTTAGGGAGCAGGGCGGGATCGAGACGCTCGTACTCGCCGTAGCCGCGGGATTCCATCAGCTCCCGCGAGAAGTCCATGTAGACCAGGCCCTCGTACACCTGGATAACCCGGTCCTGAGGGCCGGCCGGGACATTCAACTCTTTGGTTTCGGTCTCCAAGACGAGATTCGCCTGGATGGGCAGGGGAATCTTGACGCCATAGTACCGGCACAAAGCCCGGAGCGCGGCTGTGATAATGGAACTTGACCCGCCCAAGCCGAGCCGAAGAGGAATCGTAGATTCGTACTCGATTGTAAAGTTCCGGTTCTCCAGGTCGATGCCCTGCTCACGGCAGTAATCGATAAAGCGGACGATAAGAGCTTGAATAATCCGGATCCCGCCGTAGTAGCCCCGCCAGCGGGTCGTCGCGTACAGGTCCTCCAGGCTTTCAAAAACCGGCATGTCGGCTTTTGAAGGTTTGATCTCGAGGCGTGCACTGGGATAGAGTAAGACTCTTGCTCTGAAGTTCCGGACAATCAAGGCGATGGTCTTACCGTAGAAGCCGTCGCTGGGATTGCCCAGCAGCCCGGCGCGGGCGTAAGCGTATGTCTCGATCATCGTCTCTTCCCGTGAACCATCGTTATAGCATATGCGAGCCGTAATACAACGTGTCACAAGGGCCGAAGTTCGTGTCGAGGGCCACCGGACCGGAGTGATCGGCCGGGGCCTGCTCGTCCTCCTGGGTGTGGAGCGCGGCGACGAGACCGGCGACGCCGATTACCTGGTGGACAAGATCCTCGGACTCCGCATCTTTCCTGACTCGGAAGGGAAAATGAACCGCTCGGTCGCCGACACCGGTGGAGATGTGCTGGTAGTGTCGCAGTTTACGATCTGCGGGGACTGCCGTCGGGGACGGCGCCCAAGTTTCGACCAGGCCGCTCCGCCGGACCAGGCGCGCCGGCTTTACGAATATTTTGTCAGCGCGGTCCGGCACCGCGGGTTCGCTGCGCCTACTGGCGTGTTTCAGGCATATATGGAGGTCGAGCTAGTCAACGAAGGCCCGGTGACGATTCTTCTTGATTCGAAGAAGAGGTTCTGACACCGGCGGCGATTCCGCATTCTTCGACCAAAATGCGGGGATGCGGTAACTTTTGTGTCCGCCGGATGAGTCTGATACACTTAGATGCAACCTAGGGAGATGACAATATGCCTAGACCACGAAAGCTGAGTCTCGACGAAGAAACCTTACTCAAGGCCGCCCTGGAAGGTCTGGAGTTGCAGCGGCAGCGGATCGATCAGCAAATCCAGGAAATCCGCCAGCGGTTGGGGGCCGCTCCGGCGAGCCGGGCCGGGAAGGCTAGCGCGACAAAGCGCGCCCGCCGCAAGCGCACTTTGAGTCCCGAGGCGCGCAAACGTATCTCGGAAGCACAGAAGAAACGTTGGGCGGAGTACCACAAGAAAACCGCTGAAGAAGGGACCGAAGAACAGTCCTAACCCGCCGCCGGCTGCGGCAGTGAGAGCGGAGTCCGGTCTTCAGATTTTCACTGTTATTTCCACTGCGCTTGCGGGATGGGCTCTCGCGGCGTCAGCTTACTTGGCCGGAAGCATCCTCGGGGTGTCCTTACGCCGGACTCCCCTCTCAACGGTTCTGCAGGCTTTGGGACGGTTCTGAAGCTGTGACGGCGGTCCAACCCTGCTGCCGGATTACGTCAGCGAGCGGTCCGTCACTGACAATCCGGCCTTTTTCAAAGAAGACGGCGCGCCGCGCCAGGGCGGAAGCGAACGTTACGTTGTGGGTGACCAGGAGCTTCGCCTGCGGCAGGTCCCGCAACAGTGAGACGAGCTCGCGCTGTCCGGGCGGGTCCAAAAATGTGGTGGGCTCGTCGAGAATCAGAATCTCAGGCTCCATTGCCAGTACGCCCGCCAGGGCCACCCGCCGTTTTTCGCCGGCGCTCAAGTGATACGGGGCCCTGCCGATGGCGTCCCCCATCCCAACTTCGCGCAACGCCCGTTCCGCCCGCTCGACGGCTTCCGAGCGGCTGAGGCCGAGGTTCAACGGCCCAAAAGCGACGTCTTCGAGGACCGTGGGCATGAACAGTTGTACGTCCGCGTCTTGGAAGACGATCCCGACGCGGGCCCGAATCTCTCTCAAGTGCTGTTTCTCCAGCGGAAGCCCGCAAACCCTGATCTCGCCCTCTCCCTGGAGAAGCCCCACGAGGTGGAGCACGAAGGTGGTCTTGCCAGAGCCATTGGGACCGAGCAGCGCGACAGTCTCATTCTCCTCCAGCCGGAAATCGACGCCGTTGAGCGCTTGGGTGCCGTCAGGATAGCGGAACCTCAGATTTCGCACTTCGATCAGAGCGGCCACTGGAACCCTCCTGCCTGAACGACGCGCACCACGACGGCCGCCAAGGCCCCGGCCACCGGGAGCCACGAATCAGTCACTCGCGCCGGCGGAACGCTAAGCGGCCGGACGCGGCCGTCAAAGCCCCGAGCGAGCATAGCCTGGTGAATTGCCGAAGCGCGCTCATACGACCGGCCGAACAGGACGGCCAAGGCTCCCGCGGCAGCCCGGAACCGGGTCCGCCAACCGCTTGAGCGCTTGCGCCCCAATTCTCCCCGGCAACGGGCGGCTTGCCGCATGTGCTGGGCTTGTTCCGAAATGACGAACAGATACCGGTAGAGAAACTGGACGACGACGATCACCATGCGCGGCGCCCCCAGCCGTTCCGCGGCGCGAAGCAGCCGCGGCAGCGGCGTCGTCGCCACCAGGAGCAAAACCGCCAAAGCGGAAACATAGCTCTTCACCACCACCGCCGCCGCCCGCTCCGTGTCGCCAGCGAGGGCGCTGACGGCTGCGAAGACCCCCGAGAAGGGCAACACGACTGCGGCCCGCGCCATGAGAGGGAACAGGGGCAGCTTCGCCAAACCGATACCCGAGACTACAAGCAGCACGTAAGCCGTGAAAGGCGCGAGCTCAACGGAGGGCGTCGTGGCCACGCAGACGAGATACACGAAG
Source organism: uncultured Solibacteraceae bacterium (assembly GCA_964461995.1). Classification (GTDB taxonomy): domain Bacteria; phylum Acidobacteriota; class Terriglobia; order Bryobacterales; family Bryobacteraceae; genus JALSRK01. Next base: position 85,472 of record CAYWXL010000002.1, read on the forward strand.
ATCCCCAGGATCTTCATCCGGGGTTCAGCCCGGTGCACCGGGCTTTCCCGCCGGCTCCATTCATCCAGCACTACATGGTGCACTAGGACCTCCTGCGGCGGGTGATGAGGCGCGCCAGCGCCCAGCCGAGGGCGGCCGCTAAAGCGAGTCCCACCAGGCCCGCTGTCGCTTGGGCGGCCCAGGATCCAGAGAGGAAAGCCGCTTCGTAGTCCGCAAGGGGCGATTCGAACAGCGCCCGCGCCCGCTCGCTGACGCCTGCTTCTTCAGCCAGCTTCTCCAGCCCGTCAGGGGCCGCCGAAGCGAACAGCACACCGACCGTTACGAGCAGCACCGCGGCCAGAGCCAGCAGCCCCATCGCCGGCCGGGCCTGCTCGGGACGTTTCTCCACCCAGGACGGATTGATCCTTTCCAGCGCCTCCAGCACCGCCACCGTGATCACCCCTTCGATGGCGGCGGAGACGGCGAAAACGAGCATCGAAGCCCCTAAGACCGCCCCGGGAATACGGATCCCGGAAAGCAAGAGCTCAACAATCGCCAGGCTGGCGGAAACGAAGACTGAGAGAGCGCCGCCGGCGAAAACCGCCAGCCGCCGAAGACGGCCGACACCCCAGTAATGGTAAGGCACGTACCCGGCCAACACTCCGCAAACAGCCATGTTGAAGACATTGGCCCCGAGCGCCAGCAGCCCGCCGTCCTGAAACACGAGAGCCTGGAGCGCGAGCACGGCGGTCATCACGACGACCGCCGCTGCCGGACCTAAAGTGAAAGCCAACAGCGCGGCCCCCAGCAAATGGCCGCTTGTGCCCGGTCCGACGGGGAAATTGATCATCTGGGCGGCGAAGACGAACGCCCCCATCAACCCGAGCAGCGGCGCTTTCGATTCGTCGGTCCGGTCCTGTGCCCGGCGTCCGAACCACCCCACCAACGGGGCCGAGACGACATCGAGCGAAAGCCACAGCGGCGTCGTGAGAAAGCCGTCCGGGATATGCATGAGATCGGTTACACCGTAGCACGGAGTTTTGCATTCGTGCCACCCGCACCGCCGTTGCGCCGCTTGCTCCGGGCGTCCCGGCTCCGCTAGCCTGCAATCAAATGGGACAGCTAAGCCGCATCGGCGTCGCCATCGATTCGGATCTGCTGGATAAGTTCGACGCCTTGATCGAAAAGAGGGGTTATGCCACGCGCTCGGAAGCTTTCCGAGACATGATCCGTAACGAGCTGGTGGAACAAGTCTGGGAGTCGAGCGACCGGCGGGTGGTGGGCACCGTAACGCTGGTCTACGACCACCACGTCCGCCAGCTCAGCGACAAGCTAATCGACCTACAGCACAAGCACCACCGCCGCATCCTCTCCACCTTACATGTGCACCTGGACCACAACAATTGCCTGGAAGTGCTCGTCGTCAAGGGCAAAGCGTCGGAAGTGCGCCAGATCGCCGACAATCTGATCAGCACCAAAGGCGTGAAGCACGGCCGGTTGACGCTGACCACGACGGGGTCGGAGCTGTGATCGTCGGAGCGGGCGTGGACCTGTGCGAGGTCGCGCGCATTCACCGGACCATCGCACGGTTCGGGAACAGGTTCCTGGAGCGCGTCTTCACGCCGCGGGAAATTGCCTACGCCGAACGCAAAGCGTCGAAATACGAGCGCTACGCCGCCCGCTTCGCCGCCAAGGAAGCGGGGATGAAGGCGATCGGCACCGGCTGGCGGAAAGGCGTCCGGTGGAAAGACTTCGAGGTCGTCAACCTGCCGGGAGGCAAGCCCACGCTCCGGTTCCATGGCAAGGCTGCCGAGTACGCGGCCCGGCTGGGCGTGCGCAACGTGACGCTGTCAATCACCCATACGGGCGAGATGGCGCTGGCCCACGTCATTCTCGAGAACTGACGCGGAAGTTCGTGTAGTATCAAGGCAGATCCGCTGATCAATAGTCAGAGGAGGCGACCATGACGGAAATCACCAGGAGGGGGCTCGGCCTTTCGGCTCTCGCCGTTGGCGGAGCCTGGGCCGCGGCTTCCAAAGGGCTGCCCCGGCGGCCGCTCGGCAAAACAGGGCTGGAGGTGAGCATCCTGGGTATCGGCACTGGCTCGCTGGGACGGCCGGAAGTCTCACAGGATGAAGTGAACCGCGTACTCGACGCCGCCCTGGAGGCGGGCGTCAACTACATCGACACCGCGCCAATCTACGGGATGGCCGAACGCCGCCTCGGCGAGGCGCTGAAGGGGCGGCGGGAGAAGTTCGTTCTAGTCACCAAGAGCGAAGCGACATCGGCCCGGGACGCGAATTGGTACGTCCGGGAAAGCCTGATGAAGCTCAAGACGGACTATCTGGACGTGGTTCATATCCACAACGTCGGCCTTACGGACCGCTACCCGAGCATCGATTCGCTGCTGGGGCCGAACGGCGCGTTGTCGGCGCTGCTGAAACTCAAGGAGAAGGGCGTGGTGCGCCACATCGGCATGACGACGCACTTGCGGCCGCACCGGGCATATCCGGTGATCGCCACCGGCGACATCGAGGTCGTCATGTGCGCGGCGAACTTTGTGGACCGTCACACTTACAACTTTGAGGGCACCGTCTTCGAGGAGGCGCGCAGGCGGGGGCTCGGCATCGTAGCGATGAAGATTCTCGGCGGCCGCCAGGGGAAAGGGGCGCGTCTGTCGGCTCCGGAACATTACGAAGACGCCGTGCGCTACGCCCTGAGTATCCCCGGCCTTTCCGTGGCGATCATGGGAGTGAAGAGCGCCGCGGAACTCCGCCGGGCGGTCGAGACGGTGAAGAATTACCGGCCGTTTACGCCCGAAGAACTCACCCGGCTGGAAGAGAAAGGCAAACGGATGGCCGCCGAGTGGGGTGAGTTGCGGGGGCCCGTCAAAGCGGACTGACCGGCGTCAAGTGGCGGGCGATTCCTGGCGGCGGACCGCTTTCTCCTTCCCGGCTGCTTTCGCACCCGCCTCGGCCCCCGGCGGGTCAGCCGCCGCCACCGCCGCCTGCACCGATTCCTCCTGCTCCAGCCGGCGCGTCTCTTGCCAGGTGTAGATCATCCGGTGAATCACCGTCAGGTTGCCGAGCACGGCGATCACCCAGAGCACGGGCGCCATCCGGTCGAACAACGCGCCGATGATCAGCAACACGATCCGCTCCGGCCGCTCCATGAAGCCAACCTTGCATTTCGGGATGACGTTCTCGGCCCGGGACCGCGAGTAGCTCACCATCACCGTAGCCACCATCGCCACCGCCGTGAGCACGATATAGAAAAACCGGTTGATCGAGGCGTAGTAGACGAGCAGCCCGATCAGCAGGAACAGGTCGGAATAGCGGTCCATCACCGAGTCGAAAAAGCCGCCGAATCGGGTGACGCGCCCAGTGGCGCGGGCCACGCGGCCGTCCACCAGGTCGAAGATCGCGGCAAAGACCATCACGCCGCCGGCGACGCGGAAGTTCCCCGTGGCGAGAATCGCGGCCGCGACGACGTTGATGAGGACGCCGATGAAGGTAAGCGTGTTGGGATGGATACGGGCAATTGCCAGGGCGCGGACGATGATCACCACGATCTTGTCCGCCGCCGCGCCGATCGCATGGGTAAAGCTCATGGGAACCGTCCTCGAACCCGGCCGCTACGACGGGCATGCGGTCGGAAACGCCGTCTATGATACGGCTTACGCGGGCTTTTCAACAAGCTCCTAGCCTCTCCACCCTAGCCCCGTTGGTGGATCGTGGTCAACTCAATGATCTCGAGTTCCCGCAACCCGCCCGGGCTCCGGACTTTCACCACGTCGCCCACTTCCTTGCCGAGCAAAGCCCGGCCGATTGGCGACGAGGTCGAGATCTTGCCGTTGGCCACGTCGGCCTCTTCGCTGGTGACGAGTTCGTAGGTGATCTCCTCGTCCTTGTCCATGTCGAGGACCACGACCTTGGACCCAAGGCCTACCCGGTCCGTCGGAATCCGGGAGAGATCGACCATCGAGAGGTCCCGGAGCCGCTGGTTCAATTGCGCGAGCCGCGCCTCCACCAGCCGCTGGCGTTCCTTGGCGGCATGGTACTCTGCGTTCTCGCTCAAGTCGCCGTGGGCTCGGGCCCGGCGAATCTCCCGCGGGAGCTCCGTGCGCAGCTCATATTCGAGCGCGGCAATCTCGTCCTTCAGTTTCTTGAGCAGATCTTGCATGCGGGCTGAACGGCGTCCCTCAGTCCGCTATTATAGATGACCGCGCCGCCTTCCCGCCGCGCTTCTTACTCGCCGACGTAGAGCAAAACGGGCTTCGTCTCGACGCCTCCGATCGTCAGGACGACGTCGTAGAGCCCGGGGCTGAGCCCGTCGGGAACGACGACGTTGACCTGGTACAGCCCCACATTGCCCGGTGCAAGCCCGCTGAACTGCACTGAGGCGTCCCAACCACCGATCGTCACCGTGGGCCGCTCCGTCGTCTCCGACAATGGATTGGCCGGGCTGACCTCCCCGCTCGGCGGTGTGTTCGTGACCGGCCCCAGGCCGTTGGCGAACAACTGGACGACGTGCCCGCGCCGCACCGGATTCGTCGAGCTCACCACCTTGAATCCCTCGTCCAGCGCAGCCACCAGTTGCCGTCCCGTGCCGCCCAGATCGGGGATCTCGAAGAAGGCGGGGGAGTAGTTACTGAGAGGCAGTTTATAGAGCGCGCTCTCGGTCAGGGGTCCGGTACTGACCTTCACCCATACCGAAGTGCGGCCCTGCACCTCCCACGGGATCTGCACGTTGATCTGGTTCTCGCTCACGAAGTGGAGACGTCCGGGGTAACTGCCGCGCCCGTCCACGCGGTCGAAGCTGACGCTCACGCCCGCCAGCGAGAGCGGCAGGTACGGAGTGTTGAACACCCGGAGCGCGTCGCTCAGGTTGCTGCCGTAGATCGAGATGTACGAACCGGGCGCCAGGCCGTCGCCGAGGCTGCCGTCGGCGGCGTTCACGATGCCGTTGGTGTTGATGGCCGGGCGGAGCTTGGCGCGGCCGCGGAAGAAGATCCGCGTCTCAGGCTGCCCGTCGATCTCTACGCTGAACTCCTGTTCTCCCGGCGTCGGCCCGATCGTCGCCGTAGCCGCAGCGATCCCGAGGCGGTCCGTGGTCCCGGTGGCTTCCTCGATCGCCCCGCCTCCAATAGTGGCCCGGAATAAGACAGGCACGTCCGGGACGGGCGCGCCGTAGCGGTCCACGACTTTCACGTTGAGGTTGAAATCCCGGCCGTCCACCCACTCGCCTACGTTGCCGACGAAATCCACCCCGCTGAGCGGGATCAGGTTGTACGGCACGCCGTCGCTGCGCAGGTACAGGAACGGCACGCGCAAAGGAACAGGCCCGCCGGTGATCACCACATCGCCTTCATAACGGCCGGGCGGCGGGACCTCAGTCAAAGTGACGGTGACCTGGGCGGAAGCTCCAGGGCCCAGATTCAGCGCCGTCGCGCTGAGCGTCAATCGCGGATCGGCCGGCTCGACGTTAAGCGTCAAGGCGACCGCATCATTCCCATGATTCGTGATCGTCAACGCCTGGACCGGCAGGCTGTCCGTGACGACGCCAAGCGAGATGGTCGCCGGCGTCACCGTGATCCGGGCCTTGGCTGCGTTTTCTGCATTCAAGCGGCCGGCGCCGGCGGCCGTCACGCTGACTGGCACCTGCGTGCCGTTCTCGTCGAAATCGGCAAGTTGCGACCGGGGCGTGGCCGTGTTCACCACTGCCGATTTCACCTGGGCCGGATTGAAATCCGGATGCTGTTGCAGGACCAGCGCCGCCGCTCCAGCGACCATCGGCGTCGCGAAGCTTGTACCTTGGGCGGCCGTGTACCGGCTGGCGTCCCACATATCGCTGTTGGGATCGTAGTCTTGGGTCGCCATGTAGAGGTCGGTGCCCACGGCGACGACTTCCGGCTTCACCAGGCTGCCGCCGATCGAAGGCCCGCGGGAGCTGAAATAAGCGATATCATCCGCGAAGGCATCGCGCGGCTCGAGCTTGGGATCGAGCGTGGCCTGGCGGCCCGGGTTCTGAGCCAGAAAGTTCCGCAGGTTGGCCCCGTCGGTCTTGCCGATCATGACGGCCGGGATGCCCGTATCTACGAGTCCGGTCATCGGGAAGATGACGTCGGAATCGGTACGGACGACGATCACGCCTACCGCGCCGCCTTTCTGGATATTGTTCACCTTGGTGGCGAAAGCGCAGTCGCCCCGGTCCACGATGGCGATGGCCCCGGTGAGGGTGCCGGCCCCAACGGGACTGCAGGCCTTGGCGTTGGCCGGAGGCTCGGTTTGCGCGACGTCTTTCAAAGGAGCCGTCAAAGGTCCCGGCGGCCGGGCCCCGTCGCCGAACAGGGCGGGAATGGACTGCAAGTTCGCCGGCACGCCGCCGCCAGTGACCTTAACGGAGTTGAAGAAGATGTGCGAGTTGGTCGTGGCCCCGACGGTGATGGCTGACGGAGCCGTCCCAGGGGTGTTGATGGAGTTCAGCGCCGGGTACTTCGAGCCCGTCCCGCTCAGGTCGCCGTCGTTGCCCGCAGGCACGACAACCGTGAGGCCCGAGGCGACGGCGTTCTCGACGGCCTGCGTACGGAGATCACACGCTTCCTGTCCTGGCTTCTGGCACGCGCCTCCGCGGTCGCCCGGCGCCCACTCGGCCCCGCGGCCCACGGGCAGCACGGCGATGTCCATGCCGTCGAGCACGGCGTCCTCGAGCGCCTGGGCGATCACGTCATCGAAGGTCACGTCGTTGACGCCCGGAGAGCCGAAGATCTTGTAATTACCCAGGAAGGCTTTCGGAGCCACGCCGGAGACGGTGGCCGCCGGTCCCGTAGTCCTCACTCCGGCGGCTACCATGGCGACGGCCGTGCCGTGTCCCACGCGGTCCCGGGGCGTGGTGTCGTCGGGACGCGAAAGGTCGGGCCGGTCCGCCCAGACCAGCATGTCCACGTAACTGCGGGCGACGATGATCTTGTTGTTGGTGTAGTCGGTTTCCCCTTTGGGGAAGCCGGGCGGCGGCTGGAGGGAAGAATCCTGGAATGCGGGGTGCGTGTGGTCGATGCCGGTGTCGAGGATGCCGATCTTGACCCCGGCGCCCGCGTTGTCGAAACCGCCGACCTGGCTCCAAGCCTGCTGGGCGCGGACGATGTCGAGCGCGCGGTCCATGGCCAGCTTCACCGGCATCATGCGCACCACCCGCGCCACGCCGGGCAGGGCTGCGAGCTTCTGCGCCTGTTCACGAGTGGCCCGGACGTAGACGGCGTTCAGGATGTACTGGTTGGCGCCGAGAACCGTGACGCCCCGCTCGCGGAGCATGCCGGTGAGACGCTGTTGCACGGCTCGGATCCGGGTCAGCCCTTCAGCAGCGGCCGCCCGCCTTGCCGGACCGGCTGCCTTGGCTGCCTGTTCTACCGCCGGAGGATCCTCGAGCACCAAAGCCCACCGATCAAACCGGCTCTGCGCCCCCACGATCGGGGCGGCCAGCAACAGCACCGCAATAAGACGACGCAACATGAGTTCATCCTTTCTTAAGCACCGACGCGGCGCAATCTCTCGCAGTTACAAGAGGTTACGGACGGCGCTCGCTCGACACCGGGGTCGCGGTTTGTTAACCTGTAAACAAGAGGCATTTTAACTCCATGGCAGCGAAGCCCGCTTTCACCCAGAACGCACAGATCGAACACCCCAAGTTCGGACCTGGCACGGTTCTTGCTTGCGACGATCATTACACGGTCATCAACTTCGACGACTACGGTGAGAAAAAGTTTATCTCATCGATCGTGATCCCCAACCTCAAACGGCTGGATCGCAAACCGCCAGAGAAGAAGACCCGCGCTCGCCGCACCCGGACGAAAACCGCGAAGAAAACCGCCAAAGCCGCAAGCTGAGCCCGCCGGCCACGATCATGGTCCACCGCACCGGCGGAGTTTGCGTCACCGTGCCGTGGGGCGTCCGCGCGAATGGGGCGGGACTTGCCCCCTAGGTGAGAACCATTACGCCCCCGGCGGCTCCCGAAGAAAGGCCGTTGCCGCGAAAGCAAGGAACCACAGCGAATAAGCGACTTCCTGGAATCCGACCCTTTGCAGGACGAGCTTCCGGGTAGGCCATCCGACGTGGCGTGCGGCACGGGAAATCGCGGGCAAGTAGGCCAACGCCAGAAACGGCCCGCCAGCTCCGGAAATCCATAGCGCGATGAGAGCGGCGGTCAATGCCCCATGATAGACACCGCACCAGCGGCGAATGCGGTTCCGTTCCTCAGGGCGCTTGCCGCGGGCGTTCAGAACGCGCAGCCGGACATAGAACACGCTGCTGACGAAATAGGCTGCGGAAGCAAGCCACACCCACCATGCTTCCGGCGTCCAGCGGCCGACTGCTGTGTAATGGGCCGCCGGACCTGCCAGCGTGAGTCCGGCGATGCCGATGATCTCGGTCGTCAACGTGCGCTCCTCCCGCCGGGCCACTTGGAGCGCGTTCCAGATCAGGAGCCCCCCGGCTGCCAGCCCGACAGGAATCATTCCCCACAAGCGGTAGATCACAACCAGCGGTAGGCCTCCGGCCACTGCCAGCGACAGGTACGCAGCCATCGCCTTCGCGGCTCCCGGGGACTCCCTGCCCCGAATACGAGCCCGCCACCAGGCAAGCAGCGGTTCCCTGGCGATGAACAAAAAGGTCACCGCGAGCACGAACCAAAAGCTTCGCCAACCACCCCAGCCCCCGGCCACCGCCCCCAGAGCGAGCGGCACGTAGAGCATCCCCCACGCCCCGTGCTCCCTCGGCAACCACAATCGGGTACTCATCCTCACAGCGTGCTTCCATTCTACGGGTCCGGCGAGCGAACGGCAGTGATCTACATCACGTTGAACGGGGCCGTCGGAACGGTTACATTGACAGGATGCCCGGCGAGAAAAAAGATCCGAAAGAACTAAAGGACCTTTACGCCTACGACGCCGCTGAAGTCGCCGAGCCGCCCCGCAGCTTCGGCCAGATCCTGCGCAAGATCGGCCCGGGGATGATCCTGGCTGCCTCGATCGTCGGCTCGGGCGAGCTGATCGCCACGACGACCCTGGGCGCCGAAGTGGGCTACGTAGCCCTCTGGGTGATCATCCTCTCGTGCTTCCTGAAACCGGCCATCCAGGCTGAGCTTGGCCGCTACAGCATCGCCACCGGCGAAACCGGCCTGGCCGGGTTCAACCACTTCCCCGGACCCCGGCTCAGAGTCAACTGGATCGTCTGGGGCTGGGCGGCGATGATCCTGATGACGCGGTTCCAGATCGGGGCCATGTTCGGCGGCGTCGCGCAGGCGCTGAACATGGCGTTTCCGTCCATCGCCGTGAACATTTGGGTGCTGCTGCTCTACGGCTTGACGCTGGCCCTGCTGCTCGGCGGGGCCTACGAGCGGATCGAGAAGCTGGCCACGCTGAAGGTGGCTCTCTTCACCTTGCTTACGTTCATGGCCGCTGTCCTGCTCACGAGGCATCCCCAGGACTTCTCGTGGGGCCGGGTGCTCGACGGGCTCAAGTTCCAGCTTCCCTCCGGCGGGCTGGCGAGTGCGGTGGCGGTTTTCGGCATAACGGGGGTGGGGGCCTCGGAACTCTTCATGTACCCTTACTGGTGCGTGGAAAAGGGCTACGCTCGCTTTACGGGCCGCCGGACCCCAACGCCTGCGTGGAGGTCGCGTGCTTTGGGCTGGACCAAGGTGATGCATGTGGACATTTTGGCCTCCATGATCATCTACACCGTGGCGACCGTGGCGTTTTACTTGCTCGGCGCCGGCATCCTCCACAGCCGCGGGCTGGTGCCGAACGCCACAGAGATGATCCCCCGTCTCTCGAACATGTACACGGAGACCTTAGGGCCGTGGTCGGTGTACCTGTTCTACCCCGGAGCGCTGATCACCCTCTATGGGACGATTTTTGCCGCCACCGCCGCCGAAAGCCGGATCGCCTCCGACCTCGTGCGGCTCGCCGGAGGATTCCGGGGCGACGACTACAAGACCCGGATCTGGTGGCGCAATCTCTTCGTTTGCATCCTGCCTGGGATCGGCGCACTGTTGTTCATCATCTTTCAGTCGCCGGTCACGATGGTGAAGGTTGGCGGCGTGGCCCAGGCCTTGATGCTCCCCGTGATCGCAGTGGCCGCTCTCTACTTGCGCTACAGACGGTTGCCGCGCGAAGTGGTCCCACGCAAATGGATCACCATCGCCCTGTGGATCGCCTGCACCATCACGATCTGCTTGATGATTTACTATGCGGCGCTCACCCTCAGGCAGCTAGTACCCTAGCTCGAATAGTCCCAAATCCGATCGACTTACGATGATCGTCACCCCGGCTTTCGAAAACTGTGGTATCGTAGTCGTAATCAAACGGGCTCCGGTGGATGCTACGGAGCCGGCACAGGGCTCAACTCGAGCGATTCGTGCCCGCCGGTGGGCGCCTAAACTCCTCCAGGTGCTCGCCGGCGACACCTCTTGGGGGGATCACCAGAACAGCAGGACTTTGGGCCGGACGAGTGAATCCACACGCTCGCAAGCTCCGCACCGCATCCGGTAACCCGGCTGAGCAGCGCGGACGGCGGTGGGGATCGAACGGGGATCGCCCGGAAGGTGGTAGGCCGATATAGCGAGGCGGGGACGCCAGCGCTTCAAGGTCTCGGCGGCCCCGTGCAGCGCCCGGGTCTCAGCGCCCTCGATGTCCATCTTGATGTAATCCACCCGAGGCAGGTTCAGCTCCTCCACCAGCCGGTCGATCGTCGTCAGCGGCACATGGGTGACGCTCTCCCAACCGTTGGAGCCCATCACGAAAGAGGCCGCGGCGGTATTGGCGGGATCGACGCGCAGCGTAAGCACATCCTCATGGTCCCAGACGCCTTTCGGGTAGACGATCACCCGCCCCTGTTCGATCTCCCGGGCGAGGTTCCGCCGCAGGCACTCCAGGTTCTGCGGCGCCGGCTCGATCGCCACCACCAGGCGCGCGCCCCGAGCGAGCGCTTTGCGCGTAAATAGGCCGACGTTCGCCCCGCAATCGAGGACGATGTCACCCGGTCGGACGCGGACTTCCGCGACTTCATAGATATCCAGCTCCTGCTCGGCGAGATTGAACGCCATCAGGAACTCGTTGCCGGCCGGGATCCAGACCGGGCCGTATGGGGTATCCCAACGTTCAGTCCCGTCGCCGTTTACGAGGGCACGCCGGGTGGCCGAGAGGATTCGGTCCTTAGCCTGCTCGAGCATGCGGGCGTGGACCGTGACTCCTAATGCGTTGTCCCATGGACAATAAGGACTCCGGCCGGTGACCGACAGCCACGCTAGTCTCGCGGCCTCGGGCGCCTGGAGCGCAGCGAAGGCCGCCGTCAGCAATCCGGCGACCGCCGCCGCCTGAATCGTTCGCGTCAAAAGCTTCTTACCCCCATCGCTACGATGTCGTCCACGCGCAGGACCTCCTTCACCACAAACGGTTCACCATAGCGCACCCCGATCTGTTGCCCGTAAAACCGCGCCACGGCGGCGAGCCGCTCCCGGATCTCTTCTTCAGTGGGGAACAGATCCGCCGCCGTCTCATGGGCTCCGTACTGGGACTTGTAGCAGAGCAGCGCCTCCATGCGCCGGTCGAACTGCCTCGAGATATCTACGATGAAAGAGGGGCGGACGTCGGCGTAGAGCGATGAATAGACGACTTTATAGGGGCGGTGGGGTGGCGTCGCTTCGTCAAGCTTGCGCAAACCCGCCAGGAACGCGGCCTCGAAACCCAGCTCGCAAGCCCGGTAGTGGTCGGGGTGCCGCGCCTCCCAATAGGGCAGGATCAGCGTGCGCGGCCGCAGGCGCCGGATCTCGCCGGCCAGGCTCATCCGGGCGGCGATGTTGTTTTCGAGGCGCGCGTCGGGGAAGCGCATGTTCCCCCGCCAGACGAGCTTCAGGATGCGCGCCGCCTCGTCGGCTTCCCGCAGCCGGATCTCGGGCGAGCCGCGGCTGCCCATGTCGCCGGCGGTCAAATCGAGCACCCCCGTCCGGTAGCCCTGCTCGGCCATACGGATCAACGTGCCGCCGCAGGTTTGCTCCACGTCGTCCGGGTGGGCGGCGATGGCAAGCACGTCGAGCTGGGGGAGATCGTCGGAGTCAGTGTAGGGGTTCCGGATCATCAGGGTCTCACCAGTGCAGCTCCCGCCGGGTACGGTAGCGCGGCCGGGTACGGAAGAGGTGGATGAGCGCGATGCCGGCGAGGAAGCCGCCGACGTGGGCGAACCAGGCTACTCCGCCCGAGGTGGCCGACGAGTAGCCGATGGAGCCGACCCCGCTGAAGAGCTGGATCACGAACCAGTAGCCGAGGATCACCGCCGCCGGCAGCTCGATAGTAGTGATAAAGACGAAGATAAAGATCAGCGTCACGATCCGGGCCCGCGGGAACTTGACGAGGTAAGCCCCCATCACGCCGGCGATCGCTCCGCTGGCCCCGATCGTGGGAATGCGCGCCCCCGGGTTCAGCAACACATGGACGAGCGCAGCGAGGATTCCGCACAGCAGGTAAAACAGCAGATACTTGCCGTGGCCCAGGATGTCCTCGACGTTGTCGCCGAAGATCCACAGAAACCAGACGTTGCCGATCAGGTGCAGCCAGCCCCCGTGCACGAACATTGAGGTGACCAACGTCAGCGGGTCCAGGCGGGAGGGCACGACCCCGTAGGTGGCGATGAAATGGTTGGCGGAAAACGGGTCGAGGGATATCTCGTAGAGGAAGACCAGAACGTTGGCGGCGATCAGGGCGAACGTGACGAACGGCGTGGACCGGCTGGGCTGGGAATCGCGCAGGGGTATCATCGGCCTAGACGAGCTCCGCCCGCTCCGAGTAGCGGCGGTTGACCCGCCGCTCTCCGCCGGCCATCAGCCTTCGCGCTTCCCCGGCGGTCGCAATTCCCCCTCGCGCCCCAAGAGCCGTGCAATTGAGGGCCGCCATCGCGTTGGAAAAGTTCAGCGCTTCTTCGACGCCCATTCCTTGCAGCACAGCATAGCAGAAGGCGCCGTGGAAGACGTCCCCGGCTCCCGTAGTATCGACGCATTCGACGACGAAACCCGGAGAATACAGGTAGCGCCCGTCCACCCTCGCCATGGCCCCGTCGGCGCCCAACGTCATGGCGGCTACCCTCATGCCGTGCTCCTCCTGGATGATCTCCAGGGCGCGGAACGGGTCGGGCTCGCGTGTCCAGTTCGAGGGGAACTCAGCGCTGGCGATCAAGTAATCAACCAGCGGCAGCACCTTGTCGAAGCCGGGATAGATCGTGTCCACGTCCACCGCCACGGGCATTCCGTGGTCTCGCGCGATCCGCGCCGCGCGCTCGACGGCGGGCGTGTCATGCCCGTCGATATGCAGCATGCGGGCACAGGTGATCTGCTCGGGAGTAATCTCCTCTGGGGCGATCCGCAGGCACTCGGGGCGGCTCCAGAGCACCGTGCGCTCCCCCGTCGTCTTGTCCACCAGGATGTAGGCCGATTGGTTCGGGCAATTGGTGCGCACCTGCACGTGATCGAGGTTCACCCCCGAAGCGATCAGACTGTCCATCTGCACCCGGCCGCGATGGTCGTCGCCGATCGTACCGATATACTTCGCCCGCAACCCCAGCTTGGCGCACGTGACCATCGCACTGGCCACTTGCCCACCGGGACTCAGGACCTCTTCTTCAAACGCGATCTTTCCCCCGTAGGCGGGAAACTTCGGCAGCAAAAGGAGGGTGTCGGTGGCGTTCAGTCCCACACCGACGATATCAAACTCGGGCATTTAGCGCCGGGCAGCCTCCCTTTTCATTTCGACGTCGGCCACTCGTAGACGTAAATGCTATGGATGCGGCCATGGGCCTCGGCCTGGACCACCCGGACCGGATTCCACTCGCGGATCTCGAAATCGTGGGAGACCACCCTCGCGCCGGGCTTGAGGGAACGTTCCAGACGGGGCCGGAGCAATTCGTTCGAACTGGTGAGCAGATAGAGGACCACCACGTCGGCGTCGCTCAAATCCACTTCCCGGAGGTCACCCTGAATCACCCGGCACTTGTCCTCGAGTCCTTCCCTCTTGATGCGCTCCCGAGCCTGCTTGACGAGCTTAGGGGAGATCTCCACTCCCACCGAGCGCGCCTTGAACTTCTTCGCCGCCGTGATGAGCACCCGGCCGTCGCCCGAGCCGAGATCGTACACCAACTCCCCTGGTTTCACTTTGGCCGCTTCGAGCATCTTTTCTACGATGGGCTGAGGCGACGGGACGTACGGCGCGAGGCTCTTGGAGTAATTGCCGGGCTGGCTGAAGGCCGGCCGCGTCACCGCCATGGCCAGCATCACAACCAGACCAATGAACCCCATCCGTCTCATGGCTCACTCCGAAGAGGCGGTACTCACGCTACGCCGCTGTTTCCAATTGACCACCTCGCTGATCATGTCGCTGACGGCGTGATACAGATCCCGCGGCCTAGTGATGGTGAACTCCCGGCCGGCCAAGGATTTCACCGCCAACCCGATCGTGTCCCGCCACGGGATCTGATAGGGATACAGGTTGTAGTTCATATAAAAGACCGGAAACGGCAGCTCGCCGAGCACCTTTAGCTCGGCCGCCGGAACCTTGTGGTCGAGCATCGCCTTGGGACCCGCAAACACCAATGCATCCGGCGGTTCGCCGGTGCTGAGTTCCCGCTGAATCAGTTCAGTCAGGAACCGCGTCTCGCCCTGCTTGTCGCTGAGCCGGGCCAGGTCGATCGTTCCCAGCTCGAGCTTGTCGAGCGAGGCCCCCAAAGCCGGAAAGTCGATCTGGTCAGCGTCATCCTGCCGGAACAGCACCCGCTGCTCCTGCAGATTGAACGCCACCACGGAGAACTTGGAGATGCGCGGCTCCCGCGAGATCGTCCTAAGTATCGCCACTAGTGCTGACGTATCGATCGGCTGCAAGGTTGCCGCATGCTGGTTCTGGGGGGCGAAGTTGACGAGAACCTTGATGCGCAGGCCGTCGTCGCCGCCCGTTCTCAGCACCGGCGGCTCTTCCTTGAACTGGTGGAAGTCGGCGGCGGCCACCGTGCCCGGCCCGATCATCAAGCCGATGTCAGCATCCCGGCCTCTCAGGCGCGCGTCCACTTCCCAGAAGGCGGAACAGACCCGCCCCGCGTGGTCGCGCATCAGCCAGTCCACCTGGTACCGCCCTTCGCCGACATCGAAGACGCCATGCAGGTAGGAGTCTCCCCGGGCGTCCGGTTCGATTTCCGGAACACGAATGCGCTGGCGGAAGTAGACTGGCTCGCCGGGGGGATCCTTCGGGGTCACCCGGAACAATACGTTGAGCATATTCGGCCCGCCGACCAACTCTTTGAGTGGGATCGCCACTTCGTAGCTGGCGTGGAACTTCAGATCGAAACCCAACATGGGTTTGTTCGGACTCACCGAGCAAGGCAGATCCCGGCGCTGCTGCTGCGCGACGAAGATCGCCATATCGCTGGTGTGGATCCGGACACGGCCGTCGGGCCCCGAGCCAGGAATCAGAATCTGAGCGGCAACCGGCGGCAGGCACAACGACAGAAGCGCCGCGGTCGTCGCGGCCGCCAGCTGCCGGGTTGGTGGGCCACTCCTCGTCATGGCAGATGGACCTGGCCGGAGACTATTCAGTGTACTCTACCCGCTATATCGGCGGTCCGCCACTTCAACGATTATGATACAGTGCAGGGGAGTATGGCATCGCGCAGTGTAAACAAAGTGATCCTGGTGGGGAACTTGGGCAAGGACGCCGAGACTCGCTTCACTCCCACCGGAGTCGCCCGCACCACTTTCCCCGTAGCCACCAGCCGCCGCTGGAAGGATCAGCAAACCGGCGAGTGGCGCGAAGAGACCGAGTGGCACAACGTCGTTCTCTGGCGCCAGGAGAACGTCGCCAACTATCTGACCAAAGGCCGGCAGGTCTACGTGGAGGGGCGCCTGCAGACCCGGTCGTGGGACGACCAGGACGGCAACAAGCGCTACATGACTGAGATCGTGGCCGACGAGGTGATTCTGCTCGGCGGCCGGGGCGACGTTCCTCCTGAGGAGCCGGCGGGCCAGCCGGTTTCGATGCCGCGGAACGCCCAACGCCAGCAGGCCGGCCAGGGAACGGAAAACAGCGGAGCGGCTCTCGACCAAGGGATCACCGACGACGACGTTCCTTTCTGAGGCCGCTGCAGGCCGAAAGGACGGAACTCAATCGAGCGCCGCGAGTGCGTCTTCGATCTCTTCCCGGGTGTGGCTGTCGCCCGCACGGTCGCAGGCCTCTATGCCTTGCCGGTAAACCTCCCTGGCCTCATCGATCCGTCCCAGTTTGGCCAGCGCCTGGCCGCAATGGAAATAGGCCGGGATATAAGAGGCGTCGGCCTCGATGATGGCGCGATATTCGGCCACGGCGGCTTCCAGCTCCCCGGAGTTGGCAAGCTCCATGGCCAGCATGTACCGGGTCCGGCTGTCGCCGGGATTCTTAGTAACTAAGTTTCTCAAGATCTCCAGGCGGTTGGCAGGCATCGACTTACATTCTAGTGGATGGCTGTCGGCGCGCACCGATCCGCGATATCCTGGAGTCCGTGAACGAACCGCTCAAAGGACGTCCCGTTAGGGAATCGATGTCGGAATACTCCGAGATGGCGCTGCCAAACGACGCCAACCCGCTCGGGGATCTGCTGGGTGGTCACGTGATGCACCTCGTGGACATGGCCGGCGCCCTGGCGGCGATGCGGCACGCCCGAAGACCAGTGGTCACCGCGGCAGTGGACCACATGACGTTCCTGCATCCGGTAAAGATCGGCCAACTGCTGGTTCTGCGCTCGTCGGTGAACCGGGCCTTCCGGACCTCCATGGAGGTCGGCGTGCGCGTCGAAGTGGAGGACCTGACAACCGGCGAGACACGCCACACATCGTCGGCTTACTTGACCTTCGTGGCCCTGGACGACGAAGGAAAGCCCACCCCCATCCCCCCTGTCATCCCGGAGACGCCGGAGCAAAAGCGCCGCTACGAGGAAGCTGGGCGCCGGCGGCTTCACCGCCTGGAGATGAAAGAGAAAGCCCGGCTGAAGGCGACCTAAGCCTTGTACATGTACTTGATGTTCGGCTTGTAGATCAGCAGGTTCGGCTGATCCTGCCGCGAAAGCTTCAGGCAGGACTTGTCGTACCACTCGATGACACCGTGGAGTTCCTCGCCGTCCTTGAGGACGATCACCATCGGCGTCTTGGCCTGCATCTGTTTCACATAGTAAAAGTTTTCGGCGTTGGTGTGTTCCGGCGGCACCGGTTTCTTATGATTGTTCTGGTTCCGGCGAGCGTTCATTTGTTCCCTTATTTGAGCCAATGACGGACGGATGAGTTTTCGGTTTGCGGCCTCCACTCTGCCACCTCGATTCTCTTGAAAAGTAAAACGATCTCGGACCTCGGGCACGGACTGCTGAGGCCGATCCACAGATGGGTGAACTATCCGAGTACTGCTATATATGTACCACATAGTCTGAAACCCCGGCAAGCAGTCAGCTTCCCTGGGCGCCCCGGCTCGATTGTTCCTCGTTCGCTTCCCGCCGGCCGGCTGTTATGATGAGTTTTTTGCAAATCCTGGCCCGGGACGGTTGGACCCTTGCGCTCGCGCTGGACGAGGCGCCGGGGAGCCTTACGAGCCGCCCGAGGACGGGAAAAGCAAGGAGCACTTCATGAGCGAACACACTTACCGCCCCTACGTCCCCGAAGACGTGCAGATGTCTGAGCTCACGCTCCGGGCGGTTCTCATCGGCTTGGTGATGACCATTGTCCTCGGCGCGGCCAACGCCTATCTCGGCCTGCGAGCCGGCATGACCGTGGCCGCTACCTATCCGGCGGCCGTCATCGGGATGGCCGCTTTGCGGCTCTTCCGCGGCAGCATCCTGGAAGAGAACATCACCCGGACAGCGGGCACTATCGGTGAGTCGGTGGCGGCGGGCGCCATATTCACCCTCCCGGCCTTCGTCATTGCCCAGGCGTGGCCGAGTTTCAATTTCGCCGACGCGTACTGGAAGTCCACCGCCCTGATGGTGACCGGCTCAGTGCTCGGCGTGCTGTTCATCTCGCTGGTCCGGCGGGGCATGGTCGAGGATCCGGAGCTACCTTTCCCGGAATCGGTTGCAGCGGCTGAGATCCACAAGGCCGGACAAATCGGCGCGAGCGCCGCCAAGCACCTGTTCATCAATATGGGCGTCGGCGCTCTCGTTTACCTCGGCTCGATGTTCCGGTTCTTCTCGATGGACAAGGACATTCTGTTCCGCATTGGGGACATGGGCCGGAGCTTCGTCCGTGTGGGCGGCACCGGCAGCGAGGAGATTGTCAAGACGGGTGGCGTCTCCATGGCCGCCGGGCCTTCCATCAGCCCAGCGTACCTCGGCGTCGGCTACATCATCGGTCCGAGCCTGGCGGCGCTAAACTTCTCCGGCGGCGTCATCGCCTGGGGGCTGCTGATTCCGCTGATCATCTTTTTCCTCGGCCCAGACCTGGCCGCCTACGTCCCTGAGGCCGCCAACGCTGAGAGCTGGACCGACATGGCCTACAAGGTCTGGCTCAACATCGTCCGGCCCATCGCCGTCGGCGGCATGCTGGTGGGCGCCGCCTACACTCTCTTCAAGATGCGCCAGAGCATCTGGAGCGGCCTGAGCCGGACCTTCAAGGACCTGCGCCAAGACGAGGCGAGCAGTGAGCAGCTCAGCCGCACCGAGCGCTACATGGCCTCGAAGACCGTCGTCTCGCTCATCGGCCTCACCTTTCTGGCCATGCTGGCCATTTACATCTATTTCTCGGGCGACGTCGTTGCCGGCTTCATCGCCGCCGGCGTCATGCTGATCGCCGGCTTCTTCTTCGCCGTGGTCTCTGGCAGCTTGGTGGGCCTGATCGGCTCCTCTAACAATCCGATTTCCGGACTCACTCTCTCCACGCTGATCGTCGCCGCGCTCCTCATGGTCACTTTCGGCGTCTCCGGATTGAGCGGCGTCGCCACAGTGCTGGGAGTCGCTGCGGTCGTCTGCGTCTCCTCGGCAGTAGCCGGCGAGCTGCTGCAGGACTTCAAAGTGGGCTACATCCTCGGCGGCACGCCGCGGAACATTCAGATCGTAGAGCTGATCGCCGTGCTCTGCGCCAGCCTCGTGATGTACTTCCCGTTGCTGATACTCCACCAGGGCAACATCAACGCCGGGGGCATCGGTTTCGGCGACCGTCGGCTGCCTGCGCCCCAGGCTGGCCTGATGGCCTCACTTGCCGACGGCATCGTCGGCGGCGAGATGGCCTGGCCGTTGGTCGTCGTTGGCATCATGATGGGCCTGGCGATGATCCTGCTCCAGGTGCGCAGCCCCATGCTCGTGGCCGTAGGGATGTACCTGCCCTTGGGCACCACGTTCGCGATTTTCGTCGGCGGCCTGTTGCGGTGGGTCGGCGACGTCCTCGCCAAACGGCGGAACCTGAACGAGGCGCAGATGGCCCGAGTGGTGAACGTGGGGGTTCTCACCGCCTCCGGCCTCATCGCCGGAGAAGCTCTAATGGGCCTCGTCGAGGCCGCCTTCAACTTCTTCGAATGGCCGATCCCAGCCTGGTCGGAGCATCCCTCTTACCTGGCGGGCCTGGCTGTCCTCGCTGCGCTGGCCTTCCTGATGATCCGGAACCCGCTGGCGAGCGCGGGCAGCCCGGACGAGCCGGCGCCGCCCTCCGCGATGATGTAGTTAACAACGGCCCCACCAGCAGTGGATAGCGAAGGAGGGACGAGCCCATGTCCTTGATGCAACAGATACGAACCTTTCCCGTAGAGACCGGGTCGGTCGCCGTCTGGTGGCTCGGACAGAACAGCTACATCTTCAAAAGTCCCGACGGCACGCTCACCGGCGTCGATCTCTACCTCACCGACAGTTGCAACGGTCTTTACCCGGGACTGAACCTCGCCCGGCGGGTGCCGGTGCTGATCCCGCCCGAGGAGCTCGACGTCGATCTCTTCCTTTGCACCCACAACCACCAGGACCATACGGATCCGGAAACCATCGGCCGGCTGCGGAACAAAGATACGGCTCTTTTCGTCGGCCCCCAGCCCTCTTGCGGCGTCTTCCGGGCCCAAGGGATCGAGAGCGGGCGCATCCAGCCCGCCTGGCCGGACTGCGAGATCGAGCAGGCCGGCGTCACCGTCCGCGGCACGTTCGCGCTGCCCACCGACGATACCGATCTAAACCACATGGGCTTCGTGCTCGAGTTCCATCGCGGTCCGCGCGTCTACATCACCGGCGACACGGACTACCACGACCTGCTTGCCTCGGCCGGCCGCCACAAACCCGACGTGATGATCACCTGCATCAATGGCGGTTTCAACAACCTCTCCCATTTCGAAGCCGCGGTCCTGGCCGGCAAGATCCAGCCCCGAGTGGCGATCCCCTGCCATTACGACATGTTCCCCGACAACGCCGCCGACCCGAAACAGTTCGAAGCGGCCCTCAAAGTCGCCGCCCCCGGTGTTACCTATCAAGAACTCACTCACGGACGGGCGTTCGTTTTCTCCCACTGACCGGAGCAACTGGGACGAATCCGGTAACAGACGCGTCGCCCCCGCCGTCAATTGAACAGGGACCCACGGCCGCTGCCCCGCCACGTGGGGCCGTGGCGTAGGATAGTATCTTGTCGTCCATTTCGTCGTCCGGAGCGAGCGGTGGCGCGAGCTGGCCGTTGGTGTATCTGGGCGTAGCCCTCACGACGCTCGCGACGATCCTTCTCGAACTCTCGCTGACGCGGATATTCTCCGTCGTTTTCTACTACCACTTCGCATTTCTGGCCATTTCGATCGCTCTCTTCGGGCTGGGCGCCGGCGGTCTGCTCTCTTATGCCATACCGCGGGCGCGTCCGCTGATGTTTTACAAGCTAGGAGTCCTTTCGGTGACCGCAGGCGTCTCGGTGTTGGGGGCTCTCGGCTATATCCTCACCCAGCGCGGGGATCTGTCCGGCGGGACGCTGGCCCTCGTCTATCTCACCAGCGCTCTGCCGTTCCTGCTGGCGGGCACGGTGACCGCCACCGCCATCGCCGAGACCGTAAAGCGAGTCGATCGCGTTTACTTCTTTGACCTCATAGGAGCCGCGGGAGGCTGCCTTTTGCTCGTGCCGTTGCTCGATCTGACCGGCGGGCCGAACACAGTGATCGGCGCCGCGGTGATGTTCTCGGCCGCCGCCGCCATCTGGTTCACACTCGGGGCCTCCTGGCGCGGGCGCACGCTGGCCGTCGCCGTCGCTCTAGGCCTGGTTGGACTGATCGTCCTCAACACCAAGACGCCGCTCGTAGACGTCCGCTATGCGAAGGGGGAACGGCTGGATCGGGAGTTGTTCGTCAAATGGAACGCGTTCTCCCGGGTGGCCCTGGTCGAGGACCCGTCCGGCGCCCCACGAATCCAGGTGGACGCGGACGCCGTGATCCCCATCGCGGTCCACCAGCCGGACGCGCTTTCCCCCGACCAGCGGCGCGCCCTGCTGTCCTCCGGGGCCGGACTGGCTTACCTGTTGCGCCCCCGCGCCCGGACCCTGATTCTGGATGCCGGCGGCGGCGAGTCGGTCCTGCTGGCCCTGGTTTCCGGCAGCCGCGAGATTGTCGCCATCGAGAGAAATCCGATCATCGCCCGGGCGATTATGCAGGAACGCTTCCCAGCCCTGAGCGGCCGGCTGTATTTCCGTCCCGAGGTCCGCCTCGTGGTGGGCGACGGACGCAGTTTCGTACGCCGCAATGCGGACCAGTTTCAGGTGTTGCGGTTGTCGGTTCCCGGCGCGCGGGCGTCGGTTTCGGCCGGAGCCCACGCACTCACCGAAACCGCGCTGCTGACCAAGGAAGCCTTTTCCGACTTCCTTTCCCGGCTCACGCCGGACGGTATTCTGAGCATCACGCATTGGTCCTTCGATCCGCCGCTGGGCCCTCTTAGAATCGTGGCTACCGCCGCCGAGGTCCTCCGCCAACGGGGAGAGCGCGAGTATCGCCGCCATGTAATCGTCGTGCGGGACAATCGCGATACCCCTGCGGCCGACACAGTGCTGGTTGGACGTTCGGCCTTTACGGGCTCCGATATCGAACGGGTCAAGAGCCTCGCCGGGGAGGGGTTGATCCGAACTTTATATCTGCCTGGGGAAGCTTCCGGCTCACCCTTCTCCGAGCTGCTCAACGCTGTCGCCCTGGAAGATTTCTTCGAAAAATACCCCTACGACGTCTCGCCTGTGGATGACAATCGCCCGTTCTTCTTCTATACGGAACACCCGCGCGCGCTGCTGGCCTCCCTGACCGACGGCGTTGCTTCGGCCGGGACCGATCCTCCCGCCTCCGCCTTGTGGCTGCTCGTCCGCCTGATCGCCATCGGCGTGCTGGCCACGGCGATCCTCCTTTTGTTGCCGCCGCTCTTCCTCGGCGGCGGATCGCCGCGTAAGCCCGGTACGATGCGCCATCTCTGGTATTTCGTTTTTATCGGCGCGGGCTTTCTGCTCGTGCAGGTGTCCCTGATCCAGAAGTTCGCCTTGTTCCTCGGCAATCCCACCTACGCCCTCACGGTGATCATCTTCTCCATGCTCGTCTCTAGCGGCGTCGGGAGTTTCTTCAGCCGCCGGGTGATCGGCTCTTCGGACCGCGGCCTGATGGGCGCGCTGGCCACGGTAGCCCTGCTTATTGCGTTGATGGCCGTACTTATCCCCCCTCTGACCAGGACCGGCTCGGGCTGGCCGATGCTCGTGAAGGTCGTCCTCTCGATCTCGCTGATCGCCCCGGCCGGGTTCGTAATGGGAATGGCTTTTCCCTCCGGTCTGGCGCGGTTGAGCCGCCTCAATCCCTCTGCCGTACGCTGGGCATGGGCCCTCAATATAGCCGCCAGCGTTCTGGGCTCCGTGGTCGCCGTATTCCTGGCGGTGCATATCGGCCTCCGCGAGACGCTGCTGTTCGGAGGCGTCATGTATTTAGGGGCGCTCATGGTGATTGGACCGCAGCCGGCCTCCGCCCTGGAGAGCTGAGGACACTCAAGCGAGGCCCCGATCGACACCGTGTCCCACGGGAATCTGCGGCCGAAAGGCTACCGCGAGCGGCCGCGGTGAGGCCGGCGCCGGGAGCCGGCCCATCACATGCGCCGCAGCGCCAGCTCGAGAGCCTCGACGAAGAAGTACTCGCCCCACATGACGCTTTCGTTGACCCCGAGTCCCTTGTGGATGTGGTAGACGCCGCCTTTCAGGATTCCCTCCCAGGAGGGATCGTCCTGGGCCAGGTGCTTCTCGCAAAGCGACTGCAGAATGCGAATCCCGGTAGACCAATAGAAGTGCCCTTTCACTGGGTCCGGCAGCAACCGGCACAAGCGCAGGAACCCCGCCGCGGCGATCGCACCGGCTGAGGTGTCCAATTGTTTCTGTTGCTCGGGGGGCGCGCGGAAATCCCACGGAGGCACGCCGTCGGTGGGGGCGTGGGTGATGTAGTAGTCGGCGCAGGCCTCGGCCGTCTCGAGCAGCCGCGGATCCAGGCTCCATTCGTAAGAGGCGCCGAAGCCGTAGAGCGCCCACGTCAATCCCCGCGACCAGCAAGAATCTCCCCGATAGCCCTGGTGGGTCGTCTGCTTGAGAAATTCTCCGGTCTCCAGATCGAAGATGCCCTCGTGGGCCGTCGATCCATCGCCGCGCACCAGCACGCGCCGCGTCGTGTAGCAATGCCGCAGCGCGATCTCGCGCAGCCGCTTATCCTTGGTTTCGTGCGCCGCGTAAAAGATGATTCCCACGTTCATCATGATGTCGATGAACAAGGAGTTCGCGGCGATGAATGAACTCAAGTATTGGCCCTTCTCCTGGTACCGGAGCGCCAGCGTCCGGCCGGCCTGGATCAGCACATCCCTCAGCTTGGGGTCTTTCGTTAGGCGGTGCCACCGGTAATAGCTCGAAAGAAAGATGAACCCGAGATCGTGAACGTCCTGGTCTAGCTTCCGCGGCTCCAGCGGCTCGGTGTAGCGCACCGCGCTCTCAAACCAGAACTTCTTCTCCGGGTGATCGTCCGGCAAGTAACGATGGAAGATCCACATCATGCCCGGCAGAAAGCCGTCACACCAGTGCGTCCACGCCTGGCCCTCGTGCTTCCACTTCCCATTCTGGGTGTAGAGCGGGTAGTAGCCGGGATGGATCTCCATCAACGACCGCACCTGCTTCTGGGCGAATTCCAGTGCGTTCTCGAAAAGCCTGCGATCTGCGCTTACCAGCTCGAATTGAATCACCGTGCGTCCCCGTCGTCGCCTCCCGCGGTGATCTCCCAAACCATTCGCGACCCCGCGGGAATGTGTAACTTTCCACCTTTAACATAAAAGACGCCCGCGCCGGGCAGCGCTTCGAGCTGCGGCGGGCGGACCAGTTTCCAGTTACCCATCCGTTGCGCGGCGCCCGCGGCCACGAGAGGCCGCTGCCCTCCTCCCACGTACGAAGTGAACCGCACCAGCCGCGCCGTCAACTCCGCCTCCTTCTGGTCGAACTCGACGTTTTCCAGCCCTAGTGCGACGACGAAGTATCCCAATCCGCCTCCTATCCGTTCCAAGTGCAGCAGCCGGCCCGTCACGCGCGCTCCCTTCGGCAGAAGTACGCGATTTTTCCGTTTCACGTCCCGTGTCACCCGAGCCTCGAGGACGGTGCCCACGGGAGTCGTATCCTCGATCCCGGTTTCGAGAGCAACCTCGAACCGGAGGCCGGCGGGTAACTCCACGGTCTCGGGCGGCGCCGGCTTGTCGGGGAGATCCTCGGGAGGCGGAGCGAAGGAGATAAACGATTCCCCTGTGTATTGCCGGCAGTCGGAAAACAATGTTTCGTTCCTGTCCTCGTCGCCGTTGAGCTGCGTCAGCGTCGTTACGGCGCGCTGGGGAAGCAGAAAGTCGTGCCCGCCGATTTGCAGGCGGCTGTATTCCAGAGTGGTGTGCGCGGCTTTCAGCCCGAGCGACGGGGGAATCTGCTCGGCATGAATGTCGAGACGGACGACATCGTAGGATTTCGCATCGGCCCAAAACGAACCCGAATAAGCCACGATGGCGCTCCGGTCTTCCACCCGCAACCGGTAGCCGCTCCACATCAATGGGACTTTGAAGTCGAAACGCTCACACAGCCGGCCGCCGATCTCCTCCTGGCCGACATAGGTGAACCGGGCTACGTTCGAGATGAAAACCGCCCGGGCGTGCATGGCGAAATACCCGGTGCCGATGGTCCCCGACGGAACCATCTCGCGGGGATCGGAGGTACGGAACTCCCGGGCTCCGGGCCAGGAGAACATCTCCTTGCCCTCAACGATAGCCACTTCCAGGCGCAACGTGTCCAGCATCCGGTAACGCCGGGCCGGCGCCCGCCGAAGAGACCGCTGGATCGTTTCCATGCACGTGTAGTTGGGCTGCCGGCGAAGCGTTTCCGCCATCTTGGCCTTGACGCGGGCCAGGATCAGCACCTCCGGCTTCAGACCGGTCTCGGATCTGGTTTGGCCGATCGCAAGCAGCGCGGCCGTGAGTCCGAGAATAACGATCCAGCGCCCCATGGCTTGCATCACTCGGCTGCGGCGTGCCGCACTTTGCCGACTGCTTCGCCCAACCAGTCGCTGCGGTGATCCATGGCATCGAGAGCGAGCCGGGCGCTCTCCCGCAACCGGTCGCAAAGGGCCGGGCGGAGGGCCCCCAGCCGCTCAAGCAAGCCGCGGAAGGCCCGCTGCTCCTCGGGTTTTGCTGGAGGACGCCACGAACGTTTCCCCGCTTTGAGGAAAGCCCGTAGCGAGCGCTCTACTAAGTGCTCGATCACCGGCGCCGCGGCTCCCGGGGTCAGCCCGGCCGTTCGAAGACAAAGCTGTATTGCTTCAAGATGAGGGATTAGCAGCCACGTCCCGGCAGCGATCGCCGCAGCGGCTTCGGCTTCCGCCCCGGCCCGCAGCTCGACGACCCTTCCCCCTGCTTCTTCTATCAGCCGGCGCGTTTCGCGGACCGGCCGGCGGGCCCCGATGGCGAAACACCGCACTTCGTCGGGATCCTCGATCGGGATTACCGAGGCCACCTCGGCCCCGCCCTGCTCCAACCCGGGCGGAGGGGGCTCGCCAGAGGCCTGCCAGATCACGAGCTTCCCCGCCCAGGCGGCCCGCGAGCCGGTCATCGCCTCCAAGAATGGATGGGGCCCCCGCGCCGTCACCCAGATGACATCCGCTGCTTTCAAAGACTCCGTGTCCGGCGCTGCGGTCCCCGCACGCAATGTGTTCACCACTCTGCTCGCCTGCCGCAGCGTGGGCGCCGCCACCACTGCGAGCCGGCTTCGCAGGCCTGGCAGCCTGCTCAGCAGACAATCGCTGGCCTTACTGGTGATCACCAGTGCCAGCCGTTGCGACCTCATCGAAAACCTCCCGCTGCCGAAGCTTCTTGATGCGGTCCCGGTACTCGGCCGCCTTCTCGAACTCGAACTTCCGGGCCGCCTCGCGCATCTTCTCCTCCAAGTCCGCTACGTACCGCCTTAGTTGTTCCGGAGTGAGCGATTCGACCTCTTCGTCCTCCTCTTCCAGCGGCACGGTTACATAGTCCCCCTCCGCCACCGCAACGAGACTCATGTCGATCGGCTTGATGATCGTCTGCGGCGTTATGTTGTGCTCCTCGTTGTACGCGATCTGGATGCGGCGGCGCCGCTCCGTCTCCTCAATGGCTGCCTTCATGCTCTCGGTGACGGTGTCGGCGTACAGGATCGCCGTGCCATGAACGTTCCGGGCCGCCCGGCCGATCGTCTGGATCAGGGAGCCAGCGGACCGTAAGAACCCCTCTTTGTCGGCGTCGAGGATCGCCACCAGTGAGACCTCCGGAAGGTCGAGCCCCTCGCGCAGCAGGTTCACTCCGATCAACACGTCGAACTCGCCGCGGCGCAGGTCCCTCAGAATCTTGACGCGCTCCAAGGTGTCGATCTCAGAATGCAAATACCGGCACCGGACGCCCGCTTCAGTGTAATACTCGGCCAGATCTTCCGCCATCCGCTTGGTGAGGGTCGTGATCAGCACCCGCTCGTTCCGTTCCACGCGCCGCCGGATCTCGTTCAGGAGATCATCCACCTGCCCTTTCACCGGCCGCACTTCGACCTTCGGGTCCACCAGGCCGGTGGGCCGGATGATCTGCTCCACCACCACTCCGCCGCTCTTGGTCAGCTCGTACGGGCCGGGCGTCGCCGACACATAGATCACCTGCGTGACGCGGTTTTCGAACTCTTCGAAGGTCAGCGGCCGGTTGTCGAGCGCGCTCGGCAGCCGGAAGCCGTGGGCTACCAGCGTCTCCTTACGCGAGCGGTCCCCGTGGTACATGCCCTGCAACTGCGGGATCGTCTGGTGCGACTCGTCGATAAAGATCAACGCGTCGTGTGGTAGGTAGTCGAGCAGCGTCGGGGGCGCCTCGCCCGGCAGGCGGCCCGAGAAGTGCCGCGAATAGTTCTCGATCCCGTGGCAGTAACCGATCTCCTGGATCATCTCCAGGTCGAACATCGTCCGCTGCCAGATCCGCTGCGCCTCCACCAGCTTTCCCTGCTTCTCCAACTCCCTATGCCACCACTCGAGCTCCCGCCGGATCGACTCGATCGCCTCCTCGCGCGTCTTCTGGCTCATCACGTAGTGGCTCTTCGGGTAAATCGGCAGCCGCAGGTAAGTCTGACGCACCTGGCCGGTGAGCGGATCGATCTGCGCCAGCGTATCGATCTCGTCTCCCCAAAGCTCGATCCGGTAGGCGTAGTCGTCGTAAGGCGGGAAGACCTCAATCACGTCGCCCCGCACGCGGAACGTGCCCCGCGTCAGTTCCCCTTCGTTGCGCTCGTACAGAATCTCAACCAGGCGCTGAATGATCTGCTCCCGGGAGAAGCGCTTGCCCTTCTCCAGCATGAGCAACATGCCGTAATAGGCGTCGGGCGAGCCCAAACCGTAGATGCAGCTCACGCTCGCGACGATGATGCAGTCCCGGCGCTCGAACAGCGACTTGGTCGCCGACATCCGCAGCTTGTCCAGCTCCTCGTTGATCGTCGCCTCTTTCTCGATGTAGACGTCGCTGGCCGGGATGTAGGCCTCGGGCTGGTAGTAGTCGTAATAGCTGACGAAATACTCGACCGCGTTGTGCGGAAAAAAGGACTTGAACTCGTGGTAGAGCTGCGCCGCCAAGGTCTTGTTGTGAGCCAGTATCAAGGCGGGCCGCCCTACCTTCTCAATGACTTTCGCCATCGTGAAGGTCTTGCCGGAGCCGGTCACACCGAGCAAGACCTGGTGCTTCTCGCCGTCCAGCACCCCCCGCACCAACTGGTCGATGGCCTGCTGCTGGTCCCCTCGAGGAGAGTAATCGACCTCTAAACGGAACCCCACACTTCCATTGTAGGAACCGCAGGGTCCGCGAAACCGGCGGCGGGGAATTATTTGATCAGCACGAGAAGCATGACGAGCGGCGACTTCGCCCGGATCCCGTGCTCGAGCTGGGGCGGCATGTGTACCACCGTCCCGGCCTTCGCCTCGAGCTGATCCTCACCCAGCCGGAGCTCGGCCTCCCCTCGCACGAAATACAGGACCGCCGGCATCGGCGCCGTGTGGGCGGAAAGCTCCTGCCCGGGAGCGAACCCGAACCCCACGACCTTGCTGCGGTCGTCGTTCTGCAGCGTACGGCTCAAAATCCCGTTTTCCGGAATGGTGATTTCTTCACACAGGTCAGCGATATAAGTGTAAGCGCTCATGATCTGTTTCCATCATGCCAGGGCGTTTCCCGGTTGTCTGTGACTTCTGTCCCCCGGTGTGGTAAAAGCACAGCAGAGGGAGGTCACACGCTCATGCGACCAGTCGGCCGGTTCACCGTCGTTCCGAAACTCCCGGAGCGCCTCAAGGCGTTGCGCACGTTGGCGTACAACCTCCGCTGGACTTGGAAACACGACACGATCCACCTGTTCCGCCGCATCGACAGCGACCTGTGGGAATCCACCGGCCATAATCCGGTCCTCATGCTCGGCCTCATCGACCAGGAACGCCTGGAGGCTCTGGCCGAAGACGAAGCGTTTCTGGCGCACCTCGACCGGGCGGCCGCCGACCTGGAAACGTACCTCGCCAACGAGTCCACCTGGTTCCGGCGCAGCTATCCGGAAGCCGGCTCTCCCTTGATCGCGTATTTTTCGGCCGAGTTCGGCCTCACCGAATCTCTTTCAATTTTCGCCGGCGGGTTGGGCATTCTGGCCGGCGACCACCTGAAGTCCGCGAGCGACCTGGGCATTCCGCTGGTGGGGGTCGGCCTGCTTTATCAGCAGGGCTATTTCCGGCAGCAATTGAACGCCGCCGGCTGGCAGGAAGAAATCTACGAGGACAACGACTTTCACACCCTTCCCTTGGAACTCCAGCGCCGACCGGACGGCTCCCCCTTGACGATCTCCGTGGAGTTGCCGGGCCGGCTTGTTCACGCCCAAGTATGGCGGGTGAACGTGGGCAGGGTCCCGCTCTATCTGCTAGACACCAACTTCGAGGCCAACCCGGACCCGGCCGACCGGGATATCACCGACCAGCTCTACGGCGGCGATATCGAGATGCGCATCAAGCAAGAAATCTTGCTCGGCATCGGCGGCTACCGGGCCCTCCGGGCGGTAGGCTTGCAGCCCACCGTCTACCACATGAACGAAGGGCACTCCGCATTCCTCGCTCTCGAGCACGTCCGTTGGCTGATGCGCGAGATGGGGCTTACCTTCTACGAAGCCCGGGAATTGGCCGTCGCGAGCTGCGTCTTCACCACCCATACGCCGGTGCCGGCGGGGCACGATTATTTTTCGCCGGAATTGATGAGGACTTATTTCTTCGATTACGCCCAGTCGCTCAAAATTCCCTGGAGCGAATTTCTCCGGCTCGGACACAGCAAACCAGCCCACGCCCACGAGGATTTCTGCATGACGGCCCTGGCGCTGAACCTCTCGTTCGCCTCCAACGGCGTCAGCAAGCTGCACGGAGAGGTCTCCCGCCGGATGTGGCGCTCCTTGTGGCCCGGCATCCCGGAGGAAGAGCTCCCGATTGGCCATGTGACGAACGGGGTTCACTTCCAGAGCTGGATCTCTCACGACGTCGATGAACTATACGACCGTTACCTGAGCCCCCGGTGGCGCGACACCCCGGCGGACCAGAGGCTCTGGGAAAAAGTGGGATCCATCCCGATCGACGAGCTCTGGGGAACCCACGAGCGCCGCCGCGAACGCCTGGTCGCCTTCGCCCGCCGGCGCCTCCAGGAACAGTTGCGCCGCCGCGGCGCCCCCGAGGCCGAAGTGAACGCCGCGGCCGAAGTGTTGGACGCCCGGACACTTACCATCGGCTTCGCGCGCCGCTTCGCCACCTACAAGCGCGCCACCCTCTTCCTCCGCGACAAGGAGCGGCTGGCCCGCCTGTTGAACGACCCCGAGCGGCCCGTCCAGATCATCTTCGCCGGCAAGGCGCACCCGCGGGACGAAGAAGGCAAGCGACTGATCCACGAGATCGCCGCCCTGATCCGCCGCCCGGAGTTTCGCCGTCACATGGTCTTCATCGAGGATTACGACATGACGGTGGCCCGGTACCTTGTCCAGGGCGCCGACGTCTGGCTCAACACCCCCCTGCGGCCCAACGAGGCCTGCGGCACGAGCGGCATGAAGGCCGCGGCCAACGGCGTACTCAACCTCTCCACGCTGGACGGCTGGTGGGCCGAGGCTTGGGAAGAGGCCCGCCGGAATGGCTGGTTCATCGGTTGGGCGATCGGGCGCGGCCAAGTGCTCGAGGACCGGGAACTCCAGGATCAGGTCGAGGCGGAGGCTCTCTATGAACTCCTCGAGCGCGACGTCGTCCCTACGTTCTACGACCGCCGCGCTGATGGCCTGCCACGGCGCTGGGTAGAGCGGATGCAGTCGGCGATCAGTAGCCTCTGCCACGCCTATAACTCACACCGGATGGTCCGCCAGTACACCGAGCAGTTCTACCTCATGGCCCACGCCAAAACGCGGCGGCTGGCGGAGAACGGAGCAGCCCGCGCCCGAGAGCTGGCCGCTTGGCGGGAACGAATTCACGCCCACTGGCCCGGCGTGGCGGTTGTCTCTGTCACCTCGAGCGCCGGGGGCGAAGTCGAAGTCGGCCAGCGCGTCCACTTTCGCGCCGAAGTCCGCTTGGGCGAGCTTTCTCCAGAAGAAGTCTCCGTGGAGCTGTACTGCGGACGCCTGGATGCCGCGGGGAACTTCCAAAACCCAATCGCGCTGGCCATGGAGCACAAAGGGCGATCGGGCGACCTGCACGTATTCGAAACCGAGTATGGACCTTGCTCCATGAGCGGCCAGCTCGGTTTCACCGCCCGCGTCTTGCCCTATCACCAGGATCTTTCTGCGCCGTTCTTACCCGGCTATATCACCTGGGCCGGCCCAGCGTGAGCGCAAGCCGTGGATCGGCCCCGTTCGCGGAGAACAGGGCCTACTCTTCGATGATCGTGGCCTTCTTGATGTAATCGAGCTTGGGAAAGCGTTCCTCGAGGTACGCGTTGCCCTTCGTGCGGATCATGCCTTGGTCGGGCGCCTCGCCGTAGCCTGCATAAAGGCTATCCACCACTTCCATCCCCTCGATCACCCGGCCGAACGGGGCGAAGCCCTGGCTGTCCAGGAAGGCGTTGCCCCCTTGCTTGATGTTGATGAACACCTGGGTCGTCCGGGTGTTCGGACCGGCGGTGGCGAACGAGAGCGTCCCCCGGCGATTCGTCTTTGTAACTGGATCGTCCCGAATGGTCGCGTTCTGCCAGGCGCGCGAGACCGCCGGGTCAGGACTCAGCCCGAACTGGACGATAAAGTTGTTGATGACGCGGAAGAACTTGCACCCATCGTAGAAGCCGTTCTTGACCAGATTGTAGAAGCGGTCCGCCCCGCGCGGAGCCCAAGACCGGTTCACTTCGACGATGAAGTCGCCTTTGCTCGTTTCGAACTTCACTTTGAACACCGCAGGGGCCCTCTCTTTCAGGGCCGACGGATTCAGCAACACTTTTTTCGTCGGCGCCTTGGCCGCCGGTTTGGGTTTGGGGGCCTCGGCCTTTTCCGGCGGCTTGGCTTCCTCAGCCTCGGCCGGCGGTTTCTCGGGAGGCTTGGCCGCCTCTTCGGCCGGTTTCTCTTTCTCCACTGGTTTGGGCTCTTCGGCGCAGCCGGTCAACAGCAACGCCAGCGCGGCCGCAACCGGTATTAGAACGAAACAACGACTCACACTCATGGATGACTCCGGCTTCACTACTGCTGAACTGCTCGCAATCACTATACTACGCAGAAACACCGGCCACAAACGGCGCGGCCGGCCGCACCGGTCCCTACCTGCAATTCGCGCCGCGGCAGAGGGCGTGGAAAATTTCACTTCTGGATTGAACTTTCATCTGGTAACCTATTGATGATGCGACCCTTCCACGTTGTTCTCGCGGTCTTCGTGGCAGGGCTGGCAGGCCAACCTGCTCCGGCCGGCGCCAGCGAGCGTCTTCTGCGTGCGCGGTGGGATTCGCAGATCGTCCAGAACCGGCGCGCCGACGCCGATAACCTCTCGCGCATGAAAAACGTGGCCATGGTCCGGCGGTTCGTTCGGGCGGGGCTCTTGGTTCCGGTGCCGCACCGGACGAAGTACTACTATACGCGTAACATCCCGGCGAAATACCGCTACCTCCGCCCCTGGAGCAAGCTCTTCCTCGACCGGCTCAGCCGGCAGTACTACGCCCGGTTCCGCAAGAAGTTGCGCATCACCAGCCTGGTACGAACGGTGGCCCTTCAGAACGCCATCCGCAGGCGCAACAAGAACGCCGCCTCGCCTTACGGCCCCCGCCGCTCGTCGCATCTGACGGGAGCCACGCTGGACATCTCCAAGAAAGGCATGGGGCCGCGCGAGCTCGCCTGGATGCGCCGCGTGCTCCATTCGCTGAAACAGAAGGGCTATCTGTACGCTGTAGAGGAGTTCCAGCAGCCCACTTTCCACGTCATGGTCTACCGGAACTACCCGAAATACGTCGCCGCTCTCCAGAAGCGGCAGAAGCAACGCCGTTCCTCAGACTGAATCCGGTCCCGCCCGCCGGAGCCTCACCATACCCGGCAGCGGTTCTCGCGGACCATCGGCTGCGACGGCTTGCACTGAAAGGCCTCCTGGAACTCGGGCATGTTCGAGACCACGCCGTTGACCCGGTAACGCCCGAGCGAGTGCGGATCAGTTTGCGCCTGTAGCCGTTTCGCTTCGTCGGTCGCATTCGAGCACCAGACTTGCGCCCAGCCAAGGAACAGCCGCTGCTGCGGCGTGAACCCGTCGATCTTCCGGCCCCTTTCTTCCTCGGTCAACACGTCCCGCAGCGCCATCAGCGCCAGCCGCAACCCGCCGTTGTCGGCCACGTTCTCGCCCAGGGTGAGCTTGCCGTTGAGCTTCACATCGTCCACGGCGGTGTAGGCTGAATACTGTTCGACGAAGCACTGCGCCTTCTCCTCGAAGGCCCGAGCGTCTTCGGGCGTCCACCAGTCCTCCAGATTCCCGTTGGCGGCGAATTTCCGGCCCATATCATCGAAGCCGTGGGTGAGCTCGTGCCCGATCACGCCGCCGATGGCTCCGTAGTTGGGCGCATCGTCAAGCTTCGGGTCGAAGAACGGCGGTTGCAGGATGCCGGCCGGGAAGTTGATGTTGTTCTCGAGCGGATGGTAGTAGGCGTTCACCGTCGGCGGGGTCATGTGCCACTCGTTCGGATCCACGCGCTTGCCGATCTTGGCGAGTTCATAGTCGAATTCGTGGATCTGGGCGCGGAAGAAGTTCCCCAGGGCATCGCCGGCGACGATACGCAGCTTGCTGTAGTCCCGCCACTTGTCCGGATAGCCGATTTTGTTGCGGATCGCGTGGAGCTTTTCGAGGGCCTTTTTCTTCGTCGCCTCCGTCATCCACGGGACGCTCTTGATGTCCTCTTCGAGCGCTTTCTCGAGCGCCGCCACCAGCTTCAGCATCCGCTGCTTGCTCTCCGGCGGAAATGCCTTGGCCACATAAGCCCGCCCCAACGCCTCGCCCAGATCGCGGTCCACCATGCTCACACACCGCTTCCAGCGTGGCCGCATCTCCTTGGCCCCGGCTAGGGTCTTGCGGTAGAAATTGAAGTTCTCTTGGACGAAGGCCTTGGGCAAGAGTGGAGCCGCCCGCCGCACGAGCTGCCACGTGAGGTACGTCTGAATATCCTCAAGGCTCTCCCGCTCCAGTAGGGCGTTCATCGCCTCGATGAACGGGGGCGTATCTACGTTCAGCTCCTCGAATTCCGGGGCGCCCACCGCCCGGAAGTACGCCTTCCAGTCAAACCGCGGACCCAACTTCTCGAGTTCCGCCACCGTCTTCTTGTGCCAGACGTTTTTCGGATCCCGCCGTTTGGTCACCTCCAACGAGCCTTTCGCGAGAGCCGTCTCGATGCGCATCACCGCCGCCGCCTTCTTCGCTGCGGTTTCCGCCCGCTCCCCCAGCAGCTCGAACATCCGGGCCACGTGCTTCACGTAGGCTTCGCGCTGCTCTTTCGATTTCTCGTCCTCACGAAAGTAGTAATCCCGCTCGGGGAGCCCCAGCCCGCCTTGGTCCACGTCGGCGATGTGCCAGTCGGAATCTTCGAAACTCGGCATCGGGCCGAACCGGAAGAATGCGTTGACCCCCAACCGATGCAGGTGCGCTACTAACTCCGGCAGTTCGGCTTTCGAAGACACCTGCCGGATGCGCTCCAGCTCCGGCTCGAGCGGGCCCAGGCCTTTCTTCTCGATCGCCTCTTCGTCCATGCACGCGGCGTAGTAGTCGCCGATCTGTTGCTCGATCTGCGACCGCTCCGCGCTTGCAGCAGCCGCTTTTTCCAGAATCTCCCGTAGGATCTTCCGGTTCCGTTCGGCGAGCTCCTGGAAGCGCCCCCACCGGGCCTGGTCCGGCGGAATCGGGTTCTTTTTCACCCACTCGCCGCAGGCGTACTGGTAGAAATCGATGCACGGATCAGCGCTCACGTCGATCCACGCCGTACTGAATCCTTCCTGGGCGCTCAGGCCCGGGGCCGCGAGCAAAGCGGCCAGAAAACACTTCACGATGCGCATATGATCAGCTTACCGCCCTGCCGGCGCCTGCCGCCCATCCAGTTGCGCATCCGGTTTTGCTGATCTGTTAGGTTGAAGGATTGCGCCCATGAGTTGCCTTCGACGTCTGTTTCTATCGGTCTTGCTGGTGGCGTCCGTGTGGGCGCCGCCGAGCTTCTCCCAAGAAATGCCATTAGCGTTCACCGGTGCACGCATCATTCCTATCGCCGGCGAGGAGATTCCCAACGGCGTCCTGGTGGTCCACCAAGGTAAGATCCAGGCCGTGGGTCCCGCCTCGAGCGTCCGAATCCCCGCCGACGCCCAGCGCATCGACGCCTCGGGCAAGGTCATCATGCCGGGCCTGGTGGACAGCCACAGCCATATCGGCGGCATCGACGGGGCCGACCAGTCCGCCCCCATCCAGCCGGACGCCCGGATCCTCGATTCGATCAACGTCCGCGACGCCCGCATCCAGAAGGCCCAGGCCGGCGGCATCACCACCGTCAACGTGATGCCCGGCTCCGGGCACCTGCTCAGCGGACAGACGCTCTACCTCAAGCTCCGCGACGGCACGACCATCGACGACCTGCTGATCCACAACCCCGAC
This sequence comes from uncultured Solibacteraceae bacterium, assembly GCA_964461995.1. Taxonomy (GTDB): domain Bacteria; phylum Acidobacteriota; class Terriglobia; order Bryobacterales; family Bryobacteraceae; genus JALSRK01. The sequence continues at coordinate 121,083 of CAYWXL010000002.1, forward strand.
GGCTCCATCGCCGGCGGCATCAAGATGGCCAACGGGACCAACTCCCGGAAGAAGCCCCCGTTCCCGGGCACCCGTGCCAAAGCGGCCGCCCTGGTTCGGGAGCAGTACATCAAAGCGATCGAGTACAAACGTAAGCTGGAGCGCGCCGGCGACGATCCCGACAAGAAGCCGCCCCGGGACCTCAAGATGGAAGCCCTGGTCGAAGTACTGGACGGGAAACGGATCGTCCACCACCACACGCACCGCCACGACGACATCCTCACGGTCCTGCGCTTGCAAAGGGAATTCGGTTTCCGCGTCGTCCTTCACCACGTCAGCGACGCCTGGATGGTCGCCGACCAGATCGCCAAAGCAGGCGTGGGCTCCTCGATCATCGTCCTCGACAGTCCAGGCGGCAAGCTCGAGGCCAAAGACATCCGCTGGGAGAACGGCGCCGCGCTCGAAAAGGCCGGGGCGCTGGTGGGCTTCCATACCGACGACGGGATCACCGATTCCCGCCTCTTCCTGCGCTCCGCTGCCCTTGCTGTCCGCGCCGGCATGTCGCGCAAGGCCGCCCTCGAAGCCCTGACGATCGCTAACGCCAGGCTGCTCGACCTAGAGGATCGCGTCGGCACCTTGGAGCCAGGCAAGGACGCTGACTTCATCTTGCTCTCCGGCGATCCGCTCAGCGTCTACACCCACGTGCTCGAAACCTGGGTGGAAGGCAAAAAGGTTTTCGACCGTTCCGATCCGAAAGACCACCTCTACGCCGTGGGCGGTTACGGCGCCAGCCACGACCAGGGCCCCCGCATCGTCATGGAGGAATGCTGGCAATGAGTCATCGTCGTCCATACATTCTGAGGATTCTTCTATTGCTCGCCGTAGCCGCCTGGGCGGTCCCCCTTTCCGCCCAGCTCGCCGTGCGCGGCGGCACCGTCTATACGATGGCCGGCGAGCCCATCCGCGACGGCGTCGTCCTCGTCCGCGACGGCAAGATCGAGCGGGTCGGCCCGGCCTCCGAGGTCGCGATCCCGCCCAGCTACAGGACCCTCCGGGCGAAGGTCGTCACCCCGGGACTCATCGACGCCCATACGGTGGTGGGTCTGGCCGGCTACCTGAACCAGAACCACGACCAGGACCAGCTCGAACGCTCCACCGCCATGCAGCCCGAGCTCCGGGCCATCGACGCCTACGACGCCCGGGA
>CAYWXL010000003.1:0-120825 GCA_964461995.1 uncultured Solibacteraceae bacterium
CCTCGTTGCGGCCACGCGTCACCCATGCTCACAACCACCACAAAACACGACACTTCCGCGTTTCACCGTTTTGCGCAATTGGAACCCACCATCCGTCACGCCACCGTCCGCCCGTCACCCTCGCTCGCCGCACTCGGGCGCCCGGTCGCGGCGGGTGCAAGGGCTACGGGGCGGCCCGTCGCCCTCGTCCGCATCCTCTTTCTGGCTCCATACCCACACTGCTGCGCTGCCCCCTTCCCAAGCCCAGGCTCCACTGCACTTCACCGAGGCGCCCCGTCCCGGCACCGTCAGCGAAACGAATCCGAGTCCTCTGTGCCCTCTGTGTCTCCGTGGTTCGAACCTCTCCGGCGGTCCCAGCCGCCTCGGCCGGCCGCCGCTCACGGATAAAATGAATTCGCCATGCGACTCTTCCTCTTTCTGCTCTGTCTGCCCGCGGCCTTGGCCATGAACCGCGACCTGCTCTACCACTCCTGGCCGGCGAAGTGGTGCTGGCCCTCGGGGGCGGACCCGTACAACTACGGCGTCTACCACTTCCGGAAGGCGTTCGAGCTAGAGAACGTCCCCGAGAAGTTCCTCATCCACGTCACCGCCGACAACCGCTACCAGCTCTACGTCAACGGCGACCGCGTCGCCTGGGGGCCGGCCCGCGGCGACCTGTTCCACTGGCGCTACGAGTCGATCGACATCGCGCCGCACTTGAGAACGGGCAAGAACGTCCTCGCCGCCGTGGTCTGGAACGACGGCAAATACCGCGCCGTGGCCCAGATCTCGAACCGTACGGGGTTCTTGCTCCAGGGCGACACGGAAAGCGAGCAGATCGTCAACACCCCGGACGGCTGGGTGGCGGTCGAGAACGAGGCCTACCGGCCGCTGCCGATCACCTACGAGATGGTGCGGGGCTACGTGGCGATTCCGCCGGGCGAGGAGGTTGACGCGGCGAAGTACCCCTGGGGCTGGGAGCAGCCGGATTACGACGATTCGGCATGGAGGCCGGTGGAGGCCGGCCGGAACGGCGCGCCGCGGGACACCGTCGATGCCCCCAACCGCTGGTTCCTGGTGCCCCGCTCGATACCGTTCATGGAAGAGACGCCGATCCGCCTCGCTCGCGTTCGCCGCGCCGAGGGGGCGACGCCGCCCGAAGGCTGGCTTCAAGGCAAGGCGGCGTTCACCGTCCCGGCCCGTACGAAGGCGTTGCTGCTGCTCGACCAGAACCACCTGACGACGGGCTACCCGGAACTCGAAGTCAGCGGCGGCGCCGGGGCGCGTATCCAGCTCCGCTATGCCGAGGCTCTCTGGATCAAAGGGCAATACGCGAAAGGGAACCGCGACGAAATCGAGGGCAAAGAGTTCTACGGTTACGCCGACGTCTTCTTACCTGATGGGGGCCGGCGCATCTGGCGGCCGCTCTACTGGCGTACCTGGCGCTACATCGAGCTGACGGTGGAGACGAAAGACGAGCCGCTGACGATCGAAGACCTGCGGGCGACCTACACGGGCTATCCGTTCCGGCGCCGGGCGAAATTCGACGCCGGCGACGAGGAGCTCGACCGCATCCTCGAAATCGGCTGGCGCACCGCCCGGCTCTGCGCCCATGAAACATATATGGACTGCCCCTACTACGAACAGCTCCAGTACGTGGGTGACACGCGCATCCAGGCCATTGTCTCGCTCTACATGACGGGCGACGCCCGGCTCATGCGGAACGCCATCGAGCAGATCCAGTCCTCGCAGACCTCAGAAGGCGCTACCTTCAGCCGCGCGCCCTCGGCCTTGCAGCAGTACATCCCGCCGTTCTCGCTCTGGTGGATCGGCATGGTGCACGACTACTGGCGCTACGTGAACGACCCCGAATTCGTCCGCGAAATGCTGCCCGGAGCGCGTTCGGTCCTCGCCTTCTACCACCGCTTCCAGCGCGAGGACGCGGCTCTGAAGATGATGCCGTGGTGGAACTACGTGGACTGGGTGGAGAAGTGGTCCCGGGGCACGCCGCCCCGGGGCGCCGACGGCGGTACGGCGGCGATCGATCTCCAACTGCTCCTCGCGCTCGAGTACGCCGCTGACCTCGAGCGTGCCCTCGGCATGCCGGAGATGGCTTCGGTCTACCAGCGCCGCGCGGACCTGTTGAAGAAGACGATCCACCAGAAGTACTGGGACAACGGCCGCGCGCTCTACGCCGACGACGCCGAGCGCCGGCATTTCTCCCAGCACGCCAACATCCTGGCCGTGCTGGCCGGGCTCGTCGAGGGCGAGCGGGCGCGCGAGCTGATGGAGCGGGTGATCGAGGACCGCACGCTGGCCCCCGCCTCGATCTACTTCCGCTACTACCTGCACCGGGCGATGGTGCGCGCCGGGCTGGGGGACCAGTATCTGGAGATGCTCGGCCCGTGGCGGCGGATGATCGCCGACGGGCTCACCACCTGGGCCGAGCGCGACTTCCGGACCCGCTCGGACTGCCACGCCTGGGGCTCGAGTCCGAACATCGAGCTGCTGCGCACGGTGCTGGGCGTCGATTCCGCCGCGCCGGGCTTCGCCCGCGTGCGCATCGAGCCACACCTCGGCAAACTCAGCGAGGCGAAAGGCGTCGTCCCGCACCCCCGGGGCGAAGTCCGCGTGGAGCTGAACCGCGACGACGGCGGCCTCACGGGCCGAGTGGAGCTTCCGGCGGGCATCTCGGGGGAGATCCTCTGGCGCGGCGCCCGCAGCAGGCTGCGGCCCGGCCTGAACCACGTGGACCTCGCGCCCCGGTCGCGGCTGGCGCCGCCGATGATCGAGAAGCGCGTGCTGCGCGTCAAGCCGTGAACCGCGCGCCGGTCCCAGAACGCCGCCGGCTCAGCGTTCGGTCACCGTGAACTCGGCCTTGAGGCCCTCGGCCGAGTTCGGCCCGATCCAGAGATGAAACCGGCCGGGCTCGACGATGTGCCGGCCCTCGGAGTCATAGAAGCGCAGATCGTCGGTGGTGAGGGTGAACGAAACCGTCTTCGTCTCGCCGGGCTCGAGCCGGATGCGCCGGAAGCCCTTCAGCTCCTTCACCGGCCGGGTCAGGCTGGCCACCAGGTCGCGGGTGTAGAGTTGCACGATCTCGACGCCGGGCCAGTCGCCGGTGTTGGTGACATCGACCGAAGCCGTCAGCCGCCCGCCGAGCGGGATGCTCTCCGCCGACAGCCGCAGGTTGGCATAAGAAAAGGTCGTGTAAGAGAGCCCGTAGCCGAAGGGGTACTCGGGGGTGAAATCGACGTCGAGGTACTTCGACGTGTAGCCCTTCGGGTCCACCGGCGTACCCATCGGGATGCCCAGGCTGTCCGGCGAAGGGGGCCGCCCGGTGTTCTTGTGGGCGTAGTAGATGGGCACCTGGCCGACGGTACGCGGGAAGGTGATGGTGAGTTTGCCCGAGGGTACGGCATCGCCGAACAGCAGATCAGCGATCGCCGGACCGCCCATCGTGCCCGGATGCCAGGCGTAGAGGACCGCCTCGACCCGGCGGGTGACGTTCTGAAACGTCAGCGGACGGCCGGCCATGATCACCGCGATCATGGGTTTGCCCGCCTTGGCGACTTCGGCGACGAGCTTCTCCTGCGCGCCCGGCAAGTCCAGGAAGGCGCGCGACCGGGCCTCGCCCGAGAGGGCCTGTTCCTCGCCGAGGAAGAGGATGACGGCGTCGCTGCGCCGGGCCGCCTCCACGGCCGCCGGAATGCCCGCCTCGTCCGTCGTCCGGCTGGTGGCGAGCCCTGCTGCGTAGTGCACGCGGTGCTCTCCAAGCTTCTCGCGCAGCGCCGCCAGCGGGGTGACGGCGTCCTCGGGGCGGCCGTCCATCGTCCAGCAGCCGAGCTGGTCCCGCGGGCTGTCGGCCAGCGGCCCGACGACGGCGATGGAGCCGATCGAGGCCGGCAGCGGCAGCAAGGGGCCTTTGTTCTGGAGCAGGACGACGCTTTCGGCGGCCAGCCGGCGGGCGACGGCCAGATGCTCCTCGCTCAGCATCGACGCCTGGAGCGAGGTATCCGGATAGGGGTTCTCGAACAGCCCCAAGGCGAACTTGATGCGCAGGATGCGCCGCACCGCCTCGTCGATCCACTCCTGCTTGACGCGGCCGGCGGCGAGGAGGTCTTTGACATGGTCATAGAACGACGTGCTGACCATCTCCATGTCCACGCCGGCCGAGAGCCCCTTCGCCGCGGCGTCGGCCTCGTCGGCGGCGTAGCCGTGCTGGATCATCTCGACCACCGAGGCCCAGTCGCTGACGACGAAGCCCTCGAAGCCGAATTCGTCCCGCAGGATGCGGCGCAGCGTGAAGGCGTTGCCCGAGGCCGGGATGCCGTTCAAGTCGCTGAAGGCGCTCATGATGGTGGCGGTGCCGGCCTTCACCGCAGCCTCGTATGGCGGCAGGAACACGTTGCGCAGCAAAGGCTCGGGGATCCAGGTGGTGTTGTAGTCCTTGCCGGCTTCCGCCGCCCCGTAGCCGACGTAGTGCTTGGCGCAGGCGGCGATGGTGTCCGGCCGGGCGAGGGAATCCCCCTGGAAGCCCCGCACCATGGCGGCGGCGAAGGCGCTGGCCAGATAGGGATCCTCGCCCCAGGTCTCGGCCACCCGGCCCCAGCGGGGATCGCGGGTGATGTCGATCATTGGGGCGAAGGTCCAGTGGATGCCCATCGACGCGGCTTCCTTGGCGGCGATGCGGGCGGCGCGCTCGACCAGTTCCGGGTCCCAACTGGCCGACTGGCCGAGGGGAATGGGGAAGACCGTCCGGTAGCCGTGGATCACGTCGCGGCCGAAGATCAGCGGGATGCCGAGCCGGCTCTCCTCGACGGCGATCCGCTGGGCTTCCCTCTTGACCTCCACCGGCCCGGCGTTCAGGAACGAGCCCCAGCGGCCTTTGCGAATCTCGGCCTTGCGCGCCTCGGTGAGCTTCCCGCCGAGGCTGGCCTGGGACATCTGCCCGAGCTTCTCTTCGAGCGTCATCCGGGCCAGCAGCTCGTCGATGCGCTTTTCGGTCACGGGATCGGCGGCCGGGACGGGCCGGAACGAGCACAACACGATGAAAAGGAGCACGAGCGGAGTCGGAAGCGTTTTCATAGCTCTCCTCTGGAATCGGAGTGCGGGGGTGCGAAGATTCTGCCATCGCACCGCCGCCGGATCCTTCACGCGGTCCGGGTCCCGCGCGGCCGCTTCAGACCTTGATGAAGATCCGGCGCTGGTAAAGCCAGTAACAGAATACCCAAAGCACCGCCAGGACCGAGCAAGCCTGAAACAGCGGCGCCAAGTCGCCGGCAAACCGGAACCCGCCGGTGAAGACCGCCACGGCGTCGTTCAGCCAGGGGCGCAGCATGATGTTGGTCGAGTAGATGAAGATCGAGTTCGCTCCGACGACGATGAAAGGGAACGTCCAGGAGCGGAAGCCCGCGACGTCGATGACGAGGTAGAAGGCCAACATCATCAGCAGCACCCAGCCGGCGCTATAAAAGGTGAACGTGGCCGTCCAAATGCGCTTCACGTTGGGCACGAACGGGGACAGCGCCAGAGCCAGCAGAAAAGACGCCGCCGATCCACCGGCCAGCCACTTGATGGTCTCCTTCGCCGGCTTCCGCGCCAGCAGCAACTGGCCGGTCCAGGCGCCGATGAGCGTGGTCACGGTCGAGGTGATGAAGTTGATGGTGACGTAGTAGCCCGGATAGTTGTAGCCGAGCAGCGCTTTGTCGATCACCTGGCCGATGTTTCCCACCTTGGAGAACGGGCCGTCCGGGCCGGGGAACAAGAAGAACAGCGCCGTGTGGAACACGAGCAAGCCGGCCGCGGTCACGATCTGCCAGCGCCGCGCCAATTGCAAGATCCAGAACGTCAGAAAGTAGGCGAAGGCGATCTGGCAGAGGACGTTGATGAGCTGGAAGTGCAGCCGGTGGGCACTGACGCTCATGATGATCTGGCTGATGAGGATGAGCTTCAGGGCGCGAACGGCGGCGTGCCGGGCTTGGTCGCGGAACGTCTCGCCCCGCTGGGCGCGGATGGCGAAGGCGAATGGCATAGCCACGCCCACGATGAACATGAACGCCGGCTGAACCATGTCCCAGAACACGCCGCCTTCCCATTCGACGTGCTCGAACTGCCGCGCAAGCGAGCCGAGCGTTGGATGATCCAGCAGCTCTCCGAAGCCGAAGCCGTGGGAGATGAGCAAGAACATCACCGCGCCACGGTAAGCGTCTAAGGTCAGGTATCGTTCGATTTTCGAAGAGGCTGTCGCACCCATCCGTCTTTCTCCCGTTCGGTATCACCGGCTCAGTTCTGGGGACGTGGAGCCGGCGGCACGGGCGTCTTCACGGTGTTCTCGCTGTATTTGTTGCAGCCGGCCGCCGCCAGCAGGAGGCCGGCGGTCAGAAGTAACAGAATCCAGCGTCTCATGCCCACTATTCCATCACATGGGAGCGGCCGCGCCGGCGCCGGGGTCAGCTACGCGGCTTGTAGGCAATGGCGTCGATTTCGACCTTCATCTTCGGCTCGACCACGAAGCCGGTCACGACGGTCGTGCGGGCCGGTTTCGCCTCGCCGAAGAACTCGGCGTAGACCTCGTTCATAGCGGCGAAGTCGTCCGCGTCGGAAAGGTAGACATGGCACTTCACGACGTCCTTCATCGTGGCGCCGGCGGCGGCGAGGATCCGCTCGATATTCCCCAGCACGAGCCGGGTCTGCTGGCGGATGTCGCCGGTCTCCATCTGGTCGGTTTCCGGATTGATCGGGCCTTGCCCGGACACGAAGATGTAGTCTCCGGCCCGGACCGCCGGCGAATAGGGGCCGCGCGGTTCGGGCGATCCAGCAGGTTTCAACCGTTCGATCATCACTCGCCTTGTATCGCAGATAGGCGCTTCGGCGCAACCGTCCGGTGGATCCTACAACTCCTTCACCGCAGCGATCAGCTCGTTGAGCGCCTTCTTGCCGTCGCTGAAGTACATCAGGGCGTTGTCGGCGGCGAACAGCGGGTTCGGGATGCCGGCGAAGCCGGGGCTGAGCGAGCGCTTGATAATGACCACGGTCCGCGCCTGGTCTACGTCAAGAATCGGCATGCCGGCGATCGGGGAGTTTGGATCGGTGCGCGCCACGGGGTTGACGACGTCGTTGGCCCCGATGACGATGGCCACGTCGGTCTCTTTGAAGAGTGGGTTCACCTGATCCATGTCCAGGAGCTTCTCGTAGGGAACCTCGGCCTCGGCCAGCAGGACGTTCATGTGCCCGGGCATGCGGCCGGCCACCGGATGGATCCCGTAGAGCACCTCCGTGCCGCGGGCCTCGAGCAACTCGGCCAACTGCTTCACCTGATGCTGCGCCTGCGAGACGGCCAGCCCGTAGCCAGGGACGATGACGACGCGCCGGGCGTTCTCGAGCAGCATGGCGACCTCTTCGGCGGACGTGGCCTTGACCTTGCCGGCGTAGACCGAATCGGCCGAAGGCGCTCCCGCAGCGGAAGCTTCGCCGCCCACGCCGCCGAACAGAACGTTGGCCAGCGAGCGGTTCATCGCCTTGCACATGATGTTGGTCAGGATCAGTCCGGAGGCCCCGACGAGCGAGCCGGCGATGATCAGCATGTTGTTGTTCAGCACGAAGCCGGTGGAGGCGGCGGCGATGCCGGAGTAGGAGTTCAGCAGCGAGATCACCACCGGCATGTCGGCCCCACCGATCGGGATAGTGATCAACACGCCCAGCACGGCGGCGACAGCGACGAGCGCCCAATAGGCCATCGTCTGTGAGGGGTCCATGACGATGTAGCCGCCGATGCCCAGCGCGCCGAGCAGCAACACGGCGTTCAGCGCGTGCTGGCCGGGAAACAGGATCGGATTTCCGGAGAGAATGCCCTGGAGCTTGCCGAAAGCGACCAGCGAGCCCCAGAAGGTCACGCTGCCGACGAGTCCGCTGAAGACGGTCGCCACGGTGAAGTCCGTGGTGACGGCAGTGGACATGGAGATCGCCTCGAACAGGGCCGCGCCGGCGACCAGCGTCGAGGCTCCGCCGCCGAAGCCGTTGAACAGGGCCACCATCTCGGGCATCGCCGTCATCGGCACGCGGACCGCCGCTACGGCCCCGATGGCCCCACCCACAACGAGCCCGGCCAGGATGACGGTGAAATCGACGATCGACTTGTCGAGCAACGTGACGATCACCGCGATGAGCATGCCTAGGGCCGAGATCAGGTTGCCCCGTACGGCGGTGCGCGGATGCGCGAGTCCCTTCAAGCCCAGAATGAACAGGACGCTGGCGAGCAGATAAGCAAGGTTGATGAGAGCGTTGGACATTGTGATCCCCCCGAGGCGCTACTTCTTCCGGAACATCTCGAGCATCCGGTGGGTCACCATGTAGCCGCCGACGACGTTGATGGTGGCGAACACGACGGCGGTGAACCCGAGGGCTGTGGTCAGCGTCGTGTGCTGCGCCCCGGCCGACAGCAGCGCGCCAACCAGCGTGATGCCGGAGATCGCGTTGGAGCCGGACATCAGGGGCGTATGCAGCGTCGGCGGCACCTTAGTAATGACCTCGAAGCCGACGAAGACGGCCAGAACGAAAATCGTGAGTGATATGACGAGCCCTTCCATGGATCTACTCCTGCTGTTGCTGAGATTCGCCTCCCGCCGGCGATTCGCCGAGCAGCTCGAGCACGCGGGGATGGACCACTTTGCCGTCCCGCGTGAGCAACGTCTCGCGTACGATCTCGTCTTCGGCGTCCACCTCGAGCCGGCCCTCCTTGACCATGTGAAGCAAAAAGGTGGAGATGTTGCGGGCATACATCTGCGAGGCATCCACCGGCACGAGCGACGGCAGGTTGGCCGGGCCGAGGATGGCGACGCCGTTTTCCTCAGTCTCCTCGCCGGGCCGCGTCAGTTCACAGTTACCACCCCGCTCGGCGGCCACATCGACGATCACCGAGCCGGCCTTCATGCCCCGGACCATCTCGGCGGTGACCAGCACCGGCGCCTTCTTGCCCGGTACCGAAGCGGTGGTGATGACCACGTCGGACTCGGCGATCGCCCCCGCCATCATCTCGCGCTGCTTGCGGTAGAACTCCTCGTCCAGCGCCTTCGCGTAGCCACCTTTATCCTCGGCTTCCTTGCTTTCCAGGCCCAGCTCGAGGAACCGGGCGCCGAGGCTCTGGACCTGCTCTTTGACCGCTGGCCGGATGTCGTAGGCGGTGACGACCGCGCCCAGACGCTTGGCGGTGGCGATCGCCTGAAGGCCGGCCACGCCGACACCGATGATCAACACCTTGGCCGGCTGCACCGTGCCGGCGGCGGTCATCAGCATCGGGAACATCTTCGGCAACCGGTTCGCGGCCAGCAGCACGGCCTTATAGCCCGCGACGGTGGCCATCGAGGAGAGCGCGTCCATAGGCTGCGCCCGGGTGATGCGCGGCATCAGCTCCATGGCGAAGGCGGTGGCGCCGGTCTCCGCCAGCTTCTTGACGATCTGCGGGTTGGCCAGCGGGTCACAGAATCCGATCACGGCCTGCCCGGCGCGGAGCAGTGTCAGATCGGCTTCACCGGCCTCGAGGTTGGCCCCGTAGGAACGCACCTGCAAGACGATGTCCGCCTTCTCGAACAGCTCGGCCCGGCTGGCGGCGATGGCTGCGCCCTTGCCGGTGTACTCGGCGTCCGAGTGGCCGCTCGCCTGGCCTGCCCCGGTTTCGATCAGCACGCTCAGACCGGCCTTCTGAAGCCGGTCGATGGCTGCGGGCACGAGCGCCACGCGACGTTCATTGGGGAACGTTTCCCTGGGCACGCCTACGGTCACAGTTCAGCCCTCCTGCGCATGAAATCACCGGAAAATACTGATGATAGCGCGATTGTCAACGTTGACGCGCGGCGTCTAGGTTGCCGAAGCCGGGCGGCGTGGCGAGGAGGACTGATTTCTGGCGCGCCCGGAGGGACTCGAACCCCCGACCTACTGGTTCGAAGCCAGCCGCTCTATCCAACTGAGCTACGGGCGCGCTACCATCAATCATGGTAGCTCATGAGCTCCAGGGATTCGAGGCGCGAAGTGGAGATCAAGCTTCGCCTGCCGGACGCAGCCACCGGCCGCCGCCTCCTGCGCCGTTCTGGTTTCCGGCTCTTGCACCGCCGGAAGTTCGAGAGCAACGCCTTGTTCGACACGCCGGAGCGGACCCTTACCGAGAGGGGGAAACTGTTGCGGGTGCGGCGCTCCGGAAGCCGCTGCTCGCTCACTTACAAAGGCCCTGGCCGCGAGGGGCGGTACAAGGATCGCGAAGAGATCGAAGTCGAGATCGCCGACGCCGAAGCGATGATGGAGCTGCTGCACGCACTGGGTATGGAGGTGATCTTCCGGTACGAGAAGTACCGGGCCGAGTATGCGGCGCCGGACGGCGGCGTCGCCACCGTGGACGAGACGCCGATCGGAGTCTTTTTGGAGCTCGAAGGCCGTCCGGAATGGATCGACCGGGCCGCGTCGGAGCTCGGCTTCGACGAGTCCGACTACATCACCGCCACTTACGCAGAACTGTACCTGGAGAGTACCGTGGATGGGGCCGACCGTGGCGATATGGTATTCGACCGAAGGCGGCGAAACAGCCTAGGGTATACACCTTAGATTCGGCCAAATAAAACCTTAATTCGACCAAATCCAGAAAATCCGGGCGGCCGTTGCTGTATCCTGACAGTGAGACTTTCTGACTCTATACTCAGGAAGACAGGAAAGGATCGCTGATGATCGTAAGTGTGGTCATTCTCACCGTGTCGGCGGCACTGTTCCTGTACTGGTTCCGCTACGTGTGTGCGCTCATTCTCAGCACCCGCACGGTGAGAGACTTTAGCGAACAGATCGCGGCGCAGAACCAGCTCCAGTTCGCTGAGATCCAGCAACGCCTTGCTCACGCGAGCACGGCGGATCTGGAGTCGATTTACTCAGCGCTGGAACGGGACTACGAAGCGGTCAACCGCTTGCTTGAAAAGGCCGGGGGTCTCCAGGTTGGTGGGGATTCACTCGAGGAAACGATGCTTCGGATCGATTTCCGCATCATGCAGGTGGTTTACGCAGTTTCCCGTTGGTTCTCGGTTTCGCGGGCCCGGGCAGCCTTGGAGGAGATGTCCGAGATTGTCGCCCACTTCGCTGATGCTTGTGGGGAAAGGGCCGCGGAAGTGCGAGGCGCATAGTTAGGTTAGCGAAAAGGACAGCGGCGTACAGGCACCGCACGGGGTGTCTGTGCGCCTTTTTTCTTAGAATGGTATTGTGCCGCTGCAGATCAGCCTGGAGGAGTCCGTCGCCAAGCTCGACCGGGTTCGGGACGAGATTGGAAAGATCATTGTCGGCCAGAGGGGCGCGGTCGATGGCGTCCTGATCTGCCTGCTTTCCGGCGGCCATGTCCTGCTGGAGGGTGTGCCGGGATTGGGAAAGACCACGCTGCTCAGGACGCTGGCCCGGGTTCTCGATTTGAAGTATTCCCGCATCCAGTTCACTCCTGACCTGATGCCCGCCGACATCATCGGCAGCATGGTGATCGAGACCGACGAACGCGGGGGCAAGGCGTTGCGGTTTCAGCCGGGGCCGATCTTCGCCCACTTGGTGTTGGCCGATGAGATCAACCGCGCGACGCCGAAAACCCAGAGCGCCTTGCTCGAAGCGATGCAGGAACGGACCGTGACGAGCGGCACGAGCAGCCATCCGCTGGATCAACCGTTTTTGGTGATGGCCACCCAGAACCCGATCGAGATGGAAGGCACCTACCCGCTACCGGAGGCGCAGCTCGACCGGTTCCTTATGAAGATTGTGGTGGAATACCCGTCCCGGGATGAGCTCGGCCGGATCGTGGATCGGACGATCCATCGCGAGGAGATCAGCGTCGAGCGGGTGATGGACAGGGAGGAGATCCTGGGTCTGCGGAAGGTCTGCCGGGACGTGCTGGTGGCCGGCCATGTGCGCGAGTTCGCTATCGACCTCGTGCTGGCTACCCAGCCGGGGAGTGAACAGGCGCATCCACTGGCGAAGAAGTACATCCGTTACGGCAGCTCGCCGCGCGGGGCGCAGGCGTTGGTGGAGTGCGGGCGGGCTTTGGCGCTGATGCGGGGACGGCTGCAGTTGAGCGTAGACGACATCCGCGATCTGGCTCCGGCGGTGTTGCGGCACCGCGTCATCTTGAATTTCGACGCCCACGCCGACGGCCAGACTCCGGACGCCATTCTCAAAGAGATCATCGCGACGACTCCGGTGGGAGCCGGCTAGACCGCAGGATTTCGTCGGCCCTCAGCCTTTCTTTCCGTGGCGGCGGGCGATGGCGCCGCTAGGGTCGGACCCGGCTTCCGGAACCAGGCGTAGCAGTGATTCCCGATGCGGCGGGCGTGGGGCGAGCCGAGCAAAAGCAAGTCCAGATAGCGCACAGGGAACAGGAACCAGCCGATAAGGCCGTGCGCCAGCACCCGCCACCAGCGCCATGGCAACAGCAGCTTCACAAATTCGAGCGTGATCACCAGCCACGTAGCCGCCGGACCGGTGCGCCAGCCTTCGGCGACCAGCTCCATGCCCCCAGCGAGGAGTCTCAGGCCGTCGGGCGTAAACCGGTGGAGGTCGTGGGGGTACTGGTGGAAGGGATGGCAGAACGGGACGACGACATGAACCACACCGCCCGGTTCGGTGACGCGCTCGAGTTCGCGCATGACGCGGCCGGGATCAGCGACGTGTTCGAGGACGGCGTCGCACTCGACGCGCCGGAAGGTGGCGTCCGGAAACGGGAGCCGGTGCGCGTCGGCGACGACATCGACCCCCGTACCCAGACGGATATCGATATTGACGAATCCATCGGGGTGGCAGCCGGCGCCACCTACGTAGAGGTTCCAGCGGCCCATGGGCGCGCCGATCTCCTCGCGCGGGTTGAGCACGAACGGGCGGGGCGGCAGCAGCCGGCGAAGGAGTCCTCTCACGTGAGCATTATCCGGCATGGGCGAGACGGGGCGCGCCGCCGGGAACCGGCAGAGGGAGCCCGGGCGCATCACTCGATCCAGCCGCCGCCGAGGAGGAGGTCTCCCTGGTAGAAGACAGCGGCCTGGCCGGGCGTCACCGCCCGCTGCGGTTCGTCGAAGCGGACGAGCACCCGGTCCGGCTCCGAGGTTGGGATCAGGACCGCTGGCGCGGCCTTGTGTTGGTGGCGGATCCGGACTTGGGCGCGCACCGGCCTCTCGATCGGCGGTACGGACACCCAATTCACGTCGCGAGCGGTTAACTCGTCCCGCAATAGGTCGTCACGGCGGCCCACGACCACTTGCTGGGTCTCCGGCTCGGTCCGGATTACGTAGAGGGGTTCACCGACGGCCACGCCCAAACCCTTGCGCTGGCCTACGGTAAACCGGTGGACGCCAGCGTGCCGCCCAAGAACGCGACCGCTGGTGTCCACGATCTCGCCTTCCCATTCGAGACCGCTCCCGCCCTTTTCGCGGAACCACGCGTCGATGAAGGCCGTGTAATCTCCGTTGGGTACAAAGCAGATCTCCTGGCTTTCGGCCTTCTCAGCAACGGGGATCCCCAAGCGGCGTGCGTGGGCGCGAACCTCATCCTTGGTCATGCCGCCGAGCGGGAACATGGTGCGGCTGAGCTGTTCCTGGGTAAGACCGAACAAGAAGTAGCTCTGGTCCTTAGCTGGATCGACGCCCTTGCGGAGGCGCCAGCGCCCGGTTTCCGGATCCCGGTCGATGCGGGCGTAGTGTCCGGTGGCGATGCGCGAAGCACCGACCCCAGCGGCAACGGCAAGAAACTTGTCAAATTTGACAACGTTATTGCATAGAGCGCAGGGGATCGGCGTGCGTCCCCGCAAGTACTCCTCGACGAACGGAGCGACAACCTTTTCCTCGAACTCTTCTTCCAAATTGATGACGTAAAACGGGATTCCCAAGCGCGACGCCACGGTCCGAGCATCGTAGACGTCGTCGAGCGAGCAGCAGCGGCCACTGCGTGCGCCGGTCTGAAGCTCCGGGAATCGACGCTGGTCCCAGAGCTGCATCGTCATACCGACAACTTTATTGCCGTACTCTTGCAGCAAAGCCGCGGCGGTGGACGAGTCCACCCCTCCCGACATGGCGACGGCGATGAGTTCCTCGGCCATGGCAGACTCAGGCTCACCTGCTGACGGGCGAGACTTTCCGGAGGTGTTCCACCGCGCTGACGACGGCTTCGACGAGAGCGTCCACCTGGGCGGTGTCGTTCGCGCGTCCCAGGGAGAAGCGGATACTCGAGCGGGCGCGTTCCCGACTCAAGCCCATGGCACGGAGCACGTGGGAGGCTTCGGTGGCGCCCGAGGAGCAGGCCGCCCCGGTGGCCACCGCAAACCCTTTGAGATCCAGCGCAATGAGCAGGGAGTCCCCGCCGACGCCGTCGAAATAGATATTGGTCGTATTGGCAACGCGGGGGCCGCTACCGTTTACGCCCGTGCCCGGGATGCGGTCGAGGACTGCTTGCTCGAGGCGGTCCCGGAGGGCGGCGAGGCGGGGGATTTCCTCGCGCGCGTGCTTGCGCACCCAACGGGCGGCTTCGCCCATCGCCGCCGCGGCGGGCACATTCTGGGTGCCCGGACGCCGCTGCCGCTCCTGAGGTCCCCCGTAGAGGGCGGACTCGAACGGGGCGCCGGCGCGGACCCAAAGGGCCCCGATCCCCTTCGGCGCGTAAAACTTGTGGCCGCTGATGGCGTAATAATCCCCGGGGGGGCCGGCGGGATCGAGCGGCAGCCGCCCGGGGGCCTGCACGCCGTCCACGTGGAAAGGAACCCCGGCTTCACGGGCGATCGCGGCGATCTCCTCCACCGGCTGGATGACGCCCGTCTCGTTGTTGACATGCATGATGGCGATCAGCGCCGTCTCGGGCCGCAGCGCCCGCCGCACCTCGTCCGGATCGACGGCCCCGGAACCATCCACCGGCAGGTAGGTAGCGACAGCGCCTTCCCGTTCGAGCTGACCGACGGCGCGCATCACCGCCGGATGCTCGATCTGCGTAGTGATGATATGTCTACCGGAAACGCCCTGATAGCGCACCGGGCCCAGGACCCCGTGGTTGTTCGACTCGGTACCTCCGCTGGTGAAGAAGATCTCCTTGGGATCGACCGAGAGCATCCAGGCCACCTCCTCGCGGGCGCGTTCCAGGCGGCTGCGGGCCTCCTGGCCGAACCAGTGTATGCTGGACGCGTTGCCGAAATTCTCGCGCAGCAGATCCGTATAGAGGTTCAGCACCTCCTCGGAGACGGGAGTAGTGGCATTATGGTCGAAGTAGTAACGCTGCACGAGCCTTTGGAGCCGGCCGTCCACCGGGCCGGTGCGGGTTCAGTCCTGATTTGATTCTAACAATCCATGGCGAGACCGATCATCACGCTCACCACCGATTTCGGCAACTCGGATCATTTCGTCGGCACGATGAAGGGGGTGATCCTCAACATCCTGCCCACGGCGCAGATCGTGGATATCAGCCACGAGATCACGCCGTTCCAGATCCCGGAGGCCGCCTTCGTGATTTCCCAGGCGTACCGGTATTTTCCGAAGCGGACCGTGCATGTGGTGGTGGTGGATCCGGGAGTGGGAACGACGAGGCGCCCGATCCTCGTAGAAGCGGCCGGCCAGTTCTTCGTGGCTCCGGACAACGGGGTTCTCTCGATCGTCATGTCGCGGGAGAAGTTCAAGGCCCGGCACATCACCGCCCGGAAGTACTTCCTGCCGGAAGTCAGCAACACCTTCCACGGCCGGGACATCTTCGCTCCGGTGGCGGCCCACTTGCGCAGCGGGGTTCCGCCGTCGAAGTTCGGGCGGCTGATCCGGGACCCGCTGCGGTCGAGTTTCGGGGAGCCGGTGCGGACCGGGAAGCGGTTCTGGTCGGGCACGGTGTTGAAGATCGACCGCTTCGGCAACCTGATCACGAATTTCCGGATCGACGAGTTCCCGCAGCTCCGGGAGCGGCCGTTTGAGATGACGGCGGGGATCCAGCCGGTGACGAAGATGGTGGAGACTTACGGCGCGGCTCCCCGCGGCGAGTTCGTCGTGGTCCCGGGCAGCTCCGGGTACCTGGAGGTGGCTTGCAACCAGGATTCGGCGGCCAAGCGGATCGGCTGCGGCGTCGGGGCCCCGGTGGAGCTGGTCATTTACTGATGCCGGAACTTCCCGAAGTCGAAGCGGTGTGCCGGAAGCTGCGCCGGGACCTGCGGGGAGCCCGGATCCGGCGGGCGCGACTGTTGCGAGCGAGCGACCCGCGCTTAGAGCGGAGGCTACGCGGCCGCCGGATCGAGACGGTGGAGCGGCGGGGCAAGAATGTCCTGATCCGGCTGGGGCGGGACAGCGTGCTTCGGGTTCATCTAAGGATGACCGGGAATCTTTATGCCTTGCCCGCCGCCGCGAATCTACCCGGCACGGCGCGGGCATGGTTCGAGTTGGCGGACGGCCGGGCGCTGGTGTTCGACGATCCGCGGGCCCTGGGCCGCATTGAGCTGCTCTCAGAGGCGGAGCTGGAGTCACTGTCCGCCTCGCTGGGACCCGAGCCATTGTCGGCGGCCTTCACCGCCGCGTATCTCCGGGCGGCGGCGGCGCGGTCGCGGCAAGCAATCAAGCTCTTCCTGCTGGACCAGAGCAAGATCGCCGGGCTGGGAAACATTTACGCGGCGGAGGCGCTTCACCGGGCGGGCGTTCACCCGGCGCGGCCGGCGAACGGGCTGGGGCGCAAGCGCTTGGAGCGTCTGCACGGAGCGATTGTTGCGGTTCTGGAGCTTGCAGTACAATCGGCGTGTAACGCCTACGAAGGTCCGGGGCGCTATAACTCCGCCGAAACGTTTCCCGTCGCCGTCTACGGCCGGGAGGGGCTTCCGTGTCCCGAGTGCGGGCGGCGGGTCCGGCGCATTCTTCAAGCAGGCCGTTCCACCTATTATTGCCCTGGGTGTCAGAGGTGACAATTCGAGATGCCGATGAGGGAATCCAACAGCCGGGCCAAGGAATTCCGTGAACGGCTGCGAGACCGCGTGATCGTCGCCGACGGCGCGATGGGCACGATGCTCTACTCCAAGGGCGTGTTCATCAACCGCTGCTACGACGAGCTGAACCTGGTGCAGCCCGCGCTAGTGAAGGGCATCCACGAGGAATATGTCAAGGCGGGAGCCGAGATCCTGGAAACGAACACCTACGGGGCGAACCGGGCGCGGCTGGCGGGCTACGGGCTGGCCGACAAGACGGCAGCGATCAACCAGGCGGGCGTGAGGCTAGCCCGGGAAGCGGCGGGGGACAAGGTGTTCGTCGCTGGCTCGATCGGCCCGTTGGGCAGCCGGGTGGAGCCGTTGGGCTCGATTTCCGTCACTGAAGCCAAGGGGATCTTCGGTGAACAGGCCAAAGCGCTGGTCGAGGCGGGCGTCGATCTTCTGATTTTGGAGACTTTCGGGGACATCGTCGAACTGCGCGCCGCTGTGGAGGCCGCTCGAGAGGCCGCCGGACAGGAACTCGTGATCATCGCCGAGGTCACGATCGACGACTATGGCCGGTTGCCCACGGGCATGAGCACGGAAGACTTCACCCGGGCGATGAACGAGATGCCAGCCGATGTGATCGGCTGCAACTGTTCGGTGGGGCCGAAGGTGATGCTGGAGACCATCGAGAAGATGGTCAAGATCGCCGCCAAGCCCTTGAGCGCCATGCCGAACGCCGGCGTGCCTGTACGGGTGGAAGGCCGGAACATGTACCTGTGCTCGCCGGAGTACATGAGCCAGTACGCGCGGCGCTTGCTATGGGCCGGCGTGAAGATCATCGGGGGCTGTTGCGGCACGACGCCGGCGCACATTCGGGAGATCGTTTCCGAGGTCCGGAGCCTGCAGCCGGCGCACCGGCCGGTGGAAGTCGAAGTCAAAGAAGAAGAGGCCAGGGCGAAGGCTCTGCCGAAGGTTCCCATGGCCGAGAAGTCGGGCCTGGGGGCGAAGCTGGCGGCGGGCAAGTTCGTGGCTTTCGTGGAGATTCTGCCGCCGCGGGGCACGGACGCCTCGAAGGAAATCGCCGGCGCCCGGCTGTGCGCCGAGCACGGCATCGACTGCATCAATGTACCCGACGGTCCCCGGGCCAGCGCCCGTATGAGCGCCCAGGTCACCTGCAAGCTGATTCAGGACCACGCCGGGATCGAAGCGGTGCTTCATTTCTGTTGCCGGGACCGCAACATACTCGGCATCCAATCGGAGTTGTTGGGCGCTCAGGCGCTGGGCATCCGGAACCTGATTTGCATTACCGGCGACCCGCCGCGAATGGGCTCTTATCCCGGCGCCACGGCGGTCTTCGACGTGGACGCGATCGGGCTGGTGAACATCGTCAACAACCTGAACCAGGGACTCGACATCGGCGGCAACCCGATCGGTTCCCAGACCACGCTGCTGATCGGCGTAGGGGCCAACCCTGGCGCGCTGAATCTGGACGAGGAAGTGCGCCGCTTCGAACAGAAAGTGCAGGCGGGCGCCGAGTACGTGGTCACGCAGCCAGTGTTCGACGTGGGGCTGCTCGAGAACTTCCTGCGGCGGATCGAGGGGTTCCGGCTGCCGTTGATCGCGGGCATCTGGCCGCTGACGAGCTACCGGAACGCCGAATTCATGGTGAACGAGCTGCGCGTGCCGGTGCCAGAGGCGTTTCTCGAGCGGATGAAGAAGGCGGGCAGCGGCGATGCGGCCCGAGCCGAGGGGGTGGCCATCGCCCGGGAAATGGTGCGGCTGGTGCGCCCGATGGTGCAAGGAGTGCAGCTCAGCGCGCCGTTCGGGCGGTACGAATTGGCAATTCAAGTGGCCGAAGCCATCGGACCCCGATAAAATTTGCAGATAGAGCGATCGTAAACCTGTGGCCACGGACCTCATCGAGATCGATCCCGAGAACCCCTCCGAAGAGGCGGTGATGCGGGCCGCCGACATGGTGCGCGGAGGCCGGGTGGTGGCAATTCCCACCGATGCCCTTTACGCCCTCGTGGCCGATCCCCTGAACCTGAACGCCGTGGCCAAGGTTTTCCAAGCCAAGGGTCGCGAGCCGAACCGCAGCCTGCCGCTGCTGGTGGCGGATCTGCTCATGGCGGAAGATCTCGCCGCGGAGTTGCCGCCGCGCTTCTACTTCCTGGCGCGGCATTACTGGCCCGGTCCGCTGACGCTGATCGTTCCCGCCTCGGCGAAGGTTCCCCTGAAAGTAACGGGGAACACGGGCCGGCTGGCGATGCGGCAATCGAAATCGAGACTCGCCAATCGGCTGCTGGAGATTCTGGAGCAGCCGCTGATCTGCACGAGCGCCAACATTTCCGGCCAACCCACGTGCCGCAGCGGGATCGAGGTCTTCGGGGTGATGGACGGCCGGGTGGATCTGGTGCTGGATGGCGGCCTGTGCGTGGGCGCCGGGGCGACCACCGTGGACGTCACCGAGCCGTGGTGGCGGATCATCCGCGAGGGGGCGATTCCGGAGAAAGAGCTAGCCGAGGTGCTCAAAGGGCACTGAGCGGCGGCGAGAAGCTGTGGAACGATTCCGGGGCCGGGTCGGCTATCATGGAGAGAAGAAGGAGCGTGTCTGCGAAGCAGGTGTTGGACCTTCCAGTAAACTGATCCAACACTGACACAATGACAGGCCCGCTAAGCAGTTCGCGTTGGTGAGCAAGCTCCGGCCATCGCGGCTAAAGGAGAAGCCTGAAGACGCTCTGTGGGCCGACCCCGTTCACAAAAGGGGGTCAGTCATGGAGGTCAGCACGGCCGAGTGGTACGCTCCAACTTCTTTCTCGGTTCACAACCAGCCGCCCACGGCTCGGCGGGGTTCCGGTTGCCTCCTTTGACGCGGCAGCGCTTTGGGGTGCGCTATTCTGTACCCTGCACCGCCGGCGCGGGCCGCGATCCCAGTCATGAACCTTCTTTTCATCGGAGACATTTTCGCATCGCCCGGGCGGCGAATCGTCTACGAGCACCTGGAGCAGATCGTCGCCGAGGAGGAAATTCATCTGGTGGTGGCGAATTGTGAGAATGCGGCCGGGGGCTTCGGCGTCACGCCGGCGGTGGCCGAAGAGCTGTTCGGGGCCGGAATCGACGTGATGACCTCGGGCAATCACATCTGGGACAAACGGGAGATCTACGGCTACCTGGAGTCGAAGCCCCAACTCCTGCGCCCAGCCAACTACCCGGAAGGCGCTCCGGGGCGCGGCGTCTTCATCGCCGAAGGCCGCAACCAAGTGCGCTGTGCAGTGATCAACCTGCAAGGGCGGACATACATGCCCAACACCGACTGTCCGTTCCGGACGGCTGACGCGATTTTGGAGCAGCTCGATCCGGCCATCAAGATCCGGCTGGTGGACTTTCACGCCGAGGTCACGAGCGAAAAGATGGCCATGGGGTGGTATCTGAACGGGCGCGTCACGGCCGTCTTGGGCACCCACAC
This sequence comes from uncultured Solibacteraceae bacterium, assembly GCA_964461995.1. GTDB lineage: Bacteria > Acidobacteriota > Terriglobia > Bryobacterales > Bryobacteraceae > JALSRK01. The sequence continues at coordinate 20,358 of CAYWXL010000003.1, forward strand.
CCATGTGCCGACGGCCGATACGCGGATTCTCGAAGCGGGAACCGCCTATCAGACCGACGTAGGGATGACGGGCCCGTACGATTCCATCATCGGGGTCCGGGCCGATCCCGTGATGCAGCGTTTCCTTACCGCCTTGCCGGTCCGGATGGAGGCGGCCAAGCGGAACGTGCAATTGCACGCGGTGGTGGTGGAGGCTGACGAGGCGACGGGCAAGGCGGTGTCGGTGAAACGCATTGTCTTGCCGTAGCGGACCGCGGGCGCCGGTGACCCGGTGGGCGATCGGGGACGTTGGCTGAGTTGTGGGGTCAGCTCATGTCCCTGCTCGCGCACCCCATTCGGCCGCTGACTCGACGCCGTGGTTCCGGCGCGCTCTGGGTTCAATCCTCCTTGCGGCCCTTGGCCTCAGCCACCGGCCTTGGTTCCGGGGCCGCGGACTCCGGCGCAGCCTCCCGGGTGAGGGCGACTTTCAGAAGCGGCGGCGTCACCAAGGTGGTGATCATCACCATCAAGACCATGGCCGAGAACAGGCCTGGTGAAAAGACCGGCCGGCCGGCGACAGTGAGGCTCGCGCCGATGCCGGCGAAGATGAGGCCGACTTCTCCCCGGGGAATCATCCCTAGGCCGACAGCCAGCCGATTCAGGCCTCTCTCGAAGACCCCCAGCATGCAGACCTGCTTTCCAGCTATGGCTGCGAGGCTCAAAGCGCCCGCGAGCAATAGGACGCGGCCCGAAGTGAACGAGGCCAGATCGACGCGCATCCCCATGTGGGCAAAGAACACGGGGGTGAAGAGCATGGTCAGGGGGCGGACGATTTCGCGGAAATCGCGCGCGCACATGCGGGTGTAGCCGGCGAAGTGGGATTCGTTGAGGACAAGACCGGCGGCGAAGGCGCCGACGATGGGCGCCAGCCCCACCGCATCCGCTGCGGCGGAAAGCGCGAAGCAGTAACAGACGCTGAGCACGATCGCCATACCGCCGACGCGGGCGCGGGTCCCAGCGCGGAGAATCGTTCCGGCGATCCACTTCCCGCCACCCACCGCCGCGATGAGAAAGAGGACGGCTTTCGCCACAATCCAGAGCACGGAGCCGACATGGAACCCGCCGCCCACGCCGACGGAGGCGGAAACCGTGAGCCCGGTGACGATCGCGAGCAGCACCAGTCCGAGCACGTCGTCTACGACGGCGGCGCCGAGGATGATGCGGCCCTCGCCCGAATCGGTTTTGCCGAGGTCTTTCAGCACGCGGGCGGTGATGCCGACGCTGGTGGCGGCCAGGGTGGCTCCGGCGAACAGGTCCACGTACCAGGGGCTTTCCGGGAGCAGCAACATCGTCACCAGGTAACCCAATACGACAGGAGCGATCACGCCAAGGGTGGCCACGGCGACTGCGGAGCGTCCCACGGCCAACAGCGCGGCGAGGTCGGACTCCAAGCCGACCTCGAAGAGGAGGAGGATCACTCCGATTTCGGCTGCGAGTTCCAGGTATGCGTTTTCGTGGAGTCCCGCCGTGGAGGCGAGACCGGCGAGATGGAGATTGCCGAGAACGATGCCGAAGACGAGTTCCCCGAGCACCGCGGGCTGGCCCCAACGTTCGAAGATCTCGCCGCCGGCTTTCGCGGCCAGCAGGACGATGACGAAGACGACAAGGAACTCGGCCACCGGCGAGGCGCCCGCGCCCGAGGATGGCACGCTGGACTCCGCCAGCGCCGCGCTGAGCGCTGAAAGCGAAGCGAGAAGGACCACCTGAGCTCCGCGACAGCCGGTCACGACCTCAGTCTATCCCACTACGTCGCCGTCTCTGGCGCAGGGCGGCGGAGCAGCCGAAGCCGGGCCTCTCTGCGGTAACATGCTGGGCATGAAACGTTGCATTGCTGTACTGCTGCTGGCTCCGGCCCTGCTTCTGGCCCAGCGGCGGGACGTCAACTACGACGAGTCCAAAGTTCCGAAGTACACATTGCCGGATCCGTTGATTTGCGAAGACGGCACGCCGGTTCGCGACGCCCGGACGTGGCGGGAGAAGCGGCGGCCAGAGCTGCTGCGGCTGTTCGAGGAGCACGTCTACGGCAAGAGTCCGGCGCCGCTGTCCTCGATGCGCTTCGAGACGGCCTCGGTGGACAAACGGGCGCTGGGAGGCAAGGCGGTCCGCAAAGAGGTCACAGTGCTGTTCGACGGGCGGCGGGAGGGGCCGCAGATGAGCGTGCTGATCTACCTGCCGGCGGGCGCAAAGAAACCCGTGCCGGCGTTCACCGGACTGAACTTCCAGGGCAACCATTCCATTCACCCGGACCCGGGCATCACGCTTTCCAAGAGCTGGATGCGGCCGCGGAGAGACGGTACGGTGGTGAACAACCGGGCGACGGAGAAGGCCCGGGGCGCGGCGGCGAGCCGGTGGCCGGTGGAGAAAATCCTGGGGCGCGGCTACGCGCTCGTGACGGCCTACTACGGAGACATCGATCCGGACTACGACGACGGGTTTCAGAACGGCGTGCACCCGCTTTTCTACAAGCCAGGGCAAACGAAGCCGGCCCCTGATGAATGGGGTTCGATCGGCGCCTGGGCGTGGGGGCTGAGCCGGATTCTCGACTATCTCGAAAAGGATCCGGACATCGACGCCACGCGGGTGGCCGTACTGGGCCACTCGCGGCTGGGCAAGACGGCGCTGTGGGCCGGGGCGACGGACGAGCGCTTCGCCATCGTGATCTCGAACGATTCCGGCTGCGGCGGGGCGGCCCTGAGCCGGCGGCGTTTCGGGGAGACCGTGAAGGCGATCAATACGTCGTTTCCGCACTGGTTCTGCGACAACTTCAACAAATACAACGACAACGAGGATGCCTTACCGGTGGACCAGCACGAGCTGATCGCGCTGATTGCGCCGCGGCCGGTCTACGTGGCGAGCGCTGAGGAAGACCGGTGGGCGGACCCGAGGGGCGAGTTTCTCTCCGCGCTGCACGCCGATCCGGTGTACAAGCTGCTCGGGACGGAGGGCTTGCCGGTGAAGGAAATGCCGCCGGTGAACCATCCGGTGATGGGGACGATCGGCTACCACATCCGGACCGGCAAGCATGACTTGACGGTCTACGACTGGGAGCAGTACCTAGCCTTCGCCGACAAGCACTTTGGGCGGTGAGCGCGGGGCGCCGGAAGCGCCGGTGGTCTCACTCGGTGGCGAAGGCGGGCACGAGCACGGGGACGGCGGCTGCCGCAGCTTCCGCGGCGGCCGGTTTCGGAGCCGGATAGGGGAGTGTGTCGGGGGTGACACGCACGGGCGTGGTCACCACGAGCGGGAACTTGCCGGCTTCGAAAGTGAACTCCAAGAAATAGGCGCGCCAGCCGGATTCGGGCTTGGGCGGCCGGGCGCGATAGGCTCCATCGGGGCTGGGGTGGACGGCGGAGGCTCTCCAAACCTTGCCCAGCACGTCCACGCGGAAGTCGCGCGCCTTCGGGTTGTGGGCCTGCCAGAGGCGTACCCGGCGGGGTTTTCTGTCCAGGCGGACGACGATGCCGCCCTCGGCGGGGAATTCCCACTCCAAGCGGGGCCGCGGCCGGTTTTCGAGCACCAGACCCATCCAGGCGGCGAAGCTTTCGACGACGTTTTCGCCGCCGTCGAGAGAGTGGCCGGTATTCGGCACGTAGCGGATCAGTTTTTCGCCGGGCAAGTCCTTGAAATAGAAGCGCGAGGAGTCAGGGAGGAAGAACTGGTCTCCGGAGGAGTTGATCAGGTACTTGGGCATGGTGAACCGCTCGCGAAACTCGTAGGGGTCCACCTGCCGGAGCAAGGTACGGAACCGCTCGGTACCGACCCAGTCCATGATGCCTTCCTTTTCGTAGTCGGCGATGGCCGGGGCCCAGAAACCGTAAGCACGGTAGTGGTGGATCATCGACGGCTCGAGGTTGAGAACGTCGATGACCATGGGCGCAATGGCGATCACGCGCTTGTCCACGGCGGCGGTGGTCCATGTCGTCCAGCCGCGCTTGGAGCCTCCGGCGACAACAAACTTGTCGATCTTCACGTCTTTCTCCCGGCAGAAGGCAATGGCCGTATCCATGGCCCGAACGGCGGCCTTGGTCATCGGCAGCCGCGGCAGCCACTTGGTCTGGCCGGTTTCCAGGAACTTTCGCCAGGCGAAAGCGATGATGGCGTCTTCGCTCCTCTCGCGGCCGTCACCTGCGAAGATCAGCGGCTGATTCGGCACCATCCGGACCTCGGCGACGACGATGCCCAAGCTAGAGGCGATCTTCTGGAACATCGAGTCGATGCTCGTCGGGGCCGGATCGTCGTTCGAGCCGCCTCCGATGAAGAGCAAAGCCGTCGAATGCTTCACTTCGGCCGGGATGACGATGTTCACCCAATGGGTCCAGAGCGGACGGTTGACCTCCCGGCGGGTGAGCCACTTTTGCGAAGTCATTTCCAGCACATAACTGGCCCCGTCCCGCACGGGGATCTCCCGGACCAGCTTCCATTTGTAGGCGGGATCGGGGCGGGCGACATAGTCGTCCAGGGCTAGCCGGCCAGCGAAGGCTGCGGCGGCAGACGAAACCAGGCAAGCGAGACAAAGAGCGAAACGGCGGCGCATCTAACCCCAGTCTACAGAATCTTGACGGTCACGACATTGGCCTGGATTCCGTCCACGGTGACCACGATGTCCACTACGCCGCGGCCGGCGAGAGACCGGGGTAAGGGGCCGAGATTGATCTGATCCACGCCGGCGAATTCCGGGCTCGGGGCGGGTCCCATCACGTCCACGGGCTCACCGCCCACAGTGGCGGTGATCTCGGTCGCATTCCGCATCCCCGTGCAGTACAGCGAGAGGTAGACTTGACTGGCGCTCATGACATTGACCGGGACCGGCTCCCGGCTGCCCAGAGGCTTGTCGGGGTCGAAGACGATCTTGTGTTGCTGCGAGCCGTCGGCCTGGACAAAAACGGCCAGCGCCGCGGCGACACCCTGACCGTCGCCGTTGGCGCTGAAAATGCCGGGAGCGAGGCGCTCGACCAGCATTTGTCCGCCGGTGACCCGCTCCCCGTTCCGCCAGACCTGGATTTCGGCGATGCCGGTGGGGAGCCCCGGGGGTACCAGAAAGTTGATCTGCTGCGGAGAGACGAAGAACAGCCCGGCCTGGTGAACGGTCCCGCCGGCTTCGATGATGCGCACGCTGGTTCCGGCCAGCTCGGTGGGCAGCGGGAGCGATTTGGCCGTCGCCGTGGTGGGAGCTAAGTTTTGGCTGAACGTGCTGGCAATGGAATCCGGCGCGGTGAAGGGCTCGTAACTAGCTGCCAAAGTGGTGGCGAGCGGCGGGGGGTAAGGCATGGTGTCGGGCACGACACGGACCGGGGTGGTGAACACGTAGGAAACCAAGAAGGGACTCGGAAACTCCAGCTCCACGAAGAACGCCCGCCAGCCCTGGCTCGGGGTCTGCACCGCCGCCTCGTACACCTTGTCGCCTGTCGGTTCCAGCGGCGTCGAAGTCCAAGCGGGGCCGATGGTGGAGAAGCGGAAATCGCGGGCCGAGGGGTTAGCCGCCTGCCAGAGCCTGACGGCGGAGGGCTCGACGGTGGTTCGCACGACGATTCGGTTCGGGGCCGGGAACTCCCAGGTGTACTCGGGCAGCGGAAGTCCGTTCGCCACCGTAGCCACCCAGGCAAGCGTCCGGGCCATGATGTCGGCTTCCAGTCCCTCGCCTTCCATCGCGTGGCCGGCGTTCGGCACGTAGCGCAGGTAGTTCTGCCCCGGCAGGTCGTCGAAATAGAACTGCGATGAGGTCGAGGGGAAGAACTCGTCGCCGGAGGCGTTGATGATGTATTTCGGTATGACCAAGCGGTCCCGGTACTCGAAAGGATCGACGATCTGCATCAGGGAACGGCTCTGGCGGGAGCCAAGCCACGCGAAGATGCCCATCTCCTCGTAATCGTGGACGGCGGGACTCCAGAAACCGTAAGCCTGCCAGTGATGCCGGAACGACTCTTCGAGGTTCAGCGCGTCAAAGACGAGGGGGACGACGCCGACGACGCGCTTGTCGGCGGCGGCGGCCAGCCAGGCGGTCCAGCCGCGCTTTGAGGCTCCCGCGACGATGAAGTCGTTGATCGCGTAGCCGCCGGCCTCGGGTGAGGCGACGAACTCGCTGACCGCGGTCATCGCCCAGACGGCGGCTTTGGTCATCGGGAGCTGGGCGGGCCACTGCTCATCGCCGCCGCGGAGAAACTTGTCCCAACTGTAGGCAATGATGGCGTCCTCGGAGCGTTCGCGAGCTTCGTCGGCGAAGCGCAGCGGCTGGTTCGGCACGGCGGTCAGGCTGGCCACTACCATGCCGGCGGCGACCGCCGAGGCCCCGAGGGCGACGAAGTCCGCCGGATCCGGCTCGGACGCATCCCGCGTTCCCCCGTTGATGATCAGAAGGGCGGTGGTGCTGCGCACCCGATACGGGACGATCACGCTGAGCCAGTGTTCCCAGAAGTTCGGCTCGACTTCATCGCGGACCCGCCACGTCTGAGAGGTCAGCCGGAGCTGGAACAGGCCGTACCCGATGCCGGGGTAGCTTTTCTGGTATTCCCAGCGGAAGGCGGGGTCTTGGGGAATCACATAACGGTCGAGGGCCGTCTCCGCAGGCTCCTGGGCGAACCCGGGAAAAGAAAACAGGGAAACAAGGAGAGCGCAAGAGAAGGCGCCGATCCAGAGGACCGGACGGCGGGGCCGGAGAGACATGTCCATGACTCCTTGAGCTTTGACTGCTCTGTCCTCCGCATCTCCATCGTCTATCTTCCGCTGGAGGTTTGGCAAGGGCCTTCGGGACCTCCAAGGGCTGGGCGGGCGGCGCGGCCGGGTTACAATCTGAGTGCGCGGTGAAGATCACCATTTCCAAAGAAAATTACCTCAAGGCGATCCTCGAGGCCGAAGCCGAAGGGGAACCAGTCATCGCCGCCACTCTGGCCCGCTGGTTGAACGTGTCCGCCCCCGCGGTGACGATGGCGATCCGAAGGCTGAAGCGGGACGGGCTGATCCATGTACGCAAGTCGGGCCAAATCCACCTGACGCCGGCCGGGCGGGAGATCGCCTCCCGCCTGCTGAAACGCCATCAGCTCATCGAGAGGATGCTCACTGAGATTTTCGGCATGGAGTGGTACAAGGTCCATGAAGAGGCCGAACACTTGGAACACGCCGTCTCCGAAGACTTCGAGAGGCTTCTTGAGCTGAAGCTCGGCGACAGCGAATTCTGCCCGCACGGCAACCGGATGGGCCTCGAGACGCATGAGGAGCGGCGGCGGCGCGGGTTGGTGCCGCTGGCCGAAGTGGCGTCGGGCACGGTAGGCCGGGTAGCCGCCGTCTTCGAACGGGACAGGCGCCTGCTCGAGTACCTGGATTCGCTCTCGGTGCGGCCGGGCGCCGCGGTGGAAGTGCTGTCGCAGAACGTGGACGATACGGTGAGCATCCGGGTCGATGGGCGGGCGGTGCATCTGGGACACCCGGCGGCCAGAAAAATCTGGATCGAGCCTGCCGCCGGGGCCGCGTCGGCCTCGTCTTGAGCGGTGCGGCCGAGGGGTCGCCCCGCGGACGGGAATCCCTACCGGGAGCTCGGGGACGCGGGGCGTTGCCTTCCGATTGCCGTACTGGCCCGCACCGTGATCCTTTATCCTTTGGGTGAGGCCGTACGATCATGCCGGAACTCACCCAAAAGACGGCCGCACGCGAACCCGCGTTATCGGCCGGCGACGAGAAGCGGCTGAACGAGCTGCTCGAGTACATACGGGAACAGGCGCGGACCTTCGTCGGCTATCCATGCCGCGGGTATTTCGATTACTCCCGCTTGTTCGATTTTCTGTACTACCCGATCAACAATGTGGGCGATCCCTTCGCGCCATGCACTTACCGCGTGCACACCCGCGCGGTGGAGCGGGAAGTCCTCAAATGGTTTGCCGACCTGAATCACATCGCCGAGGGCGACTACTGGGGTTACGTGACCAACGGGGGCACCGAGGGCAACATTTACGGACTGTTCCTTGCCCGGGAGCTTTACCCCGCGGGTTTGGTGTACTATTCCGAGGACACCCATTACAGCGTCGCGAAGAACCTTCGGGTCCTGAACATGCGGCACATCATGATCAAGTCGCAGCCGAACGGGGAGATCGATTATGAAGACCTCTATGAGACGATGAAGATCCATCGGGACGTGCCGCCGATCGTCTTTGCCAACGCCGGGACGACGATGACCGAGGCCAAGGACGATATAGGCAAGATCCGGGCGATGATCAAGGACCTGGCGATTCCGCAGTCCTACATCCACGTGGACGCCGCGCTGTGCGGCATGACCCTGCCCTTCATCGAAGGGGCTCAGGTGGTCGATTTCCGGGCCGGCATCGACAGCATCTCGATCAGCGGGCACAAATTCATCGGCTGCCCATTTCCTTGCGGCATCGTCCTGGCGAAGAAGGAATATGTCAACCGGATTGCGCGATCGATTGAATATGTGGGAACGCTGGACACCACGCTAACGGGCTCCCGAAATGGCGTGGCGGCCTTGTTTCTGTGGTACGCGATTCGAACGATCGGCGTGGACGGGTTCCGCCGGGAGGTGGCCGAGTGTCTGGAGAAGGCCGCCTATGCCACCGACCGGTTCCACGCCGCCGGCATCGAAGCGTGGAGGAATCCGTGGTCGATCACGGTGGTGTTCGAACGCCCGCCGAGCGCGGTGCTGGAAAAATGGCAGATCGCTGTCCAGAACCAGTGGGCCCATATCGTGGTGACGACGACGATCACCCGGGAACAGATCGACAGGCTCATCGAGGACATCGTCCGGGCCCGGAGGAAGCAGGCGAGGGATGCGCAAGACGCCGACGCGGGGAAGATGTTAGATAACGGAAAGCAGTGAGGGATCGGGAAGGATGAAGGAAATTGTCGTTGTGACCCCCAACCGTGCGGGACTGCTGGCGGACATCTCCGAAGTGCTTGCGGCACGCGACATCAACATCGAGACGATCGACGCCGAGGAGGTTCATGACACCGCCATCATCGAGCTGACGGTGGACCGCTACGACGAGGCGTTGCAAGCTCTTCGGGACGCCGGCTTCCACGCGATCACCGAAGACGCCATCCTGGTGAAACTCAAGGACGAACCGGGAGCGCTCGCCAAAGTGGCGCGGAAGTTCAAAGAGGCCCGGATCGACTTGCGGAGCGTGCGTTTCATCCGGCGGCAGCAAGGCTACGCTTTCGTGGCGATCGCCACCAACCGTTCCGAGGAAGCCCGGGCGCTGATCAAAGACTACATCGTCGATAACAGCGAGTAAGGGACCCCGCCGGTCTACTGTAAACGAAACAGGGCCATGCTCATCCGCCGGGAGGAGGCGGAGGAGCCGGGGGCGGCGGAGTAGGCGGAGATTGGGGTGTCGGAGAACCTCCTCCGTCTGCCGGAGGCGGTGGCGGCTCGCCGCCGGCTGTGTCGCCGGGGAGCTTGGGCCCGCCGCCGGTGGGAGTCGGAGAGCCGCCCGGAGACGCCGTCCGGGTGTGAATCAAGATCCCGTAAAGCACGTCGCCGGCGGCCCGGAGAATGCCGGCCGCCAGAGCGTTCTTGTCCACGACACTCTTGGCGAGGGGGATGTTCTTGTAAACCCGGATGTATTCTCCGGCCTGAACGAGTTTGGACTTGCTCTCGCCGATCAGCCGGTGGCGGACAGCGACCGCCCCCTCTTCCACGGCGACCACGGTGGTGTCGTTTTCGTCTTCGATCAAGACGTCGAAGACGGTCCCGCGGACCGAAATCACCGCAGTCGGAGTGAACACCCGGTTCCGGTTCGGCTGTCCGCCCAGTTTTTGGATAAAGATCTTGACGTGTCCCAGCCAAAGGTCGAGCAAGTCACGCCAGTCGCCCTGGTTCGCCCGGAAGGTCACGCGGGAGTTCGGGAAGACCTGAAACGTGCTGCCGTCTTCCAACTGAAACACGGCAAAGCCATCCGCACCGGTCAGGATGACCTGCTTGGGACGCACCGTGTCGCCCGTGTTCAGCACCCAAGGCTCGCTCCCTCGGAGAACCGAGACGTCACCGACGACCTGAATCAGCCGGGCGGCGCCAGGAGGCAAGGGCTGCTGAGGAGGCGGGGGTTGTTCGAGGGGAGGAAACTTCTGCCCCAGACACACGAAGACAGCAAGAGAGGCCAATAGCCCCCCGCGCAGCCAAAATGTCGGCCGGGCGGACATGGATACCCTCTCCCCGCTTCTATCGGTCTTCGGAACCCTTCTCTGCAGGTTCCCGAAGACCATAGTCTATCACCAAACTTCTCTTTGCAATACCCGTTCCGGCCGGGAAATTGCTGTAAAGTGGTGAGAACCCGACAGTTTCGGCGCCACTCCACCGATATAGAAGAAGACGACAGGCTACAATGGACTCGTTGGATGTGTCAATCCGCCACACCTGAGACCCAGCGGGGAGGGTTTTTGTTGTTCGCCATCGCCTTGCTGACGGCGGTGCCCGGGGCCGCTCAGCAGGGGGCGGAACTCCCCTCTCTTGACGCCGCCTGGCGAAGCGTGGGCAGCCGGGTGATGGAGGCTGCCGCCGCCGGCCCGGCTACCGGTCCGGTGGTGCAGGTGTGGTACGGGCCGCAGGGCCGGGCGCTTTACGCCCGCGTGGTTTCGGGGAAGGTCTTCGCGACGCGGGATTTCGAGAGCTGGTCACTGGTCCAGGATGCAGGCGCCAAGCCGGAAACCGGAGGGCCAGCCGTTTTCTATCGCCTGCCGGAGCCGGGAGCCCGGGTGCGGGGCGGGGGACCTGGCGGCGCCATTCTTTACGCCCTCGGACGTTCCGTTTACCGGTCGGATGACGGTGGAGCCTCATGGGTCGATGTGACGACGTGGCGGGGACGCTCGCTGATCGGAGAACCCCTGTTCGACCTAGCGGTCTCGCCAGCGGCCGAAGAGGAAATCGCCGTGGCGACGGGGCTCGGCGTATGGCGGTCGGTGGACGGCGGCCGAAGCTGGACGGCGTTGAACCAAGGTCTTCCCAACTTGCCGGTCCGGCGGCTGCTGGAGTTACCGGGCGGCGGCCGGGGGCTCCGCGTGCTGCTGGAAGGGTTCGGAGTGTTCGAGTGGGCGCCCGGGGAGAGGTTTGCTTGGAGGCCCTCCGGGTCCGCTGAATTCGAGCGCGAGGCGGCTTTGCGGAAGCGTATACAGGAGCGTCTCGGTGAAACGATCTCTGTGGCGGCCTCGTCGGGCAGGTGGCTTTATGCGGGAACCTCCGAGGGACGGCTTTGGGTTTCTTCCGACAACGGCGTGTCGTGGCGTTCCTTCGACCTGCCGGGGGCCGGCCCGGTAAACGACATTTTCGTCGTGGCGGGTTCTCCTCAGGCGGCGTTGGCCGCTCTCGGCCGGTCTCCAGGAGAGGGTTCTGCGGGGCCCCGAGTGGCGCGCACGATCAACGGCGGCATTTTCTGGGATGACATCACCGCGGACCTGCCGGCCCGGGAGGCCTATGGGATCACGGCCGATCCAGTGACCGGAGCGGTGTACGTGGCGACGGAGCGAGGGCTTTTCTTCACCTTGGCGGATCTCAACGGCGCGTCGCCGGCGGATTCGTGGTCGAAGCTGGAGGGCCCGTGGGGAGGATCGGTGGTCTACGACGTGCGTCTGGACGACGGGGGCAACCAGCTCTACGCGGCGGTGGACGGAGAAGGCGTCTATGCCCGAATGGCGCCCCATCGGTTTTTGTCGCCGGCGGTCGTCAGCGCCGCGGACTTTCGCACCCGGGCGGCGGCTCCGGGGGCGCTGTTGACCGTCCTCGGCGCAAGGGTGACGGAAGCGCGGGCGGGCGCGGTCCGGGCACCGCTGCTCGCCGCCACCGAGCGGGAATCCCAGATCCAGATTCCTTTTGAGGCCTCCGGCGAAAGCCTGAACCTCGGTTTGGCTTTCCGCAGTCCTGCTGGTTCGTCGTCGCTCAGTTTCCGGCTTCCCTTGCGTGAAGCGGCGCCCGCCATCATGGAGGACCGGGATGGGGCTCCCATGGTGATTGATGCGGACTCCGGAATGCTACTGAACGCGTTGACGCCAGCGCGCCCGGGCTCCCGGCTGCAAATCCTGGCCACCGGACTGGGCCGGACGGATCCGCCTTGGCCTTCGGGCCTTGCGGCGCCACTCGAAGCGCCGCCGAAAGTCGCTCTGCCGGTGCGCGTCTACCTGGACCGGCAGCCGGTGGAGACTGTACGGGCGACTCTAGCCCCGGGCTACATCGGGTTCTACCTGGTGGAATTCACGGTGCCAGCGATCGTTAACGCCGGCCCGGCGGAATTATATATCGAAGTCGCCGGGCGGACCTCGAACCGGACGCGGATCTACCTCGAGCCGTGAGGCGCGCCAGAGTGTTACGGGGAAGCGGCGCCGGCGGCCATGGGACCGCACACCGGCGGCGCTGGCGGCGGGCCCCCCGCTCCCGTAGACTTATGGATAGTCGAGGAGATCGCATGACGTTTCGCTGCTTCTTGTCTTGCGCGCTGCTGTTGTTCGCCCCCATGCTGGCCGCCCAGACGGCGCAGGAGGAAGACGCCAAACTGGCGCCGTATTATCCGACGCCCAAGCTGGTGGTCGAGCGCATGCTGAAGCTTGGGGAGTTGAAACCCGGAGAAACGATGTTCGATCTGGGTTCCGGCGACGGCCGCGTGGTGATCATGGCGGCGAAGAAGTTCGGGGCGCACGCGGTGGGCGTGGAAATCGACAAGGACTTGGTCGAGGCCAGCCGCCGGCGTGTCAAGAAACTCGGCTTGGAAGACAAGGTCAAGATCATCCACGGCGACATCCTCAAGCAGGATTACAGCTCGGCCGATCTGGTGACGGTATACTTACTGCCGACCTCCAATGATAAGGTCCGGCCTTTGCTTGAGAAGCAGCTCAAGAAGGGAGCGCGCGTCGTCTGCCACGACTTCGACATCACCGGCTGGGTGCCTGACCAGGTGGAGCACATCGAGGACGATGGCGAAGGACGCAGCCATACGCTTTATTTGTATCGCCGCTGAGCCTGCGGTTCGAACCGCCGCCGTTGCGGGTTCGGTTTCCCTCGCCGTGTATACCCAGTCCGGAGCCGGGAGCTGATGAACGAAGAATACTTACTGGTTCCTCACTCCTGGCGGCGGGCGCTGAGTCTGGCCCGCATCGCGCTGGCGCTGGCCTGCCTGGCGGCCGAAGTGTACGGTCAGGAACCAGGAAGGCTTCTGGTCCGGCTGCTGCTGATCCTTTTCTTGCTTTATAGCGTCACGGCCGCCACCTGGAAGATTCTGGAACGCGTCCGGTACGCTGGCCTCAGCCTGGTGTTGGATTCGGCCTTCTTCCTGATCAGCGCCACGATCGAGACCGAGTACTCAATGTGGCTCGTCGCTGCGTTCTACGTCTACCTGATCTCGTCGGCCCTTCTCGCACACCCGTGGCGTGAAGTCGCCGTGATCGCCGTAGTCATGCCGCTAATGTTTACCCTGGTTCGCCCGGACGAAGCGGGCCGGACACTGCCGATCCTGGGCATGGCCGGCGTGCTGGGCCTTGTCGCGGCTCGCAACCGGCAGCTCCTGATCGACCGGTTGATTGCGACCTCGAAGAAAGCGGTTCATTATCGTGACGAAGCCCAAAAGGCCCGCGACGCGGAGCGGGAGCGGATCGCGCAGGATTTCCACGACGGCCCGCAGCAGTCTTTCATCAGCTTGCAGATGCGGCTCGAGGTGCTGCGGCGGCTGCTCGAGCGCGACCCGGACAAGGCGCGGGCCGAGCTCGCCCAGTTGCAGGAAGTCACCCGCCGGCAGGTGGCCGAGATACGCGCTTTCGTACGTTCGATGCGGCCTTCCGAAAGCGAAGGGATGAGCCTGGCGGCAGCCGTGGCGCGGCTGGGGCGGTTGTTCGAGCAGGACACGGGTATCTCGACTGTCGTGCGCAGCGCTGAGGTGGAAGCGCAGGATTCCCGCATCCGGGAAGAGCTGCTCAAGATCGTCCGCGAGGCTTTGCACAACGTGCAGAAACACGCGGGCGCTTCCCGGGTGCGAATCGACCTGACGCAATCGAACGGGGCGATCGAAGTCACGGTGAGCGACGACGGAAAAGGTTTTCCCTTCGCCGGGCGCTTCTCCCTGGCCGAGCTGGATGAGCTCAAGATGGGGCCCGCTAGCATTTGCCGCCGAGTGCGGGACTTGGGTGGAGATCTCTCTCTGGACTCGCGGCCGGGGAAAGGGGCGTCGCTCCACGTAAGGATCCCGGTGTGAGTCTCGTGGAAATCAGGCTTGGCAAAACGTTGCGGGTGGTCGGCCTGCTGATCTGGCTAGCGGGTTGCGGCGAGTACGGGGACTTCACTCTACCCCCGCTCCAACCAGAAGGCCCGGCGCCCCGGTGGAGTTGGAGCCTCGTCGAAGAGCCGGTGCTCGAGCGTGGCGCTCCGGGCGAGTGGGACGCGGTGGATGCCTTGAACCCTTCGGTCGTCGAGCGCGACGGGATCTTCTACAACCTGTACTCCGGCTACGACGGACAGACCTGGCACACGGGGCTTGCCGTTTCCCGCGACGGAATTCATTGGGAGAAGCAGGGAAAAGTGCTGTCGCCGGACCCGGCCACGTGGGAAGGAGACTACATCGCCGCCAACGGCCATGTAAGCATCGTGGGTGGGGAGTTTTATTACTGGTACCAGGCCGGGGATCCGCCTCGGATCGGGCTGGCCCGAAGCCGGGACGCACGCCGGTGGGAAAAGCTGCCTGAACCGGTGCTGCCGCTCGGACCGCGAGGGGCCTGGGACGAGCGGGGCGTCGCCGATCCTTACGTGCTGGAGGCGGGCGGCCGGCTGTACATGTACTACCTCGGACAGGATCGCGCGCGCCGGCAGCGGATCGGCGTGGCGATGTCGGAGGACGGGATCCGGTGGCGTAAGTTGCGGTCGAACCCGATCCTGGAATTAGGGCCCGTAGGCGCGTTCGATGAGGTGGGCTTGGGGGAGCCGGCCGTGTGGAGCTTCGGCGGGCGTTACTGGATGCTCTACACCGCCCGGGACCGCAACGAGCACCGCCGCCTCGGCCTGGCGACATCGCTGGACGGCGTGCACTGGAAGCGTGTTTCCCGCCAAGCGGTGCTCGAAGGGGATCGGCCGTGGAACGCGAAAGTGGTTTGCGACCCAACGGTGCTTCCAGCGGGCGATGGGACGTTCCATATGTGGTTCGGGGGTGGGGACCAGCCCCGGCCGGCCGAAAATCTGAACGGCCGGATCGGATACGCGATCCTGACCTTCGGCGAGGCCCGAGGAGAACCGCCGGCCGACCGCTGAGGGTTCTCGAGGCGATTTTGCTCTGGCGGAGTTTTGCATCTTCTTCGCCCGCCGTGAGATTCTCGAAACGTGAAGATCGGAATCACCTGCTACCCTACTTTCGGCGGCTCCGGAATACTGGCCACCGAACTGGGTCAGGAACTGGCCGCCCGGGGCCATGAAGTCCACTTCATTTCCTACGCGAACCCGATCCGTTTAGACACGGAGACCGAGCGGATCCACTATCACGAGGTCGAAGTCACGACCTACCCGTTGTTCCAGTTCCCGCCCTACACGCTGGCGCTAGCCTCGCGGATGGCAGAAGTGGCCGAGTGCTACAGTCTGGACCTTCTCCACGTCCACTACGCCATTCCCCATTCCGTCTCGGCGGAGCTGGCCCGTCAGATGCTGGCCCCGCGCCGCCGGCTCCCAGTAGCGACCACGCTGCATGGGACCGACATCACCTTGGTCGGCGTAGACCGGTCCTATTTTCCCATCACCCGCTTTTCCATCGAACAATCCGACGGGCTCACCGCGGTGAGCGAGTACTTGCGGCGGCGAACCATCGAGGTTTTCGGCATCGAGAGGCCCATCGAGGTGATCCACAATTTCGTCAACTGCGATATCTACAAACCGGTGGAGGAGAAGCGCCGGGGGCGGAAGACGTTGATTCACATCTCGAATTTCCGGCCGGTAAAACAGCCGCTGGATTGCATCCGCATCCTAGAGCGGGTGATCGAGACGGAGGACGCCGAGCTGCTGATGGTGGGCGACGGTCCGGAGCGCGGCCCGGCGGAAATGTTGACTCGTGAGCTGGGCCTGGAACAGTACGTAGACTTCATGGGCAAGCAAGGGCACATCGAGCGGTTGCTGCCTCATGCCGACGTGCTGCTGCTGCCGAGTCAGTTGGAAGCCTTCGGCCTTGCCGCCCTGGAGGCGATGTCGTGCGGCGTTCCTCCGGTGGCGACGAAGACCGGAGGTCTGCCCGAAGTGATCACTCACGGCGTGGACGGGTTTTTGGAAGAACCCGGGGACATCGACGCGATGGCGGCCCGGGTGCTGGAGTTGCTCACCGACGCAGAGCGCTACCAGCAGATGGCAGCGGCCGCGAGACGAACCGCCGTCGAGCGGTTCTCGAGCTCGTTGGTGATCCCGCGTTACGAGGCGTTCTACGAGCAGGTATTGTCGCGAGGAGCGGCGGCGAGTTCGCCGGCCATTCAAGGGTGACTGCCGGCCGGGCGGCCGGTTTTCCGGCGCCGGCGGGAACTTTCCGGAGTGGGAGGGCGTCTAGGTTGGTGGAACGAAGGCCGCGGCGTCGCATCGGCTCCGGGTACAATCAGTACAGAGGCACGCGGGCGTGGCTGATACAACGGTCAGTTTAGAGCTGGATCCCTTTGCCGCCACAGGGGGGGAAACCGAAGGCTCGTTGGCGTCCGATGACCAGGCGCTGATCGAGGCCCTGCGGCTCGGCCGGGAAGAAGCTTACGAGGAACTGATTCAGCGGTATCAGCACTCCATCTACAATCTGGTGTGCCGCCTGGTGAGCCCTGCTGCCGATCCCGCCGACGTCGTGCAAGAGGTGTTCATCAAGATCTTCCGGAAGATCGAGTCGTTCCGCGGCGACAGCAGCTTGAAGACGTGGATCTACCGGATCGCCGTCAACGAAGCGCACAACCACCGCCGCTGGTTCAGCCGGCACCGGAAGCGCGAAGTCGAAATGGAGGGGACGGCGGAGGACGGCTTGGGCGGCCGGAATTACAGCGACACGTTGCCCGATCCCGGAAGATCTCCTTACGAACTCGTTCTCCACGGTGAGACGATGGCTCTGATCGAGCAGGCGCTGGCGAGGATCAAACCCGTATTTCGCGAAGCCGTGGTGTTAAGGGATATCGAGGGCCTCACTTATGAGGAGATCGCCGAGGTTCTGCAGGTATCTCTCGGAACGGTCAAGTCCAGGATTCTCCGAGGCCGCGAGGCCTTGCGCAAGGAACTGGAAAGCCGGCTGGTGGAGGAGCGCCCGCTAATGTGGTCGCCGCAACCGGCCGAAGAGGATGGAAGGTAGCTCGCCATGAAGTGCCGCGATGCAGTCGAGAGAGTGTCCTCTGCCATGGACGGCCTGACCAGGCCGGAGGAACTCATTGAAGCGCGTCGTCACATCGACGAATGCAGCGACTGCGCCTTACGCGTACATCAACTCCGTGCATTGAGATCGTCACTGGCCGCCCTGCCGCGCATCCAGGCGCCCGAGGAGCTGACCATGCGGCTTCGAGTGGCCGCCTCGCGTCACCTGGCGGAGCGCCGGCGTTGGGAGTCGTGGCGGACAGCGATCGTTTACTGGTTCGACCTGGCCCGGGTATGGACGGCCAACCTGATGCGTCCGGTGGCGATTCCTGCTGCCGGCGGATTGCTCACCGCCGTGCTGCTTTTCAGCATGCTGGCGCCCACGCTGGCTGTGCGGGCGGCCTCGACTGGGGAAGACGTCCCCACGATTCTCTCGACCGAAGCGGCGGTCAAACAGTCCACGCTTTCGTTCGGCATCATCGAGGAGGACATCGTGGTTGACGTTCTCGTGGACGACAATGGCCGGATGATCGACTACTCGGCGCCCCCTGGTCAGGTCTGGCAACACAATCCGCGGCTTCGCCGCTACATCGAGAACACGCTGCTTTGCACGCAGTTCACGCCGGCCACGACATTCGGCCAACCGCGGACGGGACGGGTCCGCATCACCCTTCGCGGAAACTCTGTGGAGGTCCGGGGCTAACCGGCGGCCGGGAGCCTGAGCCCGGCCCACAACCGATCCGGGCCACCATGGAGCGGGCCTTGAGCGGCGGCGCTCCCGGGTTCGATGCCTCGTAAGCTTGGCCAGCATTTCCTGCGCAACGCGGGTGTTTTACGCCGCATCGCGGAGGCAGCGGTTCCCGAGCCGGGCGGCGTGGTAATCGAGATTGGTCCGGGACGCGGAGCGCTCACTCGCTACTTACTCGAAAAGGCCCGCCAGGTGGTCGCCATCGAAGTGGACGCCGCCTTGGCCGGGGAGCTGAGGCGGCGTTTCGCGGGCGCTCCGAATCTGGAGATCATACGGGCCAACATACTCGACATCGATCTGTCCCGGTACATGCCCGCCGCCATCGCCGGCAATCTCCCTTACTACATCACTTCGCCGATCCTGGAGAAGGTCTGGGGGCTGGCGCCGTGGTTTCCACGGGCCGTGTTTCTCGTCCAGAAGGAGGTGGCCGACCGCCTCACCGCAGAGCCGGGGAACCGCGCCTACGGCTACCTGACCGCCGCCACCCGGGTGTTCGCCGAAACCCGCGTCCTGTGCCGGGTTTCCCCGGGCTCGTTTTCTCCGCCGCCGAAGGTCGATTCGGCTGTTGTGGTCCTGGAGCCGCACCGGGAACCGCTGGTTGCGGAACCGGCGCGGTTTTTGAAGTTCCTTGCGGCATGTTTCCGCGGGAAACGAAAAACGTTGCGCAACAATCTCCGCACCTTGTATCCGGAGATCAGCGCGCTTCCCGAAGCGCAGCTTCGAGCTGAGCAGTTGAGCCTGGAGCAGCTCGTGAAGCTTTATCGCGCTCTCGCCGGCCGGACCTGACGGGTTATCACTCGTACAGGTGGCGGAGGCTCCTGCGGTACGCCTCGTAGAAAGCCTCCATCTGCCGCTCGACGGAGGCGTTTCCGGTCACCTGGTGCGAGGGGAACACGACCGGTGTGATGCCCCGCGCCGTCAGCCGCTCGGCCACCTCGCAGCGCAACATGTTGATCAACATGGCTCCGGTGACGGTCGAGGTCGGGCCGGTGCGCCACTCGAGACCCTCCACTTCCAGGATGCAGTCGCCGGGCGGGCACTGGTTGTCCAGGACGACGTCAGCGATATCAGCGAGCTTCTTTCCCGAGGAATGAGCCGGCGCAACTGATCGGGAATGGGCCAGCGAGACGATGGCGATCACGGGCAGGCCCCGGCGCTTGGCTCCCAAGGCCATCTCCACCGCCACCGGACGGATGCCGCTGGTAGAAATGACCACGAAGACGTCGCGGGGGCCGAAATGAAACCCTTTCAGAATCTCTTCGGCGTAGCCTTCGTACTTTTCCAGGTATAGCGGTCCGCGGAGACCGTTCGGCCCGACGACGTTAGCGTGGTCGCACAAGGCATGCTCCACGAGGGCGACGAACCCGGGAAAGCACCCTTGCCGCGGCATCATCTCTTCAGCCAGCATGCGGGAGTGTCCGCTGCCGAACAGGAATACGAGACCCCCCTCGGCAATCGCGTCCGCGCAGATCGCCGCGGCTTTGTCGAGCGCCTCCATCTGCGTGGAGCGCAATCGTTCGAGCAAGGTCATCGTCCGGTCGAAGTAGGTTGCTGCTGCCTTCATTAAGCCCCAGTTTAGGAGAGACGCCGGTTCGGGCGCTCAGCCCCGCCGGAGACGGGGCGGGAAGGGTTTGGAGGGCCGCCTTCAGAGGCAAGGGGTAATGGTACCGGAACGGTCAACGTTTTCGTTCCGGTGCGAGAGCTGACATTTCGAGCCGATAAGGATGGCGAATGGGCATTGATTTCTTGGGAAGAATCGGCCGAAGGCACTCCGGCCCGGTCTCTGAGCGCGGTCCGGTGGCTGGCGGTCCGCCCAGCGCAGCCCGCGACGGAGGCCCGCCGGCGCCCACCCCGGTTTCCGACAAGGTCAGTCTGTCGGCTGCCTATCGTGTGATCAAGAAGCTGGAGACCGGCGTTCGGATCAAGACCTTGCGGCTTCACGTGAGCCGCAAGACGTATTGGATTCCCGCGGCGCAAGTCAGCCGGAGCATGATCGAGGAACACCTTGCCGCGTGAGGCAGCGACCGGGTCCGGCGCGCGAGGCCACCCGGGACGGGCAAAATAGTCTGCCAGCATTTCCGGGAGCCGGCCGGGCCGCGAGGGAGGAGATCACCACAAACCCAGAGCCTTGGCATCCTCGAGCACCGCTTGAACCAACTCGGCCTCCGCCGTGTGGAGGAAGAAGTGGCCCCCAGGGAACTCACGCAGCGCGAAGGAGACCGTGGTCTGTTCTTTCCATGCCTCGATTACCTCCCGGGGCAGCCGGGCGTCGCCGGTTCCGGCGTAGGCGCGAATAGGGATCTCCAGCGGGGGCTCATCCTCATAGACGTAGCGGCGGCCCAGGCGAGAGTCGGCCTTCAGCGCGGGCAGCACGTGCCGGAGCAGTTCCTCATTCTCGAGGATCTCTTGGGGCACGCCTTCCAAGCGCCGGATCTCTCGCAGGAACTCCTCGTCGGAAGGTTCCGGCCCCACAATTCTCTGCTTGCGGAGCTGAGGGGCCCGTGCGCCGGCGACGAGTAGAGCGCCGGGCATGGGCAGCTTCCGGCGCCGCAAGGCCCGCGCCAGTTCGAAGGAAACCATAGCCCCCATGCTGTGGCCGAAGAAGGCGAACGGCTGGTCCAGCAACGGTTCGATGGCTTCCGCGACGGCCTCGATCAATTCGCCGATCTCCCCGATCGGACGCTCGTCGGCGCGGCTTTCCCGCCCAGGCAACCGCGCCGGCACGACCGCCAAACCGGCGGGCATGAGGCGCTGCCAATTCCGGAACACGCCCGCTCCGCCGCCCGCATAGGGAAAGCAGAAGAGCCGAAGCCGGGCGCCGGAGACGCGGCCGGCGGTGGGAAACCACAGGCGCGCCGGCGGCTGGGATTCCTTGGGCCGTTTCTTGAGCCGGAGCGCCAGCAACGCCCGTTTTTCCGGCGAGAGGTCGGCGATGCGTGGAGATCGGCACGCCGGGGCGGCGGCGGAGCTTCGCTGGTCGCGCAGCGGATTGCGCGGTTTGGCCAGCAGCTCCTCGAGGTATTCCTCGAACGGCCGCACCGTGAGCCCCTCGGCATAGGCCAAAGCCGCGGTGCGGGAGTCCGCGGCGACCTGCTCCCAGCGCTGCCGGCTCCGCGTGATCTCCTCGAGAGCCGCCGCCCAAGGTTCGATGTCCTGTTCCGGGACGTGAGCGATAGGGACCATCTGGTCATCCACGCGCGGCTCGTACCGCCGGATGGGATTCACCGGAAGGAGGTAGGGCACGCCCATCTTGGCCTCGGGAATGCCCCCGACGTCGCTCGCCAGCACGGGCACGCCGCGCAGCATGGCCTCCACGACGATGCGCGACCGCGCTTCGGCCCACAAGGAGGGAACCAACAGTACGCGCGTGCGCGCCAGCAGCTTTTCGATGTCGTCCACCGGCTCCAGAACCGAGATATTGGGCCGCCGGGCCATCTCAGTGCGATCCTGCTGATTTGTTCCCCACGTGGGAACGGCAGCGAAGCGCAGTCCGGGGAAGCGGTCCGCCAGCGCCAGGAAGATCGAGATGCCTTTCACCGCGCAAGGGTTGACCAGTGTAATGAACTCGTTGTCGAACCTGCCGACTTTGCGCCACGGTCCGCCTTCGAGCAGGGAAATCGGGAGGGCTACAGCGGGAATTGAGCTGTGCTCGCGAATGTAGCGGGCCACGTACTCGCTCACCCCAACGACTCCGTCGACGCATTGCAGCAGCCTGGTCTTTTCTTGACTGGGGAAGGCGCTCTCCGGACCGAAGGGCAAAGCGAGCGTCGTGCGGCAGAGGTAGGCGATTCGCGCCCGATTTGGGCCGATGGCCGCTTCGAGCAGCATCTGGGCCCGGTCGTCGGTGGACAGCACGATGATGTCGGGCCGAAACACCTCGATCTGGCGGGCGAAGTAGGCGCGGAAGTTCGGGTGGGAGGCCACGGCATGGACCTCGACGCCTCTTCGCAGAAACTTCACCACGCCGTTTTCGACAGTAGGGCCGGCGATCTTTCGGGCGGCCAGCTCCGCCAAGTAGCGCGACGGCAGGTCTCGGCGGGCCTCCGTGAAGGCGCGCGCCACGGCCCGGCAATGATGGCCGCGGTCTGCGAGCGCCTCGAGGAGCAAGCGGTTCGATTTGTCGCCGCCGCCATGAGCGGGGTAGTAAAGCGAGTTTTGCCCGAGGAGTATTCGCATCGGCTTGGAGCGGCGGCCCTCCGGTTTACGCTCGTCGTTCACCTTCTCGCAGTTCGCTCGCGCAGTTTCTTGAGCAGCAAGGCCCGCTTTTCGGGCGAGAGCTGCGCCAACGCATCGCCGGGCTGCCGGGTTCCCACTACCGGCGGGGACGCCGGCTGCGGGGCGTTCGGCTCCAGCTTCAGGAGGAACTCCTCGAATCGCGAGGCTTTGACGTGGGGCACGAAGCTCATCGCCGCCTCCCGGGCGGCGTCAGCCTCGCGCCGGTAGATCTCCGGGTTTTCCATCAGCTCTTCGAGCGCCCGGGCCCACGGTTCGATGTCTTGCGGAGGCACGATGGGAACAGGCATGCGATTCTCGTCAAACCGGGTAGTGTACTTCTCGATGGGCCGCACGGGCAGCACGTAACGCGTTCCCATTTTCGCCTCCACGAGTCCGCCCATGTTGCTCGCCAGGACGGGGATGCCGCGCAGCATGGCTTCCATGACGACCAGCCCGAAGCCTTCGTACCAGAGCGCCGGGATCAGCAGGATCTTCGTCCGCCGGAGGATCGCCTCGATGTGCTTGACCTTGCGGAGCATCTTCACGTTCGGCAGAGCGGCGAGCTCGGCGAGGTCTTGCTCGGTAGTGCCCCAGCCTCGCAAGGCGCCGAACGGATACCGCGGGAACCTCCGGGCGAGGGCCAAGAAAATGGAGATGCCCTTCACCGCGCACGGGTTGATCATCGTGATCAGCCCGGGCTTGTCCGGATCCCGGCGATGCCAGGGCGGCTTGCCATACACCGGCGGATGAATGACCGCCGGCTCCCGCCCGAGGTGCAGGCGGACGTAGCCAGCCATGTGCTCGCCGATGACGATCACCGCCGCACACTTCATGATCAGGGCCGCTCCCGCTGGATTCGGATTCAGGCTCGCGGGGCCGAAGGGGAACATCTGGGGCGTGTGAGCGAGGTAGACGACCCGGCCGGGGGCGGCGTCGAGCGCTTCGGCGAGCAAGGCCTGTCCCAGGTCCTCCGAGGAGACGAGCACCCAGTCGGGGGAATACTTGGCGATCTTGCGGCGGAGGACGGCCCGGAGCTTGCCCGGGTCTTCGACCGAGTAGACGGTGATCTCGCCCCGCTTGAGGACCTCGAAGCCGAGCTTGTGATCGGTCTTGACGCGGCTTACCTGGATCTCCTGCTCCTCCAGGTCGTGGCGAATGCGGTGCGCCTTCTGAGGGGTGTCGGCCGGCGCCGTGGGCGAAACCACGCGGACGTCGTGGCCCCGGCTGGCGAGGTACTCGAGCCAGACGAGGTTGCTACGCGTCGAGCCGCCCCGTGGAGGGACGTAGGAAGCGTTGGCCGTTAGCAGTATCCGCATGACAGGGAATTGCCGGCCGGCCGGGTCCAGTGCGCCGGCTGCAGCCTATTGTAAGCGCAACGGTCAGTCTCCATCAGTCCCGTCGCCTTCCTGCTCGAGCAGTGCGCGCACCTCTTCATCGGAGAGGCCCTCCAGCTCCTTGAGCAACTCCTCGTATTCCTCCTTGCCGGCCTGCTCGATCTCATAGAGCTCGATCGCCTTGGCCAGCTCGGCCACGCTGAAGACGCCGCTGAAGACCACGTCCAGCGACAAGTCCGCTTGAAACTCCTCCCGCACGCGGGAGAGCAACTGCACCGCCAGCAAGGAATGGCCGCCGAGATCGAAGAAATTGTCGTTGACCCCTACTTTCGGAACGTGGAGCATCTCGGCCCAGATCTCGGCCAGCCTTTTCTCGAGGGGTGTGCGGGGCGGCTCGTAAGGCACCGTGCTGACCGCCTCGGGACGCAAGGCGGCGCGCACTCTTTCCAAGATTGCGCGAGCGTCGTGGAGTTCGGCGGCGATGCGGGCGTAATCGATGGCGCGTCCGGGCGCTTTGGCAGCAGAAGCGGACTCGGCGACCGCCTGCACCGGCTCTCCCGGCGTGTCCTGGGGATCGTAGCGGGCTGTCGCAGCCTTCTCCGCGGCAAGAACGTACGCCGCCGTTTCGCCGTCTCGGCGTGCCTCCGCCACGGAATCGAGAAACTTCCGCGCGGGCTCGTTTCTCGGCGTCCGGCGGTAGCGCAACCGCACCTCGCCGAGGCCGCGCTCCAAAGCGATTTCACCGAGCCGGGCGAGCATCCGGTGCTCGACGCCCCGTCCCAACGCCCTGCAGCTCAACAGGAATGTCTCCACGTCGAGAGCGCCGTCTGTGATGGTAAACAGGGCCACGCCCACCAGGCCGTAGCTGCCGAACCGGTCCGACACATGGACCACGAAGCCCTCGCCGTTTTCCAGGAACTGCTCGATTTCGGCCTCGCTTCGCCGCACAACCGCACAATTGAACTGATTGGTGCGCTGCGTCAGTTGCGCCACCCGCGGCAGGTGCTCTGGGCGGACGGGTTGGATTTCGACCTTCAGCTCCAGGGCGGCGAGGAACTCGGCCAGCGTGGAGACCTGCTGCTGTAGCCGGCGCCGCTCCAGGGCCTGGCCGTACATCTCCGAGCGTTTCTTGTCCTCCTCGGTGGCAGCGAGGTGGTCGAACGCCCAGACGTGTCGCAGAAAGGCGGGGATGCGGTCTGGATCCCGGGGCAAGTTAAGAGTGAGCACCTGAGGCAAGGCGGCCTCGACTTCGGCGCACTCGGCCGGGTTGTCATCGACGAAGATGAAGCTCTCGAGGCCGAGGTTCAACTCGGCGGCCAGCTCTTTGAGGTTCTGCGACTTCGGCTCCCAGTTGATCCGCCAGGCGACGAAGTCGCTCCGCGACAGCGGCATCTCCGGATGGGCGTCGAAGACCGCCCACACGTCTTCCTCGTTGTTCTTGCTGGCGAGGGTGAGCACCATGCCGGCCTCGCGCTGGGTCTTCATGAACTCCTGGAGCGCCCGATGCGGTTCGTCGATGACGACGCCGGCGGGACCATCCTCCCCGCAGACGCCGCGCCACAGCGTGTGGTCACAGTCGAGAACGATCACTTTGAACGGGCGTGTGCGGATGGCGTGGATCTTTCGCGCGATCGTGGTTCCGAGCGCTGCGTAGAACTCCGGGGTATAAGGCACGTGCCCCAAGCGTTCGCCGTGCGGATCGTGATAATCCGCCACCGGATAGAGGGACAGGATCTCCGCGCTCCGGACGACGTGAACGCGGCTCGCTCCGGCGAAGGCGCTAGCCAGTTCCTCCTCGGCGCGCTCAGCCGCGTGGCGTATCTGCTCGCCGCCGAGCCATCCGGGCGAGGAGGGGCAGACGCATACCAGGTAGGGCGCGGCGCTTTCGGCGGCGGCCGTCCGTAAGGCCCGGATGAAATCGCGAACGTGGCCCTCGACCTCTTCTGAGCCAGCGCCCTCGCCCGCCCAGTCCTCAAGCCGGATGAGCACGACGTTGACGCCGCCCGCGTTGGATCGCGTCAGGCTGGCCCGGTCAAGCAGCTCCTGGAACACCTGGTTGTAAGGAGCGAACCGCACCCGATAGTCGAAGCCGAGTTCGTCCATCCAGAAGCGCAGGATCTCGTCCAAGGGCTCCGCCGTGAACGTGGCGGACACGGCCACGGAAGGCTTCCGCGGTGTTTCCATGGCCTTGGGGCGCGGGCGGAGCAGCTCCGGCATTACCGGCAGCGCGGAGATCCTTTCGTCCGGAGCCTCCAGGGCCGCCTGAAGCAGCTCCACGTAAGCGCTGATAAGCCGCCGAATGGAAGAGGCCTCGTAGAGGTCGCGGTTGTAGGCGACCAGCGCCCGAAGCGATTTCGGCTCTTCGAAGACGTTGATAAAGAGGTCGAAATCCGTCGCGGCGAGGGGCAGATCCACCGGCTCCAGCGTAACGCCGGGGATGCCGGCGTCCGGCAGGAGCGGTTTGACGAGGCTGAACATCACGTGGAAAAGCGGGGTGTAAGTCGCCTGACGCTCGGGATGCGCCGCTTCCACCACCTTGGCGAACGGCAACTCCTGGTGGGCGTAAACCTCCAGAAGGCCTTTTTTCACCCGCTCGACGAGCTCTCGGAACGGTGGATCGCCGGCGACGCTCGTGCGCGTGACCAGCGGGGCGGCGAAGAAGCCGATGAGACGCTCCAGTTCCGGGTGGGTGCGGTTGGCATTCGTGGTTCCGACAACGAGGTCTTCTTGGCCGGTGACCCGCGCGGCCAGCGCCTTGAACGCTGCGAGCAGGACGGTGAACGGAGTCGTCTTCCCCCGTCGGCAGAACTCGCGCAGGGCGGCGGAAAGCCCAGTGGGGAAAGCGATGGACTCGCTGGAGGCGCGGTAGGTCTGCTTTTCCGGGCGCGGACGGTCCGGGGGCAGGATCAGCGGCCGCGCGTCGGCCAGTTTCCGGCGCCAGAACCGTTGCAGACTCTCGACCCGCTCGCCTCGGAGGCGCTCGCGCTGCCAGACGGCGAAGTCCCCGTACTGGACGGGGAGTGCGGGAAGCCGCGCCTCCCCGCCGGCGGCCATGCTTGCGTAGACTTCGAAGACCTCTTCGAGCAGGAGCCGGACGCTCCACAAGTCGCTGATGATATGGTGCATCACCAGCAGGGCGAGATGGTCATCCTCGGCCAGACGGTACAGCCGCCATCGGAATAGCGGCCCACGTTCGAGATCGAAGGGTTCTTGACTGGCGCGGATGGCCCGGTCGCAGGCTTCGTCCAGTCGGTCGGCTTCGGGCGCCCCCGTGAGGTCTTCGAGCTCGAGGGGGACGGCGTCGAAGCGGCGGACGACCGCCGCCGGAGTCCCGTTGCGGTCTTCGAAGACCGTGCGCAAAGACTCTTGCCTCTCCATCACAGCGGCGATGGCGCGCTGCAGCAGTTCCGGATTCAGTCGGCCCTGGAGGCGGATTGCGACGGGGAGGTGGTAGGCCGGGTTTCCGGGGACGATCCTGTCCAGCAACCACAACCGCTCCTGTTCGAACGAGAGCGGAGCCTCGGCGAGCGCCCGCGCGGGGATGCGCTCCGGGGAGGGCTTGGGAGCTTCCAAACTGCCCAGGATGCGGTCCACGAGTTCGTTGACCGTAAGCCCTTCGAGAAGCTCGATGGCGCCGACCGTGACGCCGAAGGCCTCTTCGATCGCGTTTTGAATTTCCACGGCGGCCAGGGAGTCGAGGCCGAAAGCTGTCAACGCCTCGCCGCCTTCCAGACGCGCCGGGCGCAGAGCCAGGACGCGGCCGAGCAGCCCAACCAAGTAATCGGTCAGCAGGCGACGCCGCTCTCCTGACGGGGCCGCGAGCAGCGTCTCACGATTGGCGGAAAGTTCCTGCGTGCCGCCGGCGTCCTCCAGGCAGCTTTCGTAGATAATGGGGAGTTTGCCCGCCAGGAACAGCTCGCGGCAGAGCCGGCGCTGGATCTTGCCGCTCGAAGTCCGCGGGATCGACCCCTTTCTAACCAGCGCGAAAACGGCCACTTGGAGCTCGTGCTCCTCGGCGACGCGCTGGCGGACCGCGCGGGCGATAGCCTCGCGCGCTTCGGGCATCTGGCGCGGGGCCTCCATCACCAGCGCGACGCCTTCGCCGCCGGAGCGCTCCACCGGGAAAGCCGCGGCGATGGCGGCGCTCACCGCCGGATGAGCCTTGCGGGCCGTAGCCTCGAGGTCCGCGGGATGGTGGTTCATGCCGCGGACGATGATCAAGTCCTTTAATCGCCCGACGACGTAGAGTTCTCCCTTGTGAAGGAATCCAAGGTCGCCGGTGCGCAGGAACGGACCTTCATCCGTCCCGGCGATGCGGGCCTGAAAGGTATCCTGGGTCTCTTCAGGCCGATTCCAGTAGCCCATGGCGACGCCGGGACCCTGGACCCAGATCTCGCCCACTTTTCCTGGCGGGCACGGAACCTGCGTTTCCGGATCGACGATCACGACCTTCGTATCGAGACCGGGCGCGCCGCAGCCAACAAGCACGCGGGTGTTCCTAGCTTCCGGCGGCGCCGCGACGGCCTCGTTGCGCGCCAATAGACCGGCATCGGCGTGGAAGAGCGCAGGCCCAGCCCCCTTGGTTCCGCCGGAGACCTTCAGCGATGCTTCCGCCAGGCCGTAGGCTGGATGAAGCGCGCTCCGCCGGAAACCGCAATCCGCGAACGCCCGGGCGAAGCGCTCCAAGGTGTCCGCGTGCACCGGTTCGGCTCCGTTGAAGGCGACTTCCCACGAGCTGAGGTCTAGTCCCTGGCGTTCGCTTTCGGGGATGCGCCGCACGCAGAGGTCGTAGGCGAAGTTCGGCCCCCCGCTGTGGGTGGCGCGGTGTTCGCTGATCGCTTCGAGCCAGAAGCGCGGCCGCCGGATGAAGGCCGCCGGGGCCATGAAATAGCAGGGCCGCCCGGTGTAAAGGGGAGCCAGAAGCCCGTATATCAGCCCCATGTCATGGAAATGGGGTAGCCAGCTTACGATGATGCTTTCCGGCGTGTGCTGAAAGCCGGCGTCGATGTTGGCCAGGTTGTGGAGGACGTTTTGGTGGGCCACCATGACGCCGCGCGGCGTGCTGGTGGAGCCGGAGGTGTACTGAAGGTACGCCGGATCCACGATCTTCGCCGGTCCTTTCCACACTTCGGCGCGGTCCGGCTCGATCTGGTCGGCAGGCTGAACAACCAAGCCGTCGGCGAAGGAGCGAGTGGCCGCCTTTTCAGAGGCCACGGAAGCCGTGGTGAGCAGAATCCGCGCGCCGGTGTCCTTGACCACCAGCGCCAGCTTCTCGAGACCCTGCCGTGCGCCCGGCAGCGGCAGTGGCACAGCTATAACCCCGGCGTAGAGGCAGCCGAAGAAACCGGCGAGGAACTCAAGACCCTGCGGATAGAGAAGCAGCGCACGGTCGCCCGGGTGCGAACGCTCCGAGAGCCACTGCGCGACGGCTCGCGCCCGGCGGTCCAGCTCGGCGTAAGTCCAGGTGACCGGCTCGGCGTCGTCTCGCAAGAACGTGTACGCTGGCGCGGCCGGCTGCTCCCCGGCTCGCCGCTGAAGCAGATCGATAAGATTGGATGCACTTTCGCTGTGTGTGCGGAACTCTGAATCCATCCGATGCCCGCTGACTGCTGCCGGCTCGAAGATCTAGGAAATCAATGGGGAAAAGCGCCCTTCACCCGGCAACTTTCATTATCTCCCACCGTGGTGCCCGTACGCCACTCAGGCCGGGTGTACCGTCCGACGCCCGGGACGCGAGAACGGCCGGCGGCAAGAAATGGCTTCACTCGACGGTAATCGTCAAGGATTTGCTCTCCCGGCGCCCTTGCCCAGAGACCTTCAGCGTGAAGGTCGTGGTCTTGTCCAAGCGGACAGCGAAGCAAGAGCTGAAGGAGTCCAGTTCCCGCACCGGCGGGTCGATCGCTGCACTTTCCACCCCCTCTAAGCTGTAGCAAAGAGTTACAGGTGTCCCTTTCGTCACCTTGGTGCTGCTAGCGAGGAACATGGTGATCAGCGACGTTTCCTGCCCGGCGGTGCGCGGCGCCGGCTCTACTTTGATGGCCAGCTCCTCGGTGGCGGAGCCGCCGGGACCAGTCGCGATGAGCTTGTAGATGCCGGTCTTCCGGGGCGCGAACGCGAAGCAGCGGTTTCTGGCCGGCCGGATCTCGCGGATGGGGGGATCGAGGCGCACGGACTCGGCGTTCTCCACCCCGTAACACATCGTCACCTCTTCGCCTTTGGCGACGACGCCGGGGCTTACGTAGAACTGGGTGATTTTCGGCGGTTCGGGCTTGGACTCCGCTTGTTTCGCCGAGGGGGCGGTTTCCGGAGATGGAGCCTGCCCACAAGCCCCGAGAAGGACGGCTGATATCAGGACCGCCGCTGTCCGCCGGAGCGACAGGGCGCTCCAGGTCTCAAAACACGAGCTTTTCACTTGGCTGCTCCTCTTGTTCTTCTTGTTTCTCCGGCAGCCGGACTTTCGCCAGGTAGATGGCTGCCTTGCCTTCGTGGGAGGAGTAATAGCTCACCCACAGCAGGCCGTCGTAGTAAACGAGGCCGGGATAACTGTTGTCGCCACCGGAAGGCAGCGTCACGATCTCTTCGAGCGTAGCTTCCGTTTCATCGAGCCACAGCAGCGCCGTCCGAGGCTCGGGCTCATACAGCCGTCCCGCAGCTACCAGGCGGCCGTCGGGCAGCCGCAGCAGGTCCGGCCCGCCCAGCCGCACGCCGAGGTCGCGCCAGAGCCAGCCCCGGTAAGGTGGCCGACTGTAGCCCAGCATAGCCGTGGCGGGGTTTCCGTCGCGGCGCACCAGACAGAGGGCGGAATCATCCCGATTGAACAGCAGAGTCGCTTCGGACGGCTTGCCTTCCTCGAGAACCCGGTCCGCCACGATCTGGAAGCGCAGTCCCATGGGGCCTATATACACCCGCAAAAAACGGTCCGGCCCGGTGCTGTACGCCACGCTGTAAGCGCTACCGTGATGCCAAGAGACCCGCCAGAGCCACATGTCGGGGTCACCGATCTTGAACGCGATTCCCCAATCGCGCCCGTCGAGGGAATACCATGCGAGGGTCTGGTGGTGCTTTTGCGCTGGCGGGTGGTAGACGGCCGCCACCGAGAGCATCAGCCGGTTGTCGCCGGTGATGCTCAGCTTGGGATCGCGGAGGTCAGCGTGCTCCACCGTGATGTGGAACGCCGTGTCCCATTCCCGGCCGTCGCCGGAGGTAAGGATGCGGATCGCGCCGTCGGGCGAAGCGTGCGCCGAGCCTTCGCGGAAAGCGCAGTACCATCGACCGCGGAAGCGGATCAGATCGGTGAACGCGTTGTGCGGCGCTTCCGCCCATATCCGCTCCACGCTGACGATCTCCACCTTTTGCGGCTTCTTGTCCGGATCCACCTCGCCGATGGACGGCCGCGGCGGTTCGGGAGCTGGCGGCGGTCCCAGAGTCGGTATATTGAGGATCCGCGGGAGGCCTGTAGACGGCGTCTGCCCGTTCAACGCCCCCAGGGCAGCCAGGCACAGCGCCAGGGCGCTGCCGATCCAAAGGGGAGACCGCATACGTTTTCATTCTACGGGTCGGCGGACCGCTCCGGCGCGGGCCGGCCGAAAAGCTCCGGTTGCGGATCCGGAGCCGCCGCGCTATCTAACGGCGCGCCGGACGCGTGCTAGGATAAGGAATTGTCAGGCCCCGGGCTCCGTGCAACGGGCCGCCGCGAACCCCGCCAGGTCCGGAAGGAAGCAACGGTAGTGGCCCAGCCCGTGTGCCGCGGATCACCCGGGACCTGGCGAATCTCATTCCCGGCCCGGCTTCCATGTATCAGGTACTCGCCCGTAAATACCGGCCCCAGACGTTTGGGGAGCTGATCGGCCAGGAACACGTCCGCACGACGCTCGAAAACGCCATCGCCCAGGGCCGCATCGCCCACGGTTATATCTTCGCGGGCCAGCGCGGCACCGGGAAAACGACCGTGGCCCGGATCCTGGCCCGGTGCCTGAACTGCGAGCAAGGCCCCACTACGACACCCTGTGGCGAATGCGCGAGCTGCCGCGAAGTGGAGGCCGGCAACTCGGTGGACGTTATCGAGATCGACGCCGCATCCAACCGCGGCATCAATGAAATGCGGGAACTCCGCGAGAGCATCAAGTACAGGCCGGCGCGGGACCGTTACAAAGTCTTCATCATCGACGAAGCGCACCAGATCACGAGCGAGGCCTTCAATGCGCTGCTGAAAACGCTCGAAGAGCCGCCCGAGTGGGTCGTCTTCGTCCTGTGCACCACCGAGGCGCACAAGATTCCCACGACGATCGCCTCGCGCTGCCAGCAGTTCGCCTTCCGGTCGGTCGCTTTCGATCTTGTCATCGAACGGATGCGGTGGATCTGCGAGCGGGAAGGAATCGAGGCGGACCCGGAGGCCTTGGCCGTGCTTGCCCAGGCCGGAGAAGGCAGCGTCCGCGACTCCCTCTCGGCGCTGGACCAGGCCATCGCGTGCTGCGGCAGTCAGCTCACCGGCCCGGAAATCCGGGAGCTGCTAGGGATGTTCTCGCTGGAATCGCTGCACCAGGTTACGGAGGCCCTCGAGAAGGGCGACTCCCGGCGGATGCTGGAGATCGTCCAGGAACTTGAGCGGAACGGCCGGAATTTGCAGCATTTCTGCCGCGAGCTGGCGCGTTATTTCCGCAATTTGCTGGTAGTGAAAGTGGCAGGACCGGGAACGCGGCTGGTTCCGGCGACGGAAGCCGAGCAGGCGCGCCTCAACGAGATTGCGGCCGCTTTCACCGAAGAGGACCTCACCCGGTATCTGCAACTCACGCTCGACCTGTTCCGGGATCTTCAGTTTTCACTGCAGCCGCGGCTGCACCTGGAGATCGGTTTGCTTCGGCTGGTCCATGCGGGGCGGCTCCTGTCGATCGAAGAAGCGCTGGCAGCGGCCGGAGGGGGGGGCGCGGCTCCTGCGACACCGCCGGCGGCGGGCGGGGGAGGGCGGAAAGTTCCGAGCGGGAAAACCGGCCGGTCGGCTTCGCTGGAGCCGCACGCGCCGGAACCGGCCGCGAAGCCGCGCTCGGATGCTGGCGCTCGCACCCCGGGCCAACCGGCCGCCGAAGCCTTGGCCACCGGACCGAGCAATGGATCGGGCGACTGGAAAAGCCGGCTCCTCGGGGCCGCCCGGGCGCAGGGATTGACGTTCGTGAGCGACGCGGTCGAGCATGCCGAAGTGCTGGAGGCGGCGGGAGAGCTCTGTTTCCGCGCACCGCGCGAATTCCTCCTTACCTTGCGCTCGGGGGATCTCAAGAAGCTTGTCGAGGGTGTCGCGGGACGCCCGATGAAAATCAAGGTGGAGGTGGGAGAAACCGCCGCGGCTCCCGCACCCGGCGAGGATGATGCGCGGGTGGACGACGAAGCGGCGGCACGGGCGCTGGCCGATCCCGAGGTGCAGAAGTTCCGGCAGTTGTTTCCCGGCAGCCGGGTCCGGGCGGTTCGGAATTTGAAACAATGAGGACGAGCGGCTGCTCCGTCCCCCAGGGGGCGGGCTGAAACCGCAGCTTTCGATGGAGGGTCAATGCGACTTCCCGGAAACATGCAACAAATGATGAAGCAGGCGCAGCAGATGCAAGAACGCCTGCAACAGGAGATTGCCCAGATCCGTGTCGAGGCGTCGGCAGGCGGCGGAATGGTCACCGTGAGGCTGGACGGGCAGAAGAACTGCCTCGGCGTCACGATTGATCCGGAAGTCGCCGGCGACGTGGAGATGCTCCAGGACATGGTGATGGCGGCCTTCAACGAGGCCACGAAGAAAGTGGACGAAGAGGCCAAAGAAAAGATGGGCGGATTGCTAGGCGGCCTCGGGCTGCCGCCCGGACTCTTCTGAGGAGCCGCAGCCGCGTATCCGAATGCCGGACTTTGCCGAACCGCTCGCGAAGCTCATCGAGGAATTCAAGCGCCTGCCGGGCATCGGGCAAAAGTCAGCCCAGAGGCTGGCGTTTCATGTCCTGCGCGCTCCGCGCGAGGACGCCGAGCGCCTAGCGCAGGCTTTGCTCGACGTGAAGGACAAGCTGGGCTTCTGCAGCGTTTGTAATAACATCAGCGATGCCGAGCTTTGCCCGTACTGCCGCGATCCCCACCGGGACCGCTCCGTGATCTGCGTGGTGGAGGAGCCTCACAACATCCCGCCGATCGAAACGACCCGCACCTACCGCGGCCTGTACCATGTGCTCCACGGGGCGATCTCCCCGCTGCGGGGCATCGGCCCCGACCAGCTCAAGATCAAAAGCTTGCTCGAGAGGCTCCAAGGAGACGGCGTTGAGGAGATCATCATCGCGACTAACCCCACCGTGGAGGGCGAAGCTACGGCGGCGTACCTTTCGCGGCTGCTGAAGCCGCTGGGCGTACGCGTCACCCGCATTGCCTTGGGCATCCCGGTGGGCAGCGATCTGGAGTTCGCCGATGAAGTGACGATGTCGAAGTCTCTCGAGAACCGGCGCGAACTGTAGGCGGCTATCCGGACGATATCCTCGGCAAAGAAACGGTGGCGGCGCCACATGCAGCAAGCGAAGAAGTCCCGCCTTTGGCAGTCCAAGGAAGCGTCGGGAGGAGGTGAAAACCGTCGCCGGACCTGACGCGAAGGCCTCAGGAGGCGCCGGGGAGAGCCGACGCCCGGCCCGGCGAGCTTCTCCTTGGTCTGGCTGTTGCTCCACCACCTCCAGCCTAGCGCTTACATACGGGATTTCCCCTAAGATCGAGGTATGGGGTTCCGGTTAGTGACGGCGGTCTTGTTTCTGGCGGTCTCGGGTTTCGCTCAGCCCTCGCCCGGGATCGCCGCCCGCCAGTGGCGTGAGGCGCACGAGCGCAGCATCCTGGACGAATTCTTCGATCTGCTGCGCATTCCGAACACGGGCCAGGATGCCGCAGCGATGCGCCGCAACGCCGAGGCGATCGTCCGTATCTTGGAGCGCCGGGGCGTGGCCGCGCGGCTGCTCGAGATCGAGGGAGCGCCCCCGGTGGTCTATGGAGAATTGCTTCAGCCCGCGGCCCAGGAAACCTTGATCTTTTACGCCCACTATGACGGGCAACCGGTGAATCCCAGCAAGTGGTACACCGGCGATCCCTTCCGGCCGACCTTGATGAGCAGCGCGCTCGAGACGGGCGGCCGGCCGATTCCATTGCCGTTGCCGGGATGGCCGACCGATCCGGAATGGCGCATCTATGCGCGCTCGGCGGGCGACGACAAAGCCGCTATTCTCGCTCTGGCGACCGCGCTGGAGGCGCTGCAACGCCGCAACGTCCCCATTCATGCCAGTATCAAATTCTTTTTCGAAGGCGAGGAAGAGCTGGGCTCGCCGCACCTGGCCCAGTTTCTGCGGCGGTACAAGGATTTGCTCCGCGGCGATGTGTGGTTCTTCATCGATGGTCCGGTCCATCAGACCCGCCAGCAGCAGATCATTTTCGGCGTCCGCGGCATTGCCAGCGTCGAGCTCACCGTCTACGGGCCCCGCCGCGAACTCCATAGCGGACATTACGGCAACTGGGCCCCGAATCCCGCCATGCTGCTCGCGCGCCTGCTCGCTTCCTTCGAGAACGAGGACGGCACGGTGGCGATCGAGGGCTTTTATGACGATGTCGTTCCACTGAGCGAGGTCGAAGAGCAGGCAATCGCAGAAGCTCCGGATTACTCGGCCGTCCTCCGCCGTGAACTCTGGTTGGCGGAAACGGTCGGGGGCGATCGGCGGCTGGAAGAAGTGATCAACATGCCGGCCATCAACGTCCGCGGTCTGAGTAGCGGCGACACCGGGGAGAAAGCCCGGAATGTGATTCCGTCCTCGGCCACGGCGTCGCTGGATATCCGCCTCGTGAAAGGCATGGACTATGCCCGTACGGTGCAACTTCTGGCCGATCACATCCGCGCGCAAGGTTTCTTCGTCACGGAAACCGAGCCGGGGGAGGCAGTCCGGCTGGAGCATCCCCGGGTTTGTAAGATGCGCTTTCTTGGGGGCTACAACGCTACGCGCACGCCGATGGATAGCGACTTGGCGCAGCGCGTGATCGCGGCGATCGAACAGGCTCGGGGCCCGGTGATTAAGCTTCCGACCATGGGGGGCAGTCTGCCGCTGTATGCCTTCGAAGAATTGCTCGGGGCCAGCACGATCGTCGTGCCGATCGCCAACCACGACGACAATCAGCATGCGGCCAACGAGAACCTGCGGTTGCAAAACCTCTGGGACGGCATCGAGACGATGGCCGCTCTGATTGCTTTGGAGCCTCCGGCGGAGGAGCCGACGGAAGAGGGCGCTTCCTCGGGCGTCGAGTAGGCGGTCCTCTTTCCTGTTTCCTGCCGGACCAGCGGATTCGGCTTTCCGGCACGGGGGACGCTCAATACGGGCGCACGGGCCGGAACGGCCCGCGGAAGGCTAGCCCGGCCCCGAACGTCCAGAAAGGAAACGGGCCGGCGATGCTTCGCTCCATATGGAAATCCACCTGGACGTCCGAACCCAGCGGACGTGTCACACCAGCCGCGCCCACCCAGAAGCTTCCGCCGCTGCGAGTCTCCGGTCCAGCGGCGTAAGCCTCCGCGAATCCAGAGAGGCCGGCCAGTGCAAGGGCGCGTGAAACCGTAATACTGGCGGATTTCCTCAAAAAGCGGCCGTCTGGGTTCGCCACCGCCGCAAATCCGAAGTTGGCGCCGACGGCGAAGCCGCGGGGAAGGCCTTTGGAAAACGCAACCACGATCGAGGGGTCATACCCGGAACGCGACAGGTCATCGGTTCCAACCGGCAGGGCCAGGGACGGGATCAGCGCCACGCCAGGCGCACGGTTTCCCTCATCGAGCAGCTTGATCTTCGCTCCAAGCTGCACGCCGGCCATGCCCCCACCTCGCCTGCGACCGCCGGCAGACCGCCATACGTAGCCCGCGCCGCCGATCCGCAGCTCGAAACGCCGGCTCAATCCCAGCCGCAGCAGTGGCAGCGGGGCGGCGTTCGTGACCCATCGGGCGCCTTGTTCCGTGTGGCGCACGCTGGCGAATCCGAGCTCCAGTTGCAGCAATCCTGGACCTACAACCTCGGTCGAGTCAGTGAAGTCAGGGCGGTCGGTCACGAGTTGTCCACGGTCCGGAGGATCCCTGCGGCGCTCACGCGGGTCTGGGGTTTCCCCGGCTGGCGCCGGGCCAGCCGCCAACACAGCCAACAGAACGAAGCTCGCTGCTCTCATTGCATCCTCCTCGCCCCCGGAGAACAGTTGACTATAGATTAGCACAGGCGAAAAGCATAGTTAATCATTTTCGCCTTACTATGGTTCACACCCGCGCTGGCGGCCATTGCGTGAGATTAGGGAGAGCCGCCCCGGCCTTTCGGGCTTGGGTGCCCAGGCGGCGGGAGCTTGCTCCCGGTTCCGCGTCGGCCTCGGAGGGGCGCTATCATACGAGTCAGATGAAGGCGTTTCCTCTGGTGGCGGCGCTCCTGGTCTCTGCCGGGGCGTTCGGGGCCGAGTGGAGCCGGTTCGTCTCCGGGCCGTTCGAAGTCCTCAGCAGAGCTGGGCAAAGGCCGGCGCGGGAGATCCTCACCGAGCTGGAACAGGTTCGGCACGCTCTCGGCACGGTCCTCGAAAAGCAGGATCTCGAGGCGGTGTGGCCGATGCAGGTAGTGGTCTTCGCCTCGGAGCGTGATTGCCGCGGCTGTTTGCTCGGCCGGTGGTTCGAGCGCCGGGACAAATGGATGCTCGGAACGGTCCGGGGGCGGCCGCTTCCGCACGGGCAGCTCGCCCAGATTCTTCTCGACGCGAACACCCGAAGAATGCCCGAAGAAGTGGAGCGGGGGCTGACGGCGCTGTTTTCCACGATTCAGGTTCAGGGCGTGCGGGTCACGCTGGGAAGGCCGGTGGCGCAGCCGGACCTCGACTGGGCGCGGATGCACATGCTGCTCGTGGATCCGGAATACAGCGTCCGCACTCCCGTGCTCCTCGCCAACCTCCAGCAAGGCGCTGACTGGCACGTCGCATACAAGAACGCTTTCGGTAAGACGCCCGAGGAGATGGAAGGGCTGGTGAAAGCCTATCTGGCGGCTGGACAGTTTCCGGTCCGCGAGTTTTCCGGAGCGCCGGTCTCGCCGAAGCGGTTTCGTCCCCGCGACTACCGCCCCGAATACATCGAGACCGCCGTGGCGGATCTAAAGCAGGGAGAGGCAGCGCGGGCCGCGTACGAGGCGGTGCTGTCCAAGTACGGCGACTACCCGCCGGCGCTCGAAGGCCTGGAGCGGTTTGAAGCCGCCGTGAAGGCGGGATCGCGTAGCGCCCGCTGCCTGGTGGAATACGCCAAGAGCCTCCAGGCTCCGGCGCTCGCCCGGCCCGCTCTGGTGCGAGCCACGGAGCTGAATCCGCGGTGGGCCGTGCCTTGGGCGCTGATGGCGGATCTGGAGACCAACGCCGCTCTGAAGATCCGCGATTTGAAAAAGGCCACGGAACTGGATTCCCGGAACCTGGCTTACTGGGAAGCCTTATCGCAGGCGTACTTGGACGCCGGGGACATCCGGCAGGCGAGCATCGCCCTGGGCGGGGCGATGCGGGCGGCCCGGACGCCGGAGGAGCGCGAGAAGTACTACCAGAAGCGCCTCCGGCTGGAGGAGCGCCGGGCGGAACAGCGCGTGCGGTCCCGCCAGTCCGACCTGATCCGCAGGCGCCGTACCGAGGCCCGCCGCCTCCGCGAGGAGTGGGAAGAGATGTTGCGGCGCGCCCGGGAGGCCGAAGAAACGGCTGGGGGCGAGGAAGCGACGGACGTGGTCGAGTGGTGGGACGATCCGCGGCCGAAAGCGAAGATCTGGGGCTTGTTGAAGGAAGTCGAATGCACGCGCGGGCCGGCCCGGCTGGTGATCGAGGACAGTGACGGCAAGCTTACCCGGCTGGTCGTGAAGGACCCCGGCAAGGTGGTGATCATGGGCCGGGAGCCGAACGCCACGCTCGGCTGCGGGAAGCAGAACCCGCCCCGGCCGGTAGCCGTGGAGTACTACAAGCCGTCGCAGCCGGGGGGCAAGAGCGCAGGTGAAGTCGCTGTGGTCGAATTCCAGTGAAATGGCCCCCCGGGTCTCACTCCGCTGGGTGGCGATCATCGTCATCGCGTTCTCGAGTTTCTTGAACTACTTGGACCGGCAGCTCCTGCCAGCGCTGGCCCCGACGCTCCAAGCCGAGTTCGGCCTCTCGAACGCGGGCTATGGGCTGGTGCTCTCCGCCTTTTCCCTGGCTTACGCGCTGTGCGCCCCTTTGGCTGGATGGGTGGTGGACCGCCTAGGCTTGGAGCGGGGAATCGTACTGGTGGTGGCCCTGTGGTCCTTGGCGGGGATGGGCACGGGCTTCACCGCTGGGCTGGCCGGATTGCTCCTGGCGCGCGCCCTGCTCGGCGCGGGCCAGGCCGGGGGCGTCCCGTCGAGCGGAAAGGCGGTGGCCATGTATCTGCCCCCGAGCGAGCGGGCGCTCGGCACTGCAACCACGCAGATCGGTTTGAGCCTTGGGGCCATCGCCGCGCCGCTGCTGGCGAGTTGGTTCGCCGCGGGGTGGGGATGGCGGGCGGCGTTCGTTTTCACTGGGGCGCTGGGGTTCGCGTGGATTCCGGTCTGGCTGGCCGTTTCGAGACGGATTCCTCCTGAAGCCGGGTCCTCGCGTCATGAGGTCTCAGTGCGCGGCCTGCTCCGGGATCCGCGGCTGTGGGGGCTGGTGATCGCCACCCTTCTTTACATGAACCTCTACAGCCTCTGGAGCAATTGGACAACCGTATATCTGGTCGAAGCCCGTGGGATGAGCGAGCTGGCGGCCAACCGCGCCTTTGCCTGGATCCCGCCGCTGGCGGCCAATGCCGGAGGACTGGCCGGCGGATGGGTCGCCCTGCGTTGGATGCGCCGGGGCGTCCCGGCGCTGGCCGCACGCATGAGAGTGAACGTCTGGTGCGCGGCGCTGCTGCTAGGCACGGCGGCTGTCCCGTGGGCTCCCACGACCGTTGCGGCGGTGGCGCTGATCTGCGGCAGCTTCTTCTTCGTCACCGCGATGAGCGTGAACGTCTACGCCATGCCGCTCGACTTGTTTGGCCCGGAACGGGCAGCGCTGGCGACGGCCGCTCTCACCGGGGCTTACGGCCTTATGCAGACCTTCGCCTCGCCGGCCATCGGCGGCCTTGTGGACCGTTTCGGGTTCGGCGTCGTCTGCGCCGGCGGGGCGGTCCTGCCGCTGGGCGCCGTCGCCGTGCTCCAGCGGCTGACGGTGCGGGAGGAGTCATGAACCCGGAGAGCTCGTCCGCGGAAAATCGTCATTGCCCGAGCGTCGGCGCCGGAGAGGGCTGCCGCGTCCGGCAAGCCGCGGAGGTCGATCTCGAAGCGATCGGCCGGATCCAGGCCGCCTCCCCCACCGCCGCCCGATGGAGGCCGAAGGACTACCTTGGGCATTTGTGCCTGGTGGCCGAGGAGAGCGGCGGTATCGCCGGATTCATTGTCGCGCGGGAAGCGGCCGGCGAGTACGAGATCCTCAACCTGGCGGTCGCGCCGGACCGACGGCGCCGCGGCGTCGGCCGGCAGCTGCTTTCGGCGCTCCTTGGGCGCGTTTCCGGCCCTGTCTTTCTCGAGGTACGGGCATCCAACCGGGCCGCGCGGCGCCTGTACGAGTCTTGCGGTTTTCACCCCGTGGGAATACGGGAAAACTACTACCGGGACCCCACGGAATCGGCTATTGTAATGAGGTTTCAATCGTGCTAAGGTTCGAAGTGAAAGGGCGGTTTCTGGCGGCCGCCCTTCCCGGCTTCACGATGATCGCCGTCGCGCAGAGCCTTAAGTGGCTGAACCGCAATCCCCTCACACCGCGCGACGGATTCCAACCCCATAAGGGCACCAAGGGAGAGACTTCTATGGAGAGACTGAGCCAAGAGGAGCTGAAAGCGCATCTGATGGAAACCGATGAGGAATTCCGGCGCCTGGCGATGGCCCATTCCGAGTATGCCCGGAAGATCGAGGCCATTGAATCGCTGCCTCATCCTTCCCCGGAACAGCAGTTGGAAGAAATCAAGCTGAAAAAACTGAAGCTCCATGCCAAGGATCTGATGGCCCAGATTATGAGCCGTCACATGGCCGGGGCACACTAGAGTCCGTTGGGTGCGCTCAATCCGTTCTGAGTTCTGGGAGTGGTGTACGGGCCCGGGCCGTTCGGCCCGGGCTCAATCATTTTTGCCGGACTGAGAAAAGCCAGGCTGGCCGAGGGCTGGAGAAGCGGGGAGAGCAAGCGCCGCCAGCCGGCGCTCTGTCAGCGCGAGCGCAGGAACTTGTCGATCCTCTCGACGGCTTCCATCAAGTTTTCGTAACTGTTGGCGTAGCTCAGGCGCAAAAAGCCTTCCCCATAGGCGCCGAAAGCGGTGCCTGAGAGACCCGCGACGCCCGCCTCATTGAGCAGCGCGTCCGCCAGCTCCTTCGATCGCATGCCCGTGCCTGTGATGTTGGGGAACGCGTAGAAGGCGCCCCGGGGCAGATTGCAGCGGAACCCAGGCAGTTCATTGAGTCCCTTCACAAAAGCGTCCCGCCGGCGCTTGAATTCCGCCACCATCCGCTCCGATTCCTCTTGCGGGCCGGTCAGCGCCGCCATGGCCGCCCGCTGGGTGAAGGTGGCGGTGCAGGAGTTCGAATTTACCATCAATTTGTTTACCGCCTCGGCCAGCCACACGGGCATCACGCCATAGCCGATGCGCCATCCCGTCATGGCGTAGATCTTCGAGAAGCCGTCGAGGATGATGGTCTTTTCCTGCATGCCCGGCAGCGAAGCGATGGAGAAGGGGCGTTCCTCGTAGTAGATTCGCGAGTAAATCTCGTCGGAGAGGATGATGAGATCGCGGTCCCGCACCAGGTCGGCGATGGCGATGATGTCTTCTTTGGGGATAAGGCCGCCGGTTGGGTTCTGCGGCGAGTTCAGCACGATCATCTTGGTCCGGTCCGACAACCTGTCTTCGAAGACGTTCAAATCGAAAGAGAAACCCCGGTCTTCCAACAGCGGTATCGGCACCGGCCTGGCCCCGCAGACTCCGATCATCGACTCGTAGATGGGAAACCCCGGGTTTGGGTAGATGACTTCGTCACCCTTTTCAAGCAGCGCCAGCATCGGGAAGAAAATGATGGGCTTCCCGCCGGGGACCACACAGACGTGCTCCGGCCCCACTTCGATACCTCGCGTTTCGGAAATGTGCCGGGCGATGATCTCACGGAGCTCTGGCAGACCCTGTGTCGGGCCGTAGTGCGTCCACCCTTCGTCAAGGGCCCTCTTGGCGGCTTCCCGGATGTGGGCGGGGGTGTCGAAATCGGGCTCGCCCAGCTCCAGGTGAATCACCCGCTTACCCTGAGCTTCGAGTTCGCGCGCTCTCACCAAAACTTCGAACGCCGTCTCCACGAGGATCTTGTCCATTCGAGCCGCCAGTTTCATGCCTGTGTGTCCTTTATCGGGGGCGAGGCCAAACTCCATCATAGCGCTGGCCGGTCCCGGCTCCTGATCCGGAAAAACAGTTGTTCCGGCGCGGCAGGGCGGCGTAATACTATGAGAGCAGGACGGTCTGCACTGCACGGATGGGCAGGCGCGCGCGTCATCGTTAATAGAAGCGATGAGTGCGCTGGCCGGAAGATTGACCGGGGGAAGCATGGGCGAGGCGCTCCCGCAGGTTCTCGAGGAATCGGCCGAAGAGAGAAGCCGGTTCATAACCCAGAACCTGCAGCGAATCTTTGTGCAAATCTACCGGATCGTCGGCAACGTCGATGACGCCCAGGATCTCACTCAAGAAGCGTTCATCAAGGCTCTGCAGCGGTCCGGACAGCTCAAGGACACGCGGAAAGCCGCCCATTGGCTTTCCCGGATCGCCACCAACACGGCCATCGATTTCCTGCGCCGCAACAGCCGGGTGAACTTCTGCGAAGTCGATGAGCTCCCGGAGGCATTGCGCAGTCCCGAAGGCGAGGACCCGGAGCAGTTGGTGCTCCGCGGCGAACAGCGGCAGGTTCTGGAGGCCGGCTTGGCCCAGCTCACGGTGAAGGAACGCACGGCGCTAGTGCTTCGGGACATCGAGGGACTGCCGGCGGCGGAGGTCGCCGCCCGGCTCGGTTGCTCGAAGGCCACGGTACGCTC
Organism: uncultured Solibacteraceae bacterium; assembly: GCA_964461995.1. Lineage (GTDB taxonomy): Bacteria > Acidobacteriota > Terriglobia > Bryobacterales > Bryobacteraceae > JALSRK01. The sequence continues at coordinate 63,049 of CAYWXL010000003.1, forward strand.
GCACATCGCCAACGCCCGGATCAAGTTCCGGCGTTACCTCGAAAGGAGGAAGCCATGAGGCACCCGGAACGCGCAGAGTTGGCTCTGGCCGCCGGCGGGGACCTGCCGTTTTGGCGGCGGTGGATCGTCCGGTGGCATCTGCGGGGATGCGGGCGCTGCCGGAGCGAGGTGGAAGAGTTCGGCGCCGTCCGGAGGGAGTTGGCTTCCGAGGGCGGGCGACTGCCCGAGCAGCTCAATTGGGATCGACTGGCGGCGGAGATGCGCGCCAATATCCAAGTCGGCTTGGAAGCGGGGCGATGCGTTTCTCCGGCGCCGCCTCGAGGCCGGAACATCGGATGGCGGATCGCGGCAGCGTTGGCATCGTTGACGCTCGTGATCGTGAGCGGGTGGCTGTTCCATTTCGCTGGGTTCCGCCTGCACACCACCGAACCCATCACGCCAGCGGTGGCGGCCACCGCCGAGGGTATTGAAGTCCAGGATGCAAACGGATCCCTGGTGCTGCGGCACCGGAGTGAGGAACCGGTCTTGTTGTCGGTCACCACCGACGGGGCCATGACCGCGTCCTATTTCGACGACGAGACCGGCATGGTGACGATCAACAATGTTTACGTCTATTAGACTCGTCCCCCTCGCGGCGGTGATGTTCGCCTGGTCCGCCACCGCTCAGGTGGCCGGCACGGAGAAGCTCCGCATCGATTTTCCGCCGGAGTCTCCCGTGGCCGTGGTGTCGATGGACTGGGGTTCCTCGAAGGCCGAGGCCCGCGGTGGAGCGATGGTGGTGGAGCTGGATACCTCGCTGACGCTCCGGAACACCGGACAGCGGGCGATTCGCGGGATAACGCTCATGGTGCTGGCTCAGGAGGTCACGCCCGGCGGGAAGGCAAGCGTCACCGTTCCGAGTCTGAACGTGGCGCCGGGCGAGGTCTTCCCCGTTCGGATCAACCTCCGTCTGCTCCGCCCGTTGCAGCGCGGCAACGGCGCTCTGGTCACCGTGAGCCTGGACGGCATCCTTTTCGACGACTTGAGCTTCTATGGACCGAACCGTCTGGATTCCCGGCGAATCCTGACGGTCTTCGAACTGGAGGCCCGCCGGGACCGGGAGTATTTCAAGCGGGTGCTCGCCGAGCGCGGTCCCGAAGGGCTGCAGCAAGAGGTGTTGTTGAGCCTCGCCCGGCAGTCCGAACGCCCGCGGATCGGCATCCGGGTCGCCCGGCGGGTGACCAACCTGGCAGGGGCCCAGGACTACCGGATCGCCGCCCTGAGGATCCCCGGCGCCCCGGTCGAGGCGGTCACCGGATCCTCGCGGATGAACACCCGGATGGCGGACGCCCCGCGGCTGGTCCTGCGGAACCTGTCGGACAAGAAGGTACGGCACGTGGCGCTGGGTTGGATCTTCAAGGACATGCGGGGCCGCACCATCGAGGCGGGCACGGTGCCGGCGAAGGTGGATCTCGATCCCGGCGCCACTATCGAAGTGCGCGGCGATCGGGCGTTGCACTTCTCTCAACCGCTCATGGTGGAGAGCATGTCCGGCTACATCGGTTACGTCGAATTCGCCGACGGAGAGATTTGGATTCCGTCGCGGGAGGATCTGGCCTCGCTGGGCTTGGACCGGATCGTCTCACCCTCGCCCGAAGAGCAGCGCCTCACCAACCTTTACCGCAAGAGAGGCTTGAAAGCCCTCATCGAGGAACTGAACCGGTTCTGAGCCTGCCCACGGCGCCACCACCCATCAGCGGCCCCCGCAGCTCTCTTCCCTGAGGCGTCCATCTAGGCGCTACAGGTGGAACTCCTGGCCCACCGCCGAAACGGCGATGCGGTCGCTCTCGCTGCCAGCGGCTGCAAAGAACCGTTGAATCGGCTCCGCTACCGGCTCGTCGCTCAGGCGGAAGGTCTGGTGGTGGACAGGGACGAAGAATTCGGCTCCTGCTTCGTTCCCCATGCGCCAGGCTTGTTCCGGCGTGCAGTGGTATCGGATCCACGGATTGTAGGCGCCGATGGGCATGATGGCGAGGTCGATCCCGCGCCGGGAGCGGATCTGCCGGAACAGAGTGGTATCGGCCGTATCTCCGCCGAACATCACGCGGTAGCGCCCGCAATCGATCAAATAGCCGTTGTAGCCCCGGTACGTGTCGGTGCGCATGCGCGCTCCCCAATGGTTCACTTCGAAGGCCCGAATGGCAGCCGGCCCTACCTCGAACCGGTCGCCCCACCGCATCTCGTGTACGAACTGATAGCGTTCGGGACGCAGCAGGTCGGAGGTTTCCCAGGCGGTGATCACCGGCGTCGTCGGGTCTTCGAGCCGCCGTAGGCTGGGGATGTCGAAATGATCCATGTGCGCATGGGATAGCAGGATGAGATCCGGTTTGGGCAACTCGGCCGGTCGCAGCGCCGGCGCCACGAGCCGTTTGACGCCCAGGGTGAGCGGCCCCACGTTCAACCCGGCGCGTTCGCTGAAGACCGGATCGGTGAGTATCGTAAACCCGTCGATCTTCAGCAAGCACGTGGTGTGACCCAGCCAGGCGATATGGAGGCCGCGGTCCGGCCACGCCAATGGGTCAGGCCGTTGCGGCGGATCCTCGACCGGCCGGTTCCATTCGCGGAAGTATTGATTCCAAAAACGCGGCGCGGCCCGGTAGAGCATGGCCCCGGTGGCCGCCAGTCCCGCTGCGCTCAATCCACCCAGAACTTTTCTTCGTGTCACGGTTGTTTCCCCACTCTGAGTCCGGTCCCAGGGTTATAGTTCTATTGTTTCACTTCGCAGGATCCGGGCGGGAACTTCAGGTGATCTGGACCAGTTGCCGCGAGGGCCGCCCCGCCGGTCCGGAGGAAAGCGTGTCCATCGGGCAAACCGTTACGCAGATGCCGCAGCCGATACAGGAGCTGTTCGCGTTATTGATCTCTTCCTGTTTCAGCGCGAAATTCATAACGTCGATGCCCACCTGGCAGTTGCGGGTGCACTCGCCGCAGGCAATGCACTTGTCGTTGGCGCGGATAGCGAACCGGCTGATGCCGAGCTTCACGTAGAACGCGCTGATGAGGTTCATCATCTTCGCCAGCGGGCACCAGTAGCGGCACCATATCTTGCCTCCGAAAAAGGGGTAGAGCGTCACCGGCAGGATACCCACCAGCCAGACGTCGGCCAGGAGGTGGTACCAGTCGAGCCCCGCGCCCGCCACCCCACGGAAAACGCCGATCGCGTCCCGTGAAACCATCAATACGGTGATCACTGCGGCGGCGATGAGCACAACGGAATTCATCTCCTCCCACCGGACGCTCGTTTTGCCTTTCGGAGCCAGGTGCCGCCAGCGGTCGCCCAGCGTCTCCGCCAGACCCCCGCAGCCGCAAATCCATGAACAGTACCGCTTGCCATGGAACAGCACGAGGATCGGGATGATGACGAAGCTGAGCAGCAGTCCCCACACGACCCATATCTGGTGCGGGCTACCGAAGAACGTGTAGAAGAACAGCGGCCAGGCGTAGACGATGCCGTACGAGCGCCAAGCCTGATCGGCGAAGACCGGATCGGAAGCGAGTTTTTCACCGACCCACCGGTATTCGACCGCCCACCGAAACAGAAACTCCGGGATCAGGAAGAAGAACAGCCATTGGAAGCCGAGCAGACTTACGTAGCGCCAGATCTGGAAACGGTCCTTGCGGTCCAAGCCCCAGCGCTTCATCGCCTGCAGGCCGAACACAGTCATCACCAGGGTGTAGAGAACCGTGTACCAGAACGACCACGGCCGGTCGAGGAACGAGAGCGCCTGAAATCCCCACCCGGTATAGGGCCAGAATTCATGCCCGGGCGTTTGCTTGGCCCCGTAGATGGAGTATGCGACGAGAAACGAGACCCCGAGCCACGACCACCGGCTGCCCCGCGCTCCCGAGACGATGAGGGCGAGGAACGACCCGGCCGCGGCCAGGGCGCCGATGGCCCGGATGCTTTCGGAAACGCCGGCGCTCCCTTGCCCCCCGAAGATCCACAGGCCCGTCAGGCACGCCGCCGCTAGGGCCGCCGTCAACAGTGGACTTCCGCTCCACTCGTTCTCGAGCCGGATGCCCAGCGAATGAAGAAACACTGCCGGCAGCTCGGCGCCGATCAGCACGAACGCGTGCTGGTAGGGCACGCGCCGCTCCGCTCGCCGCCCGTCCCCGTCCACTTCCAGAACGCACTCGCCTTCTTCGAACCGTTTGACGTTCGAGTTTAGCAGCAGGCGGATGCGCCCCGCCTGGATGGCTTCCTCGAGCTTCCGGGCGTTGTCTTTGAACAAACGCCGGAACTCGCCGCCCCGGTAGGATAGAGTGACGCGGTTCTGCTCGGCCAGGGTCAGAGCGGCCTCCACAGCGCTGTTGCCCCCGCCGACAACAAGGATGTCCTCGCCGCGGTACTGCTTCGGACTGTAAAGCCGGTGATAGACCTCTTCGCGATCCTCTCCCTCCACGCCGAGCTTGCGCGGGTTGCCCCGTTGGCCGGTGGCCAGAATGACGCGCTTGGTGACGTACCGGCTCTTGGAGGTCTTGACCTCGAGAAGGCCGTCGCGCCGGCGGGTGATGCCCTCTACTCCTTCTTCGGTGCGGACATCGAGGCGGTTGTCGCGGATGATCGCGTGCCAGCGAGCGAGAAGGTCTTCTTTCCGGGCCCCGTCGAGCCAGAGTTTGCCTTTCGGGGGGACCGTGTCCGGCTCGGCGTAAACCCACTTGCCTTCCGGAAAGTTCTCGATCGTGTTGGCGATCTTGTTCTTTTCGAGGACCAGCACGCGGAGTCCCGCTTCCTGCAGCCCGAGGGCGGCGTTGAGTCCGGCTGCCCCCGCTCCGGCGACGATCACGTCCCAGCCGTCCGACGGACCGCCCCGGGCATCGGGTTGCGAGGCGATATGCCGGGCGACCCGATGTCCCTGCTCCATCGCCAGCTTCACCACGGGAGCCCCGGCGAGGTCACCGATGATGTAGACGCCGGGAATATTGCTCTCGAAGTTCCGCCCCACGATGGGCCGGCGCGTCTCCATGTTGGAGCTTTCCAGGACGGCATTAACCGTCCGCCTGACGCGATCCAGGATGTTGCGGGACTCAGCGGGCATCGGACCTCTGCGTTTCCGGCCGGACCCGCGGCGAAAGCGTGGCGCCGCACCCCGTGCAGCGGTCCGCCGTCGGGTGGTTGGGATGGCCGCACTCCGGACAAGGCTCCGGCTCACGCGTGGTGTGGAATTTCCACTCTCCGGGAGGTATGCGCGGAGCGCCCTCTCGCACCGGCCGCGTGGCGCTGTAGAGATAGCCTGGCAACGAGAAAATGAAGCCGGCCAGAAAATAGGCGGCCATGGAACGGCCCTTTCGCGCCGCAGCCTGGGCCGCCAGTGCGCCGAACAGCAATCCATTCAAAGCAAACAACCCCATCCATAGCCAGAAGCGGCCGTCGCCGCTCGGCTCCGGGTTCATGACGATGTTGTTTGGGCGAAGACGGGCGACGTAGCCCGCTGGGTCGGCGAGGAACCGCGGCTCGTCTTCCGGGCATACGGCCACCCGCTGGCCGCCGTAAAGGTAGGCCGGATCTCCCTCCCGCACCGCCTGGTCGCAGACGATGCAAGTCTCACCGGCCCGAGCCTGCAGGCGCTCGGAAAGCTGCTCAGGAGCTCCCGCGGCCGCAGCGAGAGCCAGAGCCGCGGCGATCATCGCTGCTTCGTGTTTCACTTGGGCATCCTTTTCGCCTTCTGCGCTCAACCGCTTGCGAAGCTCCTAGGTGAGAACTTCGCCATACGGCGGCCGGCGGTTACCCGGGACACGGCCCGGACGGGTTGCGCGCTAGGGTCGCAAGAGTCATGCCCGGCCCGCGGCCGAATGCGTCGGACAACCGCTTCTCCGTTTCAGGAACCCCTAAGCTTCTCGAGGTTCCGAAGGCAGACCGCCACACACTCCAAGGGAGGGCACGGGCAGTTCTCGGCTTCGATGATGTACCATTCGGTACCCCCGGCTTCCCGGCACGCGTGAAAGACGGCTTCCCAGTTCACCTTGCCCTCGCCGAGAATCGCGTGTTCGTTCTCGGGATCGTACTCCTTGAGGTGGACCGTGCGCGTGCGCCCGCGGTACCGCCGGATGTAGGCGGCCGGGTCCCGTCCGCCCCGCACCATGTGCCCGGTGTCAGGCTGGTGACTCACCGCGAACGGCGTGTTGTCGAAGACGATCTCCCAAGGGATGGACCCATCCACGGGCCGCATCTCGTGGGTGTGGTTGTGGTAACCGACCTGCATGCCGTAGGCGGCCAGCCGATCGCTGATCTCGGCTAGGTCGGCGGCGAAATTTCTCCATCCTTCGGCCGAGGTCTCTTCGTGATAAGGGATCACGAGCAGCTTAACGCCGAGCTCTTGATGGAACTCCACCGTCTTCTTCAATTCATCGTCGGTGAGCATGTTGAGTCCGACGTGGCAACTCGCGATCCCGAGACCGTTGTCGGCGAGGATCTGCCGCAAGGCTTTCGCGCTCCAACCGTGATAGCCGGCGAACTCCACCCCTTCGTAACCCATTTCGGCGACCGCCTTGAGCGTCCCCGGCCAATCTCTCTCGCACTCCTCACGAACTGAATACAAGCCGAGCGCCACACGGATGCTGCGATCACGGGTCTCGCCGTTCGGGGAGCTGAGAGATTGACTGCTGTCGTCGTCGTTGGAGCGAGTGAGGTTTCCGCCGTCGTCCATACTATGATTCTCCGCCCCTCCCATTGTTGAATCTACCGGCGCCCGCGTCGAAGTGCAACTGCTCCGCGGTCTCTTGCGAGGACGGCGACATCCTAAGATAGCCAAGCGGGTTGCGCGGGAAGTACCCGAAGGCGTAGCTTTGTGGCGTCATGGTGTGGCGTCTCGTCCTTGTCGTCGTTGGTTTATCGCTCGCTTGCCTTCCCCGTGACCAGAGCGATTCCTTGCGATCGGCGGATCTCCGGGCGCAAATGCGGGAGGTGCTCCTCGACAACATCACGTCGTTCTGGTACCCGCGGTGCCTGGATCGGGAACGCGGCGGCTATCACCTCTACTTCGACGAGAACGGCGACCCGGCCCCGCCGGACGAGAAGACGATCGTCACCCAGGCGCGGATGGTGTGGTTCTTCTCCCGGCTGGCGCGCGAAGGCTACGAGAAGCCAGAAGCGTTCTCCCGCGAGGATCTCCTCGCTGCGGCCCGCCACGGTTTCGAGTTCCTTCGCCGCAAGATGTGGGATTTCGAAAACGGAGGGTTTTACTGGGCCGTGGACGCCTCCGGAGACGAGGTGCGTGCCCCGAACAAGCACCTTTACGGGCAAAGCTTCGCCCTCTACGCTCTTTCGGAGTATTACCTGGCCTCGCGGGACGAAAAGGCTCTGGAACTCGCCGTCCGGCTCTTCGACGTTTTGGAAGCGAAAGCCCACGACAACCGCCACCAAGGCTACCGCGAATACTTTTCCGTGGACTGGTCCGAACCGAAACCTTCGGACCGCAACTACATGAGCGCTCCGCGCTTCGACGCCAAGCTCATGAACACGCATCTGCACTTGCTGGAGGCCATGACCGCCTTCTACCGAGCCAGCGGGCGGCCGGAGGCCAAAGAGCGGCTCCTCGAACTGATCGGGATCGAGACGGAGAAGGTGGTGCGGAAGGATCCGGTCGCTTGCACAGACAAGTACGAGCGCGACTGGACGCCGATTCTGGACAGCGGCTTCGATCGTGTCTCCTATGGTCACGACCTCGAGAACGTCTGGCTCGTGGCCGACGCTTGCGAGGCCGCTGGACTCGATGTCCGCCGGTATCTCCCGCTGTTCGAGAAACTTTGGGCGTACTCCCGCAGGTACGGCTTCGATGAGGAGCGGGGCGGCTTCTTCTCCTGGGGACCGCTCGGCGGCCCGGCCGAGGACCGCGACAAGATATGGTGGGTTCAGGCCGAAGCCCTCGTCAGCGCTCTATACATGTACAAGCTGACCGGCGCCGTCCAGTACCGCGAGGCGTTCGAGAAGACCTGGCGTTTCGTGCGCGAGAAGCAGATCGATTGGACGCACGGGGAGTGGCATCGGGTGGTAGGCCCTGACGGCCGTCCCCGCGGCGCCAAAGGCGGCATCTGGAAGTGCGCCTATCACAACGGGCGGGCGATGATGGAGTGCATCCGGCTGCTGGAGGAGTTGGGGATGTGACTGGGGCGCGCTGCGGACCTCTCTCGCGCGGAGCCCATTGCGGCTGTGCAATTGTCCAAGCTATTCTGTCAAGAGTTTCCGCGGGAATCCCGAAGTTTCGTCATGGAGGTAGCCGCCTCTGGCGACACTAGTCAGCTCTCCCGGACAGGCGAATGCTGACACGAAAAGAGCGCTTGCAAAAACTGTGGAAGAGGGTCCGCCTCCTGCGCCGGCCTGCAGGCCAGGGCTTTCCTGTATTCATCTGTGGCATGCAGCGTTCCGGGACGAACATGCTGATCCGCGCCTTCAACCGGCACTCGGAAACAGAGTGTTACTACGAGAATGATCCGGAAGCTTTCGACAACTACGTACTCCGGGACGAGGAAACGATCAAGCGGCTAATCCGACGGTCTCGGGGGACGGCCGTTTTTTTCAAGCCCATTACCGACTCCCAACATGCGCGCCGCATGCTTCAGATCTACGAAAGACTGCAGGTAATCTGGCTTTACCGTTGGTATGAAGACGCGGTGAATTCCGCCCTCAAAAACTGGAAAAACCACTTCCGCGAACTCCAGATCATGATTGAGGAGCCCGAGATCGCCGGCTGGCGGATCGAGGAGCTCGACGACGAGATGTGGGCTTTGCTGCAGCGCTGGTATGAGGAGCGGCCTTCGGATGCCTCTGTCCGGGCGCTGCTCTGGTACGTCCGGAACATGCATTTCTTTCGCCAGCGGCTCGAGGACGAGCCCCGCGTGCACGTGGTCAATTATGAGCGCTTGGTGGAATCTCCAGCCAAGGAAATGAAATGGCTGTGCCACACGCTCGGCCTGCGCTATGAACGGCAAGTCGCCGAAGGGATTCACCACCGGTCGGTGAGAAAGAGCTCTCCCCCGGAGATCCACCCTGAGATTCGCGAGCTCTGCGACAGGATGTATCGGCGCCTGGATGAGGTCTATAGGCGGCGGCGGACGGAGCTGGTCGGGACCGCGTTCTGAACGAGGAGCGGTAGCGGACTCCGCCGGTTGCCGTGTTCCTGCGGGAGAGGCCGGCCGATGGTCCGAACTTTCCCGAGACTCCCCAACCCTTTCGGTCCCTCGCTGGTCCGCTACTTGTCTCTTGATCAGAGTTTTGGATTTATCTTATTTGTAATCAATAAGTTACAAGGAATTTCTTCCGCTCTTGCCATGGTACCATTGCAGCCGACGGGGCTGTCGTCTGCCACGGGAACCGCCTCTGATTTCCCCGGCAGCGACATCCTCAGTGGACGTGGAAGGAGCAATCGGATGAGAAATACCGTCAGGTCACTGTTGTTGCTGGCTCCTCTCGGGGCGGCGGGCCTGCTGTCTGGGCAAACCGCCATCGATCTGAGCCGGCAGGCGAGGCAGGTGGACTTCAGCGCTGCGGTCTCCACGAAACCGTTTCAGGCCGGGACGACGCTCCCAGGCATTTGTGAGGCCGGGGCGATGTTTTTCAAAACCGACGCGCCGGCGGGAGAGAACGTCTACGGTTGCGTCGCCCAGGATACGTGGGCGCTGATGACGACCGGAGGTGACGCGAAGAGCCTCCGCGGACACCCGTTGGCGCCCGACGCCGCATCGGGTCTGGGTCAGTTCTATGCTTGGGACCCGGTTACGGGCCGACTGGAGCTGTTTGGCTTCGGGAACCTGCTGGCGATCTCTGGCCGAACGGTCAACGTCGCCACCGAGTCCGTGGCCCAATACGGCGCCTCGGCGACTCTTCCGGCGAGTTGTAACGCATACGGGCTGTTTTACTTCGACACAGATCAGGCGGCCGGACAGAAACTGTACTATTGTAATGGCATGACCTGGGAGCAGGTGGCCGGGGGCGGGACAGCCGACCCGCTCCACGGGGACCTGGCGCTCCGTGACGACTTCCCCGGCGGCTCCGACGAGGACGGGGAAATTGGGCAGCTCGGCTGGGACATCCAGACTTTCGGCACGCCGAGCGGGTGGAGTGTCCAACATACCGAGGGGGACCTGAACCACCCTGGCGCGGTTCGTCTGACGTCCGGCACGACCGCCGGCGGTGGAGTTTCCATCCGGTTAGCCGCTACGTCCGCCGCACACCTCGTTCCCGATCTGAGCGCTGTCGGGAATCTTACGGTGATATTCATCGTGCGTCCCGGAGCGGTTTCGGGAGCGGTTTATCGAGTTGGATTCGTGTGGGCCGGGAGCTCCGGGTTCACCGATCCAGGCGAGTATGTCGCTTTCGAGTTCGACGCTCGCGCCGCGCAGACCACTTGGAACTACGTCATGCAGCCCAACGGCGGGACGAAAGTGACGGTGGACAGCGCCGTTGCCGTAACGGCCGGCGCGTGGTACGCTTTGCGGCTTCGCATCACCACCCCCGGAACATACCGTTTCTCGATCAGCGCCGCTGGAGCCGCGTGGAGCGCTGAGAAGACGATCTGTGCTTCCGGCTGTGACGGCAATGGTGTGCTGGGTACGCTGACGCAAGCTCCGTGGGTACAGGCAGCGGCGACTTCCACCACGAGCGTGAATCTGGACGTAGACGCATTCTTCCTAAACATCACCGGGCTGGGGAGGTTGCCGTGATGCGTGGCTTTCTCGTTTTGGTAATCGCTCCCCTTGCTTTGACGGCGCAGGTGGTGATTCATGATTTCAAGTGCGCGACGCCGTCTTTCGTTCCGGGTAACCCGACCACCATCCGCTGTCCCAACGGGCACGGCTTCCAGCCGGGAACGTCTCCCCGCGTGAAGTTCTGGGGTGGAACGGGCAACTGGGATCAGCTCACTGGCCCGATGAAGGAAAGATTGATGCGGGCCGTCTCGGCGACGGACACCAGCTTCTTGTTGAACCGCACCGACCGTCTCCAGGCCCCCCCAGTAACTCTCCGTATCAACAACGAGACCATCACCTGCACAACCGTCACTGGCAACGCCCTCAGCGGCTGTACAAGGGGCGCCAACCCCCAAAGTTACGGCTATGGGACTCCGGTAAGGGCCAATTACGGGCGCAGCGTCTATACGGCCACGGTCATCGATGCTTACACGATGACGATCCCGGTCGATTCCTCCACCTGGGGTCCGCCCACCGGAACGATCCACATGGACTGGGCCGCGGCCACCGGCGTCGAGACCGTCGCCTTCGCCTCTACCGGGGGAGAAGGGTACGGGTCCACTTACAACCAAGGGGAAGGCTACGCTGAGGTTACCGTCCCGGCGTGCACGGACACGTCGAACCGATTCCAGTGTCAGATGGGCTGGCTCCCATTCAACACCGCCCGCAGCAGAAAAGATATCGCGATCACGAGTTACAGTGTCTCCAACGGTACGGCTACTTTGCAGCTCGCCCAGTACACGGAAGATCCGACGAAGCGGTTGCAGGTCGGCCGCATCGTCTGGATCAGCGGTATGGACGAGTCCGCTCTGAACGGCCCGTTCGTCGTCCTGCGGGTCGGCTCTGGTACGCCGCCCACCGACCTGGATATCGACGTGAGCGATACCGGCACAGCCGACGGCGTCAAGACCGGCTCCTCGATGAACTTGAGAATGACCGACGGGAATTATCCTTTCTTTTGGGTCTTTTATCCCGGCGGAAAGTCAGGGGACGTGAATCATCCCTGGCGGAGTTACGCTCTCAAAGCGGGTTCCTGGAACCCCAACGCTAACCGTTTGTACTTCACCGTCACGTACGGCAAAGACGCCGTGAGGAATTCCAACGGCGCTTACATCGGCCAGTTCGGCACTTATATCCCGGGGCACTTCTACCACCACACGGATCCAAATCTGTACGCGGGCCGTCTTATGCACGTCGTTGTGACGATGAAACCCAGCCACCTCGTCGGGCAGGACTCGGGCGCCATCCACCCGTACGACCCCGGTTTCCACGGAGACCTGACCAACGCGAGCCCTCCCAGCAGCCGGCACTACTGGGACGACATGACGAATGCCTATTTCAAGATCTCTTTGAACCAGGCGGTCAATGATTACTCCGGCCAGACCGTGCGGTTCGGCCCGCTGGAGCTCCGCGAGGTGACCGGTGAGCCAGACGCCTTCATTGGAATCCTCACCGCCGTCTGGGACGACAATCTCGACGGGCCGGCCGGACAGGGCTACGAACTCACTTGGTGGGGGCCGAAAAAGCAGGCGGTGAAATACGAGGTCCGGTATTCGACGTCGCAAAGCATCAAGACGCTCGGTTGGTCGAAGGCTACGGTGGCCAAGACCGGTATTACGTTCACGGGAGGGGTCTGGGGAGGTCTGATCGCTCAAGTCGCGATGGCCGAGCAGCCCCAGATCTGGTTCGGCATTCGCCCGTACGACATCCAGGTCTACGGGGTCAGCGGCGCCGGACAATCGCCGATCTGGCTCACGACCCGCGCCGTCCTCGGGCTCGGCGTCGGGGACACGATCACGGTAAGCGGCGTGGGCGGGAACACGGCGGCCAATCAGACCAATGCGCAGATCGCGGCTACCCAGCCTTGGCGGCTCTGGCGAAAGGACGACGGCACGCTGACGAGCATCGTGGCCGGCGGCGGCGTTTGCACTGCGAATCTCACCGTGCCCCACAACCTCGTGCCGGGCTGGGAGATTCAGGTGCGGGGCTCCACGAATGCCGCCCTCGGGACGACCCGGGTGGACAAATTCTACACCGTTTCGGCGACGCCCACGGCCACCTCTTTCCAGTTCCCTTGCGCCGGAGTGCCGGACGGCACGTACGATACGAACTATTCGAAGTATGCCTTGCTCGGCATCATGGCCATGCCGGGAGTGGCGATCAACGGGACGGGCAACGGCGACTGGACCGGGGGAGGGACGATCACTCCCACCGGCGAGTCCAGCGGTTTCTTTGAAATCATGCTCGCCCAGGCCCAGAACGCTGCGCCGCCGGCGGCCCCCGGAATGCTTAATGCATCCGGCGTGACGGCGACGAGCGTCGCTCTCGAGTGGACCGACCAGGCCACGAACGAAGACAGCTACGAAGTCGAGCGGAAGACGGGCGCGCAGGGAACCTACGCGAGGATCGCCGTCCTGGCGAGCAATACGGCGGCGTACAACGATGAAGGGCTCGCGCCGGACACGACCTATTTCTACCGCGTTCGCGCCGTGAATGTGTACGGCGCTTCGGCTTACTCCAACGAGGTTCAGGTGACCACGTTCCCTGCTGGCGGCATCGCTGTGCCGTCCGGTCCCTCCGCCGACATCGTGCTCAACGACCAGGTGAGGCTGAGTTGGACAGACAACTCCACCGGCGAGACCGCCTACGTCGTTGAAGTGGACTCGGGAGGCGGGTTCCAGGACTGGGCGAGCCTGCCGCCTGATACGACGTCTTACACTGTCAGCGGTCTCTCACCATCCACCGCTTATGCTTTCCGTATCCGCGTCACCGACGGGCAGACGGTTGCGTATTCCGCTTCGCTGCCGGTGACGACGAAACGGACGCTGCCGCTGCGGCTGGCCTCGGCGCCCGTCCCGGCCGGCTTCCATTGGGCGCTCACCGCGCCGGACGAGTCGGCTTGCGACCTGACGCTCCGCGCGGCCGGCCAGCCCGATTTGGTCTTGTCTCAGCAGGACGTCGTCCGGTCCCGCAACTTGGTCGTGACGGGTCTTGCTGCTCAGACCGGCTATTCTTATGAGTTCACCTGCGGCGGCAGCGCAATTCACGGCTGGCTCGAGACGCCCGCCGCGGTAGCCGGCACGGCCACGGTAACCTTGTCCGCGGCCCCGCCCGCACTCGCCGCCACGGCCGACAACCTGGTGGTCGATTGGGGAACCGACGCCTCTTCGCTGACGAACACGGCGTCCGCTTCCTGCCCGGGTGGGCGCTGCGCGCTTCAGCTCAGTCTGAATTCTGGAACACTGGTTTGGGCGCGCCGCCGCTGGTGCCTCAACCGCGCTTCCGATCCCAGCTGCCAGCAATCTGCGAACGAGCTGGCCCGCTCCGTCCCCGAGCCGTTTACCGTACCGTAACGCCCGATCTCCAGCGCTTCTTCGCATCTTTGCATGTGTACGCGACCCTTATCAGCGAATCGACGGGATTCGCGCCTGAATTCCCTTCATCATGGTCCGAACACCCTCGATTTCATTCGGCTGGAAGAAGCCTGCCGCCAGGAGTAAAACGAACCACGCTGTGACGCCAGCAATCCCCCACAGAACCTGGAGAATGAAATGAGCCGGCTGGAAAACGCGGAACACCGCCACCACCAGGCCAGCCGTCGCAGCGATCTTCACCAGTCTCCACGTTTCGAACCGGTAACGGCGCACTCGTTGGCCGAAGAAATAGGAAAGCGCGGCGAACGCCGTGAACCCGATGACCGTGGACGCCACCGCGCCCGCCACGCCGAACCGTGGGATCAGTGTCGCATAGGCCGTCCCGACGACCGCCACTGCTCCGGCGGCGACAGGAACGTGGTAGCCTGTGCGCCGGTGAATATTGAACACGGATTTCACCTGGTCTCCGAAGCCACGGATTACATAAGCGAGGCTCAGCCACGGCACGAACCTGACGGCGCCGTGGTATTCCGGCGGAGCCATGATCGAGAGAATCGGCCGGGAGAACAACGACAACGCCAGGGCGGTCAGGGTCAAGACGAACAGCAGGTAGGTCATCACGCGCACGTAGACTTCTTCGCCGTCTGGGCGTTCCACGATCCCGTACATCTGGGCCGTCCAATGCCGGATGAAGGGGCCGTGAACGAAACTGACGATCATTCCGATCTTGTACGCCAGCGCATAGACGCCGATGGCCGCGAGCGTCACTGAGCGCTGCAGGAAATACCGGTCGCCGTAGTGCAGGAACAGCATCCCGATCCCTGCCAGGCTGATCGGCGCCGAAAACGCGATTTGCGAGGCGAACAGCCGCGGATCGAATCGCAGCGGCATCCGCGACAGGATCAATCCCGCCATGTAAGCCGCCGTCGCCGCCGCCCCTGCAACATTGCCCCACAGCAGCGCCCACACGCCGAAGTTCCAGAACACGAGCGTGCTGACCGCCACGCCGGCCGAAACGCCCAGCCGGAATGCCGTCATCACCGTGAAATGGCGCGGCGCATCGATCGCCCGCAGGTAAGCAAAGCCCGCCTCGGCGGGAAAATTCAAGGCCAGGCCCGTCAGCGCCACCGTGAACATGTCACCGTACTCCGGCGTCTCGAAAACGAGCCGGCTGAGGGGGCCACTGGCGGCTACGGCGGCGGCGACGACGAGGACCGCCAACAGCACGGCTCCGCCGAGCGTCGTCGTCACTGCCCGCTCCCGGCCCTTCCGGTCTTCGGCTTTCGAGTAGAAATAAAAAAGTGCTTCCTGCAGCCGCAACCCCACCAGAAGCTGCGTTACGGTGATGGTCGTCGCCAGTAGCTCTAAGATCCCGTAGTCAGCCGGACTGAGGTACCGGGTGTAGATGGGCAGCAGGACGATCGACGCGCCTCTCTCGACGGCGGTCGCCACGCCGTAAGTGGCGCTCTGCTTCGCGATTGTCCGGAAGACAGACATATCGGAAGTGGTCAGCAGCGGCGACTTCGGGAAGCCGAGCCGCGGGCAGCCGCATCGTTGCGGAACTGCGGGGCGCCCGCTCACCCGCGGCGTCGCGTTCCGCGCCCGCGGGCCTTCATTCCCGGGAGAAGTTCGCCTCCCGCACGCCGCCGCCCGGCTCGTAGCCGAGCTCCCGGCACAACTCGCCGGCCTGCAGCCCGCAAAGCAGTTTCCACCAAGGCTTCACGTCCCGCTTCCCTTTGCTCGCGCCCACCTTCGCGCCGAGTACGGAGGGATCCAGCTTCAAGCCGAGATGTTCCGCGATACGGTCCACGAGGTCGGCGTCGGCCACTAAATCCTCATATCGTACCAGCAGCGCCCCCAACCGGCTCCGTTCCCGAAGAAACGATCCAGCGACGAGCTTCCAGTGGCGGAAAAACTTGTCCGGCCGCGCCACTGTTTCCGACGGCCGCATCAAGTACCACCGCCGGCCATGGTATGAGCGGTAGGCGTCGAGGGGGTGCCGCACCAGGAAGAGAAACTTCGCCTTTGGATAGAGCCAGCGCAGGTAGTAGGCGTGTCCTGCGGCGAGGCGCGTCCATTTGCAGCCCCAGCGCAGATAGCCTCTTTGGGCCGCTCCCGCACCGAACAGTTCCTCGAAGAACGCGCGGTGGGCGGCGCGCAGCCGGCCGAAGCCCGGGTTCAGATTCGCAATCCAACTGCTTGACAATTCGCCATCATGCCGCTCGATCGCATACTTGGCGTGAGGGTCGTCCGGCCGGAAGAACGCCACGCTCTGCGCCAGCCGGTGCACCGGAAGCAGGTCGCCGAAGGGTTCCCCCCACATCAGGATTCGTTTGTCGGAACAGATCAGACGCTGGAGCAAAGTCGAGCCGCAGCGCCAACCGGCGGCCAACAGGAATACCGGGGATTCGCATTGTGGCGGCGGAAGCTCGTGCTCGCTCGCGTAGTGTTCCAGAATTTTGATACCCTGACGGAGTTCTTCGCCCCACAATTCTCGGTCGCGGCTGCGTCCCATGGCTGGCCTTCCGGTTTGGTTCTCACGCACCCGGTCTCTACGGCTCCCGCGCTTCCCGGTAATGGCGGCCGAGGCGATGCAGGATCTCCGCCAGCCGGCCGGCAAGACCTCGTACCGTGTAGCGTGCACAGCCGTCCCAGGCCCACCCGGCGGCGAGGGTCCCGTCGCGAAAGCGCTCGTAGAACCTCACCAGACTGCTCTTGATGGCGGCGATATCGTCGCTCGGCACGACCTCGCCCCAGACCTCCCGGCGCATCAGATTGCTGATGGCGCTTTCCGGGTCGGCCAGGGCCAGCACCGGTTTCCGCAGTCCTGCATACTCATACAGTTTCGCAGGCACGGCTAGGCTGTGACGAGGCTGAATCACCAGCGCCGCGTCGGAATCCGCGACGATCCGCAGCGCCTCTTGCTGTGGGAGCCAGGGAATCCACCGCACGATGCCGCTCAGGCCGGGACTATTCCTGACGCGCTCCAGTTCCGGGTCTTGAATCTCCACCCGGCCGACGAAGTTCAGCCGGATGCCCGAGGCGGGAATGGTCCCCTCGGCGACCGCCGCTTCGACAGCCAGGAGAAGGTTCCGTGGGTTCCGTTCCCCGTACAGCGTCCCGATGTGCGAGATTGTGAACACCGCGTTTTTCCGCTGCTCTGACGGACGGGGCAGCTCCGCGGGGTCGTAGCCGCAAGTGAGCACGCTGAGCTTGTCCGCCGCGACGCCGAGCCGCGTTCGGAAATCATCGGCTACCTCCGGCGTGTTCGCAATGACATGATCGGCCCGCTTCACAAGGAAGGCTTCCATCCGCGCGTCCAGCCGGCGGTAGAACGGCGGCCGGTCGCTCCACTCGGCCCTCCCCCATGGGTCCATGAAATCGATCACCAGCGGCCGGCACAGCAAGGTCTTCAAAACATAGCCGGCCAGGAAGCTCGTCCAGGGCAACCCGACGGCGTAGATGACGTCGGGAGGATCCGCCGCCGCGTCCTCCACGCCAGCGCGCAGGCAGTACGGCAGCCACCCGCAGTAGAAATCCGGCGTGGCCAGGGCATAGCTGATCGCGTCCTTCACTTGCTGCCAACGCGATCGCCCGGTGGCGCCGGATTCACGCTTGCGGCGGTCGCCCCCGGGACCGCCCGCCCGCCTTCCAGACGCCAGCGCGCGTACCCTGGCCGCCAGCCGGCCGAGACTATCGAAAGGGTACGCGCACCCGGTGCGGATCACTCGCACCTGCGGCGGGACGGTGCTCAACAAAGCGCCGCCGCCCAGCTTCCGGTCCAGGCAAAGGTCTTCCCCGATGGTTACGATCGTCAGGCTGATGCTGCTTTCCGGCAAGTGGCGCAGAATCTTCGTGTTCCGTAGGGATGCCGTGCGGACGTCAGGGGCGAAGAAGTATACCAGTGCCAGAACCCTCGTGCCGGTTTGGGATTGCCGGTGCCGGGTCATATGGATACGTGGCTGAAACGGCCCCGTCGTCCCCCGATGGGCTCCAGTCTTTCGACGTCTGCCGGCCGGAGAGGCGGCGGCCTCACGGCCCGAACCGGCAAGAATAACAAACGGCGTCCCGCCACCGCAATTGCTCTGCGCTGGCACCCTGACGTCCTCCGCCGTGCTACGATACGACGCGAAAACAGGAAAGGGAGTCCGTCAATGAAATGGAATGTGGCTGCTGCAGGTTTGACTGCGTTGATCCTCGCTACTGCTGTGACGGCTTGCCGGCCGGCGTCGGCGCCGGTGCCTTCCGCGGAGACGGATAGTTCCGTCGGGACGCTCGAACAGCCTCTTTCACCCGACCCCCTCATCGCCGGCTTCCAGCAAACCACGGTCGCTAGCGTCAGCGACGCGGTGGACCAGATCGTCGGCAAGCGCGGCTATATGGCTCACGATATGCGGCCCTTTGTCGGCAAAGGCTTCGTCGGGAGGGCCGTGACAGCGCTGGTGAAGCCTGCCGCGCCCGGCGAGTCCACCCCGGCCACTGCCGTCAAGCACCCCGTCGAGATGATCGACGAGGCCAAACCGGGTGAGGTGGGCGTCATCGTCTTCGAGGACGGCCTCGAGATCGCCGCGCTGGGCGGGCTGATGGCGACCGCCGCCAAGGCTCGTGGGATGGCCGGAATGGTCCTGGACGGAGCGCTCCGCGATATCGAAGAAGTTGAGCGCATCGGGCTGCCGGTCTTCGCCCGCGCGGCGTCGCCAGCCAACGCTGTGGGGCGTTACAAGAGCGTGGCCAAGAACATCCCGGTCGAATGCGCCGGGGTAACCGTCCGTCCCGGCGATATCATAGTGGCTGGAGTGGACGGCGTGGTCGTCGTTCCGAAGGAGAAGGCCGAGGAGGTTCTCCAGCGGGCCAGGGAGATCGACGAGCGCGAAAGCAAAATGGTCCCGTTCATCCAACAGGAAAAATCTCTGCAAAAAGCGGTTGAGAAGTTCAACCGGATTTGAAGCCGGGGCCGACGCCTCCCGCCCACGCCGCGCCGATATTCAGGAACGAAGAAAGGAATCATTCTTATGGACAAGCAGAAAAGTATCGAGTTGCTCAACAAAGCCGTAGCTGATGAGCTCCAGGCCGTACATCAGTACATGTACTTCCACTTCCACCTCGACGACATGGGCTACCAGCCGTTAGCTATGCTCTTCAAGCGCATCGCCATTGAGGAAATGGGCCACGTAGAGCGTCTGGCGGAACGGATTCTGTTCCTGAAAGGCGACGTCGAAATGACCCCCGCCGGCCCGGTCGAGAAGATTCAGGAGGCCGAACAAATGGTCGCCAAGGCCGCCACCATGGAGGAAGGCAGCGCCGTGGACTACAACCGCGCGGCGCGCCTGTGCGGCGAAAATGAAGACTCGGCCTCCAAACAGCTCTTCGAAGCCCTGGTGGCCGACGAGGAACGGCACTTCGACGAGTTCGACAAACAGCTCGACCACATCAAGCGCTACGGGCCGAGCTACCTCGCTTTGCAGTCCTTCAGCTCCTCGCCGGAACAGGGTGGGGCGGAATAAGCCTCGAGAGCAGTGCGCAGCGCATTGCTCCGGCGCCGGGCGTTTCTGGCGGGAGCTGCCGCCGGGCTCCCGCCGCCGCTCGGCGCCCTGGTAGGAACTGGGTGAGCCGCTCCCCCGGAGTCGGATCGCCGCTTACGGCACGAACTTGCTCACCGTGTGGAACTTCACCTTGCGCGCCTCGGCGGTCTCAAGCGGGGAGTAGTAATACCAGAGCGCCGCTTCCACATCGACCTTCACGTTGCGCGGGATGGCGAAGCGGAAAGTTTCGGTCCGAGTTTCAGAAGGAGCCAGCCGGCTATCGGAGAGCACTTTGGCTCCCCGAACGAAGACCAGGTGCTCGCGGCGAATCTCTTTGCCGCTGCTGTCCGCCACTATTCTGCGATACCGCACCGTCTCGTGGCGGGTCGTTCCCTCGTAAGGATTCACCTTCAGTTCTACGATCAGTTGGCGTAGCGGAGAGCCGGTGGGTACGAAGTGCGCGTTCGTCCGGTTCGCCACCCGCAGTTTCACCACCAGCTCGTCATCGGCGCGCTCCACGTCCAGCCACGCCCGGACTGCTTTGTTGAGCTGCGTCAGCGAGTGGGCCCCCGGCATCTCATGGAGGTTGATGCGCGTCTCCTCCACGCGCTTGACCCGCGGATCAACGACATCGCCGCGCACCCGGTACATATGGCAGTCCTGACACTGGCGGCCTTCTTTCGCCGCGCTGCTTTGCAACCATTCGCTGTAGGTGGTGAGCACGTCGAGGCCGAGCTTGTTCCGGTACTGGTGGCACGGAGCGCAGATCTCGGAGTTCCGATGGACCTCGCTGTACGTGGTCCGGTGCGCCGTGGAAACGGCGTCCTTGGACGGGCCGCTCTTCACGTCGGTGTAGTTCACGACGGCGACGAAGTTCGCTCCTTGCTTCCGGACGGAAGTGACTGAGTGGCAGTGATCGCAACTAACGCCTTCCCAGCTCACCTTCTGTTTCAATTCAAGGTCGCCCAGCCTCAGGCTCACCGGAGAGTGGCAGCTCAGGCAGATCCGGCGAACCGACGCGCCGAGATCAGCTTCCGCCAGCTTGAGCGCATCTTGGAAGAGGCGGCTGGTCATCGCACGGGCGTGGGCCGAGCGTTTCCAGCCCTCGTGGATGGCCCGATGGCAATCACCACAGACCTCCGCGCTCGCGGGTTGGGGCAGTGTCGATGCGGGGGCGATCACAGTCGCAGCCAGCAATAGGCAGGCAGCCTTCAGCGCCATTTGGCACCTCTCAATCTTTCAGTTCCGGCGGGCGGCGCCGGCAGGCAGCGCCGCCCGCACCCAGTTCCGATCCACCGTCCGCCCTTGGCGGAGACGCGGATCGTCCCCTCCGGCCAGAACCTCGGCCGAAAGTCCACACCGACCTTCCAGCAAGCCGTGTTCCACCTCGAAGCGGAGTTCTGGGTCGTGGACTTTGGAATAGACGGTCTCCGGTTTTTCGGCAGGGCCGGGCGGACGGCAGAAAAGCGCGAAATCTCGTGGAACCCACGCGAGAAACTGCGCCCCGCGACCTGTTTCTTGGCCCCCCTGGGAGGTATCCGGGACGCGAATCGGAGTCCCGAGCAGACGTGATTGGCCGGCCAGGCTCATGAGAGCCCCAGCTTCTCCATGCGGCTCCGGAGGGTTGACGGAGGAGTCTTCAGTAGCTCGGCGGCCTTGGTCTTGTTGCCACCCGTCCGGGCCAGCGCGGCGCGGATGACCCGGCGCGTCAGCTCGTCGATGATTTCGTCGAGGGATTTCTTGCCGATTTCCGAAAAACGATCGGTATCCGGAGGACAGAGGATCTCTTCCGGCAGGTCAGTGCTATCGATCAGATCCCTTCGCGAGGTCAGTGACAGACGTTCCATCAGGTGCTCCAGCTCGCGGACGTTGCCCGGCCAGGGGTACGAGATCAAGGCTTCCAGGGCGGCCGGAGTGAGCCGAAGATTACGGGCGCCGCCGTACTTCTTCAGGAAGTGTTGCGCCAGCAGCGGGATGTCCTCTGTTCGCTCGCGCAGGGGCGGGACGTGAATCGGGACCACGTTCAGCCGGTAGAACAGGTCTTCGCGGAACCGGCCTTCGGCAGCGCGCTTGCGAAGATCCACTTTCGTCGAGGCGATCACGCGGACATCGAGGGGTATCGGCGTCGTGCTCCCCACACGCTCCATCGTCCGTTCCTGGAGCACCCGGAGCAGCTTGACTTGGATGTCCATCGGAATGTCGTCCACGTCGTCAAGATAGATGGTTCCACCCTGGGCCTTTTCAAAGCGGCCTACTTTGTCGCGGATGGCGCCGGTGAAAGCGCCTTTCTCATGGCCAAAAAGCTCGCTTTCCAGTATCTCCTTCGAGAGGGCGGCGCAGCTCACCCGGACCAGGGGCTTGTCCTTGCGCGGGCTAGCGTGGTGAATCGCCTCCGCGACCAGCTCCTTGCCCGTTCCCGTCTCACCGACGATGAGCACCGTGCTGTTGGTGGAGGCGACGACCGCTAACTGTTCAAATACGCGAACCATCGCCGGGCTGGTACCCAATAGCCGATGGAACCGGGTCCGCTCTTCGAGCCGGGCGGAGAGGCGCCGGTTGTCCTCGATCGTGGCGCGGTAGCGCAGGGCCCGTTCCAGCGTCAACAGCAGCTCGTCGGTATCGAAGGGCTTGAGCAGGTAGTCGTAAGCGCCTTGTTTCACCGCTTCGACCGCCGTGTGTACGGTACCGTAGGCTGTAATGACGATCACCAGGACGTCCGGATCGGCCTGCCTGGCCTGCCGCAGGAAGCTCATCCCGTCCATCTCGGGCATTTTCCAGTCGGTGATGATGGCTCCTACGCCGCCTTCCGTGCGCAGGTATTCCAAGGCCGGCGGCGCGGCAGGGAAGTCCAGGACGTCGTAGCCGGCTTCTCGGAGGTCATCGGCCAGCGACATCCGTAACGTGTCTTCGTCGTCTACAAGCAAGACCTTCATGGCTGTCGTCACGCCGGCGCCGGGAGGGTAGCGGGTTTCGGCGAGGGCAGTACCACCCGGAACGAAGCCCCGGCGCCCTGGCGGCTTTCCACGAGGATGACGCCCCCGTGCGCCCGGACGATGTCCTGAGCGATCGACAGGCCGAGGCCCGTCCCCTGTCCCGGCGACTTGGTGGAAAAGAAAGGCTCGAAGAGCCGTGGCAAATCCTCTCTCGGGATCCCTATTCCATTGTCCCGCACCTCGATCTCGATGCGGCCGTCCCGCCGCGAGGCGCGGATCGCCAGTTCCGGCTCGAAAGCCGGATCCTTGGCGCTCTTGGCGCGCAGCGAATCGCAAGCGTTGCTCACCAGATTCTGCAGCACGTGCTCGAGCTGCTCGCCGTCGGCGCGGATGGTGGCTGCGCCTGGCTCGATCTCGATCTGGGGCTCTACATCGGCCTCCGAGAGCTTGTGTCCCGCCAAAAGAAGCACTCTTTCGATGAGCGGCGCCAGCGCGATCTCTTTGACCTCCGGCCTCCGCGGCCGCGACAAATCCAGCAAACCTTTCACCACCCGGTGCATCCGCTCAGCCGACTCCTCCATGGCGGTCAAATAGCGCAGCAACTGCTGCCGGTTATGTGGCTCGCGCCGGATACGCCGCACACAGTTGCGCAGCCCCGCCAAGGGATTGTTCAGCTCGTGCGCCATCCCGGCGGCGATAGTACCGATGGTGCTCAACTTTTCCGCCGCCACAAGCTGCTGGTGCGTTTCCGTAAGCTGGCGGTAGGCTCCCCGGAGCCGCCGCACCATCTCCTGGAACTCGCGGGCCAGCCGGTCCACTTCGGTTTCGAATCCCAGGGGGTTCCATGAAGGCTCCGGCATTTTCAAGGCTTCTTCATCGGCTTCACCGAGCCGGCTGAGGTTGACGCTGCGTACGGCGGCCGCCAGCGCCTCGAGCGGCCGAGTCACCGCCCGGATGAAGAAGTACGATCCGATGATCCCGATCACGATGAAGGCGGCCACCATCCAGGCGACGGCCCGCTCCACGTCCCGCACCCCGGCAAAGATCAAGTTCTCGGCAAGTCCGACATGGACGAAACCCGCGTAACCGCCGGCCACGGGGGCCACCACGTCCCGGATTGGCGCCCATTGCCCGCTGGTGTCCACAACTCGCCTCATCATGTAGGGTTTCCCCTGAGGCAGCGGGTTCGCAGTGAGCAGTTCCTTCGGGAAACCTTTCTCGAACGTATGGGCTACGAGCTCCCCCTCCGGCCCCACCAGGAAAATGTAGACGATCTCCTCGTCGAGCTGGGCTGTCTCCTTCGCCAAACGGTCCAGCCGCAGCCGGTCCTCCACCAGCATGGCGTCCACCGCCTGGACGGCGAGCGCCCGGGCGATCTGCGCGCCCCGTTTTTCCAGTTCCGCAGCCAGGGTTCTCCCGGTTTCGTACCGCACCCAGTAATAGTTGATGGAGCCAAAGAGCAACACTACGGCCAGTGTCGTAAGCAGGACCACCCAGCCGAGTCTCACTTGAATTCGCATCCGCTTCCCCGACACTCCGAAAGTAACGCGCCTCCACCGGCGGGTGCAGCAGCCTTCTTATGCACCTCTCTCAGCGCTCAGGGGTTCCACGGACCCACCCGGCGGATCATCTCCTTCACCGGCTCGTATCGGTCCGGGGTACTTTCGCGGAACCGGTCGATCCGCAACCCCGTCAGGATACGCCGCCCCTCGGGATTCCTATGCATTTCCAGCAAGGCGTTTGCCAGACTGGCCCTCAAGGTCTCATCGAGATCGCTCCGAACCACGACCGGGGGGTTCGCCATCCACGGCGACCGGTCGATAATGCGCAGGCGCGCCGCCTGGGCAGGGTCGCGTTCAGCTTCCAGGTCAAAGACGAGGCTGGAGACTGACGCAGCATCCACGAGACCTTGAACCACTGCCTTCATGCTCCGGTCGTGACCGTAGGTGTAAATCACCCTCGAAAAGTACTCATCTGGATTCGAGCCCAACTGCGCCAATTTCCAGACCGGATACAGCCACCCGGATGCCGAGAGCGGGTCCGTGAAAGCGAACGACCGGCCGTGCAGACCCGCGAAGGACCGCACCGGGGAATCCCTCCGCACGATGATGTAGGCGCGGAACGAGAGCCGGCCGCCGATTTCCGGTACCGCCACCAGGGAAATCCGCCCGGGATTGCTGGCCCGCGCATAGCCCCCCGCTCCCAAAAATGCTGCGTCCAGCCCCCCGCGCATCAGCAACTCGTTGATTTCCTGGTAAGTCTTGCGCTGCCAGGAATCGACCTCGATGTCCAACTGGTTCTCGAGGTAGCCTAGCAAGTCACGGTAACGCTCAAAGGTCGCCGCCGGCGACATCAGGCCGGCGATGCCGAACCGGAGGCGGCCCCGGTGCAGCGGCGGCGGCATCTCTTCGGTGGAAATAGTTCGGGAGAAATCTATGCGGACGGTAGGGGTATCGAAGCCGCTGCCCCCGCACCCGAATAACTGTGCCGCGATCACGGCGCTCACAATCCACGAACCCGGGTAGCTCTTCCGGGAAGCAAGGCGCCGAAGGCGCGCCGTCAACCCTCGGCTACCTTTGTCGGGGCCGTGCGTTGTTCGCGGGACCGGATTGCCAGCCACAAACCAATAATCGTAACCGCAATCGCCACCAGCGAGAACACCAGGCCGAGGCGGCGCCGGTCGCGCTCGTGTAAAGCGTCCACCCCTGCCTGGTAAGCCGCCGCAGTGATTTTGAGCCCCTCGTCAATGTCTTCCCGGACGGCATCGACATCGAACGAGTGGACCGTAACACGCGATTTGAGCAACTTTTCCCGCGCTTGTACCAGTTGAATATCAGCCTCGGATATTTCGATACCGGCTGTCCGGGCTTCATCCAGGATTGCCCGCGAGCGTTCCAGTTCTGCGGCGAGCTTGGTCAGCATCCCTCGGATCTCGGCTGCAGTCTTGCCGGCCGGGCTATCCACTTCATGACATTTTCCACAGACGCCGTCCTCGACCGAAAGCATGGCGTCGGTCGGGTGTTCGATCCGGTGGTTCCCGTGGCAGACCACGCACCCGCTGAGGCCCAAATCGGTAAATGCTTGGTAGTGCGGGCTCTTGTCGAACAACTGTTCTTGCAAAGCGTGGCAGAGACCGCAAACCGCCGCGACCGAGCTCACCTGGGGCGGGGTGGCGCCATGGTTGCCGTGGCAGGAGGCGCAACTCGGGGCCGAAAGATCGCCCCGTTCGGCGAGCGCTTTCCAGTGCACGCTGGCCTTGTAGTCCTCGGGCTGGGTCGCCCAGAGGTTGTACTTCGCCATCAACTTCTCGTCGGCGTGGCAGCGGGCGCAGGTGACGACGATGCGAAGCGGATGAACGGGCGCCAGCGGGTCTTTCACTTCGCGGATATCGTGGACGCTGTGGCAGTCCACGCAGGTAGCGACGTTTTCGTCGCCCGCAGCCAGGCGCTTGCCGTGGATGCTCGTCCGGTATTGGGCGAGCTGATCGACCCGCTGTTGCGGATCGTAGCGGTGCATGAGGTCCGGATTGCTGTGGCAGCGGGCGCACAGGTTCGGGATCTGAGTCCGGCGAATCGCACCCCGGAACCCCTTGGCTTTGCTCATGGCCTCTTCGGGATCCATCGCGGTGGGATCGCCGCCGTGGCAGTCGGAGCAACCGAATCCCCGCGCCTGGTGGATATCGTTGGCCCACGCTTTGGCGGGCGCCTGCAGATCGCCTTCCAGAGATTCGTGGCACTCCACACAGGTATCCTGCGCCCACGCGGCGGCCGCCGCCAGCAACAGCAACGTGATTGTGCGTCTCATCGCCAATATCCCAACGCTGAGAAGACGGCCAGGTAGCTGACCAGCAAAACCCCGGCTCCAGTGACGAGGCGAGTTCTTATGGTCCCGTCCCGCCTGGACGCCCAGAACGGTAGGCACGCCCATGCCGCCGCCAGCAGGCCGAAACAGATTACGCCGAATACCTCGCCCTCTATGAACCACACGCGGCTGGGGATCAACTTCAACGTATAGAAAGGCGCCAGGAAATACCATTCCGGGCGAATGCCGGCGGGGGCCGGGGCGAAGGGATCGGCTTTCTCGCCGAGTTCCCATGGGAACAAGGCGGCCAGCACGCCGAGAATCGCGAGCGTGATGTACCAGGCCATCAACTCCCGGAGGATGAAGTCCGGCACGAAGGGAATGCGCGGAACTTCCTGCCCCTTTTTCTGGTACTCTTCTTCCACTTTCGGGGGGACGCTGATGTTCCATTTCTGCACCAGCGCCAGATGCAGCAGCAGGACCAGCGTCGTGATGCCGGGGAGAACTGCGACGTGGAAGCCGAAGAACCGGGTCAGCGTGCCGCCGCTTATCTCCGGCCCGCCTCTCAAGAATCGGGCCAGAGGCGGTCCGATGACGGGGACGACGGCGGCGATGTCGGTGCCGACCCTCGTGGCGAAATAGGAGATCGTGTTCCAGGGAAGCAGATAGCCGCTGAAACCAAACCCGAGCGCGAGACCGAGCAGCACGATGCCGGTCAGCCATGTCAACTCCCGGGGAGCGCGGTAGGCATGCAAGAAGACGACACTGAACATGTGAACGAAAGCGGCCAGAATCATCAAGTTCGCGGCCCAGCTATGGACCGACCGGATTAACCAGCCGAAGTCCACCTGCGTCATGATGAACTGCACGCTTTCGTAGGCCTCGTTCGGCGACGGGCGGTAGTAAAGCAGGAGGAGGATGCCGGTGGTTACCTGGATGCCGAACAGGAAAAGCGTGATCCCGCCGAAGTAGTACCACATCGTGGCCGAATGGCGGGGCACGCTCTTGTGGGCGAGGAACTCTTTGATCGGTTCCAGCCCCAGCCGATCCTCAAGCCACCACCGGATTTTTGCGATTGCTGCCGGCGCCATCCCTTCCTCGACCTCAAGCCCTTTTCGACACGATGACTTCGCCGTCCCGCAAGTGGACGTCGAACGGTTCCAGTGGACGCGGCGGCGGTCCAGAAATCACCCGGCCGTTCAGGTCGTACACGCCGTTATGGCACGCACACCAGATCCTTTGCCGCTCCGGCTGATACTGCACGATGCAGGCCAGGTGGGTGCAGGTGGCCGAGAAGGCCTTCCATTCCTGCGGCCCGAGCCGAATCAGCAGGACGGGCTTACTGCCGAAGCGCACGATCTTGCCGGTATTGACGGGGAATTCGTTGACCGTTCCCACCTCGGCTTCGCTGACCGCCGCTTCCGCCACTTCCGGCGGACGCATATAACGGAAGACCGGGTAAAGGAACGAAGCGATGGAGCCGATCAGTCCGCCGCCCAGCAGCCAAGAAACGATTCCCCTGCGGCTTGAATCCATTGTAGCCACGCTCCTTCTTTTTCCACTGGATGTGCACCTCGTCCACTGCAACCAGGTTGCCAAATTCCGGAGATGTCACTAGTTTCGCATGCCGCCGCCCCCGGGGTGGCGTTGGATTAATGTAGATTTTCGGTCAGCAATGCTCAGCCCCGGCCCCATTGGCAAGGGCTCGCAGAAATTCTCTAGACAGCGAGCCCGGGCGGGAAAGGCGCGTTGATCTTTCCGGCTCGCGAGGGTGGCACGCGCATTAGATGCGCGAGCTTTCGCGGCCTGCTCGCGACGGTTCGCCGAATCGTTCTCTTCCAGCGTTCGCGGATTTCAATCCGCCGGCGCCGCTGCTGCACCCTCCCTCGCGCCGCCTGCGGCGTGGCGCCAACCTCCGCACAATCGGGCGGTCCCCTTGGGCGTGCGTGCCTTGACAATGTCTTAAGTCCTTTAATAACCTGGAGTTTCAGAGAGTAGACCTGCTGGGTGGAGTAGAACCCTTTGCTGGTCGCATCGAGGAGGGTCTCTTGATCAAAGCCGACATCGTCAACGAGGTCGTCAACCGAACCGGAATCCCTAAGACCAAAGCGGAAATGGCCGTGGAAACGGTATTCGAGACCATGAAGCGGGCGCTCAGCAATGGCGAGCGCATCGAGCTGCGCGGGTTCGGCATCTTTAATGTCCGGCCGCGGAAAACCGGCATCGGCCGCAACCCCCGCACCGGCGCTGAGGTCGCCATCCCGCCAGGTAAGGCCGTGCGTTTCAAGCCCGGTAAAGAACTGCAGCAGCTTCGCTGATTGCTGGTTGGTTCCTGTGCCCGGCCAGGGTATCTACCCGGCGGATTTCACCCTGGGTCCCAGCGACGGGGCGGGACGCCGGGCTACGGCCTTCCAGATCGAGGTCTTTCGGCGTCCCAAACGTCTTTGGCTTCATGTCCTCCTCTTTGCTCTCACACTGGCCACCACCACTGCTGTCGGGGCTGGCCTAGCCTATAACTTCCAGCACAACCTGCCTGCATTTAGCGGAGACGATCTGTTCGTCATCGGCGAAATCATCTCCCGCCCGAGCCGTTTGCTTGACGGCTTACCGTTTTCTCTCGTCTTGATGGCGATTCTCCTCGCCCACGAGATGGGGCACTACCTCGCTTGCCTGTACTACCGGGTGGACGCCACGCTCCCGTTCTTCATTCCCGCTCCCACGCTGATCGGCACCTTGGGGGCGTTCATCCGCATCCGGTCCCCGATCTATACCCGCCGGGCGCTCTTCGACATTGGGATCGCCGGGCCGCTGGCCGGCTTTGCGCTGGTGATTCCGGCGTTCGCCGTCGGTCTGGCCTGGTCGAAGGTGATTCCGGGCATCGCCGAGCGTGGCGAGTTGATTTTCGGCGTGCCGGCGATCGAGGCCCTGCTCCGCGCGGTTGTCTTTCCCGGGATTCCGGCCGAAGACGTTTATCTCCATCCGGTGGCCCGGGCCGCTTGGGTCGGCGTGCTGGCCACGGCGCTCAACCTGCTGCCCATCGGCCAGCTTGACGGAGGTCATATTTTATATTCGGTAGCTGGCCGCTATCACCGCCTGCTTTCGCGCCTGTTCGTTCTGGCCCTGATCCCAATGGGGCTCCTTTATTCAAACAGTTGGCTGCTGTGGGCGCTTATTCTGTTTTTCCTCGGCCTGCGCCACCCGTCGATCTATGACCCGAATCCTCTTTCCCCAGGACGCCGCAAGCTGGCCTTTCTAGCCTTGATCATCTTTCTGTTATCCTTCTCCGTGACCCCCGTCCGGCTGGCCGATGGGCTGTGATGAAGATCTCGGCGACGCTCATCACCTTCAACGAGCAGAAGAACATCGCGCGCGCCATCGAGAGCCTGCGCTGCTGCGACGAGGTGGTGGTCGTCGATTCCGGTTCGACCGACCGGACGGCCGAGATCGCCCAGCGGCTCGGCGCCCGTGTGGTTGAGCATCCCTGGGAAGGCTTCGCGAAGCAGAAGAACATCGCCGCCGAAGCGGCCTCGCACGATTGGATCCTCTCGATCGACGCCGACGAGAGCCTGAGCGAGGCCCTCGAGGCCGAGATCTGGCAGCTCAAGAAGCGCGGACCCGAGTTCGATGCCTACACCGTCCCGCGCCTGGCCCAGTACTTGGGGCGCTGGATCCTGCATTCGGGCTGGTATCCGGACCGCAAGGTGCGTCTCTATGACCGCCGGAAGGCCCGCTGGGTGGGCAGCTACGTTCATGAGAGCGTGCAGGTGGATGGGCGCATTGGCCACCTGGAAGCAAATCTGCTCCACTACACCTGCGACTCGCTCTCCCAGCACCTGGAAACGATGAACCGCTATACGACGCTGGCCGCAGAGCAGCTCGTGGCGGAAAGGGTCCGCGTCGGCTGGCGGCACCTCCTGATCGATCCGCCGTGGACCTTCTTCCGGACGTACTTTCTCAAACTGGGCTTTCTAGACGGCGTCGAGGGTCTGGCTATCGCCTACATGGCGGCGACCTACAACTTCGTCAAGTACGCCAAGGCGAAGTTCATGAGTCCGGAGCGGTAGCGGTGCGGGTTCTGCACGTCGATACGGGGCGCGAGATGCGCGGCGGCCAGTACCAGGCGCTGTTCCTCATGGAGGAGTTGACGCGGAGGGGTTGGGAGTGCGTGCTGGCGGCGCCCGCAAGCTCTCCGCTGGCCCGGCGCGCCGCCGAGGAAGGAATCGAGGTGCGACCGCTGAGCTTCTCAGGACTGCTGCGGTGGGGGCGCGGCTTCGACCTCGTCCACGCCCACACCGGCCGGGCGCACACTTTGGCGGCGGTGGCCCTGGCCCGGCCCCTCGTGGTCTCTCGGCGGGTGGCGTTCCCGGTGCGGCGCGGGCCGCTCTCGCGGTGGAAGTACCGCCGGGCCGCACGCTATATCGCCATTTCCAGACACGTGAAAGAGATGCTTGAGGCGGCAGGCGTCCCGGCCGGCAAGATCCGCGTCGTCTACGACGGCGTGCCGCTGCTCGATCGCGCCTCAGGAGCTGAACTGCTCGCTATCGACTCGGGCGATCCCCGGAAAGGGAAGGCGCTGGCCGAGGAGGCCGCCCGGCTGGCCGGCGTCCGCGTGCGGTTCACGGCCGATCTCGCCCGGGATCTGCGCCGCGCCGCCTGCTTTCTCTATCTCTCCGAAAGCGAGGGGCTGGGGTCGGGGGCGCTGATGGCTATGTCGGCGGGCGTGCCGGTAATTGCCAGCCGGGTGGGCGGCCTGCCCGAGATTGTTGAGGACGGGGTAACCGGGTTGCTCGTGGACAACGACGCGCGGACGGTGGCCGCGGCCATCCGGCGTCTGATGGGCGAGCCGGAACGGCGTGCGCGCATGGGGGCCGAGGCCAGGCGGCGCGTAAAGGAGCGGTTTGCCGTCGAAAAGATGGTCGGAGCGACGGTAGCCGTTTACAGAGAACTAGCCCACCATGGGCGAGAACGCCGGAACTGAAGGCGTGGCGAAACGGCCGGGTTACCGCTATTCCCCGGGAGCCGGCCGGACGATAGGCGAAAGAGAGGACTCAGGACGATGATCGAGGCCGTGCTGGCAAGCATTTTCGGGCTGCTCGTGGGTAGTTTTCTCAACGTCTGCATCCATAGGATGCCGAGGGACCTTTCCGTGGTCGCTCCCCGCTCGTTTTGCCCGGAATGCGAAGAGCCCATCGCCTGGCACGACAACATTCCCGTCGTCAGTTATCTTCTTCTCCGCGCCCGGTGCCGGAAATGCGGCTGGCGGATCCCGATCCGTTACCCGTTGGTGGAGCTAGCCACCGGCGCGCTTTTCTTCCTTGCCGTCTATCTCAACGGCCTCTCGGCGTTGGCGGTGAAGCAGTGCGTCTTCGCGGCCCTGATGGTGGAGCTGGCCGTATCGGATTTAGAGAGTTGGATCCTGCCGGACGAGTTTACCCTCGGTGGGACCGTCCTGGGGCTGGCGTTTGCCTTCTGGGTGCCGATAGAGCCGGGAATTGTGACGATCCTGCTGGGCGGGCGATGGGGAGAGACGGGAGCGTCGGTCGCCGAATCCGTCGTGGGGGCCGTCTTCGCCGCGTTTTCTCTCAGTTTCATCGTATGGCTCTATGAAAAGGTGCGCCAGCCCGACGTCGAGGAGATCATGGGGTTCGGCGACGTCAAGCTGATGGCGTTGATCGGCGCGTTCCTCGGACTGCACAACACCCTGTTCGCGGTGATGCTGGGGTCGGTCGCCGGGACGGTTACCGGCGTCTCGCTGGGTCTGATCAAGAGAAAGAGCCTCAAAGAAACGATGATGTCCATGCTCCCCTTCGGCACGTTCCTATGCGCTGGGGCGCTCGTCGTGGCGTACCTGCGGCCTTATGCAGGCTGAGCGACGACACGTGGGCGTTTTCTCCGCCTCCGCAAAGACGTCTTTTGGCCCCGTGCGCCGCACGCACGGCTTAATCACCTGCCGACACGGGAGCTGCGGTGATGGAGCACCAGAGCCGGCCGAACACCGGCGGCTCGCCTTCGGCAGTCCTCGCGCAGGGGGCGGTTGTGAGGGAGGCGCTGAGGGCAGTCGGCATCTTGGTCCGTCCTCGCCCGTAGCTTAGCGGCCGCGATTCGCGAGTAGGCCGGGGTACGGGCCGCCGGAGCGCCTAACCCCTTGATCTCGTGGCGGGAACCGAAACCGCGGCTATGTGTGAACCAGATTTCTCGAAGCTCGAATCTCTGCCCTGGGAACTGTTTGCAGTTCTGCAGCGCCCGGCTTGCATTCGCGCGGTGTTTGTGATCTGCTGTCTTGCGGATTTGCCCATGCCGAAGAGCCTGGACATGGAGGACTTTGACCGCCTGTGGCGGAAACTCCAGGGTCTCGGCCTGAATGCGTACGAGGCCCGGGCCTACCTGGTGCTCGTCGGCCATCCTCGCTTCAAGGCCCTGGAGCTGGCGACGCGGGCCCACGTCCCCCGCCAGAAGATCTACGAGGTCCTGGACAGCCTGGTGGAGAAGGGCTTCGCCCAGGTAACTCAGGAGAAGACCAAGCTTTTCTCCGCTGTCGAGCCGGGCTTGGCGATTCCGAATTACCTGGCCCGCCGCCGGCAAATCATGGAGCGGGAATGGAGGGACCAGTCCCGGCTGGCTGATGCCGTCATCGACGATTTAAGCATGGCGTACTCGCGAGGGCAGCAAGACCGCGGCACCCTCGATTTCCTGCGGATTATCACCGATCCCGGTCAGGCCGCCACCCAGTTCCGCGAGATGCTGGCCGACGTGCGCCAGGAATATGTCGAATTCTCCAGGCCGCCGTATGCGGCCCAGCCGTTGGAAGTTGACCTGCTCCGCATCGCTGCCGCCCGGAACGTCCGGTGCCGGATATTGGTCGAGCCGGCGTTTCTCGAGGCGCTGGAAGGTGACGGCCGGTCGCTCTGTCAGCAGGCGGCGATCGAAGTGCGTGTCATGGACCGGCTGCCTATGAAACTGGCGGTCTTCGATGGCGTCCGCGGCATGATTGCGTTGCTGGATCCGGTGGTCACGAAGCCGGCTTGGACAACCGTGCTCTTCGACCATCCCGGCATGGGACAGGCGATGAAGGGGCTCTTTGAAGATTATTGGGAGCGCGCTGACGACTGTGTCCTCGGGGGGGCCAGAGCCACGGTCCGCAAGCGGCGACCTGGGGACTCGTAAGACCTACTACTCTTCTCGAGGTTTTTCAGCGTTCTGGCTGCTGGCTTTTTGTGAACAAACACGTACTTCGCGCACAGCATAGATACGTCGCCCTTGGCTCTCAAAATAAGTCCGTGTCAGCAACTCCCCGAGCAGCCCGGTGGAAAACATCATCAACCCCCCAAGCAGCAGGACTGTCCCTGCCATCATCAAGGGTTCGTGGCGAGGGATGATGTCGTGGCCCAGGATCTTGTATCCCAGCAAGTAGGCGAGGATCGCCCCGCCGGCTCCCGTACCCAACAGACCGAAGCGGCCGAAAAAGTGCATCGGCCGGGTGAGGTAGCTCAGCAAAAACTTCACGGTCAGAATGTCGAACAGGACATTGAAGGTCCGCCCAATACCATAGTGCGAGCGCCCACTGAGCCGGTGAAGATGCCGGATCGGGACCTCCGCGACTCTGGCTCCATAGAAACTCACCAGCGCTGGAATGAACCGGTGCAGTTCCCCGTACAGGTTCACGTCCTCGAGGACCTCCGCCCGGTATGCTTTGAACGTCGTGCCGAAATCATGCAGTGGAACCCCCGAGACTTTCGCCATCAACCAATTGGCAATCCGTGACGGGAGTTGCCGGGTTAAGGCATTGTCCACCCGGCGCCTGCGCCAACCGCTTACGAGGTCGTAACCTTCGTCGATCTTTTCCACCAGCGCCGGCAGATCCTCCGGGTCTTGCTGCAAGTCCCCGTCCATGGCGACAATGATGTCGCCACGGGCATGATCGAAGCCCGCAGCTAGCGCTGCCGTTTGGCCGAAGTTCCGGCGCAAGCGGACTACTTTCATTCGCGGATCCGTTTCCACGAGGTTGGCGAGCAACTGAAAGCTCCGGTCCGTCGAGGCGTCGTCCACGAAGATGATCTCGTAGTCGCGCCCCATGGATTGGAGCACGGCCGTCAAGCGGTCGTACAGCGGCAGAATGGCCGGCTCCTCGTTGTGGATGGGGATCACGACCGAAACCATAAGCCTGTTTTCAGTCTAACACCCGGTTTTCCCCATCCACCCTGCCAGCGGCGCGCGAATCAGCGTTTGGCGCTCTTGTTTCTTAGGCTCCGGCAGAAGCAGCGGCCTGTTCCGGCCTCCCCAGTAATTACTTGCCGCCCAGTTTGAGGGTCAGTCCGGCGGCGATGGTCCGCCCGTAGCCGGGCGTCGCGTGGATGCGCCACCGCGGCGGTTGTCCCGGCAGGCGCGACTCGAAGTAATTCTGCGTCTCCCAGTAATCGCGGTTGAAGACGTTGTCCAGAGCGAAGTTCATCTCCAGGCTTCGATTGAGCGGGCGCGCCAGGGCGAGATCGAATACCGTGTGGCCGGCGGCGAGGATCGTCGGGTCGAGCCCGTCCAAGCGGTAGTGGTTGATCACCCGCATCCGCAACGATCCCGTCCAGCCCTTCCAGCCGTTCACCGTCAGTCCGGCGTTGGCGACGAAGTGCGGGGCCCGGTCCACGTAGACACGGGGTTCGGTGTTCTTGTAGTAAGCGTTGAAAACCTTCGTCACGCCCCCGCTGAGGCTCAGTTGGGGCGTCAGCGCCGCCGAGAGCCGGACCTCCGCGCCGTAGGAACGGCTAGGATTGGTGAACTCGATCGTGCCATCGTCCGGAACGTAGACCATCTGATTGGAGGAGTCGATCAAGAACATCGCCGCTTTCCAGGAGAGACGCCGGCTAGCGTGATGGGAGGCGCCGAACTGGAAAAAGTCGAGCTTCGTCACCAGGGGCCCGTCGGGATGCTGCACGGCGCTGCGCGCGTCAATGGAGGCCACTCCGCGGCCGTAGTTGAAGAACAACTTCACCGGCAGGCGCCACGACGGGGTCAAAGAGACGAACGCTTTGGGCTGGAGCGGCGCGACGGTTTCCACCCCCGACATCGAGGGGGAGACGAGGTCCGTAATGGCGTAGCGGAAGACGTCCACGCGAAGGCCTCCGCCCACCTGCAGCCGCCGGTTCCACAGCTCGAGCGACTCTTGGGCGTAGATGCCGCTGTTGGTCACGTTGGCGTGGGCCGCGGTGGTCAGGGCGATGGGGTTCCGGTCGATGCGCTGACGCAGATCGACGATGTT
Source organism: uncultured Solibacteraceae bacterium (assembly GCA_964461995.1). Classification (GTDB taxonomy): domain Bacteria; phylum Acidobacteriota; class Terriglobia; order Bryobacterales; family Bryobacteraceae; genus JALSRK01. The sequence continues at coordinate 98,651 of CAYWXL010000003.1, forward strand.
CTGGCTGCCGAGAAAATTGCCGCCCAGCGTCAACAGCCCGGCTCCGCCACCGAAAAGCTGCGGGCGGAGGTACTGGACGTTGGCGCCTTCGGTGAGCCGCGAATCGTGCTGCTGGATGGCGTCGCCGTTGACGGGATCGTTGAGATAGAAGGTGAAGTTCGAATAGAGATCGAACAGGCTGCGCTCGATGAACCCGTCGAGCTTCAGCACTGAGCCGCCGCCCAGATCGCGGCGGTAATAGGCCCCGCCCCGTCCCATCTGCACACGGCCGCCGTCGCCCGGGCTCAGCGAGCCCCACCGGCTGAGCCGGCCGGCAGCCACTTCGTCGAGAGGCAACTGCCCCGAGGAGTTGTACTGATTCAAACCTCCGTTCCATTTCAAGCCGAATCGCGAAGCCCCATCGAGCCGCCACGTGTAGTTGATGGTTACATTGTCCCGGCGGTAGTTCAGCGGCTTCTCGAACGGGCCGTTCGTGTAGGAGCCTTCGTAGGCGAACAGGGCGTCCCGGTTGCGCCAGGAGGGGCTCCAGGCCGCGAAGCCCCGGACGGAATCGTAGTTGCCCGCCTGAAACCGGACGGTGACGCGGTCCGGCATCGTCTCGCGTTGCAGGATCTGTACCACGCCCAGGCCGCTGAAGTCGCCGTACTCGGCGCTGAACGGGCCGTCGATCAGCACCACCTCTTCGACAAGTTCCGGGCTGAGCGTCTTCAACGAGCCGAGATAGCCCTGCCCGTGCCCTTGTGTGCCGTGGTTCATCGGGACGTTGTCCACCATGATGCGCAGGCCGCCGCCGACGCCGCCGTGGTCCAGGTTGAAGCCGTACCGCCGGATCTCGAGCGATTTGCCCCCGCCCTCGTGTTGGCCGGCGTCGATGCCCGCGTTCAGCAGTTGCAACACCTGATCGTCGCGGGTGAACAGCGTCTCGCGGAAGACGGCCGCATTGCGCGGCTCCACCCGCGGTCCCAAGGGCGTGGCGGTGATGACGACACGCTCATGGATGACCGGCAGCTCCGGCGCCTGTTCCTCGGCTTCCTCCTGTTGTGTGGATTGTTCCTGGCCGGCGAGGAACGGCGGCATCGTAGCAAGAATCAGAACAATCGTAATACGTAGCACGATGTCCGAAATCGTATCACCCCAGGTCTTTCGTGGCAAGTGATCTGGACGATCGGTGATAATCGGTGTCGTGGAACACCCGTCATCGGGCTCCGGTTTCCCGGCGTCCTGCGAATCCTGCTGAGGAGATCCGTCATCATGAGAGCTTTCGTTTCCGCACTAACCACGGCGGCAGTTCTGCTGCTGTATTCTTGCGCCGGAAGACCTACGGCGGAAGAGGCTGGGAAGTTCGTGGAGCAGGCCGAGGCCCGTTTGAAGGAGCTGTCCTATCAAGAGTCGCTGGCTTCATGGGTGCAGGCCACTTATATCACCCACGACACCGAAATCCTGGCGGCCAAGGCGCAGGCGGAAACGCGGGCGGCCGTGGCCGAGCTGGCCAAGGAAGCCGCACGCTTCGACGGCCTGGAGCTGCCCGAGGACGTCGCCCGGCGATTGAAGCTGCTGAAGCTTTCCCTTTCGCTGGCGGCCCCCTCGGACCCGAAGGAGGCCGAGGAGCTGGCCCAGATCGCGACCCGGATGGAGAGCACGTACGGCAAGGGCAAGTACTGTCCTCCCGGTGGGGAATGCATGGATCTGGAAGAGATCACCCGGGTGATGGCCGAGAGCCGCAACGAGCGACGCCTGCGGGAGGTGTGGGCCGGCTGGCGTACAATCGCCCGGTCCATGAGGAAGGATTACGTGCGCTTCGTCGAGCTGGCCAACAAAGGGGCGCGGGAGCTGGGCTTCGCCGACACCGGCGAGATGTGGCGCTCGAAATACGACATGCCGCCAGACGAGTTTGCCGCCGAACTCGACCGGCTCTGGGAGCAGGTGCGGCCGCTCTACGTCTCCTTGCACGCCTACGTCCGGCGCAAGCTGCGGGAGAAGTACGGTGCGGATGTAGTTCCGGCCGACGGCCCCATCCCGGCGCATCTGCTCGGGAACGTCTGGGCGCAAGAATGGGGCAACATTTACCCGCTCGTGGCGCCGCGCAACGCCGATCCTGGCTACGATCTCACCCGGATCTTGAGACGCAGGGGAGTCGCCCCGCGGGAGATGGTGCGCTACGGCGAACGTTTCTTTGTCTCGCTCGGCTTCGAGCCGTTGCCGGAAACGTTCTGGGAGCGGTCGCTGTTCACCAAGCCGCGGGACCGCGACGTGGTTTGCCACGCGAGCGCTTGGAATATCGACGCCGAAGAAGACCTGCGGATCAAGATGTGTATCGACGTCACCGCCGAGGACTTCACCACTATCCACCACGAGCTCGGGCACAATTTCTACCAGCGCGCCTATAACAAACAACCGTTCCTGTTCCGCGACAGCGCCAATGACGGCTTCCACGAGGCGGTCGGCGACACCATCGCCCTTTCGGTGACGCCGGAGTACCTCGCCGAAATCGGCCTGCTGGACCGAGTCCCCGACGCGTCGAAGGATATCGGACTGCTGTTGCGGGAGGCGCTCGACAAGGTTGCTTTCCTTCCCTTCGGGCTGCTGATCGACCAGTGGCGCTGGAAAGTCTTCTCGGGCGAGATCCCGCCGGAGCGCTACAACCAGGCCTGGTGGGATCTGCGGCTGAAGTACCAAGGCGTCGCCCCACCGGTGAAGCGCACCGAGGAGGAATTCGACCCAGGAGCGAAGTATCATGTGCCGGCCAACGTTCCGTACACGCGCTATTTCCTGGCGCGAATCTTGCAGTTTCAGTTCCACCGCGCGCTGGCAAAGGCTGCCGGCTGTGAGGGTCCGCTGCACCGCTGCTCGATCTTCAATAACAAGGAAGCGGGCGAGCGGCTGATCGCCATGCTGGAGATGGGACAGAGCCGGCCTTGGCCCGAGGCGCTGGAGGCGTTGACCGGAACGCGCGAGATGGACGCCACGGCCATCCTGGACTACTTCGCTCCGCTCAAAGAGTGGCTCGACAAACAGAACGAGGGACAGCCGGTAGGGTGGTGAGCCGCACCCTCAGTGCGGCCGGGCGAAGGGCGCTTCGGCGAAGCTCGAGGCGGCCAGAGCGTCGGCGAGCTGCTGTTCTTCCTCGTCCGTGAGGCGCCTTCGCGGGCGGAGACACGGTCCGCACGCGATGCCGGACCATTCCAGCATCTTTTTGATGGCCGCCAGCATCGGGAACCGCAGCGTGAGGCGGATCAATTCGTTGATCCGGGCTTGCGCGGCGCGGGCGGCCGGCCAATCGCCCCGGGCCGCTTTCTCGTAGAGTTCCACGAACAATTCCGGCACGAGGTTGTAGAAGCTGCCGATGCCCCCGTCCGCCCCCATGAGCAGTCCCGCCACGAGCACTTCATCATGACCGTTGAAGACTGCCGCGCCGGCTTCTTTGACCAGCGAGAGCGTATAGAGGTCGAAACCGGTGAACTTGATGCCGGCGACGTTGGGGATCTCCAACAACTCCTGCAAGGCGTTGAAGGAAGAGATCGCGTGCGAGAACGCCGGGTAGTAATACACGAGCAAAGGGACGTCGGAGGCCGCCGCCAAATCCGCGTAGTATTGTTTCACTTCAGCGAAGGAATACTCTCCCACAGGCGGGAGGCTGCTTACAGCGGCCACCCCCAGCCGGGACGCGTGTTTCGCCAGACGGATCGCGTCCGCGGTGCGCCAAGCGCCCACGTGAGCGATCACGAGCTTGTCGCGTGGCGAGTTGCGCACCGCCGCGTCGATTACCTTTTCGCGGTCTTCGAGCGGCTGCGTCAATCCTTCCCCCGTGTTTCCACTCACGTACACCCCGTGAGCGCCCGCAGTATAGAGACGCTCCAGCAGCTTTTCGAAGGCGGAGAAGCGGAAGCGCTCTTCTTCGTCGATCGGCGTGACGGCCGCCGGCAGGATTCCACCCAGCTTCAATTTCTGACTCCTCGACGGTGAAGAGCCCCGGCCCGCCCCACTCGCGGGCGAGTCCGCGGGCTGCTATGCCAAGACTCATCGTAGAACACCCCTGCGACGTCCAGCTCCGGCAGCCGCCGGAGGGGAATTTCCCGGACGCCCGAATGTGCGAACATGTCCCCATGGCAGAGCTGTCGGCCGAGTTCACCGAGGCTCTTGTTTTCGCTGCCAGGCTGCATCGCGGTCAGCGGCGCAAGGGCCCGGGAGGCGCGCCGTACTTGGCGCACTTGCTCGCCGTAGCGGCGACGGTGCTCGAATTCGGCGGGACGGAAGAAGAAGCAATCGCCGCCTTGCTGCACGACGCCGTGGAGGACCAGGGCGGCGCGGCGACGCGGGAGCTGATCGCTAGGATGTTCGGCGACGGCGTGGCGGCCATTGTGGACGCCTGCACCGACACCAACCTGGAGCCGAAACCGCCGTGGAAGCAGCGCAAAGACGCGTTCATCACCAGCCTGCCCGGAGTTTCCTCCTCGGCCTTGCTGGTCATCCTGGCCGACAAGCTGCACAACGTCCGTTCCACGGTCCGGGACTTGCGTTCCGCGGGCGACGAAGTCTGGAAGCGGTTCCGCGGCGGTCGCGACGGGACGTTGTGGTACTATCGGTCGATAGCTGACGCAATCCGCCCCGGCGACGAGCGGACGCGCTCTCTGGCTGCTGAATTTCGCGACGCCGTCGGGCAGTTGGAGCGGATCGCGCGGCGGCTGCCTAGTGACTGACTGGCCTCCATCTCACATCTCGCCGCTACGTTCGGCGGCATCGGAATGAAACTTTCGTGCGTAGATTCGTTCGTGATCCTATTCTTCGCGCTTCTTAGCCTGTCGGGCGGCTTGCTCTCGTGTCCGTGTCAGAATTAATCAGTAGGAGACTTAGAAGTAAATGGCCCAGCCGCAACAGCGGGTGAATTCGGACGGTGACACGGAACTGGTGGCCCTGGCTCAGCAGGGAGACCTCCAAGCGTTCGACAAGCTCGTGACGAAGTATGAAAAAAAGATCTTCCGGCTTGCCCGGAACATCACAAGTAATCAGGAGGACGCCGAAGACGTCCTGCAGGAGACGTTTCTGAAGGCGTATTCGCATCTGGGAGGATTCCAGGGAAACTCGCGCTTCTACACGTGGCTCGTGAGAATCGCCGTGAACGAGTCGTTGATGAAGCTTCGCAAGCGCAAGTCCGACCGGACCGTCTCCATCGACGAGGGGGTGGACACTGGCGAAGAGATCGTCGTGCGGGAGGTCGCCGTCTGGGAGGACAACCCCGAACAGCGGCATTCCCAAACCGAACTCAGGGCGATTCTGGATCAGGCCATTAGCAGCCTGAAACCCGCTTTGCGCACGGTGTTCGTGTTGCGCGACATCGAGGAACTTTCCACGGAGGAGACGGCGCAGCTTTTAGGGCTGTCCATTCCTGCAGTGAAGAGCCGCTTGCTGCGAGCGCGGTTGCAGCTTCGTGAGAAGCTGACGCGATTCTTCAAACGGAAAGGGGACGATGTCTTTGCTTACTTGTAAAGACTTCTTGATAGCGCTGAACGAGTACCTGGACGAGACGGAAGACGCCGGGCTCCGCCGTGAGGTGGAGCAGCACATCGACGAGTGTCCCAACTGCTGGGTGGTGTTCGATACGACGAAGAAGACGCTGCAGGTCTTCAAGGGGATCGAGCCCCAGGACATCCCCGAAGACGTTCACCGGCGGCTGATGGAGCGTCTTCACTCGCGTCTCCAGCAACAGCGCGGCAAGAGCGACAAGTAGCGCCTTCTCACCGTCCGGCCGAACACGCCGAACGGTCGAAGGGGCAGCGGTAACAGGCGTCCCCTACCTTTACTGGAAAGTCGAGCGATTCCTGGGATTGAATCAAGCACGTCACTTGCCGGGTTGCATCTTCCAGCAACGGCGGTTCCAGCGAGACCTCCTTTGCCTTCCCCGTCCTGAGAAAGCAGAGATACGCACGGGCGGGCAGCTCTCCGAGTAGCACTTCCAGCGCTCGAGCGTATAGCCGGAGCTGCAATTCGTACGGATAGACGCGCTCCGGCTCCTTGTCCGGATCGAAGCGGTCGGTCTTGTAGTCGAGAACGACCACACCGTTCTCGGTTTCGAACCAGGCGTCGATCTGCCCCCGCAGTAACACCGCCTCGAACTGGACGAGGAAATCGAACTCCCGCTCCACCCGGCGGGACGAAGCCATCAGCCGCGCCAACTCGCTCCGCCGGAACGATTCCGCCAGTTCGACCGCCTCCGGCGCCGGTCCCGCCGGCGGGTTGCCCGCCAGGATTTGGTGCACCTGGATACCGATCTCGGTAGCGTCCTCTCCCGTTTCGAGAGCCGTTTCGCGCTCTTCCTCCGGTCCGTGGCGTGGTCTCGCCGCCGGCTCCAGTCCGAGGTAGCGCCCGAGGTAGTACCGCCGCGGACAGATCGCATACTCCACGACGTGGGTGACAGAGACCTCGGCGTCGTATTGGTCCACGAGCCGGGGCCGGGGTAAGACGGCAATTGTGGGAGCGCGGAGCACGGCGGCCGGGCGGCCCAAATCTGCCGCTTCGCGTATTATCGAAACCTGGATCCGGGCTTCGCTGTCCGGGACCTGGACGGTCGTCGCGGTCACCCCGGGAACATCGATGTTCAGCCGGCTGCGGATCGCTTCTGCCCAACCGGCCGCCTTCTTTTCCCCGGTCTGGACCCAGGACAGGATCAAACGGTCCTCGGCCCGCGTCACCGCCACGTAGAGCAGCCGCCACTCCTCGCCCACCGCCCTGTCGGCCAGATCCTGGCGGACGGCTTCATAAACCAGGTCTCCCACGCCTTTTCGCGAGTAAGGATCGACCCAGTACGCTCCGATCATCCGCTCTTTCGAATAGGCGATTGGCGCCGGGGTGTTCCGGACCCCTGCGTGAAGGGCGGCCACGAAGACCACCGGGAACTCCAAGCCTTTGGCGGCATGGATCGTCATCAGGCTCACCGCCGCTTCGTTTCGCGCCGTTACCGCCTCCGCCTCGCCCCGCCCGGCTTCACGCCGGTCCAGCCCTTCCACCACCGCGGCGATCGACGGCGGGCCGGCCTCCCACTCCTCGCGCAGTATCGTGAGCAGCTTTTCCACGTTGGCCTGGCCTTGGGCGTCGAGTCCTCCCCAATAGTCCGTTTGATCGAGGATTCGCGCCACCAGCCGGTCTGTGGAGACCTCATCGCGGACCACCCGCAGCTCTTGCAATGTCCGGACGAACCACTGGACGCGTTCGGTTTCTTCGGCATCGAGTTCAGCGGGCGGATCCTGGGCCATGGCGTACAAGCCGCCCCAGAGCCGCCCCGCGGCCAGCTTCGCCCGGTAGAGCGTCTCCACGCTCAGCCCGACCAGGGGCGACCGGAGCACCGCCGCCAGGCTCACCTCGTCGCCGGTGTTGGCGATCGCCCGCACCAGGGCCATCACGTCCTGAACCTCCCGGCAGCCGAGGAACCGCCTGCCACCGCGCACCACGTAAGGGATGCCCGCGGCGCGCAACGCTCCGGCGATGCGGTCGATCTCGGTGGATTTCCGCGCCAGCACGGCGATCTCGCCGTAGCCCCGGCCGGCGGCGGCTAGCTCACGGATCCTGTTGGCGATCCAGAGCGCTTCGATCCGGCCCGCTTCGGCCCGGTCCTCGTGAAGGGCAATAGCGACTTCGACCGGCGGATCCTCCGCCGGCTCGTCGCGCACCGCGCGCCAGCGCCCGATGTCGAGCCCCGGGCGCCCCTCGGCCAGCCAGCCGACGGCCTCCAGCACCTCTTTCTTCGTCCGGTAGTTCGAGGGGATCTCGTCCACCGCGAGGCCGGCGTCCTCGAGCCTCCGGCGGTAGCTGCGGAACAGCTCCGGCTCCGCGTAGCGGAACCCGTAGATCGACTGGTTGATGTCACCCACCGCGAAGAAGCGGCCTGGCTTGCGGATCAGCTCCAGGATCTCCCACTGCAGCGGGTTCGTATCCTGCAGCTCGTCCATCAAGATGTGGTCGAACTGCTCCTGTACGCGGCGGCGGAGTTCGGCATCCCTTTCGAGAAGCGCCTTGGTTTTCTGCTCGAGATCGGTGAAGTCCAAACGGCTGGCCCCGTACTTCAGGCTGGTGTAGGTCACATCGAGCGACCGCACGAGATCGGCGAGCACCTGTCGCAGGCCGGCGTAGTATTCGGTAGCCAGCGTGGAGAGGACCTTCGGTTTCAATTCTTCCCGGCAAGGCCTGAGGCTGTCTTTGAGGGCTTTCGGAACACGCTTGAGATTCGGCTGGAACGAGTGGACCGCCTCGAAGTGCTCCAGGCCGGCGGGTGTGCGGGCGAGCGCTTCGGTCCTCTCGATCCACTCCCGCAGCGCCTCGCGCTCCTCGCGCTGTTTCTCGGTGCGCCAGGCGGCGCTTTCCTCCACCGCCTCGCGGCAGTGCCCGAGGAGGTCCGCCAGACCGGGGCCTCCGGGAGGTGCGGGAAGCGGCGAGGAGAAGTCCCAGCCCGCCGCGCGCAAGGCTTGATAGACGTCGGCCAGCGCCCGCGCCAGATCGGGGACATAGCCGGCCCCGGCGCTCGATACCTTAATGGCGTCCATGAGCCGCCGGGCGTTATCCGGCTGCTCGGCGAAGAAGCGGTCGAGTACCTTTTCGGCGGCCTCGGCGAGGAGCTCGTCGGTTTCGGCTTCCTCGATCACCCGGAAGCCGATGTCCACACCAGCCGCAACCGCGTTCTCGCGCAGCACCCGGGAACAGAAGCCGTGGATGGTCGAGACGTAGGCCCGCTCCAGGCGCCGCCGCTGCTCGGCGTCGGTTCCCAGCCGGGCCAGCAGCCGGCTCTTGATCTCGGCGGCCGCCTTTTCGGTGAAGGTGATGGCCAGGATGTGCTCCGGCGCGACGCCCTTTTCGGTGACCAGCCAGGCGAAGCGCTCGGTGAGCACGCGGGTCTTGCCCGAGCCCGGACCAGCCACTACGCAGACGTCCTGGCCGTCCCGGGTGACGGCCCGGCGCTGGTATTCGTCCAGGATCGGCCTGGGCGTCCTGCTCACCGGCCCGCCCCCCCGGCTTCCCCGGCCGTCTCGTCACGGCGGCAGAGGGAGAGAAAACTGCAATAGCGGCAGGCGTCCACCTCTTCCTCCGGCGGGGCGATCGTCCCCGAACCCAGCTCCGTGGCCACCCGCCGCGCCCGCTCCATGGCCGTTTCGATCACCGCCCGGATGTCTTCGGCCTCGCAGATGACGTGGGGGCGCCGCAGCTCGGGGCAGCTTCCCGCGTACCAGCCCGCGAACATCGGCTCGCCCTTGAGTCCGCAAAAGAGCATGCCTGCCGGCTCCCGGCCGAGCGCCTCCCGCGCCGCCAGCAGGTAGAGGCCCGCTTGGACCCGGAAGCCGGCCTCGTCTTCGGTCTCCTTGCGGTATTTCCTTACGCGGTCGCCATTTGCGTACTTGTAGTCGACGACCAGGATTTCACCTCCTTCGCCGATGTGAAGCAAATCGAGCCGGCCGCGGACCTTCGGCCCCCCTTGGATCGCCAGGGCAAACTCCTTCTCCGGCATCTGCTCGCGCGCCGGAGGTAACGGCTGCTTTCCCACCCAGCGGGTGAGGTTCTCAAGCAGCTCGCGGCGGATGCGTTCGGTGCGGTAGCCCTCGGGGGCCTTGGCCTCGCGCCGCATCTGGTCGAAGACTCTCGCGAAGACGGGACCCAGCTCTTCGCCTTCCGCCAGGGCGGCAAGCACCCGGTGCACGATTTCGCCCTGGACGCGGCCCTCGAGCCTCTCCCGCGGATCCGGCGGTGGCTCCTCGAGCTTGAGCACATGCTGGGTGAAAAAGCGGAACGGGCACTCGAGGTAGGTCTCGACAGCCGTGGGCGCCAGCGCCCCATCGTCTGGAACCAGCTTCTCGAGCAGGTCCGGGGCGCGGATGACGGCTTCCCGCACCGCCGGCCTCAGCCGACGCGGGGCCGGGCGTACGGGGCGCGCCAGCGCGTCGCCGGCGGGGTCGCGGCCGAGGCCCCGGCGGTATTCCTCGAGCAGCGAAGAAGGCGGTACGGGATCACCCTTGGCGGTGGCCGCATGATAGCTGAGCACCAGCTTTTCGGACGCCCGCGCGCAGGTCAGCGTGAAGAGGAACTGCTCTTCGCGTTCCCGGTCACTGGAGGCCGGCAGGTAGCAGCCGCCGCGGCGCATCCGGCGGCGGGCCTCGTCGGGCAGAAGCGGGTTGGCCGCGTGACGCCGGGGGAACTCGCCCTCGACGAGTCCGCACAGAAAGACCACCGGCAGCTCCCATTGCCGCGCCTCGTAGACGTCCATCACATGGACGACATTGCGCCTTCTGTCGCGCGTATGCACGGCGGTCTGCTCCACCGCGTCCCGCGCCTCGCGCCAGAACGCCTCCAACGGCATCTCACGGCCAGGGGAGAAGACGGCGGCCGCCTCCTCGAGCGCCGCCCGATAGTGTCGCAACGCTTCGGCCTCCACGCGGCGGAGCTCGGCGGTCTCGTAGGCAGTGCGGTCCTCATATCGCGGCGGGGGGAACACTGACGGAAGCTCGCTCAAGCGTTCCACCCAGATTTCCGGCGGAGCCGGCCCGGCGCGCCAGCGCTCGATCTCGGCCAGCCGCTCCCACACGCGGGAGAACCGCCCCTCTGCGTCCAGCTCCCGCAACGCGTTCAAGCCGGCGTCCGGGACGCGGCTGCGCACCTCGAACTCGAACCGGTCCAGGGCTGCGCTCGCCGGAGCCATACGCAAAGCCGCCAGCGTCTTCTCGAAGTCCCAGCCGCTCAGGGCCGCCTCCACCAGGAGCAAGGCCCGCTCCACCGCCGGCTGGGAGACCAGCGGCCGGCCGAAGTAGAAGCGCGCGGGGATCCCGAAGCGTTCCAACACCGCCCTGAGCGCCGGCACGTAGAAGGAGCGGCTGCGGACCACCACTCCCATCTCCCGGAATGGCCGTCCCCGGTCGGCCTCCTCCAAAATCCGGCGGGCGATTTCGACGGCCTCGCTCTCGAGCGTATCGGCGCGAACGATCTCCACCGCTGGCTTCCGCCTCACTTCCGTCAACCGGCGCTCCGGCAGGCCCGCCTCTTGCAGCGCTTCCCTCGCCGCCTGTGCGCCTTCCCAGTCCGGCAGCGTGACCTGCAGCTCCGCGTGATCGGCGATCGCCCGGAGCAGCTCGAGTTCCACGCGGTGGAAGGTGAAGAAGCCATCCACGAGAACGGTCCGCGGGCCCTCCAGCCCCTTCTCGCGGATCCGGACGGCGGCCGAGCGGATGCGGTCCGCCCGCAGCGCGAGGTTCCTCTCCAACAACTCCTGTTCCAAGCGTTCGTAGATCTCCGCCACGGCCGAAGCATAGGGGGCGGCCGGAGCCAGCGCTGCCGCCATTCGGGCGAACTTGTGCGCGGGCAGGCCCGCCAGCGACAATTCGCTGATCAGCTCCTCGAGCGCACCCACCAGCCCTGGCAGTTCAGCCACCGGGGCGAAGGTTTCCGGTGGATCCTCCTCGAGCGCTCGCCGGATCAGGTGGCGCACCACGGGCTTCGGAGCCAGGGGGAACCCGCGGGCGTGGTCCTCGACGAAGCGATGAAGGGTAATGACGGACCGCGGCCGCACCAGCAGCCCCTCGCGCGCCAACTCGTGCCGGATGTGGTCAGCCATCGTCGCCGTGGGTACGAGCAACCACACGTCGCAGGAGCCGCGGCGGGCCGATTCACGGAGGGGAGCGAGGATCTCTTGCGTCTTGCCGGACCCTGGCGGGCCGGTGATTAGCAGCATTCAGCACACAGTATACCGCCCTGCCCGGGGACCCATATCATCTGTCGCGGTTTGGAACTTTCAGGTCTATAATCGACCCGGAAACCGCATCGATCGGCGGCTTTCCCACTTTTGGAGGAGATCTCTGAGCGGAGGAAGACGATGGCGGGACTTGCGCAGAGGATCGACAGGGCGCTGGGCCCTGGTTGGTACCGTGAGTGGCAAGAACTCGAAACGAGGCGGTCGGCTGCCGGCCGTCAACTCGACTCTTACCAGCGGCAACTCGTCAGCATTTGCGCCAATGATGCCGCAGAGCGGTTCTTGAAGGACTCGTTCTGGCTGGCGAAGATCGCGCGCGATTATCGCCGGGGCATGGAGTTGCTCGGGCAGGGGCGGCGCGTGGACACAGAGGAGCTCGGCAAGGTCCACGACCTGTACACGCTCGCTTTGGGGGTGGTGGAACTGGACGTCGAGCTGTGCCTGATGCTGTTCGGCGGAGGAATCGCGATCGCGCTCCTCTTGCTCCCGGTCGCGTTGCTGCAACACCGCGCCGAGAAGCTCCGGCGCTACACTCTCCAGCTCAAGGCCGAGCTGGAACGGGCGCGAAACTCCCTTTACGAAGCGGAAGCTCAGCTCGTGCTCAATACCCTCCTCAGCGGTATTGCGCTGGCTTTACCGGAAATCTCCGTGGTGGCGAAGGGTGCCATTTTCCTCGGCCAGATCGTCAGCGATCAATTACTCGGCCCTGAGTCGGCCCGCCGTCATGCTGGCGGCAGCACTCTCATACAAGGTGTTGCGGCGTTCGCCGACGCCACCGAGAAAATCGAGAAGATCCGCGCTACCCGCGGGGCGCGCATCTTGCGGAGCCGGGGGTTCAGCGCCGGGGCTGCATTCCTGGGTTTTACGACGGACCTTGACGAAGTCCTCGCTGGCTACCGTTACAAAGAGAAGATTGCCGACGCTTTGAAACGCGCCGAGCACGCTTATGAAGCCGTGATGGCCGAACTACGCCGCCACCGGCCACGCCTTCGGCTCTTGCCGGTCCTCGTCCAGCGGTGGAAGTTGGCAACCGCCTCGAAAGCAGCCACCGCCGCCGAGGTGCGAAAAGCGCTCGAAACCGACATGCGCCGCTACGGCTATCCCCTCGGCCTGCTGCCGTACCAGTGGCGCACCCTCCCGCGGGCAGGTGTGACGCACGCCGGCGCCCGCCCACCGGCCGCGGCTAGGCCGTTCACTGGATGATCTGCGCCCGGAAGGTGTACAGGCGGGTCTCCGGATCGGCGTAAACGTCCGGCGAAACACCGGCCTTGCGGGCGAGGGCCGAGAGGAAGTCCCCCGCCGTCCAGTTGCGGCCCTCGGCCACCTGCGGCAGCAGCAGGCCGCTCATTGTGCCGGTTTTCAAGTACCCGCCGTCGATGCCCACACGGAAACGGGAGCGGTCCGGCAGCCGCTTCATCGGCGAGAGCACGGAGACTTCCAGCTCGATTCCGGTCTCGTCCGGCCGCAGCGGCTCGAAGCGGGTGTCTTCCAGCGCCGCGGCCAGCGTCATTTCCGGCACCACTTGGGCCAGCGGCTCGGTGGCGGTCACGCGCCCCACGCAGCCCCGCAGCGCCCCGTTCTTGTGCAGCGTAACGAAAGCGCCGGCCTTCTGCCTCAACCCCGGGGTGATCTTCTCCGGCGGGATAGGCTTCGCCTCGCCGGTCTCCTGGTAATGCCGCAGGGTGGCCTTGGCGCTCGCGAGCAGCAGGCGCGCATCGTCTTCATCGAGCTGGAGCGCCGACCAGGGGTAGTAGCCCAGCGCGGCATAGCTGACGCAGTGGGAGTAGTCGCCGGTCAAATCTCCGGACGTCATGTAGTCGAGCGTGCGCTGGAAATAGTCCTCGCCCTCTGGCAGCCGGCGCAACATCTCCAGCAGCAGGGCGATCGGCTCGCGCCCGCAGACGGTGGCCGACTGCGCGCGGAGGGTCTGCAGCAGGAAGTCCGGGTCGATGCTGCCGGCGGCTTCGATGAACTCCTCATCCAGCCATCGCAGCCGTAAAGGCGTGCGGTTGTCCACCGGGAACGGCTTGTAGCCGAAACTGTCGCCGAAATGAGTAAAGTCCGAGCTCGCCAGGAATACCGTGCCAGGTCCCGCCAGAGCGGCCAGCGCGTCGGCGGCCTGCCGCCGCGCGTGGGGATCGACGGCCGCTACGTAAACGGGAACCACGCGGGCCGAGGGGCACGCCTTCTGCAGCAGCGGCAACTGGATCTCGATGGAGTGGTCGCAGAGGGCGCTCTCTGGGAAGGGCCGGAAGGCGCCGGACTCCGCCAGGCGGCGCACTTTCTCGCGGTCCACCACCACCTCGCCGAGAGGCGTCCTGTAACTTTCGAGCTCCGGCAACCACAGGCCCGCCGGCGCGCCGCGGTGCGCGAACCCCAGGATTACGACCGTCTCCGGTCGCAGAAACGCCAGCCGGCGGTAGACCGCCGCTGCCGTCTGGCCCGAATACGCCAGCCCTGCGTGGGGAACGACGAAGCCCGTGGCTCCTGCCTCCTCCGCCGAGCCGGTGCGCTCTTCCGACTTGGTGAACAGATCGTCGAGTAGGGCTTCCAGCTCCCGGCGGCTGCCCGGATACCAGGAACCAGCGTACGGGGTCTGGTGAACAGCAGGCGCAGCCATCTTTCCACCTCCGTCGAGTATTGTAAACCGCTGGCTGAGAGATCGATCGGCAATGTTGCGGCTATTCTCGCCGCGGCTCGCCGAAGCCCGTCCACTGCCGGGCCCGCCGCTCACGAGGCGACCGGGAACCTCTTGTAGTATTTCACCTGCGTGTACGGCGCCTTTTCCGGAGCTCTCTCGATCATCATGTCGGAGTGTATGTCATCCAGGATGCTCCGGACGTGAAGCGCCTCGGCCGAAACTCCGACCTGGGCGAGACAGTCCCGGACCTCGTCCAGATGGCGGGAAAACGCCGGAAAGTCCACCAGCGTCACATGGCGGACCTCTTCACGGCCGTCGGCGTAGACGTAGCCGATGCCGGCGTGATGGTAAATCTGCGGATTCACCGGAAAGGGCAACCGGGCCAGAGCGTCCAACACTCTCTCCAACAGCCGCGGTTCGATTGCGATGGAGATGCTCACCAGCTCCCCCTCGGGAGTGGAAAGCGAAGGATTCGACGGGTATTGTTCGGGCCGCACGCTCACGCTTCCTCCTCCGCGCCCGCCCTCGAGGCTGGCGCGCGGTGCTATGTTTCGCGCAATCGGCCCAACACGAAAACACCCTGCGCTAAAGGCGCAGGGTACTGCTGAGTTGCTGATTCAAGCCGATCGCCTTTAGCACTTTTTTTTACGTGGTTGCAAGTAGCCAGCTCCACCCGGAGGTGGAGCCTAAATCAATCCACGTGCATCTCCAGAATAGCATCGGGGGGAGCAAAAAGCAACGAAAACGATGAAACCCAATTGCAACTCCGGCCAGCGGTCAATAGGTCTGCCGCACCGGCGCTTCCTTCAACATCTGTTCGAAACGCTTCTGCTGCTCCGGGTTCAGCACCCGCAAGATCCGGCTCTTGCCCGTCGCCCGAACTTCATCCATCTGAGCCTGCAGCGTGTGGTAGTACATCATGAAGTCGTCCAGGATCAGCTCGATTTCCCGGGCTTGTTCCGGGGTGAGCGCCAGCTCTTTCTCGAAGTGCTGAAGGGTGAGCTGCTTGCCGCCTTCGGTCCAATAGGCGAGAGGGTAGTTGCGGGGTTCCGGAGGCGACGTAACGAACTTCATCGCGAGGGCGCCGGCCAGCGATCCGCACACGAAAACGAGAAACAGCACCAGCAACACCCGCGGGTTTTTCCAGTTGGCGTGAGAATCGGCTGGCATCGGCTAATACTCGTACGTCGCCAGGTTCACCAGCATCACGTCCCGGTCGCGGTTGATGTCGTCGCCCAAATACGGGGATACGGGCTCGGCTGCCAGGATCGCCTCGGGCGACTGATAGTAGTAAGCCGGTACAGCTTGTTCCCTGCCGGTGAGCAGCAACGCGCTGAACAGTAGGATCAGCATCAGCGAGGCATACGCGATGCGGCGGGCGAAGACGGGTTCGACAAGCAGTTCCCAAATCGACGCGACGCGCTGACTTTCGATTCGTTCCAAAACGCGGGCGTAAAAGCCGGGCGACGGTTCGATTCCTTCCACAGGCCGAAGCACCCGCAACTGCTCCGCCTGACCGCGCATCCCCTCCACTTCGCGCCGGCAGCTTTCACACTCGCGCAAATGGGCCTCGACTTCTCGCCGGCCGATGGCGTCGATCGTGCCGCCGAGGTATTCCTCAAGCCGACCCTTTATGGGCTGATGCATCGTCTCTTCCCTCGATATCAGCGACTAGCGTCCGTGTCGCGGCTCTGCCGGCCGTTTCGTACACGGTCATTTCCGATAATACTTCCACCGTCATCCACTTGCAGCCCCGCGCGCGCCCATGCGCTTGGCCGCCTTCAGCAGCTTCTGCCGCGCCCGGAACAACTTCACCTTGATCGTATTCTGGTTCATCCCCGTCATCGCGGCCAACTCTTCCACCGAATGCCCTTCCACTTCCTTCAGCAGCAGCAGCGTCCGCTCTTCTTCGGAAACCTTGCCGAGCAGCTTCATCACCAGGTCCCGCTGCGCCAGCGTCGCATCCACTGGCCGGACCTTCTCCTGCGATTGCTCGGCGTTCTCCATCAGCCGCAGGTCCTCTTCGGAAAAGTCGCTCTCGTAGACGAGCTTCCGGACCCGCTTCTTCCGCAGGTAGTCGTAGCACTCGTTCACCGTGATCTTGTAGATCCAGGTGAGTAGACTACTGCGGAAGTCGAAATTCTTGATCGAGAAATATATCTTCGCGAAGACTTGTTGCGCAATGTCTTCCGCATCATTGCGGTTGCGCAGGATGCCGTAGATGATGGAAAAGACTTTCGCCTGGTACCGCTCTACCAGTTCCCGGAAGGCCCCCTCGTCGCGCGCCTGTATCCGCCGGACCAGGTCTGCCTCTTCAGAGTTCCGCTGATTCACTCTGCGTCGTGTCCGGGCCCGGCTGCCGGAAATTGGGAACGGTAGCGCGGTCGTCAAACTCCCCATGCATCCGGTGGGACGCGGGTTAGCCGAATCTGGTTTCAATCACTTACGGCTTCCCCACTCGCCGGATGGCGCCGCCGTGCTCAAGCCCCGCCGGTGCGGCGCTCTGTAGGTCGCCGCCGGGCTCGGAACGCTCCTCTCTCTGCTTCTCGAGGATCTTTCAACGGTTTTCCTGTGCTCGATCTGTCTCGGCTGCCGCCTCGCGCACCGAGGTTCTGGTTCAAGATAGCAGATTTGCGCAACCGCACGCACCGATCCGCAATCTCTTTACAATAGAGAGACCAGCCGCGATGGGGCTGGCAGGAAAGTGTACAATGAAGGATAGATTGCAGCAGGGAGGTATCGCCGCCTTATGATCAAAATGACTGACAAGGCTGTCGCCAAAGTTAAGGAGATCCTCGAGTCGCAGGATCCCAAGCCGGCCGGGTTGCGCATCTCCGTGGTCGGCGGCGGCTGCTCGGGCTTCAGCTATTCGATGGCCTTCGAGAACCAGCAGCAGATGCTGGACAAGGTCTACGAATTCGACGGCCTCAAGGTCTTCATCGACCAGGCCAGTTTGCTGTACCTCGACGGCGCCGAAGTCGATTACGTCGAAACCCTGGAAGGCGCTGGCTTCAAGTTCAACAACCCGAACGTCCGTACCACCTGCGGTTGCGGCAGCTCGTTCAGCGCCTGAGCGTTCCTGTCCATTTCCCGTGCCGCGCGGACTCCAGCGCTGTAGCGCGGCGGTGATGCCTGGGCGCTCCGATCCGATGCAGTGGCTCACCCGCCGGTGTCGCACCCGGTTCCTCTGCCCATACCGGTAGACCTTCCTGCTGACCCGGTTCCCCAACCGGTGACGTTCGGCGCCGCCGGCGAGCGAAGATACGTGAGTCACGCAACGTCCGGCGGATGCGGGCGTGGCCCCTCTCCCGTCGGCGCGAATTCCTTTGCACCTTCTCTGGCGGAAGGCCGATAATGGTGGTTCACCGGAGGTCATTCCATGTCCGCCGAACTCGCTTCCCCGATTCAGCGGGAATTCAACCCCTGGCTGGCCGCCGAGGCCCGTTTCGATGAGGCCGCCGACCGCCTCGGCCTCGACGAAGGCATCCGCAAGATCCTCCGCACGCCGGCCCGGGAGCTCACCGTCCATATCCCCGTCCAGCTCGACGACGGCCGCTTGGAGATCTTCACCGGCTACCGGGTGCAGCACTCCATCGCCCGCGGCCCCGGCAAGGGCGGCATTCGTTTCGCCCCCGACGTCACCCTCGACGAGGTCCGCGCCCTGGCCGCCTGGATGACCTGGAAGTGCGCCGTGGTCAACATCCCCTTCGGCGGCGCCAAGGGCGGCGTCGTCTGCGACCCCGCCGTCCTCTCCGACGGCGAGCTGGAGCGCATCACCCGCCGCTACACGGCCGAGCTGCTCGAGTTCATCGGCCCGGAAAGCGACGTCCCCGCGCCGGACATGAACACCAACGCCCAGACAATGGCCTGGATCATGGACACCTACTCCATGCACAAGCGGCACACCGAGACCGCCGTGGTCACCGGCAAGCCGCTCGATCTGGGGGGCTCGCGCGGCCGACCGGAAGCGACCGGCCGGGGCTGCATGATCGTCACCTGGGAAGCGCTGCGCAAGCTCGGCATCAACCCCTCGAACACGAACGTCGTCATCCAGGGCTTCGGCAACGTCGGCGGCATGGCGGCGCGCCTAATGTCCCGCGCCGGCATGCGCATCGTGGCCATCATCGAGTACGACGGGGCCATCTACAACCCGCACGGGCTCGACGTAGACGCCGTCGCCCGGCACCGCCGCGAGACCGGCAGCATCCTCGACTTCCCCGAAGCCGAGAACATGGACCGCGACGAGGCCCTGTTGCTCGAGTGCCACGTGCTGCTGCCGGCGGCCAAAGAAAACGTCATCACCTCGCAGAACGCCGACAAGATCCGCGCCCAGATCATCTGCGAGGGCGCCAACGGCCCCACTACCGCCCTGGCCGACAAGATCCTCGAGGAACGGGGCATCTTCGTCATCCCCGACATCCTCGCCAACGCCGGCGGCGTCACGGTCTCCTACTTCGAGTGGGTCCAGGACCGCCAGGGCTTCTTCTGGAACGAGCAGCTCGTCAACGGGCGCCTCGAGGAGATCATGGTGAACGCCTTCCGCGACGTGGTCGGCTACGCCGAGAAGCACAAAGTCAACAACCGCATCGCCGCCTACATGCTGGCCATGGACCGGGTGGCCTTCGCCGTCAAGCTCCGCGGCATCTACGCGTGAGGCCGGCGGTGCGCCCGCGGTGGCGCCGTCGTTTCGGGACCGGTCACAATAGATGGAGCGCCCCTCGCCGGCCCGGCCGGTTTGAGCCACTCTGGATACCTCGATGGAAGTAGACCTATGCTGACCCGGCGCATTCTACTTTTGTCGGCGTTGTTGCCCCTGCGCACAGCCACGCGGCGGGATCGCGCCCGTGTGATACGCGAGCTGCTCGAGTTCGGACGCGGCAGGAAACTGGGCGGGATGCGCATCCGCGATCTGATAGAAGAAGGCCGGCGGTTCTGATCGTCACGAGTAGCGCTCCGGAATCCGATCGCAGGTTCCCGCCCCACCCGCGGGATAATAAGAAGCATCAGCCGATGCCGGAGCCGTCCACGCCGCTGATGCGGCAGTACCACGCCATCAAGCAGCAGGTCCCCGATGCCCTGTTGTTCTTCCGTCTCGGCGACTTCTACGAGCTCTTCTACGACGACGCCGTCACCGCCGCCCGGGAACTGGAGATCACCCTCACCTCGCGCAACAAGGAGAAGGGCCAGCCGATCCCCATGTGCGGCGTCCCTTACCACGCCGCCGAGAACTACCTGGCGCGGCTGATCCAGAAGGGCTACCGGGTGGCCATCTGCGACCAGGTCGAGGATCCGAAGCAGGCGAAGAAGCTCGTCCGCCGCGAAGTCACCCGCATCGTCACCCCCGGCACGGCCACCGAGTCGAACCTGCTCAAGTCGCACGAGAACAACTTCCTGGCCGCCGTGGCCCGCGACGGGGGCCGGTCCGGTATCGCCTACGTGGACGTTTCCACCGGCGAGTTCCGCGTCACCGAGGTCCCGGCCGAAGAGACCGCCGCCGCGCTGGAGAACCTCAACGTCAAAGAAGTGATCGTCCCGCCCGGTGAGGGGCCGCTGCCCGGCCACCGCACCGAAGTCGAAGAGTGGATCTTCGACTACGACTACGCCGAGCGCACCCTGCGCGACCACTTCCGCCTTCATTCCCTCGACGGAACGGGGCTGGCCGGGCGCAAGGCCGCCGTGGCCGCCGCCGGAGCCGTCATCCACTACCTGCGCGAGACGCAGCGCGCCGCCCTGGACCACCTGGACCGGCCCGGCTTCCAGGACTGCCGGGACGCCATGCTGCTCGACGCGGTCACCGTCCGGAACCTCGAGCTCGTCGAACCTTTGTTCGCCGGCGAAGGCAAGGAGGTCACCCTGCTCCACGTCCTCGACCAGACTCACACCGGCATGGGCGGCCGCCTGCTCCGCCAGCGTCTGCTGCAGCCGTCGTTGGACCAGAAAGAGATCGAGGCCCGCTTGGACGCCGTCGAGGAGCTGGCCAAGGACACCATCCTGCGCGCCGAGCTGCGCAAGACGCTCGGCGAAATCCTCGACCTGGAGCGCCTCCTAGCCAAGGTGACGCTGAACCGCGCCAATCCCCGCGAGCTGCTCGCCCTGGGCCGCTCCCTGGCGAAGATCCCGGAGATCAAGCGCCTCGTATCCGGCTGCCGCAGCGGCCGCCTCCGGCAACTCCACGAGCGCCTCGACGAGGTGGCCGAGGCCCGCGACCGCATCCTCGAAGGGCTCGCCGACGAGCCCCCGGTGAACCTCGCCGACGGCGGCGTCATCCGCGAGGGCTACCACGCCGGCCTCGACGAGCTCCGCAGCCTGCGCCGGAACTCGAAGGCCTACATCGCCCGCATCGAAGTCCGCGAACGCGAGCGCACCGGCATCCAGAGCCTCAAGGTCAAGTTCAACAACGTCTTCGGCTACTTCATCGAGGTCTCCAAAGCCAACCTCCACCTGGTTCCCGGCGACTACGACCGCAAGCAGACCCTGGTGAACGCCGAGCGCTTCATCACGCCCGAACTGAAGGAGCTCGAGGCCAAGATCCTCGAGGCCGACGAGAAGATCCAGAAGATCGAGCAGGAGCTCTTCGCCGAGCTCCGCGCCGCCGCCGCCGCCGAAGCCGCCCGCATCCGCCAAACCGCCGCGGCCATCGCCGAACTCGACGCCACCGCCGCCCTCGCCCAGGCCGCCGTCGAGAACCGCTACACGCGCCCGCGCTTTTCGCCCAAGGGCGAGATGCGGATCGCCGCCGGCCGCCATCCCGTCATCGAGAAGCTCACCGAGCGCGAGGCCGCCCGCTTCATTCCCAACGACCTCTACCTCGACCCCGCCGGCGAGTTCATCGCCATCATCACCGGGCCGAACATGGGCGGCAAATCCACCTATCTGCGGCAGGCCGCCCTCATCGCCATCATGGCCCAGATGGGCTCCTTCGTCCCCGCCGAAGAAGCCGTCCTGCCCCTGGTGGACCGCGTCTTCACCCGTATCGGGGCCGCCGACAACCTGGCCCGCGGCCGTTCCACCTTCATGGTCGAGATGACCGAGACGGCGGTGATCCTGAACACCGCCACCGAGCGCAGCCTGGTGATCCTGGACGAGATCGGCCGCGGCACGGCCACCTACGACGGGCTGGCGCTGGCCTGGGCCGTCGTCGAGCACCTCCACGACAAGATCCGCGCCAAGACGCTCTTCGCCACCCACTACCACGAGCTCACCGAGCTGGCCCAGCACCTCACCGGCGTCCGCAACCTCCACGTCTCGGTCAAGGAGGCCGGCGACCAGATCCTCTTCCTGCGCAAGGTCTCGCCCGGAGCGGCCGACCGCAGCTACGGAATCGAAGTGGCGCGCCTGGCCGCCCTGCCGCTTTCCGTGATCGAACGCGCCCGCCAGATCCTCGAGCTGCACGAGAAGACCGAGCACGAAGCCGCCGAGGAGCTCACTCCCGGTCCCCAGCGCCAGGAACCGGTCCAGATCCGCCTCTTCGAACCGGTCAACTACCAGATCGCCGAGCGCATCCGCAAGCTCGACCTCGACAACCTGCGCCCGGTCGAGGCGCTGCAGATCCTCGCCGAGCTCAAGGACGAGCTGTCGCGGGAATAATCCGATTCGGGGCCGGCCGTACCATCCCCTGTCCGTTGGCGCGGTCCGATCCCTTGCGCCTCACTCCCGCTTGCGGCTGCTGATTTTCGTTCTCCGTCAATGCCCCCAGAGCTCCCGGTCATTCGATGACTGCCTAGCCTCGTCTGGAGCCCTACTCTGAGACAGCCAGAACAGGGACAGGCTGCCGTCGGCTGAAATCTTCTTGTCCGGGCCGACGGGTCGATTCATACC
>CAYWXL010000004.1:0-119958 GCA_964461995.1 uncultured Solibacteraceae bacterium
GTTGCGCCGTCCGCGGACCGACGGTCTTGGACGGGAAGCGGCTCTTGGTGGTCAATGGGTGGGACGTCACGACGGCCTGCGGTCTCTAGTGTATCAATCTCAGTGCAATATGTGCAATATTATAGCACGTTTGATGAACTGAATATAACAGACGGGCGTCATTCTGTGGGCCGGTCCGGCACAGGAACCAGCGGTGGAATTGGGGGTTTGCGTAGACTGTCACCGGAAAGACCTAGACTGTCACCGGAAAGACCTAGACTGTCACCGGAAAGACCTAGCCGAACGCTTTCGTCGGGTTCAACCACGGCGAGCCCGCCGGGCGGCTTTGCATCCGCGAACGAGGGCGGCCCGGGCCGCTGGGCGACGCCTCCGCTTCTCGATACAACAAAGAGGGCGAGCGGACCTATAAAGGCTATCTGGTGGCGGAGTTCACGTATCCGATCCAGCCCTGGCGGCCGAAGGGCGCCCACTGGTTCTATTCGCTGCCCGAGTACGAGGACGTCTGCCTGCCCGCCGAGAAGATCTACCAGGACTACCTGGGCGCGGTTCGCTACGGCAACATCTTCGAGGTGAACGTCGGTCCGCGGCCCGACGGGCGCTTGCGGGCGATCGATGTGAGGACGTTGCGGGAAGTCGGCCGCCTGATCCGGCAGGGGGACGCTCACGGGGCACGGTAGAGCTCCTTGCCTTCTCTGAGCGCGGGTGAGATGACGAGAGAAGGCTCGTCGGCGAACCGGCGAACGTCGGACTCGGTAACGACGACGATGTCTTTCGGAACACCCAGACCGGCGAGAGCGCGGTAGAGACGCTGGGCCGTGCGGCGGCGGTGGGCGCCATCGGGCATGATGACGAGGATGTCGAGATCGCTGTGCAAGCCCGTATCGCCACGGGCCGCCGACCCGAACAAGATGATGCGGCGCGGCTGCACCGTCTCGACGATCCTCCGGACGAGCCGGTCGAGGATCTCCGGCGTCGCGATACTCGATGTAATCATCGATGACGCTACCGGGCGGGTTCAGCCGTTGAGCCGGCGAAAAGCGGGTGCGTAACGCGCCGAGCGCCCGCCAAGTAATAGTGTGCCACGGCCGGGAGGCGCCCAGGGGCGCCCAGCGAGCGGCTGTGTTCCGGGGCGGAAGCATCTAGCGGATAATGGCGGAGATGGCGGACGAGCTTGCTGAAGCGATGAACGAAGCGGTCGTACGGCGGCTGGCGGGAGAGGCTTTCTACCAGCGCGGCCTGCGCTATTTCTTGCAGGGGCACGTACAGTCGGTGTGGGAGATCGATGGCGGGCTCGAGGCGGTCGTGTCCGGAACGCGGGACTACACGGTGAGGCTGACGGCCGAAGAGGGGATTCTCGACTATTCCTGTACCTGTCCGGTGGGCGACGACGGGCTGTTCTGCAAACACTGTGTCGCTGCTGCGCTGGCGTGGCTGAGCGGCTCGACAGGGGCGGGAAAGGGACAGGATGCCGGCGCCGCAGAGGCGATCACGATCTCCGACGCCGGCCGGCTGCTGCGGGAGGAGAAGAAAGAGAAGCTGGTTGAGATGATCCTCGCTTGGGCCAGACGCGACGCGCGGCTGCACGAGCGGCTGCTGATATGGGCGGCGCGGAGGTCCGGGCCGGAAACGGCGATTGCGGCGGCCCGGCGGGCGTTCGAAGCGGCGGTTGCGGTTGATGGCTACGTACCTTATCGGGACGCGGCGGACTACGCCCGGGGAGTGGAAGAGGCGGTGGACCTGATCGAGGATTTACTCGAGGACGGCCAGGCGGCGGCCGTCGTGGAGTTGACCGAGTCGTGCCTGAGGTCTCTGGTCGATTCGATGGGGATGGTGGACGACTCCGACGGCTACGTGGGCGGGATCTGCTACCGCCTGCAGCAGATCCACTATCAGGCGTGTGTGAAAGCCAGGCCGAAGCCGGAGCAGTTGGCACGGCGGCTGTTCCGTTGGGAGAGTCAAGGGACACATGACATGTTCTCCGGAGCCGTGATCCGCTACGCGGAGATCCTGGGCGAGAAAGGACTCGAGGTCTACCGGAAACTGGCTAAAGCGGAGTGGGACAGGATGCCTCCGCGGGGCGCCGACGAGGATGACATGGCGTGGGGGAGGCGCTACGCGATTACCCGGATCATGGAGTCTCTGGCGAGGCTTTCGGGAGACGTCGAGCAACTGGTGGCGGTGATGAGCCGGAACCTCTCCCATCCCTCCTGCTACCTTCGGATTGCGGAGACGTACCGGGATGCCGGTGATCACGACAAGGCGTTGCGCTGGGCCGAAAAAGGGTTGAAGGCGTTTCGCGGAGAAGCCGACAGCGAACTGCGGGAGTTCGTGGCCGAGGAGTATCACCGGCGGGGGCGCCACGAGGAGGCCATGAAGCTGGTCTGGGACGCGTTCCGCCGGTGGTACAGCGCGGACGGATTCCGGAATCTGAAGCGCCACGCGGCGAAAGCGGGCGCCCTGAAGGAGTGGCGGGAGCGGGGGCTGGAAGAGATCCGAAACTGGATGGCCAAGGTGAAGCAAGGCGGGCAGGCGGCAAGGCGGGCGCGGTGGTTCGGAGGCGAGATCGACCACTCGATTCTGGTGGCGATCTTCCTCGATGAGGGCGACGTCGAAACGGCGTGGAAGGAGGCGCAGGAAGGCGGCTGTTCCGAAGAGTTGTGGCTGCAGCTTGCGGAAGCGCGGGAAAAGGAGCACCCGGAGGACGCGGCTCCGATCTATATGCGGCAGGCCGAGGCCACCCTGGCGAGGGTGAGGAACTCTCGTTACTACGAGCCGGTCGGCCTGCTCGAGAAGGCCGCCGCTGTGATGCAAAGAATAGGAAAGAACGAGGAGTTCACCCGGTATCTGGAAGGGCTGCGCGTGAAGCACAAGCGGAAGCGCAACTTCATCAAGTTGTTGGACGAGAAGCGGGATTCGCTGTATTTGCAGTAATTCGTTTTGCGGCGCGTGCTCCGCCGGCCTGCGGGGGGGGCCTGTGGCAGCGCGCCCACCGATGTCGCCCTCGAAGGCTGCTTGACAGAATCAACCCTCCTGAAGACTGGCGTTCTCGCCATTGGGGATCTGGAGTAGCGTGAGGGCGGGGGAGGGCTTGACCACGAGCCGGCGGCTTCGGGATCACGAAACCGGAAAAGGCGCCTGGCGTCGGGAAGCCGGCGCTCGTCCCGGGCGGTGGGAACGCGGCTCAGGACGCGGGGAGACGTGACGCGAGGGAGTATCGTGTTGCGCCGCCGGTGTACCATTTCTCGAGAGACTATGGGAGCAGCGGCAAGCTTATGAGCAGTCGAGCGGCGGAGATCCCCTGGGCAGTGACCCGCGAGAAGGTGGAAGCAGCGGTCCGCAGGATCGTAGAGGTCAGCCGGCCGGTGCTGGTCATTCTGTTCGGCTCTTACGTCCGGGGCACGATGGACCGGAACAGTGATCTCGACGTCCTCGTGGTGACCGACGATACGGTCGAGAATCCAAGGAAAGAAGCGGTTCGCATTCGGCGCGCGTTGCGGGGAATTCTGATGCCGATGGACCTTCTGGTGGTGCCGCGATCCCAGTGGGAGGCTCTCAAAGACCGGCCGGGTCTGGTTTACCGGGAAGCTTTGAAGACTGGCGTGATTGCGTATGAGAGACGCTAAGCAGCCGTGCGTGCCCGGATCGCCTGAAGAGTGGCTCGATTTTGCCAGGAGCGACTTACAGATGGCCGAGGTTGGTAAACGGGAGCCCTCGATCCGCCGGGAGCTCGTCTGTTTTCATGCGCAGCAGGCGGCGGAGAAGGCGATCAAAGGCGTACTGCTTTCATGGAAGATTGACTTCCCTCTGACTCACGACCTCGAGCAACTACTCGAACTGGCGGAGCGATCGGGAATCCCACTGCCTGAAGCCGTACAGGCGGCCGGGGGCCTGACGCCGTACGCCGTCGAGACGCGGTACCCGGGCTTTTCGGCTGAAATCACGGATGCCGATGTCGCAGAAGCGATTCGGACGGCTGCTGCGGTCATCGACTGGGCCGGGGGACTGATCGCGCAACGCGGCGAGAGTGGGTAGCGGGGAGGCCGGTGCTGGTGAGGAAACGGCCGTATCCCCGGGGGCCGGCAAGGGCCAGTCGGAGTACTTCCCGCCAAGTGAGCCCTGACGCGGGTGCCGACCGCGTGTGGTCTGGAGGGCGTCTGGACGGTCTGAAGCGGGGTGTTCCTGCTGGTGGGGGATCCGGCGCGTAGAAGAGCAAGAAAGTAATCTCCTCCCCGGGCTGCTATGGGAAACTTGCAACTGATGCGGTTCTGGTGTTTCGTAGCCCTTTTTGCTCTTATTCTCCTCGCCGGTGTAGCGGCGGCGCAGTACCCCTACTCGCTGCTGCCGGCGGATCCGGCGGCGGCCTTCGAGATCCGGGGCCTGCCGGCGCAGAACCTCCAGATCGTGGCCGTCGAAGGGCAGCCGTTCTCGTGGGCGTGGCGGCTCTATACGCCGCCGAATCCGCAGACGCACGCGTGGGACTTCCGCCTGTACGCCGAGGGGGCGGCGCCCGTCCAGCGGGGCGACACCGTGCTGGCGGTCTTCTGGATGCGGGCGCTGCGGGGTCCGGAGGGCCGGGGCTACGTGCGGTTCATCGTGGAGAGGAACCGCGAGCCGTGGACCAAGTCGGCGAGCTGGACCGTCTCGGCGAAAGGGCAGTGGCAGAAGTTCGAGCTGCCGTTCCGGATGCAGGAGAGGTACCAGCCAGGCGAGTACAGCATCCAGTTCTGGATCACCTTCGAGGAACAGGAGATCGAAATCGGCGGGCTGTCGGTGATGGACTACGGTCCCGACGTGGACCTCAGCGACCTGCCGCTGACCGAAGGGCCGTATCCCGGCCATGAGCCGGACGCGCCGTGGCGGGCCGAGGCGGCGGCGCGCATCGAGAAGTACCGGAAGGCGGAGTTGGTGGTCGTGGCGCGCGACGACGAGGGCAACCCGGTGGCCGGCGCTCCGGTCCGGGTGCGGATGAAGCGGCACGCGTTCCGGTTCGGAACGGCGGTGGCGGCGGCGCTGATCAACGACCCGAGCCAGCAGATGTACCGGCAGAAGATCCTCGAACTGTTCAACACCGTGGTAATCGAGAACGCCCTGAAGTGGCCGATGTGGGAGAAGGACCGGCAGCGGGCGTTGAACGCGCTCCAGTGGCTGCGGGCGAACGGGATCGACCGGGTCCGGGGGCATAACATCCTCTGGCCGTCCTGGCGGCACATGCCGGACTGGGTGGAGGATCTCAAGAACGACCCCGAGGCCTTGCGCCGCGCGGTGCGGGAGCGGGTTACCGACGTGGTGACGGCTACGCGGGGGATGCTCATCGACTGGGACGTGGTGAACGAGCCCTACACGAACCACGACCTGATGGACATCCTCGGCGAGGAGGAGATGGCCGAATGGTTCCGGCTGGCGCGGCAGGCGGATCCGGACGTCTACCTCTACCTGAACGACTACAACATCCTCACCAACGGCGGCAACGACAAGCCCCACCAGGACGGTTACGCGCGCTACATCTCGCTGCTCGATTCGCTGGGGGCGCCGCTCGACGGCATCGGCCTGCAGAGCCATTTCGGCACGCAGCTCACGGCGCCGGAGCGGGTGCTGGAGGTGCTCGACCGGTTTGCGGCGTTCAACAAGCAGTTGCTGATCACGGAGTTCGACGTTCAGGTCCTGGACGAGCAGCTCCAGGCCGACTACCTGCGGGACTTTCTGACGGTCACCTTCAGCCATCCGGCGGTGAAAGGCTTTTACATGTGGGGCTTCTGGGAGGGGCGCCATTGGAAGCCGGAGGCGGCCATGTACCGGCAGGACTGGACGCCGAAGCCGAACGCCGAGGTCTGGAACGATCTGGTCTACCGGCAGTGGTGGACCGATGTCGAGGGCGTGACGGGGCCGGACGGGGTGTTCCGGACGCGGGGCTTCTTGGGCGACTACGAGATCGAGGTCAACGGGCGGACGGTGGAACTCACCACTTCGCCGGACCGGGCGCCGAACTACGTGGTGAGCGGGAAGGCGGCGCCGGGGGAATTCCACCCCGAATGGGTGGTGAACGCGGCGAGTTTCCAGGCCGGGCCGGTGGCGCCGGGAGAAATCGTGACGATCTACGGGACGGGTTTCGGGGCGCCGGAGCTGGCGCTGGCCCAGTACGAAGACGGGCGGCTACAGACCTGGGCCGGAGATACCCGGGTGTGGTTCGACGGGGTGGCCTCGCCGATGGTCTATTCCCTCGCCGGGCAGATCAGCGCGGTGGTCCCGTACGGGGTCTCGGGCCAGACCAGGATCGAGGTGGAGTATCTGGGGACGAAGACGGCCGCGGTGACGGTTCCGGTGGCGGACGCGGCCCCGGGGATCTTCACCTACAGCGGCGGAACGGGCCAGGCAGTGGTGGTCAACCAGGACACCTCGTTCAACTCGGCGGAGAACCCGGCGCGGAGGGGCGAGATCATCACGCTGTTTCTCACCGGCGAGGGAGCGGTGGCGCCCGCCATCGAAGACGGCGCGCTGCCGCAGCCGGGCGCTTGGCCGGAACCGTACCGGGCGCTGGGCGTCTACATCCAGGGGCTCAAGTGCGAGGTGCTGTTCAAAGGGCTGATCTATCCCGGAGTGACGCAGCTCAACGTGCGGGTACCCAAGGGCGTCCCGGCAGGTCCGGCGATTCCCATCCAGGTGCTGGTGGCCGGCGTGGCGTCGCAAGACGGCGTGACGGTGGCGATCGCCGAGTGAGGTCCGGGGGCGAGCCTTGACGGCCGCTTTCCCGTGAATGACTCCGTAGCCGCAGGCGTGGCGGAATAGAAGTACCGGACGGGGAGTCCGCGTGCCGTCTCGTGCCGGGCGGGCAACCGGGTGCGACGGGGGATCGTCTCGACGTATGGTGCTCAGGGTTCTCATATTGCTGGCGGTCGCAGTGGGCGGCGCATACGCCCAGGGGAACTGTTGCGCTTTGCGGGTGAGGCTGGAGGACCGAACCGGAGCGGCGGTGAGCGGGGCGCGGGTGGAGGTTCGCCGGGGCGAGGTGGCGCTGGAAGCGGCGACGGGGGGTACCGGAGAGGTGAGCTTCACGATCCCGACGGCGGGCGTCTGGACAGTGATGGTGAGCAGCGAAGACTTCCTGCCGGTGGAGCGGGAGGTGCGGATCGGGCGCGGAGAGCGGATCGAGCTGGAAGTGACGCTCGCGCCCGCTGGCGAGCGGCACGAGTCAGTGACAGTGGAAGCCGAGGCGCCGGGGGCGGGACAAGGAGCCACTACGGCGGTCACGGTGACGCGGAGCCGCCTGGACGCATTGCCGGCGCGCCCGGCCAACATTCGGGACGCGCTGCCGCTGCTGCCCGGGGTGACGCGGACGCCGGAAGGCAAGCTGCGCATTTCGGACCGGCCGGAGCCGTCCAGTCTCCTGCTGGTGAACTCGGTGGACGTGACGGATCCGGCGACGGGGGATTTCGGCGCCACGGTGCCGATCGATGCGGTGGCCACCATTGATCTCTACAAGAGCCCGTTCCTGGCGGAGTACGGGCGGTTCACGGCCGCCGTGGTGGCGGTGAATACGCGGGGCGGCGAGAGCCAATGGCGCTACGAACTGAACGATCCCACGCCGGAGTTCCGGATCTTCGATGCGCGGCTGCGGGGGATTCGGGCGTTCACGCCCCGGTTCAGCGTCCGGGGGCCGATGGTGAAGGACCGGGTGTATGTGGCCCAGTCACTCGAATACGGACTGCGAAAGAGGCCGGTGCGGGCGCTGCCGTTCCCCTTCAACGAGACGAAGTCGCAAGGGTGGAACTCGCTGACGCAGTTCGACTTCGTGGCCTCTCCCGAGCATTTCATCACGCTGGCGGTGCACGCGGCGCCGGAGCGGATCCAGTACGCGAACCTGGACTTTTACAACCCGCAGCCGACGACGCCCAATCTGGCCGGGCACGAGGTGCGGGTGAGCTTGACGGACCGGCTGACGCTCGCTGGCGGGACGCTGACGTCGCTGATGGCGTTCGGGCAAAACCGGGGAAAAGTCTGGGGACAGGGCGCGGGTGAGTTCACGCTAGGGGTGACGGAGAACAGCGGCTATTACTTCAGCCGCCAGGACCGGAAGGCGCAGCGCTTCCAGTGGCTCGAATCTTACAGTTTCGCGCCCCGGGGCAAGCACACCTTGCAGATCGGGGGTCGGCTGCTCTACACGCGGCTGCGCAACGGCTGGGAGAACCAGGCGGTGAACGTGCAGGATCTGGGCGGACGACTGCTACGGCGGATCGAGTACGGCCACGGGCCGGGGTTCCGGTTAGCGGACACCGAGATGAGCCTTTATTTTCAAGATCACTGGGACGCCAGATCGGGGCTGAGCCTGGAGACAGGGATCCGGATGGACTATCAGGAGGAGACCGGGGTGGCGCGCTTCGCGCCGCGGCTGGGGTTGGCGTGGTCGCCGCTCGGGGACGAGGCGACGACGCTGCGCGCCGGGCTGGGGTGGTTTTATGACCGGGTGCCGCTGAACGTGTTCGGCTGGCCCTATTATCCGGCGCAGACGGTAACGGAGTTCGATGCCGCGGGCGACGTGCTGGACGGCCCACGGCTCTTCGCCAATGTCCTCGGGGGCGCTTCGCTGCCGCCGCTTTCGGCCGGAGGGCGACGGAGCGGGTCGTTCGCGCCGCGCAGCCTGACCTGGCAGGTGCAGGCGGAGCGGCGGTTCGGCGAGCGGGTGCGCGTGCGGGCCTCTTATTTGGAGAGCCGGTCCGAGGGACTTATGGCGGTGCGGCCGCGGGTCTTCGAGGAGGGCGGGGCGTTGGTGATGGAAGGCCGCGGAAGGAGCTGGCATCGTAGTTTCGAGACGGTCTCGCGGTTCCGGCTATACAAGGAGAGCGAAGTGTTGGCGTCCTATGTTTACAGTTGGACGCAGGGGAATCTCAACGACTTCACTGTGTGGCTGGGCAACTATCCGGCGCCGATCGTCCGGGATGATGTGGAAGCGATGCTACCGGGGACGATTCCGCACCGCTTCCTGGCTTGGGGCGTATTTCCGTTGTCGGAGAAGTGGCGGTTCTCGCCGACGGTCGAGTGGCGCAACGGCTTCCCCTACGCCGCTTTCGACGAGCGCCAGGAATACGCTGGAGAGCCTTACTCGCGGCGCTTCCCGAGCTTCTTTTCGCTGGACTTCCGGATCTCCCGCGACATTCTGTTCAAGAAGCACATGTTCCGGGTATCGTTCAGCATGTTCAACGTGACGAATCACTGGAATCCCACGGCGGTGCGGTGGAACGTGGCGGATCCTCAGTTCGGGGAGTTTCTAGCCACCAACAAGCGGCGCTTCCGGCTGAACTTCGACATCCTGTTCTGAGTGCCGGGCTGGATGGCCCAAGGCCAAGGAGTTATTCGCCGGGCTCTTGCGTGAACTTCGCGGCGGCCCAGTAGCCGCGGCGGGCGCGGACGACCAGGTTCGGGCGGTTCACCTCCACGCGAATCTCGTGGTAGCCGGCCTCCTCGGGGTTGTTCGGCTGGTAAGTCAGGATGTACTGACTATGCAGCTCCTCGCCGAGCCGCGTCAGGGCGCGCTCGAGGCTCTTTAGATCAGTGAAACTGTACTCTCGGCCGCCGGTGTACTTCGTGAAGACCTCGGCCTGGTTGGGGATGAAGATCGCCTTCGTCTGGATGAAGATTTCCTTGATTAGCGGCACGAAAGTCATGGAGTGCTGACCGCGGACCTGGTTCACGTTGTAAGGGATCTGCGGCGCCACGCCCGGCAGGGGCGTAGCCGCCGTTGGATAAGGCGAGTCACGCCGGAATGTGGGAGTTTTGGTGAGCATGGCCAAGGCGCGGTTGATGTTGACGGTATAGATGATGACGTTGTTGAACTCGGCCTCCAGCAGCGCGTCGCGCATCCGGCCGCTAGAGCCCTTGTCACGCGTGGTGGCGATGAGGAGCAGGACGCGGCGGTGGTCCACCGGACGTTTCCGGAGCTCGCGAATGGCGAAAAAGACAGCGTCGATCATGCGGCTGGTGGAGGAACCCGGATGCAGGCGTTCCAGAGCCTTGGAGA
The DNA here is from genome assembly GCA_964461995.1 of uncultured Solibacteraceae bacterium. Lineage (GTDB taxonomy): Bacteria > Acidobacteriota > Terriglobia > Bryobacterales > Bryobacteraceae > JALSRK01. Next base: position 10,010 of record CAYWXL010000004.1, read on the forward strand.
ACTCGGCGCCGTCGTTGGTCCAATCCTGAAGGATGCGGATTCGGTGGTCGAAGGCCACCAGCATGGCCTCGCCATATTCACCGATCACCAGCGTTTCCAACATCTGGCCGATCTTGCGGATCTTGGGGATGAAGCCCTCGACATCGGCGTTGTGCTGGATAGCCACTACCATGGAGATCGGGTTGTAGGTGACATCCATGCGGATGTCCTGGAGCTTGTCGTTGTCGTAAAGGCGGAAGTCCCTGGCCTCGAGGCCGCTGACGTAGGTGCCGCCCTTGGTCATAACGGTAACAGGGACAACGACCTCGCTGACCGTGGTGCGAAAGGTCCGTTCCGGCAATTCTTCCTGGCCCCACAGGAGCGAGCAGGTGAGCGCGACCGCCAAGTAGTGGAAACGCATGGTGACTCTCTTCTTATGACGCGCCGTTCGGGGGGCCGGATTCGCCCCGCCGGGCCTGTTCTCAAGATAGCATCCTGCCGGGCGCTGGGCGGTCACTGGTTGTTCTGGCCGCGGCGCCAGTCGCCCGACTTGCCGCCGGTCTTTTCGAGAAGGCGGATCTCGGTGATCTCGATAGCCTTGTCGAGGGCCTTGAGCATATCGTAGACGGTGAGGGCGGCGACGGAGGCGGCCGTAAGCGCTTCCATTTCGACGCCCGTAGGCGCGGTGGTGGCGACGGAGGTCTCGATGCGGACGCCGGCATCCTCGACCCGGACAGCGACGTCGGCGTGGGTGAGGGGTAAGGGGTGGCAAAGAGGGATCAATTCGGCGGTCTTCTTTGCCGCCATGATGCCGGCGAGGCGGGCGACTTCGAGAGGATCGCCTTTTGGGTTTTCCGGCAGCCGCGCAAGCACTTCCGGCTGGATACGGACGAAGGCATGGGCCCGGGCAGTGCGGCGAGTGGGCGACTTTTCCGTGACGTCCACCATGCGGGGACTTCCGGCGTCGTCGTAGTGGGAGAGCTTGCTCATTTCATTAGCACCGGCATCAGTTCGCCTGCCTCCCAGCTCTCGCGGTCGGCGGCCGCCACCAGGAAGGCGTTGGCGCGAGCCACGGCGGCCACGTCGCTTGAGCCTTGCCAGTCGATGGGGGTGAGTTCGGCACCGTCGGGGCTGAGGCGGGCGGGCAGGAACCGTGTGAGACCCGGCTGGTGGCGGAACGGGCGAGCGAGGCGCGAGAGCAGAAACGGCAGCGCCACCTCCGTGCGCCCGGCCAGCAGTTCCACGGCCGCTTGGGCGAAGACGCGGAACGTGACCATCGTCGAGACCGGGTTGCCGGGCAGGCCGAAGAAGAAGGTCCCCTGGGCGCGGCCGAAGACGGTGGGGCGGCCGGGCTGGATCAGGGTGCGGTCGAAGTAGAACTCGGCCCCGAACTCGGCCAGCACGTCTTCGACGATGTCGTACTTGCCGGCGGAGACGCCGCCGGAGAGCAGCAGGAGGTCGCGCTTGAGACCGCGGTCGATGAGGGCGCGGGTGGAGGCGTGGTCGTCCCGGGCGACGGGCAGGATCACGGGGAGGCCGCCTGCCTGGACGACCTGGGCGGCAAGGGAGTAGGCGTTAGAGTTGCGGACCTGGTGGGGCAAGGGACTGGCGTCGGCGGGGACGATCTCGTCGCCGGTAGCGATGATGGCGACGCGGGGCTTCATGTAAACGGGGACGCGGACCACGCCCACGGTGGCCAGTAAGGAGATCGTGGCGTAATCGATGCGGCGGCCGGGACCGATGATCTCTTCGCCCTCGCGGACCTCGGCGCCCTGAGGGTTGATGAACTCGCCGGGTTTGGACGGCCGGTCGGTGGCCATGCGGGCGCCTTCGCGCCGGGTGTGCTCGATCATGACGACCTGGTCGGCTCCGGGGGGCACGGGGGCGCCGGTCATGATCTCGACGGCCTCGCCGGGGCCGACTTCACGATCGAGGCGTTCCCCCGCGCGCACCTCGCCGACGATCTCGAATTCGCCCGGCAGGTCGGCCGAGCGGACGGCGAAGCCGTCGCGGATGGAGCGCGCGAGCGGCGGATAGTCGCGGTCGGCAAGGATCGGGGCGGCGAGGACCCGGCCGGTTGCCTCCTGGAGGTGGACTTCTTCGGCCGGCGGCGGGGAGACGGCCTCGCGAATCCTCTCGATCACGCAGGCGCGTGCCTGCTCGAAAGTCATCGTCGCCACGCCGCCATTGTAGCGCGGCGGCATCACCGCCCACCGGCGCGGCGCTGCGTACACTGGTGGTTTATGCCGCATCGTTGGACCTTGGAGAGGATGGCCGAGGCGGTCCGGAGGGGTGAGACCTCGGCCGCCGAACTGGTGGAAGCGCACCTGCAGCAGATCGAGCGGATGAATCCGGAGATCAACGCCTTCGTGTGTGTGCTGGCGGACGAGGCGCGCCAGCGGGCCAGCGAACTGGACAGCGCGGAGCCGCAGGGGCCGCTTCACGGGGTTCCGGTGACGCTCAAGGACAGCTTCGACCTGGAAGGGCTGCCCACGCTGTGCGGCAGCCGGCTGCGGCTGGGACACCGGGCGGCGGCGGACTCGACCTCGGCGGCGCGGCTGAAGCGGGCCGGCGCGGTGATCCTGGGCAAAACGAACTGCCCGGAGTTCCTCATGAACTACGAAACGGACAACCACGTCGTGGGCCGGACGAACAACCCGTGGGACCTGCAGAGGACGGCCGGGGGCTCCTCGGGCGGGGAAGCGGCAGCGATCGCGGCCCGGTGCTCGGCCGGGGGCGTGGGCAGCGACGGCGGCGGGTCGATCCGCGAGCCGGCTCACTTCTGCGGGATTGTGGGGCTGAAGCCGACGCCGGGGCGGTGTCCGGCGACGGGCCACTTCCCGGAGATCGCCCACCCGGGCGGGCTGCTCGGCGTCGGGGGGCCGATGGCGCGTACGGTGCGGGACGTGCGGCTGCTCTTCGAGGTTCTGGCTGGGCACGATCCGCTCGACCCGTTCTCGGCCCCGGTGCCATTCCGGCCGGCGGAGGCCGAAGACGTCCGCATCGGCATGATGGAACAGGTGGGCGGCGTGCCGGTGCAGGAGCTGGTGCGGACGGCGGTGAAAAAGGCAGCGGCGCTGCTCCAGGGGGCGGGATTCGTGGTGGAAGAGTTTCCCTGGCCGGCGGCCGAGCGCGCCGTGCGGCTCTGGGACTTCTTCTTCAACCGGCTGTCGCTCACCGTGATGCGGGAGGTGCTCGAGAAAAACCGGGAGCAGCTCCACTGGACTGGCACCGAGCTGTGGGACCGGGCGGCGAGCCAGCCGGAGCCCACGGCGAAAGAGGTGGTCGAGAACCTGACGGCGCGGGACAAGCTACGAGCGGAGCTGATCCGGAGGATGGGTCCGCGGCGCCTGCTGCTGTGGCCGTGCTGCGGGGTGCCGGCTTTCCGACACCGGGAGCGGCGGTGGGAGACGCCGGAGCGGCCGATCGATTACGCCGAGGCGATGGCGCCGCTGGCGCCGGCAAACCTGCTGGGGATGCCGGCGGTGGCGGTCCCGGTGGAGCTGGTGGAGGAAGGCGGCTCGCGGCTGCCGGTGGGAGTGCAACTCATTGGCAGGCCGTGGGATGAGGAGCTGGTCTTGGCGGTAGCGGAGCGGCTGGAGGAGCTTCGCGGCCGTTTCCCGGCGCCGCCGGACGTGTAGATGCTGGTCTGGCAGGGGCGCCGATCCCGGGGGCCGGAAGGTGGAAACGCGGATCAGCCGCCGCCGACGAAGGTGACGATCTCCAGGCGGTCGCCGGCCTGGAGCCGGGTCTCGGGCCAGCGCTCTTTTTTCAGGATCTCGCGGTTGTATTCGACGGCGACGCGGTCGGCGGGCAAGCCGAGGGACTCCAAGAGCTGGGAGACGCTGGAGCCCTCGGGCACCGACTTGGGCTCGCCGTTGACGACAATTTCGATCTGTGTTTTCGCGTCGGCTGGCATAGGAGCTGAAAAAGAGGCGCTGGAGTCGATTTGACACCCCGCTCCCGGCCTCATTATAGTCAAATTTTAGTCCTTCCCGAGCCCGGACGCTGATGCCGACATCATACGCGGAACTCTACTTTCCAATCCTGCTGCAGGTGGTCGTCGCGATGGCGGTGGCGGGCGGCATGATGGGGGCTTCTTACCTACTGGGAAAGCGGCTCCGGAACCCCGTCAAGGATTCGCCATATGAATGCGGCATGATTCCGGTGGGCGACGCGCGGGGGCGGTTCAGCGTGAAGTTTTACTTGGTGGCGATGATCTTTATTCTGTTCGACGTGGAGATCGTCTTTCTTTACCCGTGGGTCGTGGTCTACGACGACCTGAAGCTGTTCGGCTTTGTCGAGATGCTGCTGTTTATCGGGCTCGTGCTGTGCGGCTTCTTCTACATGTGGAAGAAGGGGGTGCTCGACTGGTCGCAGTGGATGGAGTGCCGGAAGAGGGGGGAGCCGGCATTGAGGTGGGAGCGAAAAGATGCTGCCTGACGCGGTCGCCGAGAACCCCGACGCCATTGCCATCCAAGATTTGGACACTGACGCGATCGAAGACGCGAAGGTGGACCGTGGCGAAATCACTCTATGGATCCGGGCGGAGAAGATCCGCGACGTCTGCCGGGTGTTGAAGAAGGAACGGGGGTTCGAGCGTCTCTGTGCGGTGACGGCGGTGGACTGGTATCCGATGGAGCCGCGCTTCGAGGTGGTCTACCACCTGCATTCGATTCGCAACAACCGCCGCTTGCGGCTGAAGTGCCGCGTAGGCGGCGAGGAGCCGGAGATCGATTCGCTGACCAGCCTCTGGCCGGGGGCGAACTGGTACGAGCGCGAGGTCTTCGACCTGTTCGGCATCCGGTTCCGCGGTCATCCGAGGATGGAGCGGTTGCTGCTGCCGGCGGAGTGGGAAGGCCATCCACTGCGCAAGGACTACCCGGTGCACGGCTACAAGTACAGTTACAAGGACGAGTGAAGCGATGAACGAGGAAGGCGCTGGCGCGGCGACGGAGCGGGCTGAAGAAACCCGCCGGCTGATGGTCCTGAACATGGGGCCGCAGCACCCGTCCACCCACGGCGTACTGCGCCTCATCCTGGAGCTCGAGGGCGAGAACATCTGCAGCGCCCAGCCCGACATCGGCTTCCTGCATACCGGCATCGAGAAGCAGTGCGAGGCGCTCACCTACCAGCAGGCGGTGACGCTCACGGACCGGGTCGATTACCTGGCGAACCTTTCGAACAACCTCTGCTACGCCTTGGCGGTGGAGAAGCTGCTGGGGCTGGAAATGCCGCCCAAGGTTCAGTGGATGCGGGTGCTGCTGGCCGAGTTGACCCGCATCAACAGCCACCTGGTGTGGCTGGGCACGCAGGCGCTCGACATCGGAGCGATGAGCGTGTTCCTGTACTGCTTTCGGGAGCGCGAGGACCTGCTGCGGATCTTCGAGATGTTCAGCGGCCAGCGGATGATGACCAGCTACATCCGCATCGGCGGGTTGGCGCTGGAGCCGCCGCGGGGCTGGGAAGCGGTGGTGAGGAAGTTCATCCGGGCTTTCCCCAGCAAAGTGGACGAGTACGAGGACTTGCTGACGAGGAACCCCATCTGGCTGCAGCGCACGAAGGGCATCGGCCACGTGCCGCTGGAAAAGCTGATCGAGCTGGGGGTGACGGGTCCGTTGCTGCGGGCGGCGGGCCTCGACTGGGACATCCGGAAAGCCGAACCCTACTCGGGCTACGAGAAGTTCGACTTCGAGGTGCCCACCCGGACCGAAGGCGACGTCTACGCCCGTTACCAAGTGCGCATCGAGGAGATGCGGCAGAGCGCGCGGATCGTCGAGCAGGCAATGGACGGAATGCCCGAAGGGCCGTGGAAGGCCGACGCGCCGCACGTGGTGCTGCCGGACCGGGAGAAGATGAAGACCCAGATGGAGGCCCTCATCTACCATTTCAAGATCGTGACCGAGGGCTTCCAGGTGCCTGAGGGAGAGGTCTACCAGGTGGTAGAGGCGCCCCGCGGGGAGCTGGGGTACTACGTGGTAAGCGACGGGACGTCGAAGCCCTACCGGGTTTTCATGCGGACGCCGAGCTTCGGCAACCTGCAGGCGCTGCCGGCGATGGTCGAGGGCGGGCTGGTGGCCGACGTGATCGCGTCGATGGGGAGTCTGGATTTTGTTCTCGGCGATGTGGATCGGTAACCGATGACGTTTTCCCCGCAATTGGAAGCCAAGTTCGAGAAACTCGTGAAGAACTACCCCGAAGGCCGGGAGCGCGCGGCGCTGATTCCGATGCTGCTGTTCGCCCAGGACGAGGTGGGCTCGCTGACGCGCGAGGTGGTCGAGGAGATCGCCCGGCGGCTGAACCTTTCGCTGCTCGAAGTCGAAGAGGTGATCAGCTACTACAGCATGCTCACCAAAAAGCCCCGGGGCAAGCACCACATCCAGATTTGCACGAACGTCAGTTGCATGCTGCTCGGCGCGGACCGGTTGTTCGAGCAGGCCAAGCAGAAGCTGGGGATCGAGGCCGGCGGGGTGACGCCGGACGGGCAGTTTTCGCTCGAAGAGGTCGAGTGCATCGGCGCCTGCTCGTGGGGCCCGGCGCTGCAGGTCAACTACGACTACCACCACCACGTGACGCCGGAGAAGCTCGACAAGCTGATCGAGGAATTGCGGAAGGTGCAGTAGGCGCATGCTTTACAACGAACCGAGCGAGCTGGAAGTCAAGGTCCTTACCAGGCGATTCGGGCTGGAGAACTCCCAGTCGCTCGACACCTACCTGGCGACCGAAGGCTACGAAGGTTTCCGCAAGGCGATGGAGATGTCGCCAGAGGAGATCATCGAGGAGGTGAAGGCGTCGAACCTTCGGGGACGCGGGGGAGCGGGCTTCCCGACGGGCATGAAATGGGGCTTCGTGCCGCGGGATTCCGACAAGCCGAAGTACATCGTCGTCAACGCCGACGAGGGCGAGCCGGGCACCTGCAAGGACCGGGTGCTGATGGAGAACGATCCCCATCAGTTGCTCGAAGGCATGGCCATCGCGGCGCTGGCGGTGGGGGCCACCCGGGGCTACATCTACATCCGCGGTGAATACCGGTACTTGATCGAGATCATGGACCGGGCCATCGAGGAGCAGTACCAGAAGGGCTACCTGGGCAAGAACATCCTGGGCAGCGGGCTGGACTTCGACGTCTCGACGCACACGGGCGCGGGCTCCTACGAATGCGGCGAGGAGTCGGCGCTGCTCGAGTCCCTGGAAGGCAAGCGCGGCCAGCCGCGGATCCGGCCGCCGTTTCCGGCCGTCTCGGGCGCGTTCCAGTGCCCCACGGTGCTCAACAACGTGGAGACCTTCTGCAACGTGCCGGCGATCTTCCGCATGGGCGCGAAAGCGTACGCCGAGCTGGGTACGCCGCGCAACGGCGGCACGCGGCTGTTCTGCCTTTCGGGCCACGTCAACAAGCCGGGCGTCTACGAGCTGCCGATGGGCTTCAACCTCCTGCGGATGATCGAGGAGGTCGGCGGCGGCGTCCGGGACGGCAAGAAGCTGAAGGCGGTGATCCCCGGCGGCTCCTCGTGCCCGGTGCTGAAGGCTGAGGAGTGCGACGTGGCGATGGACTTCGACTCCGTGGCCAAGGCCGGCAGCATGCTCGGCTCCGGCGGCGTGGTGGTGATGGACGAGACCACCGACATGGTGAAGGTCGCCCTGCGCTTGATGGCCTTCTACGCGCATGAGAGCTGCGGCTGGTGTGTCCCCTGCCGCGAGGGGACGCTGTGGCTGAAGAAGCTGCTGGCGCGGGTGGACGCCGGCCAGGGCAGGCCGAGCGACATCGACCTGATCGGCGAGCTGGCCCAGAACATGCTCGGGCACACCTTCTGCCCGCTGGGCGACGCGGCGGCGATGCCCACCATTTCTTACGTGAAGAAGTTCCGCGAAGAGTTCGAGGACCGGCTGCGGAAAGCTTCTGAGGCGGCCGAGAGCGACCTGGTGGTGTTGTGATGGCGGACCTGGTGACACTCACCATCGACGGCAAGACGGTGAAGGCCCCGGCGGGGACGCTGGTGATCAATGCGGCCAAGAGCGCTGGCATTGACATTCCAGCGTTCTGTTACTACGAGGGCCTGGCGCTGCAGGCGGCTTGCCGCATGTGCCTGGTGGAAGTGGAAGGGGTCCCGAAGCTGATGGCCTCTTGCACGCTGCCGGTGCGCGAGGGCATGGTGGTGCACACCGAGAGCCCGAAGGTGGTGGCGTCGCGCAAAGCGATGCTCGAGTTCCTGCTGACGAACCACCCGCTGGACTGCCCGGTCTGCGACAAGGGCGGCGAGTGCGAGCTGCAGGACGCCGTCTTCCGCTACGGGGCCGGCGAAGGCCGGTTCACCGAGATCAAGCACCACGTCGAGGAGAAGCAATTCTCTCCGGTGGTCTTCTACGACGCGCCGCGGTGCATCCTGTGTTACCGCTGCGTGCGGATCTGCGACGAGGGCCTTGGGGTGAAGGCGCTGGGGGTGATCCAGCGGGGCGCGGTGAGCGAGATCGCGCCGAATGGCGGGGACCACCTGGAGTGCGACGAGTGCGGCGCCTGCATCGACATCTGCCCGGTCGGAGCGCTCACCAGCGGCATCTACCGCTACCACACCCGGCCCTGGGAGATGAAGCACGTCGGGACCATCTGCACCCATTGCGGCGACGGCTGCAAGACGACCCTCGGCGTGCGGGAGAACGAGATCATTCGCGGCAACAACCGCGACCGCTCGGGCATCAACGGCGAGTTCCTCTGCATCAAAGGCCGCTACGCCTTCGACTTCCTCTTTCACGGCGACCGCCTGCGCAAGCCGCTGGTGAAGCGGGATGGCCGGCTCGTCGAGACGACCTGGAAGGAAGCGCTGGAGACGGTGGCGCAGCGCTTCGGCGAGCTGAAAGAAAGGGGCGCCACGATCGGCGTGATCGGCTCGAACCGGACGACGAACGAGGAAAACTACGTGCTTCAGCGCTTTGCCCGCGAGGCGCTGGGGACGCCGCACATCGACCATCACCGGACGGCGGACATTGCCGGCTTCCTCGCCGCAGTGGGCGGCCGGACGGAGCTTCTCGGGGGCACCGAGGACGTCTACACCGCCAAGGCGCTGCTGATCGTCGGCGTGGATCTGGCGCAGCAGCACCCGCTGCTGGCCTTTCAGGCGCGCGCCAACTGGCGGCACCACGGGGCGAAGGCCTTCGTGGTGGCCCCGGGGCCGGTGCGGGAAGAGCAGTACGCCGTGCGGGTGGTGCGGGCCGAGTTGGGCGAGGAGCTGGCCGCCGTCGAGAGCCTGGGCGAGGAGTTGAAGAAGTGCGGGGACTTGCTGGTGCTGTTCGGCGGCTCGGTGCGCGGCGATGCGCTGCGGCGGCTGGTTGAGTTCGGCGACGGGTTGGGCATTCCTGTCAAGTACGTCTGCCTGGCCGACTATGCGAACTCCCGCGGGGCCGCGGACATGGGCCTGCTGCCCGGCTTCCTGCCCGGCTACCGGCCGGCTCCGGAGCGGGGGATGAGCCTGGCCGAGATGCTGGAAGGCGGGCGGCTGGACGCCCTCTGGGTGGTGGGAGCGAACCCGCTGCGGCGCCGGAAGCTGAACGCCAACGCCTTTGTGGTGGTCCAGGACCTGTTCCTGACCGAGACGGCGCAGAATGCCGATGTCGTGCTGCCGGCGGCTTCGGCGTATGAAAAGACTGGCACGGTGACGAACACTTGCGGCGAGGTGCAGCGGCTGAGCCGCGCGCTCACGGTGATGGGCGCGAAGCCGGATCTGGAGATCTTCGCCCTGCTGGCGGCCGAGATGGGCGTGGACTTCGGGCCGCTGGATGCGAAATCGGTGTGGGCGGAGATCCGCGAGAACGTGCCGGGTTATCAGGTGGCCGAGCCGGTGCTGATGACCGGAGGCGCGGCCCCAACCAGGCCGCCGAAGGTGGAAGGCGTGACCGAAGAAGACGCGGCGCTGGTGGAGCCTGCCGGTGATACGCTGTTCACGTCCGGCACGGTGAGCCGGTACTCGAAGATATTGAACGTGGTTCGGGAAGCTCCCGGCGGTTTGTTCCAGGAGAAACGGACGAAACGGACGTAGTTCGACGCTGCTCGTGTTGCGATGAACTTTTATTTGCTGACGGTGCTGAAAACCGCGGTGGTCGCCGCCGCCCTGCTGACGACGCTGGCCTACCTGCAGTGGATCGAGCGCAAGGTGATCGCCCACATTCAGATCCGGATGGGCCCGTACCGGGTGGGTCCCCACGGGCTGCTGCAGCCGCTGGCGGACGTCATCAAGCTGCTGACGAAAGAGGACTTGATCCCGGCCCATGTCAACAAGTTCTTTTACATGCTGGCGCCCTTCCTGGCGGTGTCGCTGGCGCTGATATCTATTGCGGTGATTCCCTTCGGGCCGGAGATCGAGATTGCGGGAACCCGCACGTGGATGCAGCTCACGGACCTGAACATCGGCATCCTGTTCCTGTTGGCGATCAGCTCGGTGAGCGTCTACGGCGTTGCGCTGGCAGGCTGGGCGTCGAACAACAAGTACTCGCTGCTCGGGGGGCTGCGCAGCGCGGCGCAGATGATCAGTTACGAGTTGCCGATGGCGCTGGCGCTGGCGGCGCCCCTGCTGCTGGCCGGGACACTGAGCCTACGGGAGATCGTCTACGCGCAATCGGGCTATTGGTTCGGCGTGATCCCGAAGTGGAATGTGTTCCAAATGCCGGCCCCGCAGGTAATCGCGTTTGTGATCTTCCTGATCGCCGCATTCGCTGAGACGAACCGGGTGCCGTTCGATCTGCCGGAGGCCGAGAACGAGCTGGTGGCAGGCTTCCACACCGAGTACAGCAGCATGAAGTTTGCCTCGTTCTTCATGGCCGAATACGCCAACATGGTGACGATCACGGCGGTGGCGACGACGGTGTTTCTCGGCGGCTGGATGGCGCCGTTTCCGGCCGAGTACGGGTCGCGGTACGTACCGCCGGCCGTCTTCGCCGTGGCCGGGTTGCTGGCGATCTACCATGGCCTGAATCCGGCGCATTCGCGGGACAGAAAGACGCTTCCGGTGGTGGGCGTCCTGTTCCTGATCCTGGCGGCGGTGTTCCTGCTGCCGGCGGTCCAGAGCTGGCTGCTGCCGCTGTTCTGGTTCCTGGCCAAGACCGGCGCGCTGCTGTTCCTGTTCATCTGGGTGCGCGGGACGCTGCCGCGCTTCCGTTATGACCAGTTGATGCGGTTCGGCTGGAAGTTCCTGTTCCCGGTGGCGGTGGTGAACCTGTTCGCCACGGCCCTGCTGGTGGCATTGTTCGGATAAGACGATGGACACGTTGCTGTTCTTGATCTTCGCGGCGATCGCCGTCGGCTGCGGCGTCAGCGTGGTGTCGCAGCGCCACCCGATTCACAGCGCGATCTCGCTGATCGGGGTGATGGGTTCGCTGGCGGTGCTGTACCTGCTGCTGGGGGCCGAGTTCATCGCCGCCACGCAGGTGCTGGTCTACGCGGGAGCGGTGATGGTGCTGTTCCTGTTCGTCATCATGCTGCTCAACGCGGGCGCCGAGCCGCCGGGCGGCAAGTCCTGGCCGGTGCGGCTGTTGGGGATCCCGCTGCTGGTGGTGCTGCTGGGTATCGTCAGCTTTTTGATCCGGGGATGGATCCCGGCGACCGACACGGTGATCTTCGGCAAGTTCACCGGGGGTGGGCCGCGGGACGTGGGTACGCTGCTGTTCACTGAGTACCTGCTGCCGTTCGAAGTGGTTTCGGTACTGATCCTGGTGGCGATCCTCGGCGCGGTGGTGCTCGGCGGAAAGGAGATCGACTGAGATGGCGGGCGTGCCTCTGGGCTGGTACCTGATCCTCAGCGCGATCCTGTTCGTGCTGGGTGTCGCCGGATTCCTGTTCCGGCGGAACCTGATCACGATGTTCATGTCGATCGAGCTGATGCTGAACGCGGTGAACCTGAGTTTCGTCGCGTTTTCTTACAAGTTCGCCCGGGTGGACGGGCACATCTTCACCTTCTTCGTGATGGTGGTCGCGGCGGCCGAAGCGGCCGTGGGCCTGGCGATCATCCTGGCCGTGTTCCGGCGCCGGAAGACGCTGGCCGTGGACGAGATCAACTCACTGAAGTACTGATGCGGAGAGCGACGACGCAAGACGGAGAACGGTTGGCCGGGCGGCGGCGACCCCGGCGCTGGGAGTGGAGTTCGCGATGATGGAACACCTGTGGCTGATACCGGCGCTTCCCCTGGCCGGGTTCCTGGTCAACGGAGTCCTGGGCCGCCGGGTCTCGAAGGCCGTGGTGCATTCCGTCGCCATCGGCGCGGTGGCGCTTTCCTTCCTCTGGGTGCTGAAGACGCTCAGCGGGCTGATGCCGCTGGAAACGGCGCACGTAGAGCGGTACGGTTCCTGGATCGCCACGGGCAGCCTGGAGTTCGCCCTGGAATTCGCCGTTGACCGGCTGACGGCGGTGATGCTGCTGGTGGTGACCGGCGTGGGCCTGCTGATCCACATCTACTCGGTCGGCTACATGGCCCACGAAGGCGGCTATTACCGCTTCTTCGCCTATCTGAACCTGTTCATGTTCTTCATGCTCACGCTCGTGCTGGCGAACAATTTCCTGTTGCTGTTCGTCGGCTGGGAGGGCGTGGGCCTGTGCAGCTACTTGCTGATCGGGTTCTACTTCCTGCGGCGTAGCGCCACCACTGCGGGCAACAAAGCCTTCATCGTGAACCGCATCGGAGACTTCGGCTTCTCGCTCGCGATGTTCCTGATGGTGGTCACGTTCGGGTCGCTGGAATTTTCCAAGGTCTTCGCCGGAGTAGAAGGCATGCCGGTGGAGGCGACGGCAGGCGTGGTGACGGCTATCTGCTTGCTGCTCTTCGTCGGGGCGACGGGCAAGAGCGCGCAGATTCCTCTCTACGTCTGGCTGCCGGACGCGATGGAAGGCCCGACGCCCGTCTCGGCCCTGATCCACGCGGCGACGATGGTGACGGCGGGCGTTTACATGATCGCCCGGTCCTGGCCACTTTTCACCCACGCGCCGCTGGCCATGGACGTGGTGGCGACCGTCGGGCTGCTGACGGCGCTGGTGGCGGCGACCATCGGCATGACGCAGTTCGACATCAAAAAGGTCTTCGCCTACTCGACCGTTTCGCAGCTCGGCTACATGATCCTGGGCGTGGGCGTGGGGGCCTTCGGCGCGGGCATCTTCCACCTGGTGACGCACGCCTTCTTCAAGGCGCTGCTATTCCTCGGGGCGGGCAGCGTGATCCACGCGCTATCGGGCGAGCAAGACTTGCGCAAGATGGGCGGGTTGCGCAAGCACACGCCGATCACCTTTGCCACGCTGGTCTGCGCAGCGGTGGCGATCGCCGGAGTGCCACCGTTCTCCGGCTTTTTCAGCAAGGATGAGATCCTGCTGGCGGCGCACCACCATCACCCGTGGATGTACTGGGTGGGCGCGCTGACGGCGGGCATGACGGCCTTCTATGTCTTCCGCGCCATCTTTTTGTGCTTCTTCGGCGAGTACCGCGGCGAGGCGCATCCGCACGAGTCGCCGCCGTCGATGACGATCCCGCTCATCGTCCTGGCGGCGCTTTCGCTGGGCGGTGGCTTCATCCCGGTGCCGCATTTCCTGGAGCCGGTTTTTCCGGCGATGGAGGGCGCCCATGAGACGGCGCTGGTGTTCGTCTCGGTGGCCTTGGGGCTGGGGGGTATCGCGCTGGCGGCGTGGTTCTACGTTCTGCGGCCGGGGCTGGCGGACCGCGTGGCCGAGTCGCTCGGCGGCCTGTACCGGTTGGTCTACAACAAGTACTTCGTGGATGAGGTCTACTGGGCGATGGTGGTGCGGCCAGTGGTGGGCGGCTCGCGGGCAGTCCTGTGGCGGGTGATGGACGCGGGCCTGATCGATGGGATGGTAAACGGGATCGGAGGCCGGGCGCGGGACGCCGGCCGGGTGTTGCGGCTGCTGCAGTCGGGCAACATCCGGAGCTACGCGGCGTGGGTGTTGCTCGGCTCGGTCTTCGCGATCATCGCCATGGGCGTTGCGGGAGGTGTGCGGTGAACCTGCTCGACGTCTTGCTGCTGCTGCCGGCCGCGGGATTCCTCGTGGTGCTGTTGCTCCCCCGCGGGAACCCGGGCGCCGCCCGCGGCGTAGCCCTGGCCGTCTCACTCGTGGTATTCGCGCTCTCGCTGGCTCTGGCGGCGCCGGTCTGGAGTGACGGGGCCACGATGCACTTCGTTACCGATGCCGACTGGATCCAGTCTCCGGCGATCCGCTACCACGTGGGCGTGGACGGCCTCTCGATCTGGCTGGTCCTGCTGGCGACGCTGCTGACGCCAGTTTCCGTGCTGGTCTCGTGGCGATTCATCGACCAGCGGGTCAAGGAGTTCTACGCCTTCTTGCTGCTGCTCGAAGTCGGGCTGATCGGCGTGTTCGTGGCGCTGGACCTGTTCCTGTTCTACGTCTTCTGGGAGGTCTCCCTGGTGCCGATGTACTTCCTCATCGGCATCTGGGGCCACGAGCGGCGGATCTACGCGGCGGTGAAGTTCTTCTTGTACACGATGGCTGGCTCGGTGTTGATGCTGGCCTGCATCATCTACCTCTACAACCGGGCTGGGACCTTCGATTACACTTCGCTGCTGGCGATGATCAACAACGGCGACCTGATTCTGAGCCGCCCCGAGCAGATGGTGCTGTTCCTCGGTTTCTTCATCGCCTTCGCGATCAAGGTGCCGCTGTTCCCGCTGCACACATGGCTGCCGGACGCCCACGTGGAGGCCCCGACGGCGGGCTCAATCATGCTGGCGTCAGTAATGCTGAAAATGGGTACCTACGGCCTGGTGCGTTACGCGTTGCCGATGTTTCCGACTGCGGCCCGCGAGTGCGCCTGGTGGATCGTCGTGCTGGCGATCATCGGCATCATCTACGGAGCCCTGGTGGCAATGGTGCAGCCGAACATGAAGAAGCTGGTGGCCTACTCTTCGGTGAGCCATTTGGGCTTCGTCGTGCTGGGCATCTTCACCTTTACCCAGGCCGGCCTCGACGGCGCCGTCTACCAGATGCTGAACCACGGCATCTCAACCGGGGCGCTGTTCTTGCTGGTGGGTTATCTCTATGAGCGGCGGCACTCGCTGGAGATCGCCGACTTCGGCGGCGTGGCGACGGCGGCGCCGAACCTTTCCACGGTCTTCATGATCACCATGCTGGCGAGCATCGGGCTGCCGATGCTGAACAACTTCGTGGGCGAGTTCCTGGTGCTGGTGGGCTCGGCCCAGGTCGATTTCCGGTGGACCGTGTTCGCGGCGATCGGCGTGATCCTGTCGGCCTGCTACATGCTGTGGCTCTACCAGCGTGTCTTCTTCGGCGAAACGCCCGAGAAGGTGCGGGAGAAGGTTTACGACCTGCGGCCGCGGGAGTGGGCGGCAGCGGTTCCTCTGGTGGCGCTGATGGTCTGGATGGGCACGGTGACGAAGACGTTCTTGCCGCCGGTGAGCGCGATGAACGCCCAAATCCTGAAACAGACGACGGTGAACGCGGAGTTCCTGGTCGAGGGCCTGCCGGGCGGTGGATTGAATCCATCCGCCGGAGCCGTGGAGGTGGCCGATGCCCGCTGATTTCATCCCCTCCGCGCAGGACCTGATGCGGTTGCTGCCGGAAATCGTGTTGGCGGTCGCGGGAACCATCGGGCTCGTTCTCGAGCCGCTATTGCGCGACTCGCGGAAGCGGATCGTCGGCGTCTTTTCGCTCGGCGGACTGATGGTCGCCCTGTGGGCGGTGGCGGTCTCGAACGCCCATGCGGGGACGGCCTTCCACAACATGCTCGTGGTGGACGGCTTCACGACGTTCTTCCGGACGCTGGTGATCGTCGTGGGTATCCTGACGGTCATCCTTTCGCTCCACTACATCGAGCGGGAACGGCCGGGCAGCGGCGAGTTCTATCCGCTGCTAGTGTTCTCTGTGGCAGGACAATGCTTGATGGCCGCGGGGAACGAGCTGATCATTATTTTCATCGGGCTCGAGATCTCCTCCATCGCTAGTTACATTCTGGCGGGCTACCTGCGGGACGACCCGCGGAGCAACGAGAGCGGATTGAAGTACTTCCTGCTCGGCTCCTTCGCCACGGCCTTTTTCCTGTACGGCGTGGCCTGGATATACGGGGCGACTGGGACGACGAACCTCCGGGAGATCGGCGGCATCGTGGCGAAGCCGGAGGTTCAATTGCCGCTGGTGATCATCGGGACGAGCGCCGCGTTGATGCTGGTGGGACTGGCGTTCAAGGTAGCGGCGGCGCCGTTCCAAATCTGGGCGGCGGACGTCTACCAGGGCGCTCCGGCGCCGGTGACGGCATTCCTGGCGGCGGGTCCGAAGGCCGCGGCGTTTGCGGTGATGGTGCGGGTGTTCATGACGGCGTTCGACGCCGCCGGTTCGGCGTGGGAGCCGGTGTTGTGGATCGTCGCTCTGGCGACGATGACCATCGGGAACTTCGCCGCGCTGGTGCAGGACAACATCAAACGGCTGCTGGCCTATAGTTCGATCGCCCATGCCGGCTACGTGCTGGTGGCCGTGACGGCCCACTCGGACGCTGGGTCGGCTGCGGTGATGTTCTATCTGGCCGCGTACGCGCTCATGAACGTCGGCGCCTTCGCGGTGGTGACGCACGTGGCCCGGGCAGGCGAGCGGCGGCTGTCGCTGAACGATTTTGCGGGGCTGGCCCGGAGCGAGCCGGTCGTCGCCGGACTCTTTACGGTCTTTTTGCTGTCGCTCATCGGGATTCCGCTGACGGGCGGCTTCTTCGGGAAGTTCTACATCTTCAAGGCCGCGCTGGAGTCGCAGCTTTACCTGCTCACAGTGCTGGGGCTGTTGAACAGCGCTGTAGCGGCGTACTACTACTTGCGGGTCCTGGTGGTCATGTACTTCCATGAGCCCGCGGCGGAGGCGGTGGAGGCCGAGCCGGTTACGCCTGGAGTGAACTTCGTGCTGTGGTTCTCCGCCGGAGCGACGCTGCTGTTGGGAATTTTCCCGACGCTGGTGCTTCAGTTCGCCGACCAGGGGGCGAAACTCAGCCTGCTACGTTGAGCGCCGGGGCGGGGAACCGAGAGGGGAGCGAGGAAACAGCGATATGTTCTTCCGCCGGAAGGAACAGCGAGATCCGAGTTTCAGCGAGCGGTTATCGGCCCTCAGGGAGGCCGGCTTCCGGGTGCAGGAGAAGGGCCCGGAGCAAGCCGTCGTGCGCCGGGAGCGTTGCGTTGCGCTCGTCGAGCAGCGGGCCGGCGGCAGTCCGCGGATCGTTAAGTGCGGTTACATCTTCGGCGACGAAGCCGGTTACTTGACAAGCAAGGGGTTCCAGACGGTCTGGACCACGGCTTCGGGGAGGGAATTCCCGGCGACGGCCGACCAGCTCGCAGACTACCACGATTTCCTGGAAGATTTGCGCGAATACCTCGGGCTGCCCAGCCTTTACAACGAATCGCTAGGCACGACGCACGCCGTCCACCGCTATGACCGCGTCGCGGGACGCGAGGGCGGGCGGAACGGGGTGTGAGGGATGGCCCCGCGGAGGGGTTGCGGCGGGGGATCGCTGGTAAAATAGGGTCAACTGGAAGAGGGTCCGCCATGCCGATCTTCGAGTATAAGTGTGAAGAGTGCGGGAACCTGTTTGAAAAGCTCCTCCGGAACTCCGAGGCCGAACAGCCGGTTTGCCCGAGATGTTCGAGTTCGAAGACCGTCCGCCAGCTCTCTGTGTTTGCGGCGCACTCGGGCGAATCTTCTTCCAGTGAGCCTCCGATGTGCCCGTCCGGCGGCGTTTGCCCGACGCCGGGCGCCTGCGGGCTGACTCAATAGGCCACTCGCCGTCGGCGGGCCGGGGGCCCGAGACGAGGATAGCGCCGCCCACGCGACGGCTGAGGGGATGCGCCGGGGTGGCGCGAAGAAGGGGGGATGCCATGGCGCGCACGAGGGCGAGCCGGCTGCCCACAAGCCTCGGAGCGTTGCGCCGCAGCCGGTACTCGGAGGAACGCATTGGGAACCGGACGGTCAAGGACGAGCTCCGGGCCAATCTGATCCGCAAGCTCAAGGCGCAGGAGAGGCTGTTTCCGGGTATCGTCGGCTACGAGGAAACTGTCATCCCGCAGATCGTCAACGCAATCTTGTCGCGGCACAACTTCGTCCTGCTGGGTTTGCGCGGGCAGGCGAAGACGCGCATGCTGCGGCAGTTGACCGGGCTGCTGGACGAGGCGCTGCCCTACGTGGCCGGGTGCGAGATCCGGGACAACCCGTACCGGCCGATCTGCCGCCGCTGCCGCGACCTGATCGCCGACCAGGGAGACGACACTCCCATTGCGTGGCTGCGTGCGGAGGAGCGGTACGTGGAGAAGCTGGCCACGCCGGACGTGACCATCGCCGACATGATCGGCGACGTCGATCCAATCAAGGCGGCGCGCTCGGGCCATGATCTGGGGAGCGAGCTAACCATCCATTACGGCCTCCTGCCCCGCGCCAACCGGGGCATCTTCGCCATCAACGAGCTGCCGGATCTGGCGGGCAAGATCCAAGTAGGGCTGTTCAACATCATGCAGGAGGGCGACATCCAGATCAAAGGCTACCCGGTACGCCTGCCCCTGGACCTCGTGCTGGTGTTCACCGCCAATCCCGAAGACTACACGGCTCGGGGCAAGATCATCACGCCGCTCAAGGACCGCATCGGGAGCGAGATACGGACGCACTACCCGCTGACGCTGGACCACGGCATCGCCATCACCCGCCAGGAGGCCTGGACCGAACGCGATTCCGGCCTCCGCGTGCACGTGCCGGACTATCTGCGCCGCATAGTCGAGCAGATCGCTTTCGCCGCCCGGAACGACAAGAAGATCGACCACCGTTCCGGCGTCTCGCAGCGGCTACCGATCACGGTGTTGGAGAATGTCGTCTCGAACGCCGAGCGGCGCGCGCTGGCCGCCGGCGAGAAGGCCGCCGTGCCCCGCGTCTCAGACGTCTACGCGGCGATTCCGGCGCTGACGGGAAAGCTTGAGCTCGAATACGAAGGGGAGCTGCACGGCGGGGAAAAGATCGCCCGGGAGCTCATCCGGACGGCGGTGGGCCGGGTGTTTCAGGAGTGTTTCGACGGCGCGGACCTTTCGCCGGTGGTCGAATGGTTCGATCTCGGCGGCAACGTCCGCATCGAGGAGACGGACCCCGCGCCGGTGGTGCTCGACAAATTGAAAGCGATCCCGGGTCTGGACGAAGCCGCGGGAGCAGTGGGCGTTAGCCCCGGTGATCCTCCGGCCGTGCGTGCCTCGGCGGCCGAGTTCGTGCTCGAGGGGCTCTATGCGCGCCGGCGCATCAGCCGCTCCGAGGAGCTGGGCTTCATCGCGGGCGAGAAACCGCGGACGCCGCGGCGGCCCACGCCAGGGCCGCTGCCCGGGCCGCTGGATCCGGTGAATTGAGGCGTGCCATGCGCTGGATCCGGTACTCGCGGTACACGGGCGAGGATCTGGGCGTCAGCGGCCAGGATTTGATGCAGGCCCTGGCCGACTATTTCCTCGAGAGCGGCTTCTACCGGCAGTACTACCGCTTTGGCGAGTTCGACCCCAACAGCCTGGAAGAGCTGGAGGACGCCATCCGCCAGGCGCTTGAGGAGGGTGCGCTGCCTGGGGAAGAGGGCGAGCGGCTCCGTGAGCGCTTCGAGCAGATGCCGCCGGAAGAGGCCAGCCGGCTGATTCAGGCGCTGGCCGAGAAACTTTTCGAAGAGGAGTTTCTTGCCGTCCACCCTGCCGGCGACGGCGTCCGCGGCAAGGTGCAGGTGGAGATCACGGACAAGGCGATCGACTTCTTGGGCTACAAGGCCCTCAAGGATCTGCTCGGATCACTGGGAAAATCCAGCTTCGGGGCGCACGACACCAGAGAGCTGGCCACCAGTGTCGAGGCCGAGTCGGCGGCCAAGCCCTACGAGTTCGGCGACACGCTGAATCTCGACGTCAGCGCGACGCTGTTCTCGGCCATCCGCAGGCAGGGCGCAAAGCTGCCGGTGGAGCTCGACTACCCGGACCTGCACGTGCATCAGTCCGAGTACCAGAGTTCTTGCGCCACGGTGCTAATGCTGGACTGTTCCCACAGCATGATCCTCTATGGGGAGGACCGGTTCACGCC
The DNA here is from genome assembly GCA_964461995.1 of uncultured Solibacteraceae bacterium. Lineage (GTDB taxonomy): Bacteria > Acidobacteriota > Terriglobia > Bryobacterales > Bryobacteraceae > JALSRK01. Next base: position 30,058 of record CAYWXL010000004.1, read on the forward strand.
GGCCAAACGCGTGGCCCTGGCCCTGAGCCACCTCATCCGGACGCAGTATCCGGGCGATTCGCTCCATTGCGTACTGTTCCACGACGGGGCCGAAGAGGTGAGGCTCTCCGAGCTGGCGCGCGTCCAGGTGGGGCCGTACCACACCAATACCCGGGACGGTTTGATCCTCGCCCAGCGGATCCTGCGCCGCCAGCGTAAGGACATGCGGCAGATCATCATGATTACGGACGGCAAACCCACCGCAATCACGTTGGAGAACGGCCGCGTCTACAAGAACTCCTTCGGGCTGGATCCGCTGGTGGTGAGCCGGACGCTGGAAGAAGTGAGCCAGTGCCGACGGCAGGGCATCCAGGTGAACACCTTCATGCTGGCGCAGGACTACGATCTGGTGGCCTTTGTGCGGAAGGTGGCCGAGATCTGCCGGGGCAAGGCGTATTTCGCGCGCCCTCAACAGATTGGCGTCTATATCCTCATGGACTACATGAACCGCAAGACCCGCCGCGTGCACTGATTGCCCTTGACCTCCTCTCGTGGCCCAGACATTGGGGCGGGGAACCCCGCTCCGCGCTCCTCAGAAAAAATGCGCCCGCGGCCCGGGCGGTTGTCCGGGCCGCGGTGCATGAAGGGGTTGACAGGGACGTAGCCCGGTCCTGGCTGTTAGAACATCAGCTTCAACGCAAGTTGCACCACGCGCGGGGCGCCCGCCGAGGTGATCCTCCCGAAGTTTTTCGACGATACATTCGTGTTCGGGTTACCGAGGTTCACGTTGTTGAAGAGGTTGAAGAACTCGCTGCGGAACTGCAGACGGAAGCGTTCGGTGAGCTGGAAGTTCTTGAACAGCCCGAGGGTGACATCCACAAGGCCCGGGCCTTCCAAGATATTGCGGCCAGCATTGCCGAAGGTTCCCGGCTGATTCTTAGTGAATGCGCTGGTGTTGAACCACTTGGCGATCCTATCGTCCTTCGGGCGGTCACTCGAGAGTTTCCAGTCGCCAACGACGTCGGCGCGGTCCTGGTTCACACCGCTCCCAGACCGATCTTCTCCGGAAACGACTGACAGCCAGCGGCCGCTCTCGAGAGTGATGATGCCGTTCGTTGACCACCCGCCCAGCACATGCTTCACGAATGGGCTGGCATTGGAGAGCTTGGGCAGCTCCCAGATGAAGCTGGCGGTGAAGCGGTGCGAGATGTCGAGGTCCGAGTGGCCTTTCTCATTGGCGATGTTCCAAGGGTTTGACGGAGCGTCGCCGTCTGACGACGCATCGTCGAGCAGCTTCCCGAGCGTGTAGTTCGCCAGAATGGTGAAGCCCTGGGACATGCGCTTATTCAGCGTGAGTTGCAGCGCGTGGTACGTCGAGTTGCCCTGGGCGCTCATGTCGCGGATGCGGCTGAACGTGGGATAGAGCGGGCGGCGCTGATTCAAACCGCCCGGAAGTCCGTAAATTCCCGGGTTGGCCTCGTTGCTCATATAGAGATGGTTGCCTTTGGTCCCGACGTACGCTGCGGTAAAGATGTAGCTCGAGGCAAACTGCTGTTGGATGTTGAAGTTCCACTGCTGGACGATGGCGTTGCGGAAGTCGGGGTTCCACTGGGTGATTTGCATTGGAAGGACCCAGTTGTAGTTCTCGGCCTCTTCGGGCGTCTGTGGAGGCTGGAAGGGGAACGGATTTCCGGTCTCGCGATACGGATCCTCGAGGCCGCCGGGGGGATCGTCCACGGTCAACTTGAGCGAAAAAGGCTGGTTGGTGGAGATCTGGTTGTGAGCCTGCTGTCGAATCTGGGAGTAAAAGAGACCGTAGCCGCCGCGAATGGCGGTTCTGCCGGTGCCGAACAGATCCCAGGCGAAGCCGAAGCGCGGGCCGAAGTTGGCCCAACGGTTGGGAATCATGGCCCGAGGCACGCCGGGATCACCGGGAAAGACGACGCCTTCGGGCGCTGAAGGGAAGACCTGGGACTGCTGGCCGAGTCGCACCTGCGAGAACTTGTTGGTCACGTCGATGAACGGCAGGTATGGTTCCCAGCGCAAGCCGAGGTTCAAGGTGAGCCGCTGGGTGGCTTTCCAGTCGTCCTGGATGAAGAACGCGATTTCCCAGGTGCGCGGCTTGTTGCTGTCCTCGGCGATCTGCATGAACTGGGTGGGCAGCCCGAGCATGAAGTCAGCGGCGGCGTCGCCGGTGAAGCGGTTGCGGAAGCGGACGAACGGGTCGCCGCGGAAGAACTCCTGGAGGTCGAGAATCGAGCGCCGCACCTCGCCGCCGAACCGCAGAAAGTGATTGCCGCGGTTCCAGGAGACGTCGTCGCTTATCATGATGTTGTTCCGGAAGTGATTCAGGGGGAAGCGGGAGAAGGCGCGGAAATAGCCATCGACGCGTGTGTCGTGAGCCGCCGGGGCGTCAGCGGTCATCGTTCGCGTGAAGCCGGCGCCGAAGTCCATCCACGTTTGGTTTCCGGGCACAATCGAGTTCTGCACGCGGTCGATGTCAGCGAAGGTGAAGGTGATGGTGTTCAGCAACGTGGGCGTGAAGACATGAGTGTCGTTGACGACGATGTTCCAGTTCCGGTAGTCGATGCCCGCCAAGAAGTCCGGAATGTTGCCGACGGCCTGCTCCGTGTAGTTGTAGTTGTAAAAGAGCCTCCCGTAAAGGCGGTTGGCGTCGCTCACGTTGTAGTCGATTTTGGCGATGACTTGCTCGTCATTGATCAATTGTTGGCTGGCGAAAGTGTAGAGGTCCTCGCCGCGATTCGGTAGCGGAATGAACGCGTCGAGGAACTTCAGCGCCGGCTGGCTCAAGCGGTCCGAGGGGATGACATTGCCGGGGAAGGGCTGCCCGGTGGTGGGATCCTTGATGGTCTTGGAGAGTCCGGAGAAATCGCCGCCCCGTTGCGCTTCGGTGAGGACGGTAGCGGTGACCGAACCCGGCGCGCTGCGCTCCCGGGTCCCCTGGTAGGAGCCGAAGAAAAAGAGCTTGTCACGGATGATGCGCCCGCCGAGCGTGCCGCCGTACTGGTTGCGCTTGAATGGAGGTACATCGTTGGCGAAAAAGTTCCGCGCATTCAGCTTCTCGTTCCGCAGGAACTCGAACACCGTGCCGTGGAACTCGTTGGTTCCCGATTTCGTCACGGCGTTCATGATGATTCCGGCGTTTCTTCCCTTGTCGGCGGCATAGGAGTTCGTCTGGATGCTGAACTCCTGGAGGGCGTCAGGATTGGGGAAAGCCGCCGGCGAGTTGAAGTACGGATCGTGATTGTCGCCGCCGTCCAAGGTGTAATTGTTCGCATTGGTGCGGGTGCCGTTGATGGAGACCGATGGATTCTGCGCCTGCCCCCGGCCGGTCCGCCGCCCCACGCCGGCGACGAGGTATTGCAGTTCAATGGGATTGCGGCCGTTGAGGGGTAGCTCGACGATACGCTGGGCGTCGATGACTTCTTTGATCGCCCCTTCACGTGTTTCTACCTGGGCGAGGGTGGCCTCCACCGTGATGCTTTCGCTGACGGCGCCGACTTCCAGTGCGAGGTCCACGCGGCGGTTCTCGTCCACCTGGACCCGGATGTCGTCCTGGATGGCTGTCTTGAAGCCCTCGGCCTCCACAGTGACCGAGTAGACGCCTACAGGAAGCTGGGAGACAACGTAGTTGCCGGCTTCGTTCGTGGTTGTCTCACGGGTCAAGCCGGTAAGCACGTTGTTGACGGTGACTTTCGCGCCCGGGACCACGGCTCCGGTCGAGTCAGTCACGGTTCCGAAGATCGTCACTGTGCCTTGCGCCATCAAGGCCGCCGGTAGCAGCAAGGCAAGCACGAAAAGGAGTGGCTTCCGCCACGCAAGTTGCGTCTTCATCAAAGACCTCCCTTTTGAACCACCGGCCGACCCGGGAGTTTCGCCCAGCCCACCCGGCGGACCAGTCTCGGCGGCGCTGCGTGAGCCGCCGCTCTGTTGTGGGGAACGAACGGCTAGGAGGTTTTTATGACAACTTCACCGGCGGCCAGTGAGGGTAAGGATGGGTTCCAGGCTCAAAAGATCAGCTTGGCGGCGAGCTGTATGACCCGGGGCTCTCCGGCGGTGGTGATGTATCCGAATTTCGCTGAGCTTAGATTCGTGTTCGGATTGCCGAAGTTCACCCGGTTGAGAAGGTTGAAGAACTCGGTGCGGATTTCGATGCGCCGCTGTTCGCTGAGCAAGATGTTCTTGACGGCGCCGAGGTTGATCACAAAGAGTCCTGGACCCTGGATGATGTTGCGCCCTGCGGTGCCGAAGGTTCCCGGGGGATTCGGGGCGAAGGCGGCCGTATTGAAGTACCTCCGGACGAGTTCGCTGCGGGGACGGCCGGAGGGCAAGGCTGGATCCCCAACGAGATCGGCTCGGTCCTGGTTGACCCCCGCTCCGGAGTTGTCGAGGCCAGAGACCACAGAGAGCCAGCGGCCCGAGTTGGCGACAACGATACCGTTCAGTTGCCAACCGCTGAGAACGGCGCGTTCTGGACGGCCGAGCCCGCGGGCGTGCGGCAAATCCCAGACGAACGAAGCGACGAACCGGTGGGTCATGTCGAAGTCCGAACGGCCTTTCTCGGCGCGGATGTTCCATGGGTTCGCCGGCATGTCGCTGTCCGAGGAGGCGTCATCGAGGAGCTTGCCGAACGTGTAGTTGGCGAGGACGCTCAAGCCGCGGGCAAAGCGCCGCTGCAGCGTCAGTTGAAGCGAGTGGTAGGTGGAGTTTCCGACGCTCGTCTGATTCCGGACGGAGCCGAACCAAGGCGCCAGGGGGCGGCGTTCATCGAGCGGGCGGCCAGACCCGTCGTAGAGCCCGGGGTTCAGCTCGTTCATCATGAACAAATGATTGCCTTTGCTGCCGACGTAGGCAGCCGTGACCAGGTGATTGCTCCCGAGCTGGCGCTGCAGGCTCACGTTCCATTGCTGGACGATGGCATTGCGGAAATCCGGCGACCATTGCGTGATTGCCAAGGGCGTGCGAAAGCGGTAGTTTTTCCGGTCTTCCGGCGTCACGGGCGGTGAGTACGGGAAGGGGTTCTCGCCCGGCGCATACGGGTCGTCGATTCCTCCGGGGGGCTCGGTCATGATGAGTTTCATCGAGAAGGGCTGGTTGGTGGAGATCTGGTTGTGGGCCTGCTGGCGAATCTGCGAGTAGAAGATGCCATAGCCGCCGCGAAGCGTGAAGCGTCCGTGACCGAAGGGATCGAGGGCGAAGCCGAACCGAGGGCCAAAGTTGCTCCAGATGTTCCGGAGAGTGGATCGAGGCACACCTGGATCGCCGGCGAAAACAAGTCCCGGAGGAGCGTTGGGGTACAGTTGTGACGCCCACCCCGGCCGGATCTGTGCGAAACGGTCGAATTCATCGACGAAAGGCAGGTACGGCTCCCAGCGGAGGCCGAGGTTCAGGGTGAGCCGCGAACTGGTTTTCCAGTCGTCCTGGATATAAAGGGCATACTCCTCGGAGCGGGGCCGGTTGGCGTCCTCGGCGATCTGCACGGCTTCCTGAGGGAGCCCGAGGAGCAGATCGGCCGCCGCGTCGCCAGTGAACTGGCTGCGGAAGCGCAGACGCGGGTCACCCAGGAAGAACTCCTGAAGATTCAAGCGGCTCCAGCGGACATCACCGCCGATCTGCAACAGGTGCGAGCCCCGGGTCAGGCTGAGGCTGTCAGAGAGCTGGGTGCTGTTGCGGTTGTGGGTCAGGGGGAACCGCGAGAACGCCTGAAAGTACCCGGCCACCTGGGTGTCATGCGCGGCAGGCGCTTCACCCCGAAACGCGCGAGTGAAGCCGGCGCCAAAGTCGGTCCAGGTTCGGTTGCCGGGGACAATGCTTTGCTGGCGCCGGCTGATGCGGATGAAGGACGTGGTGACGCGGTTGATCATCCTAGGTCCGAAGACGTGGGTGTTGACGCCGGTCACATTGAGGTTGTCGTAAGCCGTGGCGGCGAAGAAGCCCGGTAGATTCCCGGTGGCCTCGCGGCGGTCTCGCCAGTTATAGACGACCCGGCCCGTAAGACGGTCGGCCCGGCCGAACTGACGGTCCACACGGGCAATCCATTGGTGCTCGTCGAGCCTTTCCTCGCTGGAAAACGTGTACAGACCATCTGGGCGGTTGGGTTCCGGTACGAACGCATCCAGGAATCTCAGGGCCGCGGGATTGAGGCGGTTCTTCGGAATCACGTTGTCCGGGAAAAAGCCGCCCGTGGGGTCTGCGAGGGGCTTGCCGAGGGCGGAGAAGTCGCCGGTGCGCTGGGCGCCTGTGAGGACGGTGGCGGTTTGGGCGGCCGGCGAGCTGCGCTGGTATGTGGTTTGCCAGGCGACGAAAAAGAAAGTCCGGTTCCGTTGGAGCGGTCCGCCGAGGGTGGCGCCGAACTGGTTGCGCTTGAACGGGGGAACCGTATTGGCGAAGAAGTTTCTCGCGTTCAGCTTCTGGTTGCGCACGAACTCGAAAAGCGAGCCGTGAAACTCGTTGGTGCCGGACTTGGTCACGGCGTTCATGCGGGCCCCGGAATTGCGGCCGCCCGCGGCGCTGTAGGAGCTTGTCTGGATGGTGAACTCCTGCAACGCGTCAGGGGAGGGAAACACAGCGGGGGTATTGAAATAAGGATCGTGATTGTCACCGCCGTCCAACGTGTAGTTGTTCGTGTTGGGGCGCGAGCCGTTGATGGAAACGCCGCGGTTCTGGGCTTGTCCGAGAGCGGTTGTCCAGCCGACGCCGGCGATCAAGTATTGAAGCTCCAGCGGATTCCGCCCATTCAACGGCAAGTCGCGGATGCGGCGAGAGCCGATGGAGCTCTTGAGCGCCCCGGAACGGGTTTCGATCATAGCTGGTTCCTCCGGGATGGTCACGGTCTGATGTACTGCTTCCAGGGTGAGACGGAAGTCCAGCCGGACGGTTTGGTTAACCTGCAGGCGAATGCCGGTGCGGCTCAATGGCCGGAACCCAGCGGCTAAGACGGTGACCCGGTAGTTTCCCGGCGGCAGGAGAGGGATGACGTAGTCGCCCAGCAAGTTCGACCAGGCGGTGCGGATCAAGCCCGTGGCTTCATTGCTGGCCGTCACGCGCACTCCGGGAACCGCGGCGCCGGAGGTATCCGAGACGACACCTATGATTGCAGCGGTCTGGGCGAAGACAGCGGGCGCTCCCAGCAGCAGCAACCCCCCGGCGGCCAGGGAACATACCTGAACGCCGGCCCTCATTGCCTTACTAGAGTACAACAACTACGGCGCGCCGGCGGAGCCAATCTAGACGGTCTAGCTGGCCTTACTCGTCCTCGAGATACCGGCTTTCGGCTGTTTCGGGGGCTTCACTGCGCACCATCGTTTGGTAAAAGCCGTTCGTTCCCTCCCGAGCGGCGGCGATCAAGGCCACGAGCTGTTGAATGGCCCCGCGGACGTCCGCATGGCGGGGCGCGGTGTCCGACACTGTAAACAGTTCGAGCGAAAGCGAGTTTGCCTCCGAAACGACGTCGAGGATCTGCCTGGACAGCTCGAGCACGGGAAGGGTACTGTCGAACGCTGATGGTCCGAGGCCGGTCCGGTTTTCGCCGGCCAGAGGCGCGAGCCGCTGCTCGAGTTCCTCGAGGGTGCGTTGCAAAGCTGTCGAATGATCCCGCACCATCACCTCAACCAGCCATTGGGAAGTGTGGCCCAGTCGGGACAAAGATGGGGGAGGGAAACGCTTCACTAGCCGGTGAAGCGCCCAAGCTTGCGCCCACGCCTCCTGTGAAAGACTGACGACCGTGGTTGAAAAGGCCGCAACTTCCTGGTCAGCCGTGCTGGCGTCTTCATCGGAGAGGAGCCGCTTGAGTTCGCTTTCGGCTGGTATGCCGCCTCTGGTGGAGAGGATAGTTGCCGACGGCTTCGAGCGGGTGTCGGGGCGCGCGGGGAGGCCGGCTGTCGGCGTCTGAATGCTCAGCGTGAGTCCTGGGATGCCCTCGACGGCGGCGGCGATCTGCCGCAACTCTTCTTCAGAGGAGGCTACGCCCCGCAGCTCAATTGTTCCCTGGGTGGTCCGGCGCACTTCGAAGGCGCCGCGGCGGCACTCGCCCAACCGATGAAGCGCGTAGAAAACTTCGACTTCGGCATGGCGCAAAGAAAGCCCGCCGGCGCTCTCCACCCGGGACTTTCGGGGTTCAGGTTGCCGAGCTTTTGAGCGGGGCGCCGGCCGGGCGGCGAACAACGAACTAGGGAGTACGTGGGAAGGCAGCGCCTCGAACCGCACGGTGGCGAACTCACACTCGACGAGGCCTTCGGCTGTCCGGAACCGGAGAACTTGGCGAACCGGCCACCAGTCAGACGCCCGCACGAGGAGTTCCGCTTCGGCGATACCGAACCGGGGCACTGGTCCCTTGTTCTTGGTCTCGAGCAACCAGCCTTCGGCGCCGTTCCCGAGACGCACTTTCCGGACGGCGTCCACGGCGTTCTGTAGCGAGGCGCGCCAGGCGCTGAACGACGCTGCTGACAGGGCGTCTTCAGGCGCCATCGAGTTGGCTTGGAAGACCGGTTGGAGTTTCGCCCAAAGCTGTCGATTGCCTTCGCGCCGGACTTCGCCGCGATCCGGCGCGTACCAGTTCTCAAGGATTCCTGGTCCCTCGGGGAGGAACTCCGGTGGGGTGCATGAGACCCGGACAGTGCGGTGCAGCACGCCCTGTTCCACGCTCCGGACCACGCCCGCCTCTCGACGAATCATCGCGGCGATCAACTCCTTGGCCGAGAGCCGGAAGCCACCGAACTCCGGCAGCCAGAGTACGACGGCCGTAACCGCCACGGCCGCCCCGGCGAACTTCCAGAACCGCGGCCCCGGCGTCCACCGGCGGGCGGACTCGGTTTCCACCGGGCGGGAGGCCAGTTGCTCGAGCCGGATCGGAAACTCGCGCCACCCTTTCGGAGGGGGCGTCATTTCCGCGTGGAGTTTGGCGGGCCGCCAGCGAGCCAGAGCTTCGATGGCGCCTTCCATCTGCCGCAGGCGGCTGCGGCAATCCCAACAGGCTTCCAGATGGCGTTTCGCTTTGGCCGCCTGGCGGGCCGCAAGTTCGCCGTCGAGGTAGCTCAGCAGCTCCTCGTCAGAGAGGTGGCGCAGGCGTGACAGCCAGTTTCTCGGGATCCGGCTAAGCATTGATCTCCTTGACCAGTTTCCGCACCGCCCGGATCAAGAACGTCTGGACGGTGGACAGGCCGACTCCCAGGATCTCAGCGATTTCCCGGTATCTCAGTCCTTCCGCCCGCAAGTTGACGCAACGCCGCTCCTGCGGGGAAAGCGCAGCAAGCGCGGCGCGCACGGCTTCCCGCTTCTGCTTCTCGGCGAGGTCCGTTTCCAGGGAATTCTCTGCTTCTCGCGCTCCGGTGAGGTCCTCGAGCGTCTGCAGATCGCAGGATTGCTGCCGGTCCAGCTTGCGCAGGCGGTCTACCGCGAGGTTGTGTGCGGTGCGGAACACCCAGGCAGGGACGTTATCCACTCGGCTTCCCTCGCGGACGACGCTGTATAGGCGGAGGAACGCCTCCTGGGCCACGTCCTCGGCTTCGGCGGCGTCGCTCAAGATACTGAGCACGTACCGGTACACGGGCATCCGGAGGCGGGTAAAAATCTCAGTGACAGCCTGCTCAAGCTCCGCAGGGCGGCCGGAAGCTCGCACGAAAGGCGCGGAAAGTCCAAGGGCCAGTAGGTCCGCCGCCTCTTCTTTCATCGGAAACGCAATCTGACGCTGCGCTAACAGCGTACAACATAAAGACCTTCCCCGGGCATCCTTTTACGACAGAGGGCTGACGGTTCAGGGAATCGGCGCCGGGCTGACTGCGAGCGCCAGGGGCCGCCGCCGTTTCTGCTATAGTTTTTCCGCTATGAAACGAGAGATCGACCGGCGCGGATTTCTGCGGGCGGGGGGACTCGGGGTTCTAGCGCCGTTGTGGCAGGCGGTCTCCCGGGCCTCGGACAAGGCCAAGGTCTTCCACCTGAAGATCACCGACCTGAAGACGTTCGTCGTCAACGTAGGCCGTGTCAACTGGGTGTTTTGCAAGGTTTACACCAACCAGGGACTCGTAGGGCTCGGCGAGGGCTCGGTCACCAGCAAGGAAGCCACAATCGCCCAGGCCATCATGGAGCACAAACGTTTCCTGGTAGGCAAGGACCCGACCGACATCGAGCTGCTGTGGCAGGGCATGTTCCGCTACCCGCGCTGGCGCGGCGGGCCGGTGCTCAACAGCGCCATCAGCGCCGTGGAGATCGCCTTGTGGGACATCCTGGGCCAGGCGCTGGGCGTGCCCATCTACAAGCTGCTCGGGGGCCGCGCGCGGAAGCGCATCCGGATGTACAAGGACGTCGGCTCGACGCCGGAGGCGTTCCTCCAAGCCAAAGAGGAAGGCTACACGGCGGCCAAGTCGGGGTTCATCCGGGTTGACGATAACCTGGTGATCCCTCACTTCGCCGTCCGCGAGGGCATCCGGCGGCTGGAGGCGGTGCGGAAGGCCGTGGGCGAGGAGTTCGACGTCTGCGTGGACGCCCACGGCAAGCTCACGACGGTGATGGCCATCGAGTTCTGCACCGGCGTCGAGCACCTGCGGCCGTTCTTCGTCGAGGAACCCACGCAGCTCGAAGACCTGGACGAGCTGGCCCTGTTGCGCCAGAAGACGAAGGCGCCGCTGGCGACCGGCGAGCGGCTGTTTACCAAGTACGCCTTCACCGCGCTCTGCGAGCGGCACCTGGTGAACTACATCCAGCCGGACGTGGTGCACGCGGGCGGCATCCTGGAGATGAAGAAGATTGGCGCCATCGCCGAAGCGCATCGGGTGGAGATGGCCCCGCACAATCCCCAGAGCGAAGTGAGCACCATGGCTTCGCTCCACGTGGACGCCACCACGCCCGCCTGCGTGATTCAGGAGTACAACCCGCGGCGGGAAGCGTGGATCCAGGACCTCTTCTACGGCGAGGGGGCCGTGGTGAAGGACGGCTTCGCCGAGCTGCCCAGCAAGCCGGGCCTCGGGGTGCGCCTGAACGAGAAAGTGGCGGCGAAGCACCCTTACCGGCCGGTGAACCGGCCCAACTACGTGTTCCGCGACGGCGGCGTGGCGGACCATTGAACGTGCGGGCAGGGCAGCCGGCGCCGGTGCGTCACCGCTCGTGCGGAGGGGCTCGCCGTGCTCACTGCCAGTACTCGCGGTCCAGGCTGCGGTATTGAACGGCTTCGGCGACGTGTTTTGCCGAGACCGCGTCCGAGCCGCCCAGGTCGGCGATGGTGCGGGCGACCTTGAGGATGCGGTCGTGCGCCCGGGCCGACAGGCCCATGCGGCGGACGGCGGTCTCGAGGGTTCGTTCCCCGGCTTCGTCCAGGGCGCACAGCTCCCGCAGGCGCCGCTGGGGGATCTGGGAGTTGTAGAAGCCCCGGCGGCGCTGGATTTCCCGCGCGGCCAGCACCCGCTCACGCATCTGTTCGGACGAGACGCCGTCGCTCTTGCCCCGCAGCTCCCGGTAGGCGACCGCGGGCACCTCGATGTGGAGATCGATGCGGTCGAGCAGCGGCCCGCTGATCTTGCCCAGATAGCGCTGGATGATGGCCCCGGTGCAGCGGCACTCCCGCGTGGCGTCGCCGTAATAGCCGCAAGGGCAGGGGTTCATCGCCCCGACGAGCATGAAGTTGGCCGGGAACGAGAGGGTGATGTTGGCGCGGGCCAGGGTCACGGAGCCGTCCTCGACCGGCTGGCGGAGCAGCTCCAGGATGTTGCGGGGGAACTCGGGGAGTTCGTCCAAGAAGAGCACGCCGTTGTGCGCCAGGCTCACCTCGCCCGGACCGGGCATGCCGGCGCCGCCGCCGATCAGGCCCGCGGCCGAGACGGTGTGGTGCGGGGCGCGGAAAGGGCGGGCCAGCAAGAGGCCGGAGTCCGGGGGCAGCGTTCCAGCCACGCTGTGGACCTTGGTCGTTTCGAGGGCTTCCTCGAAGGTAAGGGGCGGAAGGATGCCCGGGAGGCGCTTGGCGAGCATCGTCTTGCCGCTGCCCGGGGGCCCGATCATGAGGACGTTGTGAGCCCCGGCGGCGGCGACCATCAGAGCCCGCTTGGCGCTCAACTGGCCCCGGACCTCGGCGAAGTCCAGATCGCGGTCTTTGCCCTTGGAGGCGGCGGGCGCGGCCTTCGGGGCGGGCGAGTGGCGGTCCGGCTCGTTCACCACGTCCACGGCCTCGGTCAGATGCTGGACGCCGTAGACCCGGACGCCATCGACGACGGCGGCCTCGGCGGCGTTCTCCCGGGGGACGATGAGCTTGCGCGCGCCGGTCTCACGGGCGCAGACCGCGATGGAGAGGACGCCGCGGACGGGCCGGATGGAGCCATCCAAAGAGAGTTCCCCGGCGAAGAGGTGGCCGTCGGCCTTCTTGACGATACCCATTGCGCCCAGAATGCCGAGGGCCATCGGCAGGTCGAAGCCGGCGCCTTCCTTCCGCACGTTGGCCGGGGCCAGGTTGATGGTGACCGATTTGGACGGATAGCCGAAGCCGGAGTTCATCAGGGCGGACTTGATCCGCTCCCGGCTCTCCTTGACGGCGGTATCGGGCATGCCGACGGTGACAAAGTCCCGCTCCGAGCCGGCGTACATGTCCACCTCGACGTCGATCGGATGAGCGTCGATTCCGAACACGGCGGCGCTGCGGGTGCGGAAGAGCATCTCTCAATAACAGTGGCTTGCCGCGCCGTGGTGTCACTAGAATTTTCCAGCGGCTGCGGCCGCGCTCCTGTGATAGGGTGGGGAACCCGAGGGTACAAGGCGGTGCCGGTGGAAATGCGGCGGGTGATCCTTCAGTACGTGGCGGCCTGGTTTCCGATGCTGGCGATCGCCATTCTGAACGGGACGCTCCGGGAACTCGCCTACTCCCCCCATATGAGCGAACTGCGCGCCCATCAGCTTTCCACCCTGACGGCGATCGTACTGTTCGGGTTCTACATCGGCTGGATCGTGAGGCGGCGGCCGTTGCCCTCGGGCCGGGCGGCGCTGGCGGTGGGGCTTATCTGGCTGGGGATGACCGTGGCGTTCGAGTTCCTGTTCGGGCGCTATGTGGCGGGCAGGCCGTGGGCCGAGCTGCTGGCGAACTACGATCTCAGCGCCGGGCGGGTGTGGGCCCTGCTGCTCGTCTGGATTGCAGTAGCGCCCTATGTTTTCTTTCGTTTCGGCCGCCGGGCAGGATGACAGAGGCCTGGAAAAGCCGGCGGAGGGCGCCCGAGCGCTCACAGCGGCCGGATCTTGATGCTGCGGAACCAGGCTTCGTCGTTGTGGTGCTGGAGGGCGATGGGGGTTCGCTTCTTGGGCTGCTCGGTGAGCAGCCGGTACACGGGCGAGTCCTTGCCCCACCGTTTTTCCAGGCCAGCGCGGATCTGCTCCGAGTCGAGTCGGGTGTCCACGACTTTTTCCCCGTTCAACCAGTGCTCGACGTGGTTGCCGCGAAGCACGATGCGCGAATGGTTCCATTCGCCGGCCGGTCTCGCCGGGTGGCTCGAGGGAGCGACCATGGAATAAACGGCGCCGGTGACACGATCGCCGCCGTGCCTGGCATCCGGGTGGCCCTGGTCGTCGATCAGTTGGTATTCGAAGGCGATCACGTACTCTTCCATCTTGTCGCCCGGGCCGATTTTCGAGCGGTCTCCCAGCCGGTGCTCCAACTCGTAGTCCACGATGTCCTCGAAGCGCCTGGCGTTGGGGTTGGTCTTGCCCTTGATCAGCACGGCGCGGTCCTGGACACGGTACTTGACCCCGCTGTTGCCGCGCGGGGAGATCTTCCACTCGAAGGAAAGCTCGAAGTCACCGAAGCTTTCCAGAGTGAAGAGGTCCTCACGGATCCGCGGGCGGGCGACGGCTTTGATGCAGCCATTCTCGACTGTCCAGGCATCGCCGGGTGGGGTTTCCTTGGCCGGATCTTCCCATCCGTCGAGCGTCTTCCCGTCGAAGAGCAGCCGCCAGCCAGCCGCTTGTTCCTCTGCAGTGAGCGTGTTGGGGAGCGGCTCGGAAGCGGGGGCCGTTTCCGTCGCGCTGCTACAGCTTAGAGCGAAGGCGGCGAAGGTTCCGAGCGCTACAGATCTCCAGTCCCAGGCCATGAAGCCATTCTACTGCTTCGGGCGGTCAGGCCCCGGCGGCATCCTCGCCGGGTGCGGCGGGCGTTTCGGCTTCCGGCGGCGCCGGCTCCGGTAGAGGCGGGGCAGCGGGCCGCAGTTCGAGAGCCTTGGCGAGCGCGCGGAGGAACCGCTCCGCCTCAGCGTTCTCGGAAGGCCGGAAAGTGGCGGTCACTACGCCGAGCAGCCGCTCGCGCCGCGCATAGATCTGCCACTGGAGCACGCCCCCTGCGGGGCCGCCGGGCGGGGTGGTCTGCACGGAGACGGTGAGCGTCTCTTCGGCCCCGGCGACCTGCGCCGGTTCATGCCTCTCGAACGAGACGTCTTCCTTCTCGAGAAAGGCCCGGAGGCCGAGCTGCTGGCGCTCGAGGTAGGCGTCGAGGGTCTGGCCGTCTTCGAGCATGTCCTCGGTAAAGGCCACGTTGTGGACGAACTCCTCGCCGCCCTTGCGGCGGAGGCCGAAGCCTTCGAGCAGCTCCCAGCCTTCGGGCAGCTCCTTGATGGACCAGGAGCCGAGAAGCACCTCGCCGGTGACTTTGTCCGGCGGGACGGGCGTACGGAGAAGGAACGTGGTGCGGCCGGCGGTGATGCGATCGCCGTCGCCGAGCTCGGCCTTGTCGGCGCGCTGCCCGTTGACGAGCGTGCCCTTCTCGCTGGCGTTCTCGAGGCGGACTTTCGCGCCGTCGTACTCGAGCAGGAAGTGGACGTCGTCGAGCGAGGCGTCCTGGGCGACGGTGAGGCGGGCTTCCTCGGTGCGGCCGACGGTGAGCCGCTGCGCCTTGGCGACGGTGAAGCGGTGCGGCGCGGCGGAGATTTCGATCACCAGGGCCATGGCTCAAAGACGCTGGAAGACGGGGTCCGTCCGGACGCGGACCTTGACCGTCAGGGCTTGCCTGGCGGTGACGAACTCCTGTTCGCCGAATTGCCCGCCCAGCGAAAATATGTGAGGCGCATCCGGCAGCGGCTGGAATTCCGTTTCGGGGGTGGCCCGGAAGTATCCGATCCAGAGCTGCACTTCCGTGGCGGTCCGCTCTTCCCACTGTGCGCCGGGATAGTCCGGGTAGTACTCGTTGAATTCTGAGAGCGGCAGCTTCAAGGCGAACCGGGTTTTGCGGACAGCCCCGGGCTCGAGGCGGCTGGCGACCGGGATGTTGACGAACGTGATGTCCTCATCCTCAGGCAGCGGAGGACGGATCCGCTTGAGATGCAGCGTTGCGGGTTCCTGAAAGCTCAGATAGACATTTTCTGTAAGATCAGGCCAGCTTTCGGTATCGTCGGGGGCCGGAGTGTCTGCGCCGTCATAGACGGCCAGCACGGACCGGCTGTGGTTTTCGAGCTGGTAGGCGACTCGCAGCTCTTCAGGAGTCAATTGAAAGGCTGCTCTGAGAATCACGTCAGTGGATCGTGCTTCGGCTGAATTCATCTGGCCCTCTCTCGCCTCCCGCTGGCACGAGAACGCGGCGCCCAACGCCCCGGCAACCCATGCCAGCAATCGTCTTCTGGAAACGTCCGCGATTGCCTCCATCGCGGCCTACCTGCTGGGACGCCAGCCGGCCCCCGGGGGCGCCTTCGCCTTGGATCGGATCCATTTTCCCTTCGGCCCCCGGCGTATGTTCTGCCAGTTGCCCGCCTCGTTCCGGTAAGTCAGCGATGTTACCGCATTGTGGTTCGGCCGGACAGGTTTCCCTTTCTCTTTCATGAGACTGCGTTCCGAGATCGGTTCTTTCTCGAAACCGTGGACGCCGATCGTCTGGGCCTCCTCCTGGTTGTCGGATTTGTCCTTCGGATCCTTGAGATGCCTTCTGTTGGTCCCCTCGGCGTTGTGCAGCGCGTGGATCAGCTCGTGGGCCAATACATCACTCGGCTCCAGCGTTTGGGTGCTGCCGTCCTCAGCTTTGTATTCGGCGTGCAACGACGGGTTGTACATCACCGTCGTGTCGGAGCCGGCCCCGGGGGTCTTCTCAGATTTCAGGTAAGCACCTTTCGATGCTGCCCGGGCGTACGCATTCGCATGGTTCTTGCCCGAAGGGATCGGCTGGATGGTCGTCTTCCGTCCGGTCTTCTCGTAGCGCTTCGCCCACTCCTTTCCGGTCTTCGTCGAAAGGAACTGATCCAGATCGTGGGCGACGGTGGCCTGATACTCGGGCGAACCCTCGATGGTGATGTATTCGTTGTACTCGGTGACCGTGGTACCGTCGGGACGCGTGACGGACCGCGGGTAGGTCGGAGCTGCGGGGGCGCCGCCGGCCATGGCTGCCCCCGCTGCGAGGCCGCCGAGTCCCGCCCCGCCGGCCATACCGACCAATACGTTCGGTTGACCCATGAGGATCAGATCCGGCGGTCCAGTGCAGACGGCCGTGTCGCTGACACGGGCCTGCGCCATGTTGCCCGTGAGTACAGTGAAGGAGCCGAGAATGATCGGCCCGCCGACGTGAGGCACCGTTCCGGTCACCATGGGGCAAACGTGATTGTCGGTGACGCGGGAGGCCGGCCGGCCGCCGATCAGGACTGTCGGGAAACCGGTGACGATGGTGCCGCCGTGGACTGTGCTGTCTCCGATACGCGCTGCCGGTAGCACTGCGGTCCCCTCAGTTGATCTTGATCAGCGGCGCCTGCATGACGATCATGCCCGGATTCATGGTGATCTTACTGGCGCCGCAGACCAGCTCGATCATGGCGGTGGCCTGCACCTTCACTGTCATCGCCTCCACCTTGTAGGTTCCGATCGGGGCCTTGTGGGTGACGTTGCCGAGGCTGACTTCGATCTCCTCGTTGCCCACGCTGATCGTCGTCTTGCGGTTGCCGAGATCGATTTCCGTCGTGTGGTCGCCCGCTCCCAGTTTCGTTATGTGGTGACCTCTTTCGATGTTGACAATCCGGTCCCCTTTCGTGACAGTGAGCTTGTCGTCCCTCACGATTGTCGTATCCCGGTGGCCGCCCACCGTGCGTTTCTCATGCGCCTCGACAGTGGTGCGCAGGTTCCGCTCGGCGTGGATGTGGATCTCTTCCTTGCCCTTCTTGTCCTCGAAGCGGATCTCGTTATAGTTGGAGCTGCCGCCGCCCTTCGTGCTGCGGGTCTTGATGCCGCTGCGGGTCTGGTGGTCGGGCAGGGAATAGGGCGGCATCTGCTCGGCGTTGTAGACGCGGCCGGTGACGATGGGCCGGTCGGGGTCGCCCTCGAGGAAATCGACGATCACCTCCTGGCCGATGCGGGGCAGGAAGATGGCGCCCCAGTTCTTGCCGGCCCAGGGCTCGGAGACGCGGATCCAGCAGGAGCTCTTCTCGTTCTTCTTGCCGCGGCGGTCCCAGTGGAACTGGACTTTGACCCGGCCGTACTTGTCGGTGTAGATCTCCTCGCCCGGCGGGCCGACCACCACGGCCGTCTGCACGCCCTCGACGACGGGTTTCGGCGTCTTGCGCAGCGGCCGGTAAGGCACCCGGGAGGGGATGCAGGTGAAGCGGTTGGCGTAACTGGCGCCCTCGCCCGGGGTGCCGCCGATGAAGGTCCCGCTGTGACCGCTGTGGGCGATGGAGGTGACTACGTACTCGACGTTCTGGTCGCGGCGCTCGTGGTCGATGAGTTCGAAGGCGAAGCCGACGGCGAGGGCCCGGCAGTTGCTAGCGCCGGAGACCACCTCGTGCGGCGTCTCTTCCTCCTCAATGCGCAGGCGGACGAGCTTGTCGCCGCGGCCGCGGTCCGGATAGTCGCCCGGATAGTCGTAGACCTCGTACTTCTTGTTGCCGCCCTGGTCGATGGTGCTGTCAATCTGGCAGAGCAAGCTGGTGGAGGGCGTCTCGAAGTTATAGTCGTTCAGTGCGTAGCGGCCGGTCCGCAGCTCATGCTCGTAGCGCCACTCGGTGATGACGTCCTCGCCCCGTTCGGGAGCCGCCCCGAGCGTGTGTTCGTAGCGGATCACCGGCTGTTCGGGGATTGGCTGGTGGACCGATGGCGCGTCGCCGATCACCATCACGTGCTTGCCGTTCTCGTGCCGGAAGAAGAAAAAGATGCCTTCTTCCTCCATCAGGCGCATGACGAAGTTGGCTGCCGTCTCGCGGTACTGGACGCAGTAGACGCGGGGCTCGTAACTTTTCTGAAGCTTCAGCTCGAAGTCGGAGAAGCCGTAATCCTTGAAGACCTTAGAGATGATGTCCGGGACGCTTTTTTCCTGGAAGATCTGGCAGTCGGCGGCCCGGGTGAGGAACCACAGCCACGGGACCATCTCGGCTTCGTAGCGGGCCAGGTGGCCTTCGACCGGCAACTGGGCGAACCGGCTGATATAGCCATTCAGATACCGGTAGCTGCCGTCCTCGAGCAGGATGCGGATGGTGACCCTCTTGCCGACGATATCGTCAAAATTGATGTTGAAGTCGGTGCTCAGCATGTCGAGACGGAAGCGGAAGATCTGCGACATGCCTTCTGTGCCGGTGAAGGACCGCAGCAAGAGGACATCCGGGCCCAGCGGAGTATCGATGGCGATCAGCCGCCCTTCTTGCGAGAATTCTGGCATCGTTCTTCTCCGGAACTGTTTCTAAGTCTCGGTCTGCACCACCGCTCGGAACGCGTCGCGGAACGCGCCGAGGTCCAACTGGACGCCCGGGCCCCCGCGCGGGTTGAGCAGTTGCACGGCGCCGCCGCGAAACCCCAGCACGGCGTAGGAATGGCTCCCTTCGATGAAGCCCTGCGGAGGCAAATCGCCGCGCGAGGCGGCGATCGTCGGCCGGGTCCGGGCCCCGGTGAGAATGTCCTGAAGGCTGCGGGCGGTCAATGGCCCGGTCGAGCCGTCGGCCCGAAATACGGTTGCTTCGACGAGGTCGAAGAGAATCCAGGAGCCGGTCAGCGCGGCGAAAACCTCCCGCGTGTCCGGAACGCCGGGCCCGCCCACGCCCACTCGGGCCAGCGTTTGGTAACCCCCGGAGAACTGAGAAGCGTACGCTTTCTCGATGTAGCTCATCCAGGAGACCGTCCCGTCCGGCGAGCGCGCGTAGGCGACGTCGCCCCACATCCTCCAAAGCAGCCCGCTCACCTGGACGGGCTGGCCTCCGGGAAGGCGTACAGTGACCAGGCGGTCCGACTCGTGAGGATAGCGGCCATGGGGGTCTCCAGCCACTCGGGAGCGCACCCGTGCCTGCTCGTCGGAAATCATGTTCTGAACCACCTCCGGGCTGGCGTGGGCCAAAGCGGCTAGCGTCGCCGCCACAGGGCAGTTGTCCAGATTTCCCTGGACGACCTCCGTGGCGAGAGGCGTTCCCTGAGCGCCGAAGAGGGGAATGTCGTAGTCCGCGAGGGCCGTGGGCTGGCCGAAGACTGGGGACGGCTCCACCAGACGTACCTCCGGCCCCGCACCGGTGGCGTCAGTAGCGGTCTCCGGCTCCTCTTCCGGCGTGAGCTGGGCCAGCAACGGGCGCTCCGGAGGGCGGAGTGGACCGTGGCGCCGAGCGCCCCGCCGGCGGAGCCCGCCGAACTCCGGCAAGCGCCCCTCCGTCCCGGTCGGCCCCGGAATGCGGCCGCGTACGTTCGGTGGCAAACTCTTCCTCCTATTTGTCTATGCGTAAACGAACGACCCGTCCTCGCCGACGCTGACCCGGATGGACTCGAGCGCCTGGCCTTCCGCCATGCGGCCGAGGATCTGGCGGGCGATGTCGGGCAGCAGCGTGTTCGTCAAGATATTGTCCACGTTGCGCGCGCCGCTCTCGACCTCGGTGCACCGCCGGGCGACTTCTTCCACCAGGCTCTCGTCGTGGAGCAGCTCGATCCTGTGGTTCTCCATGAGGCGCCGTTTGATCTTGTCGAGCTTCAGGTGAATGATCTTCTTGAGCGCCTCGTCGCGGATCGGATAGTACGGAACGACCAGCATGCGGCCCAGGAAAGCGGGCTTGAAGAGCTTGTTCAGCTCCGGTTTGAGGGCGGAAGCCAGAGCTTCCGGCTCCGGCGCCGTCTCGGGGTCGGCGGTGAGCTTCATGATCTCGTCTGTACAGGCGTTGGTGGTGAGCAGGATGATGGTGTTCTTGAAGTCGATCTCGCGCCCTTCGCCGTCCTCCATCATGCCTTTGTCGAAAACCTGGTAGAAGAGTTCGAGAACGTCCGGGTGCGCCTTCTCCACTTCGTCGAGCAGAACCACCGAATAGGGCCGCCGCCGCACTGCCTCGGTGAGCACGCCGCCTTCGCCGTAGCCGACGTAGCCGGGAGGCGAGCCTTTGAGCGTAGAGACCGTGTGGGCCTCCTGGAACTCGGACATGTTGATGGTGATCAGGTTCCGCTCGCCGCCGTACAGCAGGTCAGCCAGCGCCAGGGCGGTCTCGGTCTTGCCGACGCCGCTGGGCCCGACCAGCAGGAAGACGCCGATGGGCTTGCCCGGATCGTCCAGGCTGGCGCGGGAGGTCTGGATCCGCTGGCAGATGGCCTCCAAAGCGTGATCCTGGCCGATGACGCGCTGGGCGAGCAGATCTTTGAGCGAGAGCACGGTGGCGATCTCGTCCTTGACCATCTTGCCGACGGGGATGCCCGTCCAGCCGGAGATCACCTCGCCGACGATGTTGGCATCGACGGTGACGCGGACCAGCGGGGTGTCGCCCTGGACGGCTTCGAGTTCGCGGTTCAGCTCTTCGAGGCGGTTGCGCAGCTCGCCGACGCCGTCGGTGTCGCCCTTGCCGTCGCCGCCGGCGGTCTCTTCGATCTTCGCCCGCAGCTCGCGTATCTGCTGGACGAGGGTTTTTTCCTTCTCCCACCGTTCCTCCAGCTGCGTCAGGCGCTCTTGGACGGTGACTTTCTCTTTGGCGATCTCCTCGAGCCGCTCCTGGTGGTCGCCGCCGACGGCCGCCTCGCGCTTCAAGATGCGCTCCTGGACGTTCAGATCGTCGAGCCGCCGCCGGGCGTCTTCAATCGGGCCTGGCGTGGCGCTCTGGCTCAGGGAGAGGCGGGCGCAAGCCGTGTCGAGCACGCTGACGGCCTTGTCGGGCAGTTGGCGTGCGGCGATGTAACGGTGCGAGAGGCGCACGGCGGCCGACAACCCTTCGTCGAGGATGCGCACCTTGTGGTGCTTCTCGAGAGAAGTCGCCACGCCGCGGAGCATCACCATGCACTGCTCTTCGGTAGGCTCCTCGACCTTAATGACCTGGAACCGCCGGGTGAGGGCCGGATCCTTCTCAAAGTACTTCTTGTACTCCGACCAGGTGGTGGCGGCGATGGTGCGCAACTCGCCACGCGCCAGCGCCGGCTTGAGGATGTTGGCGGCGTCGCCTTGGCCGGCCTGGCCGCCGGCCCCGATGAGGGTGTGCGCTTCGTCGATGAACAAGATGATGGGAGTGGGGGAAGACTTGACCTCTTCGAGCAGGCCTTTGAGCCGGTTCTCGAACTCGCCTTTGACCCCGGCGCCGGCTTGCAGCAGCGCCAGGTCGAGGGAGCGGATGGTGACGTTGCGCAGTGGGGGCGGAACGTCGCCGGCCACCACGCGCTGGGCGAAGCCTTCGACGACGGCGGTCTTGCCGACGCCGGCCTCGCCGGTGAGGATGGGGTTGTTCTGTCGCCGGCGGAGGAGGATGTCGATCATCTGGCGGATTTCGAAGTCGCGCCCGAGCACAGGATCGATCTTGCCTTGGCGCGCCGCCTCGGTGAGATCGCTGGTGAACTGGTCGAGGTTCGGAGTCTTGCTGCCGGGCCGGACCGCAGCGCCGGGCGCCGCTGCTTCGGGAGCCGCGGTTGCTGCGGCCGCCTCTTCCCGGGACGCGGCGATGATCTTCAGGAAGTCGCGGCGCAGCTCGACCGGATCGATGCGGGAGAACTCGCGGCTCACCTCGCGCATCATCCGGGAGAGTTCATCGTTGGTGACCAAGGCCAGGATCGTGAAGCCGGAGCGCACCTGGGCGGCGTTGTAGTCCACCGAGCCGACGGTCCACGCCTCGGTGAGCATCTTCACCAGGGTGGGGCTGAAGACCGGGTTGCGCGCGTTGCCGCTTTTGAGCTTGTCGAGGCTTCGGGTGAGTTCCCGGCTCAGCCGCGAGGTGTCGATCTCGAAGTGCCGCAGGATGGGCACGAGGTCGCTGCTTTGGATGTCGAGCAGCTTGAGAAGATAGTGCTCGATCTCGATATCGTAGTGAGCCCGCGAAACGCACAACCCGGCGGCGGCCTCCATGGCGTTCCGCGTGGTCTTGTTGAGTTTGCTAATCAGGGATTTGAGGTTGATGCTCATCGCCTTCCTCCTCCGGACACTAGATTATGTTCCACTTCTCAGCCGGCGGGTCAACCCGCCGGGCGCGTTCTCATACGGGCGCCGTGTTCATAGCTCCAGCACGGTATCGCCCGGGTCCCGGTCCATGCCGGCCGTGTTCACCCATGTCACCCATCCCAGCCGCGGCGCATCCTCGCCCTCGGCGCCCAGCGTGCATTGGGGGGTCTCCTCCCGCTTGAGGATCAGCCGCGCCTCGAACTCCAATTCCTGATTGCCGAAGAAGCGCACTATGGACCGGAGCGGCTCGTACGCCGAGCCGCCGGGCAAGAAGTCGAGGTACTGGCGCCGGGTGAGCGGTCCGACGACGATCCGCACCCGGGATTGCTGGGACCAGACTTCGTCGCCGACGATGACGCCGACGCCCAGCCGGGAAGAAAAAGAATCCGATTCGTCCAGTTCGCAGCGGTCCTGGCGCGCCAGCGGATACCACGCGCCGACGAATTGCTCCACCCGGACTGGAACACCGAAGTAGTCCTCCAGCACCTGCCGCAAGGCCGTGGCCGAACGGGGCCGCTGCGACAGCAATCCGGTGTAGAAGATGAGCGAATCGTCGGCTACCGCCTGGCGTTCTTGCAGCCCCGGCGTTCCCAGTCCGAGCAGGTCGAGCAGATAGCGAGTCAGCCCCCCGCGCTCGCCAGCCTCGTAACTGACGGCGAACCGGTACTTCTCCCAAGCCCGGTAGAACAGCGAGATGATGCGATGGTTGAAGAGATCGAAGAAATCCCGCATCGCCCGGTCGCGCGCGCGCAACCGGTCCATTACCTGAGCCGTGTAGACAACCGGCAGCGCTCCCAGGGGTCCGGTGAGGCCCATGAAGTTCACGGTCATGATCGCGGCGCCGCCCTCGGAGGGGCGCTCGAGGGCCTGGATTTCGCTGGCGGGGAAAGCGAGCGTCTGGTGTGCTCGGAAACGGACGAACTCCCGCTGAGGCGGGGCGAAGCGTCCCGGCGGCTCCCCCTGCATCATACGCCGCAGCAGGCGCACGGCCTGGAAGAACTCGTAGCGGTACGGGCTCCGCACCAGCTCATGCCGCGCGGCGACGCCGGCTACAACAAGATCTGCTCCCCGGCTCGTGGCGCCCATTCGCGCAAGACTCCTTTCCGCTGGCGGGTCCTGACAATCAGTTGGCAGAAGCTGTTCATCGATGCATACAGCCCCAGAAACCGCTCCAGAATGGCGGCGAACAAGTAGGCTCCGCCGCCGACGAACTGTTCTTCATCGAGCTCGATTTCGACCTGGCGGCCGCGGGCGAAGACGATTCCGCGGTCCGAGCGCAGCGGGGCGAAGTGCTCCCGGGACTGGAGAGAGACGATGCCGGCGATCTGTTTGGCCAGCGATGACGATCCGGTGAACTCGTAGAGCTTGAGAATCTCCTGCAACGCCTCGCGGCCTTCCTCGACCAGGGAGAGGTAATTCAGAGAGAGATGGGAGATCAGCCGCCAGAAGGTGGATTTGCCGAGGGGCGGCCGGACCGGCGGCGTCGGCCGTTTGAGGGCCACGATGCGCCGGATCGCGGCGGCGCCCTCCAGTTCGAAATCGCCCGATTCGTCACCGAACGGGAGGCGGGACGGCAGGTCGCGATTCGTACAGGTGCAGCGCACGGTGACGGTCTCCACCTCCGGCCGCGCGGGCTGCCCGTCGAGTTGTACGAGAGTGAGATAGATATCCGTTCCCGGGTCGTTCGGCCGGGTGGACGGGACGCGGCGGGCGTGCCAGTACGCCTTGGCCCCGTTGCGGAATGAGCCGTGGCGAACCGAGAAGAACGGCTCGTAGCGCGTCACCTCAGTACTGTCCG
The DNA here is from genome assembly GCA_964461995.1 of uncultured Solibacteraceae bacterium. Classification (GTDB taxonomy): domain Bacteria; phylum Acidobacteriota; class Terriglobia; order Bryobacterales; family Bryobacteraceae; genus JALSRK01. The sequence goes on from CAYWXL010000004.1 coordinate 54,147, forward strand.
GGCGGGTGGAGACCACTTCGTCGATCGAGTAGACCTCCATGACGTGTTGCCGCCGGACGTCGGGGATCACGGGGTATTCGTATTTGGTTCCGTCATAGCGGATCGGCTCGGCGGTGTGGGGAAAGAGGTTGACGACCGGCGAGCAGTTGAGCCGCAGCGTTTGTTCGCTGACGCCGACCTCGAGCGACTGCTGGCGGTCCGGGCGCTCGAACGGACGGATCAAGATGATGATCTCCGCCCGGGATCCGGGCGCCGCTTTGCGGAGCGCGTCCAGGCCTCGCAGCTCCAAGAAGAAGAACTTTTCCGGGAAGCAGAAGTATTCCTGTAACAGCCGATAGCCGAGGAATGACCGCCGGGGGTAGGACAGTACCGCCTCGTCCTCGGCGAAGCCCACGGGCTCGAGGGCGTCCGCAGCCAGGCGGACCGGCTCAGTGCGGGCGGCGGGGTCCGGGTCGCGGATCAGGATTCCGGCGCAGTTGTTCGCCAACAGCTCGTAAAGGTTGTGCACGAGATTGCTCTCGCCGTTGAGGTAGAAGCGGAGCCGCGAGAGCTCGAGTCCTTCGAAAGCAACGTCCGGCAAGCATTCCAGCTCGATGCGGAGGGCGGCCGACGCTTCGGGGGCTTTGAGCGGGGGGTCGAGCCGCTCCGGGCTCGTCCAGGCGGCCGAGGCGATCCGCAGAGGCCAGATCGTCGTGTCGTAGCAAACACGGAACTTGCAAGGGGCGCCCTGGTAAGGGCGTGAAAACAGGAGAGAGCCGCGGGGTACCTGGAAGCCGGAAGTCAGCTTGCCTTGCTCGGGATCGAGGTGGAATTCGACCACCGACATCGAGGGGATCGGTTGCAAGTAGTGCGGATAGACGATATTGAGCAGCGCGTCGGTAATCTCGGGAAATTCGTCGTCGATCTTCAAATGCACCCGGGCCGCCAGAAAGGCGAACGCCTCGACGAGCCGTTCGACGTGGGGGTCCTCGGCCCGGTCGGCTTCCAGGGCCAGCCGAGAGGCGATCTTCGGGTATTTGGCGGCGAACTCCGCCCCCATCTGCCTGAGAAAGGTCAGTTCCCGCTCGTAATACGCGAGGAGGTCGTCGCGCATATCAGCGTCCCTTCACCTCGTACTGGCCGGCGGGCAACTCCAGCACCGTGTCGAAGGTGATCGGTTCCGGGTTGGGGTTGACCAGCAAAAGGCCCTGAATATGGAACCGGATACCTCGGGAAATCGTGGAAAGCACTTCCATCTGGACCCGCACGCCGGCGATGCGGGGCTCGAAAACGGCGATGGCGTTCTCGAGCGCCCGGCGGAGGCGTTGCTGATCGCGGACGGAGGTCAGCCCGAAAGCGCTCAGGTCCGGCAGGCCGTAGGCGAGAACCGATCGTTCGGCTTCTTTGTAGACGCCTTCGCCGAGGTCCGGATTCCGGCGGGTGTTCAGCAGCCACTCGAGGTCGCGCTTCAGCGCCTCTTTCAGGCGGCGCAGCGACTGGGCCCGGGTCAGCGGAGGCTCGCTGGTCTTCTTCGGTTCCTCATCAATCAGGCGGTCGAGGACCGAAAGAGTGACCGGTTCTTCCAACTGTTGGCGTGCCATAAGCTATGTACAAGCCATCGCCTGAACCGGATCGAGCCGGCAAATACGCTGATAGACGGGCTGCTTCTCTTCCGCCGGGAGGTCGAGCATTGTCATGCAGCGATAGAGCAGCACCAGTGCGTGAGCGACCGTTTCCGGAGCCTCCCACTCTTCCAGCCGCCGCTTCTCGATCTCGGCGGCAATATCTTGCAGGATCGGCAAAGCGATGGCTGCTTTGTCGGACGCCAGGCAGATTTCAGCTAGCTCTACGCGGCGCCGGAAGCGCTCCCGGCCACTTTTCACTTGGCCGATCTCCCGGGCCAGAATCGCCATCGCCTCCTCCGGCCGCCCTTCCCGGAGCGCATTCTGGGCCAGTTCTCGCGGATCGGGAGCCGTTTCCTCGCCCAAGCCGGACTCCTTGGAGGCCTCCGCGGGCATTTCCGGGATGCAAACTTCGGGTTCCTTCTCGACTTCCTTCTCCACGACCATGGGCGCGGCGAACTCTTTCAACCACTCCTGGGTTTCCCGGTTCGCCGTAGGCGTATCGTCCATAAGCGTCATTTCGGGAAGGTCGGGAAAGTCGGTGAGCAACGCCCGCAATTCAGAGCGGATCGCGTTGACGATCGGGTCGTACCAACTGCCGAGCTCGGTACACGCGCGGACTACGTAGCGCTGCAGGTCGAGCCACCCACGGCCGCAGGGCAGTCCCATCGCCTCTTCGGCCTTTTCGAGCACGCCCTCCCACTCGCTGTTGAGCGACATGCGCTTCAGCTCCTGGCGGACGTCGGACGGGGGAGGCTCGAGCAGCGTCGGGTCGATGCCGCCGCTCGAAGCCCGCAGTTCACCCCAGCGCAGCCCGCGCAGCACGAGATAGGGCAAGGGGCTGTATTGGTCGTCCTTGCGGAGGTACGCCGCGGCGTTGACGATGCGGCGGATCGCGTCCTCGCGGTCGGCTGGTTCGGCCGAGACGGCCGCTGCAGGGGCCGGAGCCGGGCTGGGAGCGGCGGACGGTGGCGGCTCCTCTACCGCCGCTGGCGCGGGTTCTTCACCGGCCCAGGCGGTTGACTCCGCCGGTTCAGGCTCGGGCTGGGGCTGGGGTTGCGGCTCCGGCTCAGGTTGGACGTCGGGCTCCTGCTCTTTCTTTTTCGCCAGGAGCACGTGGACGGTCTTGTCCAGCTCTTCGAGCGTCGCTTTCAAGCCGCTGAAGCTCGGCGGATCGTCGGCGAAGTGCTCATCGGTAAAGTCTTCGAGAGCGCGTAGCTCTTCGAAACACTTGCCCAGCTCTTCCTTCAGCTCCACGTAGAAGGATTTCGGCGTGGCGCTGACGTCCGCGTCGAAGTCTTCGGCCGTCAGCTTGCCCTCTTCGATCGCCGCCTGACGCGCCTCCAGCTTCTCACTGTCCCCTTCGCAATCCGCTTCGTAGCCGACGGCGCGGGACTCGCGGTAGTCGTACCAGCCGTACCCGCCGCGGGTGAGCGGCGCCCGCTTCAGGGCGTCGTCGAGCCGGGAACCCACCCAGTCGAGGATGCCGGTCCGCATGTATGGGTCGCCGTCCTCCAGCTCTGGGTGTAGCGTATCCCAGAACTGCTCCATCAACTCGCGAATGAGAGTGAGGCCGCGGCGAAGCCCGGGGATACCCTCCTCGTAGATCAGCGCCTCGGTGAGCCAAGCGGCGAGCTGGAGGTCTTTGCTGCGCTCGGCGAGGGCGTCGCCGGCGAGCTTGATCACCTTGGAGAAGTCGGCCTGCTTGACCTCGTGCTGCCAAATGCCTTGGGAGAGTTCCTCTTCTTGGCGGCGGGCCTCCTTGATCTGATCGTAAAGAGGATCGTAACGGAGATTCTCCCCGCTGGGGTTATCGCCGGGGATGGGGTTGAGGAGATCTTCGCGAAGAGCCATGGTGGTCAGGATCCCGCCGGCCGGATCTCGAGTTTCCGCACCTCGAGGTAGGGAAACTCTTCGCCGTCAACCAAGAGCATTTTCTGCCCCACGGGAACCTCCCGCCCGTCTTCGTCCTCCACCCAGACCGTCGCCCGGCCGAGTCGCACGTTGTCGTCGGGATACTGCCACGTCAGCGGAGCCAGAACGGGCGTAAGTACCTCTCCCAGCTCCATCGCCTGGAACTCCGGCGCCGGCCGGACCCGCGCCGGAGCCCATAACAGATCGCGCAGGCGGCGGGGCTCTTCGATCACCACTTCCGCCACGTGCGCCAGCGGCAGCCACAAGACGTTGCCTGCGGCGAAGATTTCCAGCCGCGCCCCCACGCGCGGGTCCGCGTCCGAGATTGAGGTAAACGGGTTCCCGTTCAGGGAGCCGGAGATCGCTGGAACTTCCTGGTCGCCGGCCGCGGCTTCGGGATATTCCTTCTTCTCGAACAGCTCCTGCCGTTTGCGTTCCGCGTGAAGCGCGGCGTGGTAAAGAAGAGCGCCGGCGGCAGCTTCCTTGCTGGAACCGGCGAGTATTTCCAATTGCTTTTGCGCTCGGTCATACTCGCCGGCGAAGCAAAGCAACTCGAACAAGAACGTCCGGCGCTTGCCGTCGGTCGGATTCTTGCGGAGCTCGGCTCCGAGGGCCTGGATCGCCTCGTCGAGTCGCCCGGCGCGATACAGTTGTGCAGCGTCCATGCCGGTTGTTCCAGCGTCAGCGTCGCCGGGGCTCACCCGCCCTTGTTCTGCTTCACATCCCAGAAAGCCTTGATCGTGCCGCCCAAGGTGCCGTCTTCTTTCTGCTCCTTGTACTCGACTTCGATCTTGCCGTAGTTGAAGGTCACCGACTCCAACGGGATGTCATCGCCGCCGTCGGTGGAGCCGCCGGCGCTCACGGAGCTGACGATAACGTCGTTCAGGCGGATGAACATGTACTCCTGCTGTTCACCGCCTGCCTTGCGGAGGGTGAACACGGCGTTCTTGATATGGGTGCCGTTGCAGCAGTTCAGCATCAGCTTCGGGCTCGCCTTGTCGAACCGTTTGGTGAAGCTGATGTCCTGCATGTTCACCCGGCCAGCGCCGGCGCCGCCGCCGTAGGCGGCCGTGCCCGTCTGGTTCGCGCCCCAATTCAGCGAAAGGACTTCGATCTCGTTCTTGTGTGCGGCATCCTTACTCTCGCCTTGTATCCCATCGATTTTCAGAAAGCAATCAAAAGCCATGTTTGGCTCCTCCTCTTCAACAGTTATGTGTTCCCGGCCGGTTACAGAGCCGGCCGCTTTCCATGGTTCTCCCTAGGTAGATCAGGTGCCTCTGGCCGACGGAGGCAGCTCCGCCACCAGACGCAGAGAGACCGTGAGTTCATCGAGCTGGAAGTGGGGCCGCAGGAAGGCCACCGCCTTGTACGCTCCTGGCTTGCCCGGCACCTCCATCACTTCGACGCGCGCTTCCCGCAACGGGTACTGGGCCTTGGTCTCCTGACTCGCGTTGTCGTCCTCAGTGACGTACTGCATGATCCACTTGTTCAGGAACCGCTCGCAGTCACTGCGGGACATGAAACTGCCGATCTTGTCCCGCATCATCGACTTCAGGTAATGAGCGAAGCGGGACATGGCGAGGATGTACGGCAACTGAGTTGCGATCCGGGCGTTCGCAGTCGCCTGCTCGTTGTCGTATACCTTCGGTTTCTGGCACGACTGAACGCTGAAGAAGGCGGCGTAGTCGGTACCCTTGCAATGCACCAGCGGGATGAATCCCTGGTCCGCCAGTTCCTTTTCGCGGCGGTCGGTGATCGCCACCTCGGTAGGGCACTTCATGGCAACGTCGCCTTCATCGGTGTAAAAGTTGTGCACCGGGAGCCCCTCGACGAGGCCGCCGCCTTCGACGCCGCGAATCGCCGCGCACCAGCCGAATTCGTGGAATGCGTTGGTCAAGCGGGCGCCCAAGGCGTAGGCGGCATTGCCCCAGAGGTACTTCGTGTGATCTGTGCCGTCCACGCCTTCTTCGTAGTTGAACTCCTCCACCTGGACATTGTCTTTGCCGTACGGCAGACGCAGCAGGATATGCGGCAGGGTGAGTCCGACATAGCGTGAGTCTTCGCTCTGGCGGAACGACTTCCACTTCGCGTAGGCGGTGGAGTCGAAGATCTTGCCGATGTCTCGCGGCGCCCCGAGTTCCGTGAAACTATCCAGGTTGAAGAACTGTGGCGAGGCCGCCGACAGGAACGGGGCGTGGGCGGCGGCGGCGACTTGCGAGATCTTCTCGAGGAGCTCGATATCCTGCGGACTCGGGCCGAACTCGTAGTCCCCGATGAGCGCCGCGAAGGGAGCGCCGCCGAAAACACCGAACTCCTCTTCGTAGACCTTCTTGAACAGGGCGCTCTGATCGAACTCAGGAGCCCGCTGCAGATCGCGCAGCAGCTCCTTCTTCGACACGTTGAGCACCTTGATCTTCAGCATGTCGCTGGTGCTGGACTGGTCCAGCAGGTACTTCAGTCCGCGCCAGCTCGCCTCCAGCTTCTGGAACTCAGGGTGGTGCAGGATCTCGTTCAACTGCAGGGAAATCAGGTGATCGATCTGCGCAATCCGGGCGTTGATCATGGCTTCGGCGTCGGCCGAAACCGTCATCGCCCCTTCGAGCACCTGGCTAACGAACTCTTTGATCAGATCTTTGCCCCGCTCTTTCAGAGCCGGGTCGCGCGCAAGTCGTCCCTCTTCGACGATTTGGTCGAGCAGACTGACCTCTTTCTGTTCGACTTCCTTGACCTCTTCAGTCTTGGTCGTCCCAGCGGCCGCTTTGGCTTGCTTCTGCGCCATAGTCACTCACCCTCCTCTGGTTGCCCAAGTTCGGAGCGAAGCCTCTCCAGCTTCTCAGTATCACTGACGGCCTCCAACAGCAACTCCTCGAGTTTCTCGTTGCCCTGGAGTCCCCCTCGCAAATCCGCGAGCTTGGTCCTCAGTTCCATCAGCTCGCGCAGGGGTTTCACCTGGCGTGCTACGTTCTGCGGCTCGAAGTCTTCCAGCTTGCGGAAGTCCAGATCCACCTTCAACTTCCCAGCTTCCGGATCCTCGCTGAGCTTATTCTCCACCGAGAAGGACAGATGCGGCCTCATCGCCTCGAGCACACTGTCGAAATTGTCGGGAGTGACCTCGACGAACTTGCGGTCCTTGAGCCGCGGCAGCGGCTCCCGCGGCTTGCCGCTGAAGTCTCCGAGAACCCCCATCACGAAGGGGATCTCTTTCACCTCGATTGCGTCGCCGATCTCCACGTCGTAGGTGATGTGGACGCGCGGCGGACGAACCTTTTCTAGTTTCTTGTGAATACTTTGTCTGGGCATATCACCATCACTCCGACATGATGAGCGCTTCCCCCCCTGCCAAGCTCCTCACCTGCGCTCAGTTGTCTGCGGCATTTAGTATATCGGAAAATCACGTTTCGAACCAGAGGTAGTCCTTCCTTCTATGGGCGGATGAGCAGGTCCGCCCTCCAGTTGCCCACTGCCTCGGTCGTCATGACGGCGCGGGCGTAAAAGCGCAATTTCAGTAACTCCGTGCCCGGCAGTGCGCGAGGTAAGATCCGCAGCCTCCGGGCCCCGCTCACATCTCCGATTTCTTCCCGGGGCTCGACTCGGCCCCGGGACCGGAACACCGTTTGATGAAACCTTCCGTAACCGTATCTCCGAAGGTCGCTCGAGCCGCCATCACAGAGACGGCCGTCCACGACGACTGACAGCAGCTTGGGACCGCCATCGACGATGAACGCCACGTTATGCGGGACGTCCGGCGTGACGAGGCCGGGGTCGGTGTCCCACGAAAACGTGCGTTCCCCGTCCGAAATGGTGATCTCCAGCCGGTGGCGCCACGCAGTGCGGACCCGGATGCCGGCGCCTCCATCGGCCGTTGAATCGAGCAATACCTGGTTCGGTTCGGCATAAACCATGCGCAGCCGAAGCTCGATGGTGAAGCCGCCGCCGGAGGCCAGGTTCGGCAGGCGCGGCATCGGCAACGCACTCCCGGCCCTCAGCCGCTGCTTGCCGTACTCCGCCACCAGTCCGTCCCGGGCCACCTCGCGCCGGTCGAATTGCGACCAGAGCATCTCCAGCCACTCAGCGGGCACCTCGCCCACCCGAGCCGTGGTCTTTTGCGTGGCGGTGATGAAGTACCGGCCATTCTGCTCGATCAAGTCCGGGTAACTGCACCCCTCCAGGAAGTTGTCCACGTAACGGACGAGCTCCGGCTGGGTCCAGTGGATCTTGCCGTCCCGTTCCACCCCGCCGGAGAGCCAGGCCAGGTTACGGCTGCCGGCGGCCTCGCCGGAGTTGTACCACTGGTGGCCGTTGTTGTGGAACCAGAGCAAGTACCGGCCGTTTGAAGTTTTCCAGATCCGCGGACACGCGCGCGGGTGGCGGATCAGTTGTCCGCCGGGTTCGTAGCTTGCGTACTCAGGAGGAGTAAACGTGCGCCCGCGGTCACGGGAGTAGTAATGGACAGGGTGGCCTTCGACGGTGCGGGCGATCACGTACAAGCTGCCGTCGCTCAGCGCCACAAGATTGTGTTCGTCGCACACGGGTCCGTTCACGCTCCCCAAGCCTTGGTCGCCTTCCGGCAGCATCTCCCAACGGTGCCGGCGTGGATCAGGCTCCGATAAGATATTGGGACTAAAGAGGATGATCCCTCTGTCCTCGGCCATGAAGCCGTAGCCGAAATAAGCGATCTTGGCGGCGCCGAGAAACACGTCGCCCCGATCCACGATCGGCTTGCCGATGCCCCAGAAAAAGTGAACACCGCTGCCGAGCGGGTTCTTGTAGTCGAAGTACAGGTTCCGCAACGGGATGTAGTAGCGCTCCTTCGACCAAGTTCTGCCGCCATCGTCACTATATTTGTATGCGTAAAAACCGAGCGTATCTACTCGCTGCCGCGCGCCGGAGAAGCTGCCATTGCTGGTCAGACGGTCCCGATTGTAGGTGTAAAACACATAGACGCGGCCGCTCGGCGTAACCAGGGGCATCGCCCAGGAGGCTTCCGGCCCCTCGGAAGGCTCGATGGAGACGAGAGGAGTCCAGGTCCGGCCTTGGTCCTCAGAGCGCGTGGCGACGATGTGCTGGCCTTTCTGCCCCTCGCGCCCCGGGCCGGTGGTCATAACGCAAAGCCAGGCCCCGTCGCGGGTGATCACCACGTAGGGCTGATCGCAATAGCCCTCGCTGGGGATCTCGAAACCTTCCGAGAAGCGCCGCCAGTCGGGCTTGCGGTTCTCGGCGGCGAGAAGGCCGCCAAGCAGCACGATGGCGATTGCTGCACTCACGCTTGGTTTTACTCTTCGGCGCATGGCTCCATTCCTGTAACCGCGGCGGCGTCGGGACTCCGGCGCCGCGCGCACCGCCGTCGCCGGCGAGGCCAAAAACAGCATACGCCTGCGCTAGGATGGGATCAATCCGCATGACGATCTGGAGAGCGGTTTGGCCAGCACTCTTGCTCGGGGCGGCGGCGCACGGCGAAGCGACGATTGAGAACATCAAGATCCACGCCGATCCCGCTCCGCGGGTGCGCCCTTTCGAGACGCTCACGCTGCAGGTCCGTGTCTACGGGACGGTGGACGGCAAACGAGGCCGGTTGCGCCGGGACGGGGCCAAGCTCACAGTTCTCGAACCCGGCGGCGGGTGGCTAACGAAGCCCTTCCGGTTCCAGGGCCGGGACGAAGAGGGGTTCCTCGACGAGTTCCAGTCCACGGCCGGCCGGATCTTCGGCCAGATCGCCGGCCAGTTCGTCCTACAGGACGCGGTCCTTTACGTCGCCCCGGAAAAGCCGGGACGCTACTCGGTGAAGGCGGAACTCGACGGGCATACAGCCACGGTCACCATCCACGTCGATCCGTCGGCCCCTTCCTACAAGAAACCCGAGAAACAGACGTTCGGCCCCGAGCCGCGCCGCGCCGATCCGTACCGCCGCCTGGCTGAGCACTGGGCCCCGGTGATCGCCCAGGAGACCTGGTGGCAACCGAAAGCCGACTACATCACCCGATTCGACTACGACGGCGATTGGCGCGGTGACAACAACTGGGACCACCTGGAGGAAGGCACGTCCCAAGCCTACGTTTACTACGCGGCCATGGAGACGGAGACCCATTGGTTCCTGATCTATAACGTTTTCCATCCGCGGGACTACTCCGACAAGTGCGTCGCCGGGACCTGCCACGAGAACGACAACGAGGGTCTGATCCTGGCGATCCGCAAAGACGGCTCCGGGTTTGGCCAGCTGCAGGCGATGGAGACTCTGGCGCACAACAACATCTATTCCTTTCGGGCGGACCGGGAAGTGCGTAAGGGCGTGCACGACATCGACGGACAGATCGAGTTCCGCGGCCACCGCCCGGTGATCTTCATCGAGTCCGGCGGCCACGGCATCTACGGCGCCCGTTCCTCACACGCGCGCTACGACGTTTCGAGAGACGAGTTCACGGCGGGGACCGGCGTCACCTATGTCTACAAAGGCAGGGCCGAGCGTCCGCGGCACCCGAACGACCGCGACGTGGGTTACGAACTGCTGCCGATCTACGACGAGTGGTGGCTGAAGGCCGGCAAGGAGACCGGCTGGACCGAGCGCACCTTCGACGACTACTTCACTTACACTCCCTTCGGAGGCCGGCCGGGTGCGGCGTATTCCTCCATCGGCGGCGCGTTTTACGGACGCGCCTTCGGCCGCAATAAAGCCAAGCCGTTCTGGGGATGGCACGACAACCGGACGAAGAAACGAAAGGTGCTGGCTGTGGGGCAATGGGGACTCGATCCGGCTTACGCGCTCTCGCGCAATTTGAGATTTCCCGAGCCGTATTCGCTCGACTACGTGTTCAATCCGTACCTGGACCTGCCCGGCCGCTCTTACCGGCTGACCGGATCTGGGCCGACGGGCCCGGCGCGGCCTGGAAACCCCGGCGCAGGAGCTCCGGCGGGTGCAGCCGCTCTGGGACCGTTGTCGGGAACCTATGAGTTCAGCGCCGTCGTGGATGGTTCGGTCGAGGCTGTGATCCGCGGCGGCTATCTCAGTTTCTATGTCTTGTCTGGGGACACGAACGTGGAAGCGCGATTCGATCCGTCTCAAGCAATCCCTGCTGCGGAGCTCGCCGACGTGCGCCTCCGGGTAGTCCGGGGCCGCGGCAGGGTGCGCCTGGTGGAGGAGCCTTCCGCCGAAAACGGCTACTCGCTGCGTCTCCGTATCGACGACCCCAAGGGCGGCCGGGACACTTACCAAGTGGTGGTCGAATGGCGGAAGCGGTAAAGGGACCGGACCACCGGCGCCAACCGGGGCTTATCGCGTGAGCGAGCGGCTGTTTATGCTAGGGTGATTGGTTGTTCGTGCCCCCGCTGCGCCGTTTGTTCCGCGCTTACGAGTACATCCTGATCGGGTACTTCGTCTACACCAGCGCGCTGGCGCTGGCCCTTCCGCTCAAGCCCCCGGTGCCGGCGGTCGTGCTGTCCCTGAACGTCCTCGTGGTGGGCGGGTTGGGTTTCCTCGCGTACGTGGACTCCCTGCGGGGGCGCGAGTTTCTGGCCGTCGTGCGCGACTGGTACGCGCCGCCGCTGTTTCTACTGGCTTACCGCGAGATGGGCTGGTTCGCCCAGCCCCACACTTCGAGGGCGCTAGAGGACGCTTGGGTCGTATGGGACCGGATCTTGTTGAACGAGTGGGGGCTGCGGAGTCTGATCGAGGCCTTGGGGCCGGTGGGGCCGGGATTGCTCGAAATCGCCTATGTGTTCGTCTACGCTATGGCCCCGCTGGCGATGGTGGCTTTCTATGTGTGCAAGTGCCGCGACCGGGTACCAGATTTCTTGTTCAACTTCACGCTGGCGGTGCTAGCGGTTTACGCGCTGTTCCCGTATTTCCCGTCTGAGCCACCGTGGGCCAACTACCCCGGGGCCGATTTCCCCACTTATGAGACCGTGTTCCGCCGCTTCAACCGCGCCATGCTCGAGAGCCAGGGGATCCACACGAGCGTCTTTCCCAGCGCCCACGTCTCGGGGGCCATGTCCGCAGCGTTCGCCGTCATGCGATTGTTGCCGGAGCGGAGGTGGCTGGGTTGGGCATGGCTGACGCTGGCGATTTTGATCGCGACAGCGACCGTCTACTGCCGCTATCACTACACGGCGGACGCGTTGGCAGGTTTGGGGATCGCCGTCGCCGCCACCGCGGTGAGCGCGTGGCGTGAAAGGCGGAGACGCGCGGCGGCCTGAGGCTGGGCGGGGAGCTCAATCCTTCTTGGAGGAGGAAGCCTCACTCTTGGCTGCCTTCGACTCTCCTGGCTTCTTCTCCGACTGCGACTGGGCCGCCGCCCCTGGTTTTCCGTTCGCCCCGCGGGCGTAGTCCGTCACGTACCAGCCCGTTCCTTTGAACTGCAGGCCGGGAGCCGAAATCAGCCGCTCCAGCGGCCCGCCGCACTTTTCGCAGTTCGTCAGCGGGGGATCGGAGAACTTCTGTCGTTTTTCGATGATCGTGTCGCAGCTCTCACAACGGTATTCGTAGATCGGCATGAGTCTTCCTCTCGTCGAGCGATTCCGAAGCCGCGTTACAGCGGCGGTCTGGGGATGCCCAACGGGCCGAGCCAGTTCCCGTCCCGTCGGCGCTCAGCCGACGAGCCCCGCGACGCCACTTGGCCGCTGACGCCTTTGGTCAGCACCTCGATCGCCTTCTGCAGCATCGGATCTTCATGCACTGGCAGGTCCGGCGCGCGCTCGATCCGAGGCTGTTCACCCTCCGGCTGCTCGGGGAAGCGCTCCTGGGCGATCGAAACGACCGAAGGCTTGACTCGCTTGTCCTGGATCGCGTCGCCGTTCGGGGCATGGTATTTCGCCACCGACAGGATCACCGCGCCACCGTCCCGCAGGGGCACTGCGCGGCGGATGGCGGCGTCCCCGTAACTGGGCTCGCCCACGACCTCACACCGCTTGTTGGCGAGCAACGCGGCGGCCGCGACTTCGGCGCCGTTCGCCGTCCCGCGGTTGATCACTACCACCAGCGGGTCCCGGCTTACGGTAGTCTCCCGCCGCGCCCGGTACTCTTTCTTGGGCACCTTCTGCCCCTGAACGTAGGCCATCAACCCTTCGTCGAGAAACAGGTCCGCAAGCGCCAAGCCTTCTTCCGGGTTCCCGGCCGCGGCGCGGCGCAGGTCCAAAAGAATCTTCTTGGCTCCGGCGGCCTTCAATTTCTTGAGGTGACGGGCGACTTCGGCGGCTTTGCCGGTTTCCAGACTGCGAACCTTGACGTAGCCGATATCGCCATTGACGATCTGTGACGTCACCGGCGGGTACTGGATCGGCGCCCGGACCAGATGCACCTCCACCGGATCCGTGCTGAGCCGCACCCGAAGCACGGACAATTTGACCTCGCTGCCCGGTTCGCCCCGCAGCAACATCTCCGCGTACGCCAAAGGCATGTCTCGCGTGGCGACGCCGTCGATCGTTTCGATGAGATCTCCCGTCGTCAGTCCGGCCTTATCAGCAGGCGAACCCGGAATCGAGTCCACTACGCTCACGTAACCGATCTTCCGGGACAAGACGAGCCCCACCCCGGCGCGTTCGACCTTCTGTTCGTCGAGGTACTTCTGGTATTGCTCTTCGTTCAGGTAGCTGGCGAAGGGGTCGATCGACTCCAAAAGACCGTGCAGGGCCCCCAGGGTGACGCCCTCCATGTCCGGCTCTTCGACGTATTCGCTCTTGATCCGGGTCAGCACTTCCGTATAAACGGCGAAGTGCCGGTAGACGTCCTCGGGGCTCGTTTGGCGGGCCATTACGGTCCCGAGAACGAACAGGACCGACAGGGCCGAGGACAGGGAGATGACAAGAAACTTAGTTACGCGGTACATACGGTTACCCGGCGTCGGCAAGACGAGCCGGCTCCCCAGCAATCATTTCTCAGTATATCAGACGGGTTCGATAACATATCGTTTCCCAAACATTTATCGGCCGTCCGGCCGGGTTGCCTTCTCCCGGACCGCGCACAGGGCTTCGACCAGCCCTTCTACCGTGTAGCGTTTCGCTTCCGCGGCGACCTCGAGTCCGTAGGAGCGAATCGTGGCGGAGGTAACCGGCCCAATGGAGGCGATGCGCACGCCCCGCAGCCGGTCGGCGCCGGCGGTTCGGACGAAGTGGTGCACCGTGGAGGAGCTGGTGAACGTGACCCAGTCCACCGGCCGGGAGAACGCTTCCCGGCAGCGGCCGGCGGCGTCCTCGGGAATCGCCGTTTCGTAGGCCGGGATGACATCGACTACCGCTCCCTGCGCCCGCAGCTGCTCCGGTAACACCTCGCGGGCGACCTTGGCCCGGGGAATGAGAATGCGGCGGTCCTGCAACGGAAACGGGGCGAAGGCTTCGATTAAAGCCTCGGCGACGTACTCCTTCGGGGTGAGATCGACCTTGAGGTGGAGCTTCTCCAGCTCCCGGGCCGTGGCGGGGCCGATGGCGCAAATGCGCCCTTTGACGGCGCGCCAATCGCGGCTCGAGGCGTCCAGCCGCTGCAGGAAGAAGCGGACGCCGTTGGCGCTGGTGAAGATGAGCCAGTCGTAGGTTTCGAGGCGCGAGATGGCCGCATCTAGCTCGGCGTAGTCGTCCAAGGCGCGGATCTCGATCACCGGGGCCTCGACGGCGTCGGCGCCGAGCTCGCGAAGCTTTGCGGTTAGCGCGCCAGCCTGCTCCCGGGCGCGGGTTACGATGATTCGCTGGCCGAACAGGGGGAGTTTCTCGAACCAGTCGAGCTTGTCCCGGAGCCGGACGACCTCGCCGACGATGAACGTGGCCGGCGGCTGCATGCCCGCTTCCCGGATCCTGGCCGGCAACTCCGCCAGGGGGGCGGCGATACTCTGCTGGTCCGCCCGCGTCGCCCAGCGGACCGCGAGCGCCGGGGTTGTGGGCGGCTTCCCCGCGGCCACCAGCCGTTTCGCGAGCTCCTCGAAATGGGTGAGGGCCATGAACAGCACGATCGTCTCAGCGGCCGACACTTTGTCCCAGGCGATCTTGTCCGGGTCGTGGCCGGTGACGAAGACGACCGTCGAGTTGAAGTCCCGGTGCGTCAGCGGGACGCCGCAGTAGGCCGCGATGCCTGCTGGAGTGGTGACGCCCGGTATGATCTGGAACGGGATTCCCGCATCGGCGAGCGCCTCTATCTCCTCGCCGCCGCGTCCGAAGGTCAGCGGATCTCCCCCTTTGAGCCGCACCACGGTCTTGCCTTGCCGGGCGTGGCCGATGAGCATACCGACGATCTCTTCCTGGCGGAAGGCGTGCGCGGCCCGCTTCTTGCCGACGTAGATGCGCTCGGCCTGTTCTGGAGCCAGCTCGAGGAGCTCCCGAGGCGCCAGGTTGTCGTAAAAGACCGAGTCGGCGCTCTCGAGCGCGCGTTTGCCTTTCAGCGTGATCAAGTCGGGGTCGCCCGGGCCGGCGCCGACCAAGAAGACGGTTCCAGGCTTCATGCGCCGTAGACCTCTTCGAGGATTTCGCGGGCCCCTCGCTCCAGGAGCTCTTCGCCGAGGCGCCGCCCCAAGGCCGCGGCCTCGGCCACCGGACCCGAGCTGCGGCCGCGAACCGGATCTCCGCCGGAAGGCGAAATGACGATCGCCTCGAGCGCCACTGTCGCGCCGGCCACCTGAGCGTGAGCGCCCACGGGCACCTGGCAGCCGCCGCCCAGAGCGGCAAGAAAGGCCCGCTCGGCGAGCACGGCGGTCCGTGTGGCCGGGTCCTCGAGGCGCCGGCAAGCCTCGGCGGCCGGGCCATCCTCATCGCGGATCTCGATGCCCAGCGCACCCTGGCCCACGGCGGGGATCATGACGTCCACCGGCAGGGGTTCGGCGATGCGGTCCTCGAGCCCCAGGCGCTTGAGGCCGGCGCAGGCCAGGATCACCGCGTCGTAGCGGCCTTCATCGAGCTTGCGCAGCCGGGTATCGACGTTGCCCCGGATGTTCTCGATCGCCAGATCCGGGCGGAGCAAGCGCAACTGGGCCGCGCGGCGCAACGAGCTCGTACCCACTTTGGCCCCGGCGGGAAGCTGGCCGAGGGGGCGTCCGACGACCGCGTCCCGCGGGTCCTGGCGCGCGCTGACGGCGCCGAGCGTCAGTCCGGCCGGCAGCTCGGTAGGCACGTCCTTCATGCTGTGAACGGCCAGGTCGATAGTCCGGGCGAGCAGCGCCTCTTCGATCTCTTTGGTGAACAGCCCCTTGCCGCCCACTTTCGACAAGGCGACGTCGGTGATCTTATCCCCGGTGGTCTTGATGATCTCAATCCGGGTGGCGTAGCCGAACTCTCCGAGCCGCCGGGCGACCCACTCGGCTTGCCACAAGGCGAGTTTGGAGCCTCGCGATCCGATTGTCAGCATGTGCATCTACTCATCCAGTCGGAAAGCGCGCCGGATCACCTCGATGGCCTGCAAGCCATCCGGTTCCGCGGCTTTCCGGCGCAGTTCGGTGATGGGGCCGTGGGCAATCTTGTTGATGATTCCGCGGGTGAGGGCTTCGACGGCCTCGCGCTGGGCCGGAGTCAGAGACGCCAGTTTGCCGCTGAGGCGCTCCAGCTCCGCCACGCGCACCGCTTCGAGGCGTTGCTGCAGGCTCACGATCGTCGGCTTCACCTCCTGAACCCGTAGCCGGGAGATCATCCGCTTGACTTCTTCTTCGACGATCGCCTCGGCCTCTTCGGCCTCTTGCATCCGCGCCTTCAGGTTCTCGTCAACGACCTGTTGCAGGTCGTCGATGTCGTAGAGGAACACGTTGTCCAGCTCGTTCACCGCCGGCTCGATGTTGCGCGGTACCCCGATATCGATAAGGAACATGGGCCGGTTGCGCCGCAGGGCGATCACTTTGCGCATGTCCTCGCGGGTGAGGATGTAGCCTGGCGCGCCGGTGGAGGTGATCACGATGTCGGCGCGGGGAAGCTCTTCGCGGAAACGGTCGTAGCTGACGACCTGGCCTTTGAAGCTCTCGGCAAGCTGCACCGCCCGTTCGTAGGTGCGGTTGGTGACGAGGATCTCCCGGGCGCCGGCGCGGCGAAGATGCCGGGCGGCCAGCTCCGACATCTCTCCGGCCCCGACGAGCATGACGGCCTTGTCGTCCAGACGTCCGAAGATCTGCTTCGCCAGCTCCACGGCGACGTAACTCACCGAGACCGCGGACTGGCCGATCGCGGTTTCCGTGCGCACCCGTTTGGCGACGGCGAAGGCCCGGGTGAGGATCGTCTCCAAGGCTCCGGCGATGGCGCCCGCCTTCTTGGCCGCGGCGTAGGCCGACTTGAGCTGCCCGAGAATCTGCGGCTCCCCGATCACCATCGAGTCCAGGCTCGAAGCCACCCGGAAGAGGTGCCGGATCACTTCCTCATCCTGGTAGCGGTAGAGGTAGGGCGTGATGAGGCCGGGCTCGACGTTGCGGGCGTCGGTAAGAAACGCTTCGATCTCCCTTTCTGCGTCCTCGGAATCTTCGACGGCCGCCGTCACCTCGACACGATTGCAGGTGGACAGAATCATTGCCTCGAGGACCCCCTTGCGCTTCTTGAGATCCTCGAGCGCCGCTGGCAAGGAGGCGGCGTCGAAGGACAGGCGCTCGCGCACCGATATCGGTGCCGTCTTGTGATTGACGCCTGTGAGCAGCAGTTTCATTGCACGAGCAACGGCCGCAGCCCGATGTGGGCGATCCAAGTGAGGGCCGAGCAGAACACGACGGTCAGCACCAGGAGGGCTGCCTTGCGGCCCCGCCACCCGGCCGACGTCCGCAGGTAGATCATTACCAGGTAGAAGCCCCACGTAACCAGCGAGATGGCGATCTTCGGCTCCGAAATCCAGTCGCGCCCCGACTCGATGAAGGCCCAGGTTGAACCGACGACGACCGCCAGCGTGATCAGGGTGAAGGCCATCCCGATCGACTGGGTGATGATCCGGTCCAGCGTGCCCAGGGGCGGCAGCTTCCCGAACAACCCCGTCTTCCTTGCCTTGCGTTTCAGCCGGCGTTCTTCCAGCAGATAGAACACCGAGGCCACCGCCGCCAGCAGCAGCGCGGCGTAACCGGACAGCACGAGCAACACATGGATCAGCAGCCATGCGTCGCGGACGTCGGTGCTCGACCACGAAGTGACCGGGATCTCCGTCGCGCCCACCAGAGCCATGATGAAGACGAGCGGAAACAGGAACACCGTCAAGCCCGCAAACTGGTAGCGCCGGTAAACGAAAAGGAAGGTGACCGCGATCAGAAACGCGCACGCCGACATCGACTCGTAGAAGTTGTCGAGCGGGGGCCTTCCGAGCGCCACCGTCATCTCCACCAGCGAGACCATGTGGAGCACCACGCCGACGTAGAATGCCCCCAGGGCCAGGGTGAAGATCCGCGATTGACGGTGCAGAGCGACCAGGATGGCGTGCCCTAATCCCACCGCGTAGAGCGCCACGGCCACGCGGAGCCAGAATATGCTCATTTCCTGCAGCAATCGTGTCCGCCTACAGATACGAGTATAGCGTGCAGCTATGCTTGGAACGTTTCACGCGCCAGCCGGCGGCCGGCCATGGGTGGGAGTGGCGGCAGGACTGTTCCGCGCCGGTGTACCATTCTTGAACATGAGTACCAGATTGGAAGGCAAGGATGTTCTGATCACGGGGGGCACGCGAGGCATCGGGCGGGCCATCGCCGAGAGGTTCCTCGAAGAGGGCGCCCGGGTGGCGATTTGCGGGCGCAACAAGGATGGTGTGGACCAGGCCGTGGCTCAAATGAGGCAACAGCCCGGGGGCAAAGTGATCGGGACGGCGGCCGATGTGGGCTGTCCGGAAGACGTGGCCGCTTTATTTGCATTCGTGGACCAGGAATTCGGAGGGCTCGACATCCTCGTCAACAACGCTGGCGTCGGCATCTTCAAACCGGTGGCCGAACTCACGATCGAGGAGTGGAAGCAGGTGATCGACACCAATCTCACGGGAGCTTTCTATTGCTCCCGGGAAGCTCTGCGGAGATTTCGGAACCGAGGCGGAGGGTTCATCGTCAATATAAGTAGCCTGGCTGGAAAGAACCCCTTTGCAACGGGGGCTGCTTATAACGCCTCAAAGTTCGGTCTCAACGGCTTCTCCGAAGCCATGATGATGGATCACCGGTACGACAACGTGCGGGTGAGCTATATCATGCCGGGTAGCGTGGCGACCGAGTTCCGGCCTCGTTCAGAGGGGCAGCGTGCGGACTGGAAGATCGCCGCGCGGGACATCGCCGACATCGCTTTGACGGTGGTCACGATGCCTGAGCGCACCTTGATCAGCCGCGTCGAAGTGCGCCCATCCAAGCCGCGGAAGAGCTGACGCTTCCTGCCGTTCGCGCAATTTCCAACCGGGCTAGAGGGTTCCGAGCAAAACTATCCAGGCCCTGCGCCGATAAGGGGGGCAGGGAATGGAATGGCGCTTGCAAGGATCTGTACTGGGAGCAAGGAAATGTCGCGAACGGCACAGCTTTTGGATCCCGGCAAGACCGGCGCCAAGGCGGCCGAGCTGGAGCGCAACCTCACCCGTCTGATTGTCGGGCAGCGGGAGGCGGTCCACGAGATCGTGAACATTTACCAGATGCACTTGACCGGGATGAACCCGCCGGGGCGTCCGATCGGGAACTTTCTCTTCCTCGGCCCCACCGGCACCGGCAAGACGCGCATCGTGGAGGCCACCGCCGAGAGCCTGGTCGGAAACCCGCGGGCCGTTATCAAGATAGACTGCGGTGAGTTCCAGCACAGCCACGAGATCGCCAAGCTCATCGGTTCGCCGCCGGGATACCTGGGACACCGTGAGACTCATCCCTTGCTAAGCCAAGAAGTCCTGGACCAGTACCACACCGACGAGGTGCAGATCAGCTTCGTCCTGTTTGACGAAATCGAAAAGGCAAGCGACGCCTTGTGGAATCTGCTCCTCGGTATTCTCGACAAGGCAACTTTGACACTGGGTGACAACCGGCGGGTCGATTTTTCCCGGGCCATGGTCTTCCTGACCAGCAACCTGGGGGCCGAAGAAATGGCATCGATTCTGAACCCCAGGATGGGCTTCGGAATTCCGGGGGACTCCCGGCCCCGGAGGGTGGACGGCAAACTGTCGGCCAAGATCGGGCGGGCCGGGGTGGAGGCCGCGCGCCGGAAGTTCACTCCCGAGTTCGTGAATCGCCTGGACAAGATCGTCGTCTTCAAGCCGCTAGGAGAAGAAGAGTTGAGCCAGATCCTGGAGATCGAGCTAGGAATGGTGCAACGGCGCATCTTCTCCGGCGAAGACCCGGAACGCTACTTTGTGTTTCGGCTTTCCTCGGCCGCAAAGCGCCACTTGCTCGAAACAGGCACCGACATGAAGTACGGGGCGCGGCATCTCAAGCGGGCTATCGAGCGTCTGCTGGTTCAGCCGATGTCGAACCTGATCGCCAGCGAGCAGATCCGCGGCGGCGACTTGATCGCCGTGGACTACGACGACTCCGCCGGGCGGCTCTGCTTCTTCCGCGAAGACGAAGGGCTGGAGTTTCAGGAGATGACGCGGATCGTCGCTGACGACGCGCTGCCGGTGCGTTGCGCGGCGGTGGCCGCCCAGCTTCCGTCCCGGCGGGCCCGGCCGGCGAGCAGCCGGGGCTCGTGAGTTCCACCATTCGCCGGCAGCCGTAAGCTCACGGTTTGCCGCAGCGGCCGGTGCTCACATGTACATGCCGCCGTTGACCCCGATCACCTGGCCGGTGATGTAGGCGGCTTCGTCACTGGCAAGAAACCGCACCGCGGCAGCCACATCTGCCGGCTGGCCCATCCGCTTCAGCGGGATCTGCTGCAGCATCGCTTCGCGCACCTGCTCGGGCAGCACCTTCGTCATATCGGTTTCGATGAAGCCCGGGGCCACGGCGTTCACGGTGATGTTCCGCGCCGCCAGCTCCCGCGCCAGGGCCTTCGTCAGCCCGATGATGCCCGCTTTCGACGAGACGTAGTTGGCCTGGCCGACGTTGCCCATCTGGCCCACCACCGATGCGATGTTGATGATGCGTCCCCAGCGCGCCTTCATCATCACCGGCATGACGGCCTGCGCGCAGAGGAACGCCCCGGTCAGGTTGATCTGCAAGACCAGATCCCAGGCGTCTTTCTTCATCCGGGCCGCCAGGGCGTCCTTGGTGATGCCGGCGTTGTTCACCAGGATGTCGATGCGCCCGGCGGCCTCGATCATCTGCTTGAAGGCCTCTTTGATCTGATCCGGCTGGGTGAGGTCGAGGAACTGCGCCACCGCCCGGCCGCCGGCCTCTGTGATTTCCGCTACGACCTTGTGGTTGTTCTCCTCCTCGTTCGAGGCGACGATCACCTGGATGCCGCCGGCGGCGAACTGCTTGGCGATCTCGCGCCCGATTCCCCGGCTGGCTCCAGTTACACACGCGACACGTTCCGGCATTGGATCTCCTTGGTTTGGAAGGCTTGCGGGCCTGCTCGTCCGGCCCGGCCACGCCGCCCCGGGCCTGACGTGCGTTTGCCCGGCGGCGGCCGATCTTTCATCGTAGTACAAGGGAGGTTCGGCAATCGAGATGGCCTATGCGGATTTGAGGGAGTTCATTCGCGCGCTGGAGAAGGCCGGGGAGCTGGCGCGCATCCCCTTCGAAGTGGACCCGTACCTGGAGATCACCGAGTTCGCCGACCGGTCGGTGAAGGCCGGCGGTCCGGCGCTGCTGTTCGAGCGCCCGAAGGGATCGCGGATCCCCGTGCTCATCAACGCCTTCGCCAGCATGCGGCGGATGGAGATCGCCCTCGAGGTGGACTCGGTCGAGCAGGTGGCGGCGCGCATTTCGGAGTACCTGCAGATGCAGATGCCCCAGGGGCTCGTCGGCAAGCTGAAGATGCTGCCCAAGCTGGCCGACATGGCGAAGTTCTTCCCCAAGCGCGTCTCCTCGGGCCCCTGCAAGGAGGTCGTCCAGCACGACGGCTTCTCGCTGCGCGAGTTCCCCATCCTGCATTGCTGGCCGCTCGACGGCGGGCCGTTCATCACCCTGCCGCTCGTCTTTACCCGCAACCCGGAGACCGGCAAGCGCAACTGCGGCATGTACCGGCTCCAGGTCTACGACGACCGCACCACCGGCATGCACTGGCAGAAGCACAAGCAGGGCGCCGAGCACTTCCGCCGCCTCCGCGTCGAGGGCAAGCAGGCGCGCATGCCCGTGGCGGTGGCCATCGGTTCGGATCCGGCGACCATCTACTCGGCCATCCTGCCTTTGCCGCCGGACCTGGACGAGATGATGATCGCCGGCTTCCTGCGCCGCAAGCCGGTGGAGATGGTTCCCTGCGAGACGTGCGATCTGGAGGTGCCGGCCAACGCCGAGATCGTCCTCGAGGGCTACGTGAACCTCGAGGAGTTCCGCACCGAGGGTCCCTTCGGCGACCACACGGGTTACTACTCGCTCGAAGACCAGTACCCAGTCTTCCACGTCACTTGCATCACCCGGCGCAAGCGGCCGATCTACGCCACGACCATCGTCGGGCCGCCGCCCATGGAGGACTACTACATGGGCAAGGCGATCGAGCGGATCTTCCTGCCCCTGATGCGCATGCAGTTGCCCGAGATCCGCGACATCGCCATGCCCGCCGAGGGCATCTTCCACAATCTAATGCTCGTCTCCATCCGCAAGTCGTATCCGGGGCAGGCGCGCAAGGTGATGCACGCCATCTGGGGGCTCGGGCAAGCGATGTTCACCAAGTGCATCGTCGTCGTGGACGAAGACGTGGACGTGCAGAACTACGGCGAGGTCGTCTGGCGGGCGCTGAACAACATCGACCCCGAGCGCGACATCGAGTTCGTGATGGGGCCGATCGATTCGCTGGACCACGCCTCCCGGCTGCCCAACTACGGCTCGAAGATGGGCATCGACGCCACGCGCAAGTGGCGCCAGGAAGGTTTCACGCGGCCCTGGCCGAAGGTGATCCGCATGGACGAGGAGGTCAAGCGCCGGGTGGACGCCCTCTGGCGTAAGGCGGGCCTGCCGGTGCGGTAGGGCTCCGGCCAAGGTGGGCTGCGGCGGAGCGCTCCGTCCGCCTCTTTCCGCCACCGCGGGAATGTGATGGAATAACGGCCATGACGCGCCGTGGATTTCTCGCTTCCCTGGCCACCGTGAAGGCCATGGCTGCGCCGGGCAACAAGATCCGCCTCGGCGGGCCGGTGTTCCTGAAATCGGACGATCCCGGAGAGCTGGCCCGCGAGCACCGCCGCCTGGGCTACTCCGCCGCCTACTGCCCGAAGGCCGATCCCGCCGACTCGGCCCGCTGCCGGGCGATCGAGGAGGCCTTCAAGAAGGAGAACGTCGTCATCGCCGAGGTGGGCGCCTGGCGGAATATGCTCGACCCGGACCCGGAGAAGCGCAAGGCGAACCTCGACTACGTGATCCGGCGCATGGAGCTGGCCGAGGCCGTCGGGGCGCGCTGCTGCGTCGATATCGCCGGTTCGTTCAATCCCAAGGTCTGGTACGGCCCCCACCCGAAGAACTTCTCCCGGGAGTTCTTCGACGCCACGGTGGAGAACTGCCGCAAGGTGATCGACGCGGTGAAGCCGAAGCGGGCGAAGTTCTCCATCGAAATGATGGGCTGGGCGCTGCCCTCGAGCCCGGACGAGTATCTGGAACTGCTCCGCGCCGTGGACCGCGAGGCCTTCGGCGTCCACGTGGACGTCTGCAACATGGTGAACTCGCCGGCCCGCTTCTACAACAACGCCGCGCTGATCCGGGAGACCTTCTCGAAGCTCGGCCGCTGGATCGTCTCCTGCCACGCCAAGGACCTCGCCTGGAAGGTCGAGATGAACGTGCACTTCGTCGAGGTGATTCCGGGAACCGGAGAGATCGACTACCGCACCTACGTCACCGAGCTGGCGAAACTGCCCACCGACGCCCCGCTCATGCTCGAGCACCTGAAGAAGCCCGAAGAGTACGAGCAGGGAAAGAACTACATCATGAAGGTCTGCCGCGAGGCCGGCGTGGGGCTCTTCTGATTTCCGCCTCCTCAGCCGCCGAAGTGGAAGACTAGATTGCCGAGCGCGTAGACCATCACCGGAACGAGGACCAGCGAGACGATCTGGATCACCAAACCGGCGCGGAACATCGCCGGAACACTGACCCAACCGCTCGAAAAGACGATGGCGTTGGGTGGCGTGGCCACCGGCAGGAGGAACGCGAAAGAAGCGACCACGGTAGCCGGAATTAGCAAAAGATAGGGCTCGATGCCCAGTTCGATGGCCGCTTCGGCTAGTACCGGACAAAGCATGAGGATGGTCGCCGTGTTGGACGTCACATTGGTCAGCGCCGCGGTGAGTGCGCAGGCGATCGGGAAGACGACCCAGATCGGGGTGCCCTTAAGTCCGCCCATGAGCGAGCCGATCCAATGCGCCAGCCCGCTCTCCTGCATTCCGGCGGCCAGTGCGAACCCGCCGCCGAACAGTAAGATCACACCCCACGGCAGCTCCCGTTGAATCATGCCCCAGTCCATGACGAACAGTTCCCATCGGCCCTTCCATTCCATGCCGCCGCTGAGATTGACCGGAATCATACAGAGCACGAGCGCCGCCAGCATCGCCACCGTTGCGTCGTGGACGAAAGAGGCGTGAGAAAACAGCGACGACCAGCCTGGTATCGAGATAAAGCCGATGTGCAGCGGTTGCCGGAAAATCCACAACAACGCCGTGGCCGAGGCGACCGCCACCACGATCTTCTCCTGGCGTTTCATCGGCCCCAGCTTGCGGCGCTCTTCATCGATCACCGAGCTGCCGCCGGAAAACCGGATTCGGCTGAGGGAGAGCGGACTCCCGAAGCGGCACAGGTAGATCCAAGTGAACGGCACGAACACGAGCGCCAAGGGCACGCCGACCAACATCCAGTCGAGGAAGGTAATGGGTGGCTTTTCCGGGAAACGTTCCTGTACGAAGCCGAGCAGGGCTACGTTTGTCGGTGTACCCACTACTGTGGCGACGCCCCCGATGCTGGCGGAGAAGGCCACGCCAAGCAGCAGGACGAGTCCGAAGGTCTCCCGCACGCGATCCGCCGTCTCCGAACCCCGCCTCCCATCGATCGATGCCGATTCCGCCGCTTGTTTGACCACCGCCATCGCCACTGGAAGCATCATCATGGTGGTCGCCGTGTTCGACACCCACATAGAGAGAAAGGCGGTGGCGAGCATGAAACCCAGTACCAGCCGCGTCGGCCGGTCTCCGACCCTTGCAATGACGGCGAGCGCCAGGCGCCGATGCAGATCCCACTTTTCCATGGCGAGAGCGATCACAAAGCCGCCGAAGAACAGGAAGATGAGATGGTTCGTGTAGTGTGGGGCCACTTTCGAACTGGGCATAATGCCCAACAAAGGGAAAGCGGCCAGCGGCACCAACGCGGTTATGGCGATGTGCAACGCCTCCGTGATCCACCACAGCGCCATCAGCGAAACCACCGCCGCCATCCGTTTGGCTTCCGGCTCCATCCCCGGCGGCGCCGGCGCCAGCAGAATGAGAAGGAACAGCCCGATGCCGGCGATGAAGCCCACGCGGCGCCGGGTGTTGATTGTCGGTTCGTCGGGGGCCACAGACCGACTATCCTACATCAGCGTCTGAAACCGCCGGTCCGCCGGTGGAATAGATGAGCCCCGGCGCGGGACAATAGTAGATTGGCCACCGGCCTGCGCTGAATGCTGAGAGCGATCACTGTCCGCGGGGCTCGCACCCACAACCTGAAGAACATCAACGTCGAGATCCCGCGCAACACCCTTACGGTGATTACCGGGCTTTCCGGGTCTGGAAAATCGTCGCTCGCCTTTGACACGATCTACGCCGAGGGCCAGCGGCGTTACGTGGAGACGCTATCGCCTTACGCCCGCCAGTTTCTCGACCAGCTCGAACGGCCCGACGTCGATTCCATCGACGGGCTGAGTCCGGCCATCTCCATCGAACAGAAGACCACCGGCCGGAGCCCGCGTTCCACCGTCGGGACGATCACTGAGATCTACGACTACCTGCGGCTGTTGTTCGCCAACATCGGGACGCCCTACTGTCACCGCTGCGGGATTCCGGTCTCCCCCCAGACGACGCAGCAGATCGTGGACCGGGTAATGGCGATTCCCGAGGGGCAGCGGGTGATGATTCTGGCGCCGGTGGTGCGCGGCCGGAAAGGCGAGTTCCGCAAGGACCTCGAGCGGTTTGCGCGGCAGGGCTTCGTTCGCGCCCGCATCGACGGCGTGCTGCGGTCCCTCGACGAGGACATCGTTCTGGACCGCCGCCGGAACCACACCATCGAAGTGGTCGTTGACCGCCTGCTCTTGAAGCCGGGCATCGAAAAGCGGCTCGAAGCGTCCGTCCAGACCGCGACGAAGCTGGCCGACGGCCTGGTGATGGTGGCGGTAGTGAACGGCGAGGAAAACCTGTATTCTCAGAAGTTCGCCTGCCCGGAGTGCGGGGCTTCGATCCCGAAGCTGGAGCCGCGGTCCTTCTCCTTCAACAGTCCTTATGGGGCTTGCCCGGCTTGTCACGGCCTCGGGAGCACCTGGAAGTTCGACCCGGTGAAGGTGATCGTAGATCCATCGCGGCCGCTTTTCGAAGGGGGCCTCGGCCCCGGGGGCAGCTCCAGCTACCTGGAGTACCGGATGCGCCGGATCGCCAGCCAGCTCGGCATCAACCTGCGCACCCCGTTCGACCAGTTGCCGAAAAGAACGCAGAAACAGCTTCTCGAGGGGGGACGCGGGCTGCCGGGACTGCTCGATCTGCTGGAAGAGTCCTTCGAAGAAGCCGGCCCGGGGTACCGCGATTGGTTGATCGAGTATATGTCGCCGCTCCCGTGCCGGGAGTGCAATGGAGCACGGCTGCGGCGGGAGAGCCTGGCGGTGCGCGTCAAGGGAGCGACTATCGGGGAGCTCGTTTCGCTGCCGGTGGCTCGGCTGCTGCCGCTCGTTCGCGGCTGGCAGTTAACGGACCGTGAGCAGCAGATCGCCGGGCGCGTGGTCGAGGAGATTGTCCACCGGCTGGAGTTCTTGAGCGCCGTGGGACTGGATTACCTGAGCCTGGACCGTTCCGCGGCGACTCTCTCCGGCGGCGAGAGCCAGCGGATCCGCCTGGCCACCCAGATCGGGTCGCGGCTCCGTGGGGTGCTTTACGTACTCGACGAGCCCTCGATCGGCCTGCACCCCCGCGACAACTCGCGCCTGCTTGACACCCTCGGCCGGCTGCGGGACTTGGGCAACACCGTGATCGTCGTCGAGCACGACGAGGAAACAATCGAGCGGGCCGACTACGTGGTCGATTTGGGGCCTGGCGCCGGGCGGCTCGGCGGCGCAGTGGTCGCCCAGGGCTCGCCCAAGGATATCGAGGCGGCTCCGGAGTCGCTCACCGGCCAGTATCTGAGCGGGCGGCAGGAGATCCCCGTCCCGCCGCGCCGGCGGAAGGGCAGCGGGAAGTCGCTAGTGGTGAAGGGTGCCCGGGAGCACAACCTCAAGAACATCGACGTGGCCTTTCCGCTCGGCTGTTTCATCGTCGTCACCGGCGTCTCGGGCAGCGGCAAGTCCACGCTGGTCAACGACATCGTCTACCGGGCGCTGAAGCGGAAGCTTTACCGGTCCCGCGCCGAGGCCGGCGCCCACGACAAGCTGCTCGGCGCTCAGTACATCGACAAAGTGATCGAGATCGACCAGGCGCCCATCGGGC
Source organism: uncultured Solibacteraceae bacterium (assembly GCA_964461995.1). Lineage (GTDB taxonomy): Bacteria > Acidobacteriota > Terriglobia > Bryobacterales > Bryobacteraceae > JALSRK01. Next base: position 81,267 of record CAYWXL010000004.1, read on the forward strand.
GGACGCCACGCTCGAATCCGGCCACCTACACTGGCGTGTTCACGCCGATCCGCGAGCTCTTCGCGAAGCTCCCGGAGGCCCGGGCCCGGGGTTATAAACCCGGCCGGTTCAGCTTCAACGTCAAGGGCGGCCGCTGCGAGGCCTGCCAGGGCGACGGGCTCAAGCGGATCGAGATGAGCTTCCTGCCCGACGTCTTCGTCACCTGCGACGTCTGCCGGGGAAGGCGCTACAACCAGGAAACGCTGGAGGTGAAGTTCAAGGGGTACTCGATCGCCGACATCCTCGAGGCGACCGTCGAGGAAGCCCTCAAGGTGCTGGAGAACATTCCGCAGATCCGGTCGAAGCTGGAAACCTTGATGGACGTGGGGCTGGACTACATTCATCTCGGCCAGCCGGCGACGACGCTGTCCGGCGGGGAGGCCCAGCGCATCAAGCTGGCCCGGGAGCTGAGCCGCCGGCAGACGGGCAAGACGTTCTACATCCTGGACGAGCCGACCACCGGCCTGCACTTCGACGATGTAAAGAAGCTTCTGAACGTGTTACAAAGACTGGTGGACCTCGGCAACACCGTGGTGGTAATCGAGCACCACCTCGACGTCATCAAGTCCGCCGATTGGATCATCGACCTCGGCCCGGAAGGGGGCGAACAGGGAGGCAAGGTCGTTGTGACGGGCACACCAGAGCAAGTGATCCGGCACCGGCGCAGCTACACCGCCGCCGCCCTTCGGAAAGTGCTAAGCAACGGTAGGGTCCGGTGAGCCGTTACGATATCCAACCAATGGAGTTCCGCCGTCTGAAGACGGTGGACATTCACGTGCGCGGGGGGAAAGTGCGCTTGGAGCACCTCGCGCGCCCTTACCGCAAGGGCGCCGGCGTGGACGGGTTGCTGGATTCGCTGCCGAAGCTCCTGGCGGCCGACGACCTGCGCGCGCTGGTGGAAGCGATTGTGCGCGCCCGCGAGCGGCGGCGCGCCATCCTGTGGGGGATGGGCGGACACGTCGTCAAGTGCGGGCTGGCGCCTGTTCTCATCGACCTCATGGACCGCGGCTTTGTCACGGGCCTGGCGATGAACGGCTCCACCGCGATCCACGATTTCGAGTTGGCTATCGCCGGCCACACGAGCGAAGACGTCACGGCCGTGTTGCCGGACGGTAGTTTCGGCACAGCGGAGCAGACCGGACGCGAGATGAACGCGGCGTTCGAGGAAGCGGCCCGCGAGGGTTGCGGCGCGGGCGAGGCGCTGGGCCGTCGAGTCGTCGCGGGGGCGCCACCGGAGCGGCGGGACGTCAGCCTCCTGGCGGCCGCCTGGGAACGGCGACTGCCGGTGACGGTCCATATCGCGATCGGCACCGATACGCTCCACATGCATCCCGCAGCCCGAGGCGAAGCTATCGGAGCGGCCACCTACCACGACTTCCGTTTGTTTTGCTCGCTGGTACGCGAGCTCGACGAAGGAGGAGTATACCTGAATCTCGGCTCTGCGGTCGTGCTTCCGGAGGTCTTCTTGAAAGCGGTTTCGGCGGTACGCAACTTGGGACACCCTTTGCGGGACTTCACCACCGCCAACCTCGATTTTCTCCAGCACTACCGGCCGCGGGTGAATGTGGTCAACCGCCCGCACGCCGGGGCGGGCGGCCGCGGTATCGCTCTCACGGGCCACCACGAGATCATGGTTCCGCTGCTGGCTGCGGCGCTAGTCGAAGCCGACGAGAGGAGCGACGATTGATACCGGAGATGGCGCCACCGGATTCCTCTTCGGCCGAACCCCCGAAGGGAGAGGACCGGTATCCGTTTTGGGGCTACCAGGACCTCATTTTGCTCATCGGGCTGGCCCTGCCCATCATGGTGGTCTCGGCGCTGCTGGTGCAGATCGCGGCCCTGTTTCTGCCGGCTGGCCGGCCGTTGCCTGCAGCGGTGGTGCTGGCGGCGCAGTTTCTCGCTTACGGGTTCTGGTTCTTGATTCTTTGGGGCCTGATTCGATTCCGTTACCGGCGCCCGTTCTGGCCCTCGCTCGGGTGGGTTACGCCGCCGACAGGGACGCTCCGGTATGCCCTTTACGGCCCCATTCTCGCGCTGGCGGTGGGCATCGGCGGCGCGATTCTGCAGACGCCCGAGATGCAGATGCCGATGATGGAGCTGCTGCGCGACCGGATCTCCATCGTCCTCGTCGGCACGTTTGCGGTGAGCCTCGGCCCGGTTTGTGAAGAACTGGCTTTCCGCGGCTTCATCCTGCCGCTCATCGCGCGGTCTCTCGGCCCCGCCGTCGGCGTCTTGGTCACGGCGGTGATCTTCTCGGCGCTGCACGGGCCGCAATACGCCTGGAGCTGGCGCCATTTGTTGCTGATCACGAGCGCCGGCGTGGCGTTCGGCGTTGTGCGGATCCGCACCGGCTCGACCTCGGCGGCCACAGTAATGCACGCCACTTACAATCTGACCTTTTTCGCCGCGTATCTCACTCACTTGGAGGAATTCGGAGGCCAATGGTAGAAACCATCCGTTGGACGCCCGAGGGCGTCGTCATGGTAGACCAGCGCGTGTTGCCGCTGCGTGAGGAATACGTCACCTGCAAGACTGCCCGGGAAGTCGGCCAGGCGATTCGCGACATGGTGATCCGCGGCGCGCCCGCCATCGGCGTCGCGGCGGCGATGGGCGTAGCGCTCGCTTTCCAGCGCTACGAGGACGGGGATCCGCTTGCCTATTTCGACCGCGTCGCTCAGGATTTGAACACGCGGCCGACGGCCGTCAATCTGAAGTGGGCGTTGGACCGCATGCGGCGGCTCCTTGAGAAGATGCAAACGGAGCCGCTCGAAGAGATCCGTGTCCGGCTGGCCGAAGAGGCGCAGCGGATCAAAGAAGAAGATATCGAGACCAACCGTGCCATCGGCCGCCACGGCGCTTCGCTGGTCCCTGACGGCAAGGCCGTGCTCACGCACTGTAACGCCGGAGCCCTTGCCACCGCTGGTTACGGCACCGCGCTGGGGGTGATCCGGGCGGCGGTGGAGGCGGGAAAAACGATCGAGGTTTTCGCCGACGAAACCCGCCCGTTCCTTCAGGGCGCCCGCCTGACCGCCTGGGAGCTGATTCGGGACGGTATCCCGACCACGGTGATCACCGACGGCATGGCGGGCCACTTCCTGCACTCCGGCCGGATCGGCTGTGTGGTCGTGGGGGCGGACCGCATCGCCGCCAACGGCGACGTGGCGAACAAGATCGGCACTTACTCGGTGGCCGTGCTGGCGAAAGAGAACGGCGTTCCGTTCTATGTCGCCGCGCCGGTCTCCACGCTGGATCTGACGCTGGCTTCCGGCGACGAGATTCCCATCGAGCAGCGCGATCCCGCCGAGGTGACCCACGTCGGCGGCGTGCGTATCGTGCCGGAGGGCGCCCGGATCGAGAACCCTGCGTTCGACGTTACGCCGAACCGTTACGTAACGGCCATTATCACCGAGCGCGGAGTAGCGCGGCCCCCGTTCGAGGAGTCTCTCCGGGCCGTGGCCGCGGGCATGCGCCCCGTGGGGGAGCCGGCCGACTGACGCGCCCCCGCGTGGCGGCGCCGCCGGGCCGGATCCGGCTTCCGACTCGGAGTGGTTCACTTATAATAGCGACGTCATGGCGAAAGATTCGCGAGCCAGAACAGCCGTCGGCGAGCCGCTGACGCCGGCTGTCCTGGCTCGGCTCGGGGTTCTCGAGAAGCTGCCGGAGACGCCGGCTGACTTTTCGCCAGCGGGCGCTTGGGTCAACAAGTATCTCGTCTTCACCTGCCACGGCTACGTGGAAACCGGCAACGAGGGGATCGGCGTTCTTCGGCTTGAGCGATCTCCAGACGCCAACCGTTCCGGTTTTACTATCAACGTCCGCCAGCGGATCGTCAACGATGCAGGCCATGTCCACGAGATCGAGGTGCTGGCCCGCTGCCGGGCGGACCGGCTGGCGACACCGGTCGAATGGCGGCTGCTCAGCCGTTTCGAGGACGCCGCGGGCCACGAGGTGGCTGAATTGCGAGCCGAAGAACGTGGCAGTTACCAGAGCGGGAAAGTCGTCGTCAAGAAAGGGGTTTCGAAACGAACGTGGGAGGGCCGGCTGGCGGTAACCTCTGACTGGCTGCTCATGGAAGCCGTCCAGCGGCTGGAGGCGGAAGCGGCGGAGACCGAGCCGTTCGACATGCTGCAGGGCTTGTCGGTGATGCGTTCCGGGCAGCGTCTCCTTCCCGCCGGCCAGGGAGAGCCGGCAGAGTCGGCCGGCTACCGGTTCCGCCGCATCGTGCAGGTCGGAAGAGGCGTCTTGCCTTATGATTACTGGCTGCTCGCTGAGTCTTCCCGCCTCGCGATCGTCACGACGGGGCCCCGGGCCTATGTGCTCTGTGAGGAAGCCGACGACATCGTCAACCGGCGCTTGGAATCGATCCGGGCGCGGATGAGGGGGCGGCGCAGTGAGTGAGTGCACCCGGCGGGAATTCCTGAAGGCGATGAGCTCGGCGCCCGTCGCCGGCGCCTGCGGTTTCGTTGGCCGCACGGGCCCCAACATCGTCCTCATCATTACCGACCAGCAGCACATCGACACCATCGGCGCGCTCGGCTGCCGCTACGTTCATACGCCGGCGATGGACGAGCTGGTGCGGCGCGGCACGAGCTTTCGCAATAGTTACTGCGCGGACCCGGTATGCAGCCCGTCGCGCAGCGCCATTCTCACCGGCCGCATGCCTTCCGAAACCGATGTGGCGCGGAACGGGCGGCGCATCCACCCAGGCATTCCGAACCTGGGGGAGTGGTTTCGGGAAAAGAGCGGCTACGAGACTTACTACGCCGGCAAGTGGCACCTGCCCCGCGGCTACACGACCCGGATCCCGGGATTCCATGTTCTGCCGGGCGGGATCGGGGGGCAGGGAAACGTCGGGGACTTTTGCGTCTCCCGAGCATGCGCCGATTTCCTGCGGGGCCGGACCTCGAACCGCCCGTTCCTCTTGGTAGCCTCCTTCTTGCAGCCGCACGATATTTGTGAGTGGCTACGGCTCAACCTCCGTGAACCGGGCGGGTTGCGTTACCCGGAGTTGGCTCCGGAGCTGCCAGAGCTGCCTCCGAATTTCGATTATGAGCCGTTCGAACCGAGGCACCTGCAGCGGCTCCGGGAAGGCAACGAACCGGCCAGGGGCCAGTGGAGCAAGGAGCACTGGCGGTACTACATGTGGAGCTATTACCGCCACGTGGAAATGGTGGACGGTGAGATCGGACGCATCCTTGAGGCTCTCGAGGACGCCGGCCACGTCTCCGATACCGTGGTGCTGCTGACCTCGGACCACGGAGAGGGACTCGCACGGCACCAAATGGTGCGCAAGAGCAGCTCGTACGAAGAAGCGGTCAAGGTCCCGTTCGTGATCTCCTGGCCGGGCGAGTTGCCGGAAGACCGGCAAGAGCCCGAAAACCTGGTGAGCAGTCTCGAGATCACGCCGACCCTGTGCGACTGCGCCGGGATTCCACCGCCGCCCAAAGTGCGCGGCTGGAGTCTGCGCGATTCTCTCGCTGGCCGGGCCGAACACCCGAGGGAGTTTCTGGCCATCGAGATTCCCGTGGATGCCGGCCGTGTGCTGCGCACGCCGAAATACAAGTACGTCACCTATGCAGGCGACACTTTGGACCAGCTGTTCGACATGCGGGCCGACCCCGGCGAAACCCGCAACCTGGCCACCCGGGACGACATGGCGCCTGTCATCGAGGAACACCGGCAGCTACTCCGCCGCTGGGAGCAGACGCTCGAGCCCGCCCCGAACCAGCCGAACGCGGACGCCTGGTGGCGGCGGGGTTCCGCTTGAGGCGGCGGTGCGGCCGTACACATAAGAAAGCGCCGGGTCCACGAGCATAACAACGGCTCACAGCGGTCTTGACAAGGCCGTTGCCCTGCTGTTAGTGTTTGGTATTGATTTCGTAAACGTGGCGGGAGCCTGCGTCCTCGAAAGCGCTTCCGGCTTGGTGGCAACGTCTCGGAGAACCCATGCCCGATCGGGATAGGGGCCGCGCATGAAACAACAGTACTTCATTGTCATCCTTGCCCACTCCCTCCACGGGCGCATCCGCCGCATTCACGTACCGCACAAAATCGTCTACGCCATCCTGGGCCTGGCGCTGGTAGGGGTCTTCACCTTGCTGGGCTTCCTGGGCAGCTACGCGCGGATGGCGCTCAAGGTGGCTGACTACAATGCGTTGCGGGCGGAATTTCAAGCTTTACAAGAACGTTACCAGGCCCTCCAGCGTGAGGCCAGCGAGCGAAACCAGCAACTGGCGTCTTTGAAGATGTTTGCCTCGGAGGTTTCGCTGGCGTTCGGAATCAAGCGGCGGCTAGAGGGGCCGGTGGATATTAGTGCCGAAGGCTCTTTGTTGCCTAGCTATCGCGAGTCGCTCGAGGAATACAACTTCTTGAAGAGCGCCAACTTCTCGATCTTTTCCCGCAAGGCCCCGGCGCTGTGGCGTTATGGCCCGGACAGCAAGCCGACGCTGTGGCCCATCAACGGGCGGTTCACTAGCTACTTCGGCAAGCGCTCCGATCCGATGACGGGATTCTCGGCCTTCCATCCGGGCGTCGATTTGCAGGCCCCGAAAGGGACGCCGGTTCGGGCCGCCGGCGATGGGGTAGTGACGCGGGCCGAGTGGGTCGGGCGCTACGGCAAGCTCGTCGTCATCGATCATGGCGGCGGGATCACGACCTATTACGGGCATCTGGACCGCATCGAGGTAATCGCCGGACAGCACGTCCGCAAGGGGCAGATTATCGGCAAAGTGGGCCGGACGGGCCGGACGACGGGAACGCACCTGCATTACGAAGTCCGGCAGGGCGGCACGCCGGTCAACCCCTATACGTACTTGAGGCGGTCGGTGAAACCTTACAACTACGCGCGGTCCGACTTCCCGTTCTGACGGCGTCCGGGGGTTTCAGCGCGGGAGCCGCTCCGCCCCTTCGGTTGGCCACCTCTTCCCTCGCCGCGATATTCTGCCTCCGTTCGCTCCGCCAGAAACAAGGCCTTCCCAGCATCGTTGCACCCGCCCGGTTGCGTCTCGCCGCCGCCGACTATAGGATGAAGCCACGGAGGCTGAGTGGATGATGCAGGCTACGACGCGGCGGCGGTTCCTGAGAACTTTGGCCGTGGCGCCGGCGATTCTCTCTTCGGACGCGCGGGCGGCCGGCGAGCGGCATAACGTCCTTTTTATCGCCGTGGACGATCTCAACGACTGGATTGGCTGCCTCGGCGGCCACCCGGACACGAAGACCCCGAACTTCGACCGGCTCGCGCGGCGGGGCGTGCTGTTCACGAACGCCCATTGCGCGGCGCCCTTGTGCAATCCCTCCCGAGCGGCGATCATGACCGGGATACGGCCCTCGACTTCGGGCGTCTACCTGAATCCTCAGCCTTGGCGGAAGTCCGAGGTGCTAGCCAACGCGGTGACGCTGCCGCAGCACTTTATGGCCCACGGCTATTGGACCGGAGGGGCAGGGAAGATTTATCACGGACGCTACCCGGACCCGCCGAGCTGGCACGAATACTTCCCTTCGCAAACCGAGAACCGCCCGCGGGATCCGATGCCGCCGAACCGTCCGTTGAACGGGATTCCCAAGACGGCCCATTTCGACTGGGGTCCGGTGAAAGTCCATGACGCGGAAATGGGCGACATGAAAGTGGTCGAGTGGACCGCCGACCAGCTCCTCCGCAAGCACGACCGTCCGTTCTTTCTGGCCTGCGGCATCTTCCGCCCGCATCTGCCGTGGTACGTTCCCGAGAAATACTTCGACATGTTCCCCCTGGATCAGATCACCTTGCCTAACGTGAAAGAGGACGATCTGGACGACATTCCGCCGATCGGCCGGAAATTCGCCAAGCCGGAGGGCGACCATCGAAAAGTGATTCAGTACGGGCAATGGAAGAAGGCCGTGCAGGGCTATCTCGCCTCTATCGCCTTCGCCGACGCCTGTTTGGGCAAGGTGCTGGAGGCGTTCGACGCCAGCCCGTACCGCGATACCACGACGATCGTTCTTTGGAGCGATCACGGCTGGCACCTGGGCGAGAAGCTGCACTGGAGGAAGTTCGCGTTGTGGGAGGAGGCCACTCATAACGTGTTCATGGTCGTCTCCCCTGGTCTCACAAAACCTGGAACTGTGTGCAAGCGTCCCGTCGATATGATGGACATTTATCCGACGCTGATCGACATCTGCGGATTGAAGAGGCGGGACGGGCTCGAGGGCATGAGCCTCACGCCGTGGCTAAAGAATCCGGACCTGGAGAAAGAGCGCCCGGCGCTCACCACTTACCAGCGAGGCAACCACTCGGTGCGCACTGAGCGCTGGCGGTACATTCGCTACCATGACGGAACCGAGGAGCTATATGACCACGAAAAGGACGAGCTGGAGTGGTACAACCTCGCCGGGAAGCCGGAATATGAGGATCTGAAGCGAGAACTCGCCCGGTGGATGCCCAAAACGAACGCGCCGAACTCCCCCATCGACAAGCGCCGGGGCGGGATCGCGTAAGCCGGGGCGCGAACCTGCCCGCGCACACGAATGGGTTCCTCTCCCTTTCTGCCGGCTGCTAAGCTGGGCTCGCGCGGCCGGGAGCCGGGACCACGGGAAAGGCCCCGGCCGGTCAGCTCTTTTTCGAAGTGATCGCCGAGAAGGTTGTCACCATGCGGCGCACGTTCGTGCTGCCGCAGTGCGGGCACTTCCACCCGCCTTTGTCCAGATCCGAGATGTGGAGGACGAGATCAAACTCTTTGTTGCAGTCACGGCACGCGAAGACGTATCGTGGCATGGCGGTTTTCCTCCTCTCTCGAATTCCATTTTATGGAGACGAACGGAGATCGGGACCGGATTCACCACAGATTCAGCGCCGCATCCAGCAGCTTCAGCGGACCACGACGCGCCGGTGGTCGCCCCGGACCGTGATCTTCGGATGCCGCACGAAGGCCCGGTACTGATACTCGACTCCCGGCTTCAATCTCTCTACAGTGATCCGGAACTTGCCCGGGGCGGTCATGGTGCGGGTGGCCGTCCGGGTCCATTCGGTGTTGTACATCGCCTCGGCGAAGCCGCCGTAGAGCTGGTACTCGAAGCCGACCTCCACCGGCTCAGCCCCTGCCAGCTCCACCAGGTTCCCTTCAAGGACCACGCGTCCGCCCCCAGGAGCCTCGGCCCCGAGCGTCTCCGCGTAGGGCGTGACCGTGAAGGCCGGCTCCACGTTCTCCAGCTTCACCACCACCGGATTGTGCCACTTGTGGTTGTTGTAGAGCCGCTGTGCGCGGACCACAGAGATCTTCAGCCCGTCTGCCGTCTGTTCGAAGCGGGGCGTCGGATCGTTGTCGGGCTGGTACTCGACCACCTTTCCGTTGTGACCCAGGACACTGATGCGCGTCTGCGGCGTGGCCTTGACGGACCGCAAGAGGAATTCGCGGCGCTCGCCGCGCGGCCAGTCCGGCTGGCGGGTGAGAAAGACGTAGACCGTATTCTCGTCCTTCTTCTTGGTGAACCAGATATTCTCCTCGTTCGGCACCACCCAGGGGCGCGTCCGGTGGATCGACTCGCCGTTCACCGCGTGCCACAGCGCAATCTCCCGCAGGCGGGCCTCCTGCTCGATCGGTAGCTCCCCGTTGGGCTTCGGCCCGACGTTCAGCAGTAGCGAACCGCCCTTGGCCCGGGTCTCGATGAGGATCTCGATGATGCGTGTCCCAGACTTGTAAACGTCGTTGGTGGGTTTGTACTGCCACTGGGTGCCCATCGTAAGATTGGCCTCCCACGGGCCTTTGGGCGGCTTGCCGGGGACGAACTGCTCCGGGGTCTCGATGGCGCCGCGGGTCACCAGGCAGTCCGGCTGCAACCGCCAGGCCGTCCGGCGGGCCGGCTCCTCGCCCTCACCGTCGATGAAGAACACCTCGATGGGGCCGTAATTGGTGAACAGCTCCGTCACCTGGGCCTCGATGTGGCGGACGTAGGCCGGGTCGCGGTCCGGGTGCGGATCGAGGTTGCGGCGCCGGATGAGGTGGCCGTTGCGGTAGAGCCAGGCGAAGTCCTCCGGCGAGTAGTAGAGGCCGACGGCGAGCCCCTGCCGGCGCAGCGCCCGCACGTAGCCGTAAAGAACGTCCTTGCCGTAGGGCGTGTTGGTGATCTTGAAATCGGTTGTTTTCGTGTCCCACCAGCAGAAGCCGCTGTGGTGCTTGGCGGTGAATACGACATACTTCATGCCGGCGAGCTTCGCCAGGACCGCCAGCTCGTCGGGATCCCAGCGCTTGGGGTTGAAGGTTCTGGGCAACTCGTGAAGGAACCACTCGACGTAGTCCTTCGAGGCTCCCACGAGGCTGTGGCTGATCACGCTGCCGATCTGGCTGTCCACGCTCCAGTGGACGAACATCCCGAAGCCGGCGTCTTGCAGCCATTCCAGGCGCTCCGGCTTGTTCCCGAGTCCCGGCTCGGCGGGTTGGGGCGCTGCGGTCGCAACGCCGAAGAAAACGGCAGCCGAAAGGACAATGAAATGGGCGAGTCTGCGTTCCATGGGCTTCACAAGGATAACGAACAGTATAACGTTAACGATTCAGAAGCTCTAGCGGGAATAGGAAGGGCGCCGCGGACTCCCCACCCCCGTGAATCGCTGCCGCGGTGGGAATCGGGTCCGAAGCCGAAGGTGGCTGCCCGGCGCCGCACCATGCCGCCCGGATTATGGATACCCGCCCAGACTAGTGTTGGCTGCGGCTGGGGCCGGGCGCGACAGAGTCCCTCCAGAGCATGAGCCCTGCGAAATGGCGCGAAGCATCAAACAGCGGGGCTCAGTGGGCCGAATACTGTGGCTGGGGCGGGTTCAGGGTGACCTGGATCGTTCGTTCCGGCTCGTTCACCTCGAAGTATTTCCCAAAAGTCTGATACTTCTTGGCGATCACCTGAACCAGGATCTTGCCTTGCGGCAGCGGAGGCATCTTGGCGATGCCTTCCTGATTCGTCTTCAACTCCCATTGCCGCTTTTTCTTCTTGCCGAAACGCTTGATGGAACGGCCCTCGATGAACCGGACGATTACGGAAGCCCGGTCTACGGGCTGGCCTTTGTGATTTCGCACCTCGACGCGAAGGCGCGTCATCGGCTGATCGCCGGCCAGCGGAGCGCTCAACACCGCCGCCGCCACGGATATGACCGCTCTCCTTGTCCACATACCTTCAGTATAGGGTGGATTCGGCTCCGCGGAGCCGAAAGCGCGAGTTAAGAGACCCTCGAGTAGGACGTGGCGGCGCTGTGTCTCGGACAGAAGGCTCCGTGCATAAAGGAGAAGGGGCGCCCGAAAGCGCCCCTTCGCCGTGTCGATCAGATTTGACCCTGAATCTAGGGCTGTATGGTCCCCTTCTCATGGGGGCAAGATTGAGATTACCACAAGGGAAGCCGGTTTTGCACGCCGGGGTGTCAAGGTAAAGCAGCAGAAGCTTGCGGTTTCCGGCAAAGTAGAAACCTGCGGCCTTGACCAAGGCGCGGCGAGACCCGTGGTAGACCGCGGTGGTCCGGTGCGGCGTCGCCCTTCACACAACGCCCGCACGTTCCAACAGCCGCCGCTCCCGGAGGATCTCGCTCACGGGGCCGCAAGCGAACAGTTCGCCTTCGGCCAATAGCGCCAAGCGGTGCGCCACCTTCTCGAGGAAGCCGAGGTCGTGGCTGGCGATCACACATGCCGTCTGGGTCTGGAGCAAAGAGTCCGCCAGCCGGCGGGTGGACGGGCGGTCCAGTTCCGCCGTGGGCTCGTCAAGAACCAGAAGCTCGGGGGACGGGGCTAGAGCCGCCGCCAACGCAGCGCATTTGCGCTGGCCGAGGCTCAGTTCGGAGGCGGATCTGTCCGCCACGTCCTCCAGCCCCATTTTCCGGAGCGCCTCCAACGCCATCCGCCGCGCTTCCGGGCGCGAGACCCCGCGGTTCAGGAGAGGCAGGGCCACGTCTTCCAGAATGGAGGGCATGAACAGTTGGTCTTCCGGATTTTGGAAGACGACCCCTACCTTACTCCATACGGCTCGCGATACGGGTCGCCCAAAGAGCCGGACCGACCCTTCGGCCCGCAGCAGCCCCAGCAGACACCAGAGCAAGGTCGTCTTGCCAGCCCCATTGCCTCCGGCGATGCCCAGGCGCTCGCTGGCGTGCAACTGGAACGAGACGCTCCGAAGGACGGGGCGGCCGCGGTGGTAGCTGTACGTCAGGCCTTCGACGTCGATCAGCGGCGTCATCGACCGATCCCTCGCAGGAGTTGGGCGGCGTAGAACCGCTCCGCCCGAATGAAGATCCGGAGCAATAGAGAGACCAGGGCATTCGCCAGCGAGGAGAACCATCCGGTCCGGTACGCACGCGGGGCGGCGAGGCGGCGGGCGATCAGCACCCGGCGGGCCTCCCTCATGAAGATAGCGGCGAAATGCCGAAGCATCCAGATGTACAAAGCGCCCGCAAACAGCGGGGAGGCCGGCGGAATCCGTCGCAGCCAGGCCTTCCAGGGCAGCAGCCGCCCGGCGAGAACCACTGCAGCCGCCACGGCGAGGGTGCGGACGGGCAAGCGCCAATCCGCGGAACCTGTCCATGCCTGGGCCAGCGCCAGGAGGGCGGCGAACGCAATCAGTGGGATGGATGCGCGGAACAGCTCTCTTAGCCTCATCGCCCGCTCCGTTGAACGACGAGCCGGTAGCGGTCCGGGCGGTCGACCACCTCCAGGGCCACAGCGCCCATCGCCCGCAGCATTCCCGCGAGTTCCTCTCCCGGCACGAGCACATCTCCGCCTACTGGCCCGCCGATTTCACGGTGGCGCTCGTTCAGTTGGACGCTCCCCAGCAGGTGTCCCACCGCGAGGCGGCCGCCGGGCGCCACGGCCCGCCACAAGGCCTCCAGCGCCGGACGGACCGGTCCCAGATGCGGCAGGATCCCGAAGCAAAGCACCGCGTCGAACGTGGAGTCCGGGAACGGCAAACACAACGCGTCGGCGCAGACGTGGGCAGCCGCGCGGTCGCTGTGCTTTTCCCGGCTGGTTCGCAGCATCGCCGGTGAGAAATCGAGTTCGACGATGAGGGCGCCGCCGCATTGCCGCTGCAGAAACGGCAACAGCAGACCTGTGCCCGAGCCGACGTCGAGCACCCGGCGCGGCCCAGGGGGAAGGGCTCGGGAACAGAACTCGGCTACGCGCGCTTCGGCGTCCGGCGGTAGCGGAATGGAATCCCATCGAGGGGCAAGCTGGTCGAAGTATTCCCGTTTCGCCGAGTTCATCATGGGCCATCCGTGAACAGGATCCCGCCCCGCCGGCACAGGAACCGCAACACCGGCGGGATCACCGCGAGCTGAAGCGCCACACCCGGCAGCCCGTGCAGCAGCGCCGCGGACGCGACGAGCGGCTCGGGCAAGGAAAACGCGCGGGCCAACAGCCAAAGCAGACCAAAGGCCGTCGCTCGTCCGGCCGCGATTGCCGGAATCAGCACAGCCCACACATTCCGGCGCGCCGGCCGGCGGAACAGCGAAGCGATTGACGCCGTGACGAGCGCCTCCCCGGCAACCACCAGCGCCACCGGGGGGTACAGTGGCGGCATTCCAGTGGCTGCGGCTGAAAGAAGCGGAACCGCCAGCGCTGTCCCGGCGGCCCAGGGCAGGGGAGTGAGAAAGCCGTTGAGCAGCAGGGGCAGCAGCATCGGCAGGAACTGGCTGCCCAACCCCACCGCGTGAAACGCAACCGGTAGCGCCAGGGCCAAGGCCCCCGTGGCGGCGCTGATCACCATCGGTTGCAGCCGCACCGCATGCATGGCGCTTGTCAGAACTGATACGTGAACCCACCCGAGCCGTTGATGCCCGGCATCGGGTAGCCGGTCACGACTTGGTAGTCCTCGTCGGTCCAATTGTCCAGTGTGGCGAAAAACGTTACGCGGCGCGAGGCCCGGAACGTGACTTTAGCCGAGGGCGCCGCGTAACCGCCGAGCTCGTCCTTTTTGCGGACGTCGGCCCAACGGGAGCTCACGGCCGTGCCGCCGGCATAAAGAAACACACGGCCCAGGGCCAGTTCCACGCCGTAGGTCGCCTTGTGCGCCGGGATGTAGGGTGCGCGGTTCGTCGAGCGCAGGTAGGCGTAGCCGCCGGTGAGTGTCAGATGGCTCGAAACCCGCCACCGGATGTCGGTCTCGGCGCCGCGGTTGATGGTGCGGCCAGCGTTGCGCAGCTCCAGATTCGGCCAGCGCCCCTGGACGACGATCATGTTATCGAGGTCGGCGTAGTAGCCGGTGACGGATGCGGCGAACGTGCGAGCGGGCCGGAACCGTAGCGAAAGCTCGTAATGCCAAAGACGCTCGGGCTCCAACGCCGGGTTCGGGGCGGGGAAGAGGTAGAGCTCCCGGATGGTGGGGTTGCGGAAGCCACGGGCCACGGAGAGGCCGACCGACCAGGCTTCGCTGAGCCGCCCGGTCATCTGGAACTCCGGCACCGCGATGCCGCCGAAGATCGAATTGTGCTCGCCCCGCAACCCGCCCAAGAGGGTCAGCCGCGGCGTAGGGCTCCAGTGCAGGCGGCCGAAGCCGGCCGTGGCCGTGCCGAAGTGGCGGCCGAAATCGCGTCCGAAGCGGACATTCCAGCCTTGGCCGCCGTAGTCCACGAAGTCGCCGCCTGCCTCGAGCATCAGGCCGGGCGTCAAGAGGATGCTCTCGTGAACGCGCGCGCCCAGCGTGCGGTCGTTCGAGCGCCAGCCGTCGGAGATGTGATGGTGGCCCCAGCTTCCGAAGGCCCGCAGGGCGCCCCAAGCGCGGGAGCCGTTGTTCTCGAGGTTCCAACTGAAGCCGCCGCGGCCCACCGAGGCCCAATTGCCCGGCGGACGCCCGATGGGTCCGGGATCCTCGACGACAAAGTGCCCGTACCGCCCCCGCAGAGTAGTCTTCCACAGAGGGCTGATCTGGTAGCCAACGGCAAGCGTCCCGTCCTGGTTGCGGAAGTGCGAGACCGGGCGGTGGCCGTTGGTGTGATCCACGCCGGCGGTGACGTGGTAGAACCAGCGGTCGAAGCCGGCGCCGTGTTTCAAGCGGTACTGGCCGGTCCAGTAGCTGCCGAGGCTCGCCGTGAGTTCCGTGTGGAAGCCTTCCACCGGTTCCGCGGGCTGGATGTCGATCACCCCGCCCATCGCATTCGAGCCGTACAAGACCGAGGCCGGCCCTTTGTAAACGGCCACGGAGGCAGCGTCCGGCAGGCTGTAGAAGTCCGGCAGCGGATGCCCCATCATACCCATGTAATCCGGCCGGCCGTCGATCACCACCAGGACGCCCGTGTTCGGCGAATTGCCCACGCCGCGGATGGAGACCTGGCCGGTGCCGCCCTGGGCGATGCCGTAGCCCATGACGCCCCGCCGGGTGACGAAGGCGCTGGGGACGAGACGATCGACAGCGTCAAAGACCGTTCGCACGCCGGTGCGGCTGATCTTGACGGAGCCGGCAAGCACCGGCCCGGCAGTCAGTTCCTCGGGCCCGGCCACAACCTCGACCGTTGAATGCACCGGTTCCGGCGCCAGCGCCACCGTCAGTTCGCCCGAGTCCGGCGTCACGCGGAGATAGGCCGTCTGGAAACCCGCCGCCGTAACCCGGACCGCCGCGGGAAAGGGGCCGTCAATCAGAGCTAGCCCCTCCTCGTCGGCGACGAAGGTCCGGCCGTGCGCTACGGCCGCCGCGCCGGGGATGGGCCGTCCGCTCGAGTCCACTATCCGGAGCCGTTTCTGCGAGGCGGCGCAGGTGAGAGAAAACAGGAGAATCAGAACCCAAACACGCAAATACGGCATGGATCGATCGTAGCACTAATATCATATTCGTGCTACCAACGGCCGGCCTCGCTGCGCATCCTCTCCATCGCGGCGCAACAAACCTCGCCAGACCTCCCGATTCCTCCCGCGATTACGATAGTCTGGAAAGGAACTGCGGAGCGGACCGATGCGCGCTGTGCTTCGTTTGCTGCTGTTCGCGATCGTCGCCGCCGGAGCCTCGGCGGCCGAGGACCTTTGGAAGCTGGCACGGCGCAAGGCCGACATCCACCGCTTTTCGACTCTTTTCACCGCCCAAAACGTTCGGGACTACCTCAGCACCGACGAGGGCATCACCGAGGCCCTGAAATGGTGCCGCCGCAACGGAATCACCAAGGTCTATCTCGAGACGTACCGCTCGCGGTACCGGGCTTCCCGGGAAACGCTTCTCAAGGCCAAGGAGCGCTTCCGCCGCGCCGGATTCCTGGTTTCCGGGTGCGTCACGACCACCCGCATTGGGAAAATCTCCAACGGCTGGAACCTCATCTCCTGCTACACGAACGAGCGCACGCAGAAGGAACTGCAGGAGATTTTCGAGTACACGGCCGGGATTTTCGACGAAATCATGATCGATGATTTCTTCTTCACGGATTGTACCGACGAAGAGTGCGACCAGGCGCGGCGAGCGCGTAAAGTAACCGTGGCGGGGCGCACCTTCCCCGTCGCCGCGGAAGATTGGGAGCACTACCGCAGCGAGCTCATGTTGCGCGTCGCCGAGCGCCTCGTGATCGGGCCCGCCAAGGCTGTGAATCCGCGGGTGAAGCTGATCATCAAGTACCCGCAGTGGTATGACCGCTTCCACGAGCGCGGCTACGACGTCGTCCGGGAAACCGCGGTTTTCGACCGCATCTGGGTGGGAACCGAAACGCGCGACCGTGGTCCCCGGCGGGGGCGGATGCAGTTCGCCGCGTATTTCTTGATGCGCTGGCTCGGGGGCATTGGAGGGGAGAAGACCGGCGGCGGGTGGTTCGATCCCCTGCGGACCACCGAGAAGACTTACGTCGAACAGGCCCGGCAAACCGTATTGGGCGGCGCGAAGGAGTCGATGCTGTTCAGCTACGGCGCGCTGCACGTGAACTTCGGTCCAGAAGATGTGGCTGCCTTGCGGGCGGTAATCCCAGAGCTGCTGGACGTGGCGGCGGAGGTCCAGCGCCGGCGGCCGGCGGGGATCGCCGCGTACAAGCCGCCGAACAGTCCGCCCGACGATGACGAGTACATTTTCGATCACGTCGGCATGTTGGGGTTCCCACTCGTGCCGGTTCACACCTTCCCCGGGGATGCCAAGGCGATCTTCCTCTCGATGCATGCCGTTACCGACAAAGACCTTGGGCCGAAGCTCTCGGAGTTCCTCGCCACTGGCAAGCCTGTGCTCGTGACCGAGAGCCTCGGGCGGCGGTTGAGCGGAAAATGGAAGCTGAACGCCGAGAACCTCTACGTGCTGCGCGCCGGAGCAAGGCCGGACCAGTTGCTCGAAATGTCTCAGTCGAAGCTGGACGCCTTGCGCCAGGTGATGCTTGAGCCTTTCGGCGTTACTTTCCAGTCGCCGCCCGGTGTCGGCTTCTACCTGTTTTCCGACGGGAGTTGGGTGGTGGAGAATTTCAACGACCGCGGCGTCACGGTCAAGATCGACGGCGATCTCCTCACTTTAGGTCCACGTGCCTGGGCGTACCGCTGGAAATAACCGTGGCTTCTTGTAGAATGGGTGGCCGGAAAGGAGAGATTGCGGTCTGATGGAGACCCGGAGACGGTTCCTGGCGGGTTTGAGCGGCTTTCCCGCGATTCTAAAACTTACAAGCTGCGGCGGACGGGCGAAACGCCCCAACATCTTGTTCGCGATTTCTGACGACCAGTCGTTCCCTCACACGAGCGCCAGCGGCGACCCGGTGGTCAAGACGCCGGCGTTTGACCGGGTGGCCGAAAAGGGCGTTCTGTTCACGAACGCCATTTGCGGGTCTCCCGGCTGCGCGCCGTCGCGCGCGTCGATCCTCACCGGCCGGGGCCACTGGCAACTGGAAGAGGCCGGCACCCATGCCAGCTATTTCCCCACGAAGTTCATGGGTCAAGTCTACCCCGACATTCTAGAGGAGGCGGGCTATCATGTCGGATACACAGGCAAGGGGGCGGGCCCGGCGAATTTCAAGGGGTGGCCTCACAACCCGGCCGGCAAGCCATACCAGGACAGGAAGTTCGGCCACGTCCCCGAAGGCATCCGCAACATCGATTACGCCGCCAACTTCGCGGATTTCCTCGCTGATCGGCCGTCCGGGCAGCCCTTCTGCTTCTGGTACGGAGCCAGCGAGCCGCACCGGCGCTACAAGCAAGGCGTCGGATTGGAGTCCGGCAAGAAACTCGAGGACGTTATCGTTCCGCCTTTTCTCCCGGATTGCGACGTGGTCCGCAGCGACATCCTGGACTACTACGTCGAAGTCGAGTGGTTCGATACGCAACTGGGCAAGATGCTCGACATGCTCGACGAGGCCGGCGAGCTGGAAAACACGCTCGTCGTCGTCACTTCCGACAACGGCATGCCGTTCCCCCGGGCCAAGGCGTTCATGTACGAGTACGGCATCCATTTGCCGCTGGCGGTCGCCTGGCCAGCGGCGTTCCCGGGCGGGAGACAGGTCGATGACTTGATCAGCTTCATGGACTTTGCGCCGACGTTCCTGGAGGCTGCGGGGCTGCCCGTGCCGGAGGTGATGACCGGCCGCAGCTTCCTCGACGTGCTCCGGTCCGGCAAGTCCGGCATCGTGGACCAGACCCGCAGCCGGGCGCTGTCCGGACGGGAGCGGCACTCGCACTCTCGTTTCGACAACCTCGGCTACCCCAGCCGGGCGCTCCGCACTCACGAGTACCTGTATATCCGCAATTTCGCCCCGGAACGCTATCCCGCCGGCGACCCGCCCGGCTATTACGACATCGACGATTCGCCCTCGAAACGGTACCTGCTCGAGCACAAGGACGAGCCCGGCGTGAGGGAACTCTTCGAGTTGACGTGCGGGAAGAATCCGGCCGAGCAGCTATACGACATCCGCAAGGATCCCGGCTGTTTGAAGAACCTCGCCGATTCCCCTGAGCACGCCCAAGTGAAGGCCACGCTCAAGAAAGAACTCGAGGACACTTTGCTCGCCCAGGGTGATCCTCGCCTGACGGGCAACGGTGACGTCTGGGAGAGCTATCCCAGATTTAACGTGATGCGGCCGCAACTGGGGGGCTTCGCCGAGAAGGGTAAGTACAACCCGGCTTACCAGCGGAAGTGAAACCGCGGTCCGGGGCGCCTCAGCCGCCGAAGCGCGGCTTGCGTTTTTCGAGGAATGCCCGGGCGCCCTCCTGCGCATCCGGGCTTGCCGCCGTGAGACCGCCCAGAGCTGCTTCATAGGCCAGCGCGTCGGCGAAAGGCATGTCCCGGCCGTGATAGACGGCCTCCAGGACCAGGGCGAGCGCTTCTCGGGAGTTTTCGAGGATCTGCGCCGCCAGCTCCCGTGCTCGTTCCAGCGCCCGCCCCGCTGGGGCGACGGCGTTCACCAGGCCGATCCACCGCGCTTCCTCGGCGTTCACCGGCTCGCCCGTCAGCATCATTTCCAGCGCCTTGCCGAGACCGACGAGGCGCGGCAGCCGCTGGGAGCCGCCGTTGCCCGGGATCCAGCCGATCTTCACTTCGGGCTGGCCCAGCCGCGCCCGTTCGTCGGCCACCCGCAGGTGGCAGGCCATGGCCAGCTCGAGGCCGGCCCCGAGAGCGTAGCCGTTGATTGCCGCGATCACCGGCTTGCGCGTGGCTTCGATCCTCCCGAACACACGCTGGCCCAGAGCGCACCAGTCGCGCCCGCCGCGCGCGTCCAGTTCCGCAATGGCGGCGATGTCGGCTCCGGCGACGAACGCCCGATCCCCGGCTCCGGTGATGACGATCGCCCCGGCCTCCGGGTTGCCGCTCAGCTCCTCGAAGCAGGCTTCCAGACTGAGGAAGGTTTCCCGGTCCAGAGCGTTGCGCTTTTCCGGGCGGTTGATCGTCACTGTCGCAATGCCGTCTGCAACATCGACGATGAGGTTCGGATAAGGCATGGGATTCAGGCTCCGTAATGCCGGAACAAGCGTTCCGGCAGCAGTTCTTCGCGGAACAACTCTTCGGGCATCGTCCGGAGGGGCTCGGCCAGGCGCGGTCGGAAGCCCATCTGCGGGTAGAGATCACGTTCCAGGTCGATGCCCGGCGCAACTTCCTCCAGCACGATGCCCCCCTCCGCCAGCCGGAACACCGCCGCCTCGGTGACGTAGAGCACCTCCTGGCGCTGCGCGAGGGCGTAGCGGGCGCTGAAGGTGATCTGCAGGACGTCCTCGACGAACTTCGGCTTGCCGTGGGCGGCGTACCGGATGCCGCCGGAGGCGATCTCGGGTTTCGCTTTCACCGCCAGGGTGCCGCAGAAGACGACCTTGCGCGCCCGCTGGTGGATGTCGATGAAGCCGCCAGTGCCGATGACGGTCTCGCCGAGCTTCGAGACGTTCACGTTGCCGTGGCGGTCCACCTGCAGGAAACCGAGATAGGCCTGGTCCACGCCCCGGCCCTGGTAGAAGTCGAACATGTGGGTGGTTTCCAGGATCGCCTGGGCGTTGTAGGAAGCGCCGAAGTCCAGTCCCTCGGCAGGGATGCCGCCGAACTGGCCGTGCTCGATGGTCGGGAGGATCGTGTGGGCGAGGCCCTGTTCCCGCGCCACCTTCACCACGCCGTCCGGCATGCCGAAGCCGACGTTCAGCACCGCGCCGGGGGCCAGCTCGAGGGCCGCCCGCCGGGCGATCACCTTGCGGATGCTCAGGGGAAACGGCGGGAAGTCGCTCTCCGGCCTCACGGCGTCCCCGTTCAGCGTGGGGTCGAAGTCGATCTGGAAGGTCATGCCTTGGTCCGGATCGTGAACCAAGTAATCCACAAAGCAGCCCGGCGCCACCACTCGCTGGGGGTGAATGGCGCCTTTCTTCACGAGGTTCCGAACCACGGCGATCGTAATCCCGCCGGCGGTTTTGGCGGCCTGGGCCAACGGGCAGTTGTGCCAAAAGCCTGCCTCGCCGGTCATGCCCAGATTGCCCAGGGGATCGGCCTCCCAGGCATGGATCAAAGCGACGTCGATCGGGATGGTCCGGTAGAAGAGCCACTGCCGTCCGTCCCGTTCGACGAGCTCCACGAGGTCCTCGGTGGCCCGTTCGTTCAGTTTGCCGCCTTCCAGCCGTGGATCGACGAACGTCTCCAACCCGACGTGGGTCATCCAGCCTGGCGAGCCCGCCGCAGCCGTGTGGAACAACTGGGTGATCACCCCGGCAGGCAGACAATAAGCCTCGAAAGCGTTCTGGGCCGCCAGCTTCGCCATCGACGGGGCCATGGACCAGTGGCCGCCGACCACCCGTTTGTACATCCCTGGAAAAGCCATGTGCTCCAGGCCGCGGTCCTTCTGGTTACCGACGCCGAAGGCATGAACCAGCGTCAGCTCGCGAGGATGGCCGGTGCGCCGGAACCGTTCGCCGAGCGCTTTCAACAAAAGATCCGGAATGGCGTGGCCGGCGCCCGAGCCGCCGATGCCAATAGTCGCGCCGTCCGGGATCCGGGAGACCGCTTCTTCTGCGGAGAGAACCGGTTTGGTCATAAGAACTGGCGTGCCGGTCCAGTATATCAACGGCGGCTCGGGGCCCGGGACCAGCCACTTTGCGGGACCACCGCGGCGGTGTCCGGCCGCTGGCCTTTGTTATGATCAAGCCAAGAAGTCCCTTCTGGTGCAATCGATTCCATGGATAAGGTGAGTTGCTTCCTGATCCCGGCCCGGTTTCGCCGTACCGTGACGTGTCTTGGGGCAGGGTTCGTGGCGGCAGCCCTGCTCGCTTTCGGCGCGGCAATCCCGCAAGCCGACCCGCAGGCGTACTTGGCACACGTGAAAAAGCTGGCCGATCCAGCCCTCGAAGGGCGGTGGTCCGGGACGCGCGGCCTGGAGATCGCCGCTGAATACATTGCCGACCAGTTCCGCCGCCTCGGTCTGAAGCCGGCTGGAGAGGACGGCTCCTATTACCAGCGCTTCACAGTGACTACGGGCGCGCATCTGGGGCCGGGGAATCACTTCACGGTTCAGCGAGACGGCGGCCGCCTGGGACTGAAACCGGGGGACGACTACCTGCCGCTCAGCTTTTCCTCCACCGGGGAGGTTGAGGGTGCGCTCGTCTTCGCGGGTTTCGCGGCGTCAGCGAAGGAGGAGTTCGGCTACGACGATTTCGAGGGGCTCGACGTCGAGGGCAAGATCGTCATCGCGCTGCGCGGAGAGCCGCGGAAGTTCAACCCCGACGATAGCCCGCAACCAACGCGCCACGCGCACTTGATCTCGAAAGCGATCAACGCCCGCGATCACGGCGCAAAGGCCGTCATTCTGGTCAACGGGACCTTGCAGCCGAAGGAGGAAGACATCCTCATCAAGTTCGGCAGCGTATCTGGTCCGAAGGACGCCGGCATTCTGATTGTCCACGCTCGCCGGGCGGTCGTGGACGGCTGGCTGAAGCCCGTCGGCAAGTCACTCGATGAACTGCAAGCCGCCATCGACAAGGAAGACAAGCCGCAATCTTTCGCTCTGCCGGAATCGCTCCGCGTTTCTCTGGCCGTGGATATCGAGCGGGAGCACGCCACGGTGCGCAACGTTCTCGGTTTCCTGCCCGGAAAGACCAGAGAGTACGTGATCGTCGGCGCTCACTATGACCACCTGGGCCGCGGCAACGAAAGCTCGCTCGCGCCGTCGCAGATCGGCGAGGTGCACCCAGGGGCTGACGACAACGCCTCGGGCACGGCGGCCGTTCTGGAAGTCGCCCGAATTCTGGCCGCGCGTGAGGAGCCCCTCGACCGCGGCGTACTGTTTGCCGCGTTCGCCGCGGAGGAGATCGGCTTGTTGGGCTCCCGCGCTTGGGTTGAGAACCCCACCCTCCCTCTCGAGGACGCCGCCGCCATGATCAACATGGACATGGTGGGCCGTATCCGCGACGGGAAGGTTTACGTCGGGGGCACGGGTACCGGCTCGACCTTCGAGGAGCTTCTCGGTAAGGTTGCTCACCGCCACCCGCTGAAGCTCGATACCGCCAAAAGCGGCTATAGCTCGAGCGACCATACGATCTTCGTCACCCGTAACGTGCCGGTGCTGTTCTTCTTCTCTGGGTTGCACTCGGACTATCACAAGCCTTCCGACACGTGGAACAAAATCAACGCCGGCGCCGCGGCGCAACTTGTGGACCTGATAGCGGACCTCACCTCGGAACTGGCGGCGGCCGAGCGGCCGCAGTTCGTCCGTGTGGAGCCGGAAACCACCGGCCACCCTGCGGCGGGGATCTCGGGCGGCGGCTACGGGGCCTACTTCGGATCGATTCCGGACTTCGGCGAAATTGAGAACGGCGTCCGTTTTGCGGATATCCGCCCCGGCTCGCCGGCCGACAAGGCGGGCATCAAGGCGGGCGACATCTTGATCGAATTCCGCGGCAAGCCGATCAAGAACCTCTACGACTTCACTTATGCTCTGCGCGCGAGCAAAGTCGGCGAGACCGTCGAAGTGAAGGTCCTGCGCGACGGCAAGCCGCTCACCGCCAAGGTCACCCTAGGCCAGCGCAAGTAAAGCCCCCGGGCTTCTAAGGCGCTCCTTGCGGCGCCCAATCCGCCACGAAGATGTTGAATTCGTACCGCTGGGCAGCTTTGTGACTGGACGTGAAGACGAGTTTCCCGCCGTCTGGCGAGAATTCCGGGAAGGCGGTAAAACCCCCGAAGTCGGTTACTTGCTCGAGGTTCTTGCCGTCGATGTCGATCAGGAACAGCTCGAACTGGTAGCCGTCGCAGTTGTTCTTGTTGGACGAGAAGATGATCCGCTTACCGTCGGGTGTGAACTGCGGCGCGAAGCTGGCGCAGCCGAAATCGGTGAGTTGGCGGACATTGGAGCCGTCGGCGTCGGCAATGAAAAGTTCCATCTTCATCGGCGTGGTCAGGTTCTGGTCGAGCAGCTCCAGGTACCGCGTCCGCGCCTCCGGAGTGGGCGGGCGGTAGGCGCGCCAGACGATCTTCGAGCCGTCGCGGGAATAGAACGCGCCGCCGTCGTAGCCGAGGGCCCTCGTCAGGCGCCGTTTGTCGCTGCCGTCGGTCGTCATCGTCCAGAGATCGAGGTCTCCGGACGCCTTGGAAGTGTAAACGATCCGGCCCGTCTTCCAGTTCACGGTGGCCTCGGCGTCGTAGACGGGCGAATCGGTGAGCTTCTTGAGGATTTTTCCCTCGGCCGTGGCGAGAAAGATGTCGTAGCCTGGATGGACGGGCCAGACGTAGCCCTTGCTGCGATCGGGCCGGGGCGGGCACTCCGGACCCGCTTCGTGCGTCGAAGCGTACAGGATGTGCTTGCCGTCGGCCAAGAAATAACCGCAAGTCGTGACGCCCTTGCCCGTGGAAACCATCCGGACGCCGGAGCCGTCGGCGTTCATGATGTAGATCTGGTCGCATTTGCGCCCGTCTCGGGTGGATTGGAAAATCAAGCGCTTGCCGTCCGGCGACCAGTAGGCTTCGGCGTTCTGCCCTCCAAAAGTGAGTTGGCGGATGTTTTTCAAGTACCGCGGAGGATCAGCCGCTTGGCCCGATGGTAGGGCTAGAAACGCCAGGAACGCCTGTAGAAGCCGTTTGTTTGGAATCATATGGATGACCTCTCGCGTGGTTCGGGCGCCGAGCTCCTTGCTGCTGAGATGGTGCGGTGGCTGATGTTCCATCTTACCGTTCCGCAGCCGGCGCCGGCCAATCCGGGGGCCCGGTCCGGTCGCGGCCGAGGCCGGCCTGGACGGGAAGCGCTGGTCCGTGCCACGCCCGGCGGCTGGGGGCGCGGAGGCGGTCCGAGGGGTTGTGGGATGTGCCGCAGATACGCCTAGCAAGGCTCAAAATCTCGGGCCTACAGGCCGGAGTTGGAAAGAGGACCACTATATCTAGGGGCGCTGGCGGGAGCAGCCCATCATGCGGTGGGCCTGCCCCTTTACATTTCGTGTCAGGCCGGTTACCATGGAGTCGTTATCCCCCCGAGACGCGAGCGACGAGCTGCAAACTGGCGACATTTCGTAGTACTGAGGAAGTGAGGGTATAGCCACTTGTTGAGGCTTAAGCGCGTCGAACTGCAGGGCTTCAAATCCTTCTGCGACCGCACCGAGATGCGGTTCAACGGCGCCGGCATCGCCGCTATTGTCGGCCCGAACGGGTGCGGGAAGTCCAACATTAGCGACGCCATCAGTTGGGTGTTGGGAGAACAGTCGGCCAAGAGCCTGCGCGGGGTCCGCATGGCTGACGTGATCTTCGCCGGGACGGCTACGCGCAAGCCCCTCGGCATGGCCTCGGTGACGATCACGCTGGTGGACCCGGGATACGAGCTGGGTCCGGCTGAGGCGCCAGCCGAAGGCTCCGGCGGCCCGAACGGCCACCCTCCGCTGGTGAGCTCATCAGGCCCTGTGCGGGTGAACGGATCGAACGGACACGGGCCGCACCAGCCGCGCGAGATCACCATCACTCGGCGGCTGTACCGTTCAGGACAAAGTGAGTACCTGATCGACGGCCGCCCCGCGCGCCTCCGCGACATCCAGGACCTCTTCATGGGTACCGGCCTCGGCCCGGAGTCTTACGCAATCATCGAGCAGGGGCGCATCGGCCAGATCCTGAGCTCTCGGCCCATGGACCGCCGCGCAGTGATCGAGGAGGCGGCCGGTATCAGTAGATTCAAGACGAAGCGGCGCCTAGCGGAAGCCAAGCTAGAGGGCGCGCGGCAAAACCTCTCCCGGGTGTTTGACATTCTGGAAGAGGTCGGCCGTCAGGTGAATTCCCTTAACCGGCAGGCGAAGAAGGCCGAGCGCTTCAAGAAGCTCCACGCCGAGATGGTGGTCCAGTTGCGCCGCACGCTTGCCGGACGGTACCGCTTGCTGGAGCGCGAAGCCACCAAGATCGCCCTGGACCTCAATGAGGCCGGCGCCGCGCTTCGCAAGTTGAACGAAGCGGTGACCGAGAAGGAGCAAGCGCAGGCCGAAGCCCAGAAAGCCTCTTACGAGTTAGAAGAGCGACTGCGGCAGACCCGGCAGCGACTGAGCGAACTGCGGTTGGAAAGCGAGCGCACCCGGGGGCGGCTCGAATCGCAGGCGCGCCAGATCGCCGACATTGAGCTTCGTTTGACGCAGGGCGAGACTCAGACCAAATCCCTCGAAGCCCGCGCCGAGCAGCTCACCGCCGCCATCGAGACCCACGCCCGGACGCTAGCTGAGCTCGAACAGGCCGCCAGAGAAGCCCAGCAGGCCTTGGCGGAAAAGACTCGGGAGCGCGAGCGCCTCCAAGCCGAGCTTCGCAAACGCCAGCAGGCGATCGAGGCCGCCCGGAAGACTGTGTTGCGGTTGCTGGGAGAGGCATCGCGCCTACGTTCCGAGCTGACCCAAGCTGACGAGTTCCTCGCTTCGATCGGCCGCGACATGGCGCGGACGGGCAAGGAGCGGGAAAGCGCCGGCGAGGAATTGCAGCGCCTGGCGGGCCGCCGCGCGGAAGTGAACCGTGAGTTGGAAGTCAAGCGCGCTGACCTCGCCAAGGTGGTTTCCCGCCGAGCCGAGGTCGAGAAGGCGCTGGGCCGGTTACGGTCCGAGCTCGCTGAATCCAGGCAACGGCTCGAATCCCTGCGCTCGGAAACCTCCCAGTTGCGGGCGCGGCGGGAGTCCTTGGAGGAGATCCTTTCCCACCGCGCTTACACGACGGAGTCCGTCAAACGCTTCTTCACTACGGTCGCGGAGAAGCCCGGCGGCCTGGAACCGATGGGCGTCCTGGCCGATTTCATCGACGTCGAGCCCGAGTACGAGAAGGCTGTCGAAGAGTTCCTGCACGACGAACTCGAGTACATCGTGGTGCGCAACTGGAGCCAGGCGCGCCAGGGTATCGAGCTGATGCGCCGCGAGGTGGAGGGCCGGGCCACCTTCCTTGTACACCCGGAACCGGACCTCAGCTTCGGCGAAGGCGCGCCCGAGCCGCCCCTCGGGCCCGAGACCGGCATCGTCACGCGGCTCTCCGACGTGTTGCGTATGACCAACGGGTTGACCCACGCGCCGACCGAGCTGGTTCCCCGCATCGGCCGGTGTCTGATCGCCGAGTCGCACGAAGCCGCCCGCCGGCTGGCCCAACAGTATCCGGACTTTTACTTTCTGCTGCAGGACGGCGTCTGTTATCACGGTTACGCTGTAGCCGGCGGCAAGAAGTCGAAGGGCGGGCCGCTGGCGCTGAAGCGTGAACTTCGGGAGATCCGCGGTCAGCTGGCCCGGTGCGAAGCGCAACTAGCTGAAGCTGCCCGTGCGGTCGAGTCGTTGGAGGAGCGCCTCGGAACGATGACCGAGCAGCTCGAGTCGCTCCGTACGGGCCAGCAGCAGCGGGAGAAAGAAGTCGTCGCGCTCGAAAGCGAGGTGCGCAAGCTCGAGGAAGAGCAGCGCCGGGCCGAACAACGGCATCGGGTCGCTGTAGCCGAGCTGGAGCGCTTGGAAGAGGCTCAGCGCGAAGCGCGGCGGCGCCGTGAGGAGCTGGTAGCGGCCGTCGAGGAAAGGGAGAAAGCGCGCCAGGCCGAAGAGGAAGCCCTGGAGAAGGCCCGGAGGGAAGTCGAGGAGCTCGAGGGCCGCGCCGCACGGGTGGCTGAGGAGCACGCTGCGCTTCGCGTACAGCTCGCCGAGCGCGACGAGCGGCGGCGGGCTGAGCAGACGGCGCGGCAGCGCGTCGAGGCGCAAAAGGCCGAGATCGACAAGACCCGCCAGTCGGTCGCCGCCGAAATGGAGCGCCTGGGGGTAGAGCGCGCGCGGCTTCTGGAAAACAATATCGAGTTAGACAAGCGGTCTGCTGAGCTGGCGCGGCAAATCGAGGCTGCTGAAAAAGAAGTTGAGCGCCTCAGCGGCGAGGAAATTCAGCTTCGGGAACGGCTAGCCGCCCTGGAGGAAGAGCTGAAGCAGCTCCGCGTACAGGCTCAGGAGGCCCACGAACAGCGGTCACAAATCGAGGTGGCTCTGGCCGAGCGCCGCGCGGACCTCAAGTATCTCGAGGAGACCTGCATCAAAGAGTTGAAGATGACCCTGCAGGAGCTCGCCGAGGCGGAGCCGGAAGAGCTCGACGAGGAGGCTCTGGCGGATGCCGAGGAGCAGTACGAGCGTCTGAAGACGCGAATTGAGAATCTTGGCCCGGTGAACCCCGCCGCGCTCGAGGAGTACGAGGAAGCTCGGCAGCGCTACGAGTTCCTGAATGCGCAGCGGCAGGATCTGCTCGACTCCATCCGGGATACCGAAAAGGCGATCCGGGAGATCGACGCCGAAACGCGAAAACGGTTCGCCCACGCTTTCGAGGCGATCAATGAGAACTTTAAGCACACCTTCCGCACGCTGTTCGGCGGAGGCGTCGGCGAGATGCGTCTCTCGGATCCGGAGAATCCTAATGAGTCGGGAATCGACCTGGTCGCCTCACCCCCTGGGAAGCGCCTGCAGAACGTGCTGTTGCTCTCCGGCGGGGAAAAGGC
The DNA here is from genome assembly GCA_964461995.1 of uncultured Solibacteraceae bacterium. Lineage (GTDB taxonomy): Bacteria > Acidobacteriota > Terriglobia > Bryobacterales > Bryobacteraceae > JALSRK01. Next base: position 109,588 of record CAYWXL010000004.1, read on the forward strand.
GCTGACGGCCTTAGCGCTGCTGATGGCGATCTTCCAATACCAGCCGAGTCCGTTCTGCGTCCTCGACGAGGTGGACGCCCCGTTGGACGAAGCCAACATCCGGCGCATGATCCGCCTGCTCCGCGACATGTCGAAGCAGACGCAGTTCATTGTCATTACCCACGCGAAGACGACGATGGAGGCGGCGGAACTGCTTTACGGCGTCACGATGCAGGAGCCGGGCGTCTCGAAGCTGGTTTCCGTGCGGCTGAATCCGGTGGCTGGCGCCCCGCCGCCGCAACCGCAGATAGCAGCCGTCTCCCCGGCCTGACGCCGGGAGCTTGTCTTTTCGATTCGGGCCGTCCGGTTCCGCGGCCAGGCCCGTTTGGGGGTGGAGGTTTCTTCCCGGCCCTTCCTCCACCCTCACGCCCCGAGGTTCGACGGGTCAATCCTGGAGCGGATGCCCGGTCGTTCCGCCCACAGGCGGCTCGGCGATGTTTTCGTGCGCCGTGCGTCAGAGGGCGCCCGCGCGCAGCGCTCCAACTTCAGTCGAAGCTCTTAATGGCGGCGTCTTCGTCGTCGTAGAGCTCGAACAACGTCATCAACCTCGTCACCTGGAGCAGATCCACGGCACGGCCTCCCATGTTGACCATCTTGACCTTGCCGCCGGCGTTCTTGGCGCTCGTGTAGGCCGAGACCAGCTCGCCGAGGCCGGCGCTGTCCATGTATTCCAGGTTCTTGAAATTCAGCACGATGTTGGTCTTGTTTTTGGCGACCAGGTCGCGGATCGTTTCCCGCAACATTCCCGTCGCCTCGCCGAGGGTCAGCCGTCCGTCGAGGTCAACGATGACAGCACCATCTTTTTCCCGTGTCTTGATTGTGAGGCTCAAGTTACACTCCTTTTTCTAATATGCAAGCAATAGTTGCTTCTCGATAGATATTCTTACCGGAATCGCGCCGCGGCTTGCGGCGTGGTGGAGCTCAGCGGGAGCCCGGCTCCTTAAGGGCCGGCTCGGGCTGCGGCGCCGAGGATCCGCCGCCCGCCAGTTCCGCCGCGTACCGCTCGAGCTGTTCAGGCGAAACCGTCACCAGCGTCTTTTCCATGTCCTCCGAGGTCTCGATCATGTGCTTGATGTGAAGAGCCGCGAGGCGCGAACACCACGGATCGCTCAGCGGGCGCCCATACTGCTCGGCCAGCTTCCGCAGCGTGACGTGCGGCAAAGCGATGACCTTCTCCAGCTTGCGATCTCCGTCCGAAACAAAGAATTTCACGTCCACCGCGTCGGCGTGTCGGATCGCAATGGCTGTTTGGAGCCAGACGAACTCTACGTGCCAGGTCTTTCCGAGAGGATCCGGGCCGGCATCGAACTCGCGGAAGTTATCGAGCATCGCATCATTATGGTACCGCACGGCTGACCTGCGACGAGCGGCGCCGCCAGGCCTGTACGGCGCCGGCGCCTCGTCGCCTGGGCAGTTTTGAGAGGCGTCAGAACCGCAGCGTCTGGTGGCCGATCAGCGAGAGCATCTCTTCGCGCGTCGCCTTGTCGTCCCGAAACGATCCGAGCATCGCGCTCGTGATGGCCCCCGAGTGCTGCTTCTCGACGCCGCGCATCATCATGCAGAAGTGCCGCGCTTCGCAGACCACGCCGACGCCCTCGGGATTGAGCACATCCATCAGGCATTGCGCCACTTGCTGCGTGAGCCGCTCCTGCACCTGGAGCCGGCGCGCGAACATGTCCACGATGCGCGGGATCTTGCTCAGTCCGATCACCTTCTGTCCCGGGATGTACGCCACGTGCATCGTGCCGAAGAAAGGCAGCAGATGGTGCTCGCACAAGCTGAAGAACTCGATATCCCGCACGATAACCATCTCGTCGTACTCGACGTCGAACAGCGCTCCGTTGACCACGTCTTCGATTCGTTTCTCGTAGCCTTCGGTTAAGAACCGGAGCGCTTGCTCGACCCGATCCGGCGTTTTCTGCAGGCCGTCGCGCGCCGGGTCTTCGCCGAGGTGGGCCAAAACTTGCCGGATCATGTCGGCGATAACCCCGGTTGAGTCACGCTTCGGCATCACTTCCAGAATGGCGTTGTTTCGTGCCATATTTCATCTTCTTCCTGTCAACTCGATGATGTTCTTGCGGGTTTCATAGAGGCGCACGGTGTCGAGAACGGGCCCACTGGAGAACTCGGCGAGCCACGCTCTCGACAGACGTCTCCAGATCTCCCGGGCGACGTTCTCTGTAGTGGGCACGAGGGCGCCGCCCGCGAAAGCCTCGATCTGCGTGTTCAAATCGGCGTGCCGGAACTCCCGGAGAACTTCGCGCTCGACCAGCGCATCCAGCCGGTGGACCGCCAGTACCCGGCCCGACTTCTCCTCCACTGGACCGCGCGCGCTGATCTCCAGCACGTAGTTGTGGCCGTGCCCGAACGGATTGTCGCACTTGCCATACACCCGCTGGTTTTCTTCATCGCTCAGTTGCGGCGAGTGCAAGCGGTGCGACGCCGCAAACCGGTAGCGCCGCGTAATCCTCACGGTTCTTCCTCCCCGAAATACTCCACGTAGAAATCGTCCGTCTCCTGGAGCCGCACACGGTGCAAGCGCGCGCCGGTCTGCCGGAAGTGCGGCGCCAGCCTCCGCCAGATCTCCCGGGCGATGTTCTCCGGCGTCGGAACCACTTGGTCGAACGGGGGCGCCTCGCGGTTCAGGAACCGGTGATCGTAAATCTCGACGATCTCGCGCTGAATCACCTCGTTCAGGCTCTTCAGGTCGTAGACCATTCCGGTTACGGGGTCGGGATCCCCCTCCAGCGTGATCTCGGCGACGAAGTTGTGTCCGTGCCCCTGGGGATTCGCCTCGTCCCCGTACAAGCGACGGTTTTCCTCCTCGGACAAATCCGCCCGGCGGCAAACGTGGGAAGCCGAAAACTCCACTTTGCGCGTGATCAACATCTTGCTTGAGGATGCCCGGGGGGTAGCGCGGCGCAATCCTGGGCCGCGGACCGCCCCGCTATTGGTATTAGATGAACCGGGAGCCGCCGCGATCCTCTAAAATTGTAAGTGACTTGCAATGCAATCATCGAGGACGGACCAGGTACTGAAAGCGCTTATCGGCGGACTGCTCGTCGTGCTGGTGGGTGTCGTAGCCGACACGCTCCGCGACCGCGTGATCGGCGTGGGCGACACCGCGCCGGACTTCCAGATTCAAACCGACAGCGGCCTTGTCGTCTCGCCCACGAATTTCGGCGGCAAGGTCCTGGTGCTGAACTTCTGGGCCACGTGGTGTCCGCCGTGCATTGAGGAGATCCCTTCTCTGAATGAGTTCCACCAACGGTTGGAGAAGGAAGGCGTTGTCGTCTTGGGAATCAGCGTGGACGAGGACGAAGCGGCCTATCGGCGCTTCCTTGAGAAGCACAAGGTCAAGTTCCTCACGGCCCGCGATCCAGCGGCGGAAATCAGCTCGCGGTACGGCACGTACCGTTATCCGGAGACTTACATCATCGATTCGACAGGCAAAGTCAGGCAAAAGATCATCGGTGCTACTGACTGGTCCGACGAGCGAATGATCAACTATGTGCGTTCCTTGCTCTGATCGGTGGACCGCGCGCAGCCGGAGTTGCCCCCGGCGACGATCATGATTCCATCACCTCTACGAAACGCGCTCAAAGCCCTGTTCGGCGAGCAGGGTTGTCTGGAGCAGCCCGAGGACCTCATCCTCTACGAGTACGACGGCGCAGTGGACAAAGCGCGCCCGGAGATGGTCGTTTTTCCGCGGACCACCGAGGAAGTCGTCTCCATCGTCAAGCTCACTGGCGAGTACGGCGTCCCGATCGTCGGACGTGGGGCCGGCACCGGTTTGAGCGGCGGCGCGATCGCCCTCTCCGGCGGGGTGATGATCGCCTTCTCCCGCATGAACAAGATTCTCGAGATCGACCTGGCCAATGAGAGGGCGGTGGTACAGCCGGGCGTCGTTAATCTCGATATCACCACTGCGGTGGAGTCCGACGGCTATTTCTACGCGCCGGACCCGTCCAGTCAGAAGGCCTGTACATTGGGCGGCAACGTAGCCGAGAACTCAGCCGGGCCCCACACATTGGCGTATGGCGTCACGGCCAATCATGTCCTCGGGTTGGAACTCGTGCTTCCGGATGGCAGCGTCGTCGAGACCGGGGGCAAAGAACTCGACCTGCCGGGGTACGACATCACCGGGCTGATGACTGGCTCGGAAGGCATGCTGGCCCTGGTGACGAAGATCGTCGTGCGCCTCATGCGGAAGCCCGAGGCTGTTCGCACCGTTTTGGCGATCTACGATTCGCCGGAAGACTGTGGCCAAACGGTTTCGGAAATCACCGCGCGGGGCATCACTCCCGTGGCCCTCGAGATGATGGACGGGGTAATGCTGCGCATGGTCGAGGAAGCCACCGGCGCCGGCTATCCCAGGGACGCCTCGGCGGTCCTGCTGATCGAGGTGGAGGGCGTCCGCGAGGCCATCGATGAGCAGATCGAACAGATCCGCGAGGTGTGCCGCCTTTGCCGCGCCCGCGAGATACGGGAAGCTCGCACCGCCGAGGAACGCGCGTTGCTGTGGAAGGGGCGCAAGAACGCCTTCGGGGCGATCGGTCGGGTGAGCCCTACTTATCTCGTGCAGGACGGCATGGTGCCCCGAAGCAAGATCCCCGCCACGCTACGTTTCATCCAGCAGGTGGCGGACAAGTACGGCTTGACGATCAGCAATATCTTTCACGCGGGCGACGGCAACATGCACCCGCTGATTCTTTTCAACGCCCGTCGGCCGGGCGATCTCGACAAGGCGATGCAGGCGAGCTTCGAGATCCTGGAGAAGTGCCTGGAATTCGGCGGCTCGATCACCGGGGAACACGGCGTGGGCATCGAGAAGATACCCATGATGCCCAAACAGTTCTCGCCCCAGTCGCTGGAGATGATGCGGAGCATCAAGGACGTGTTCGATCCGGAAGGACGGCTGAACCCCGGCAAGGTGTTGCCGGACCAGGGCCCGCCACGCCCGGCCGCGGCAGCGGCGGATTGAGAGCCTGCCTCACGCCTCACCGCAAACCCTGGCGCTCCCCATCCTTACGTTAGCCTTCTGCGCTCTCCGCTTCCTTGAATCCAGACACCGGCGGGCAAGCTCCCTCAGCGTTCCCCACGGTCTTCGGCGATCCGTGCCATTTCGTAAACGAATCATAGATGACCCGGACGAGCGGCCGCCAATTCCACGCGACGAGTTTCGTCCATCCCCAAGCCCCTTTCTGCGGAAAGTAGATGTTTCGGAAGAACAGCCGTGCAACGAAGTGGCTGATCTTGTAAGCGGCCGGTTGGTCGCGAAGGGCATCGAGAGCTTTTCGAGCCGCCGCCGGGCTGTAGGCGTGGGTCCAGGCGTAGCGGACATCGGCCTGGACCTCGGCGGCCGTCATCTTTCGGGGCGTATGGGCCATGCGGAACGGCGTAAACTCGAGCCAGTGCTTCGGTCGCGTGAGCCGTCCCTCCTTTTCCAGCCGGGCGTAGAACGGAGTGGCGGGGAACGGCGTGATCTGACCGAACACAGGGAGTCCTGGCGCCCACTTCTCGAGTTGGCTCAAGGTGCGTGCGCCGACTCCTGGCCTATCGTTATCCAGTCCGAAAATAAACGAAGTGATCGCATATACGTTGCGCCGGGCCAGACGCTCCAACACCAAACCATATTCATCTGGTTTGCTGAATCCCTTGTTGACGGCGGCGAGGTTCACCGGGTCGAGCGACTCCATGCCGATGAAGATCCACTTGCCGCCGGAGTCGGCGATCAACTCCACCAATTCTTCGTCGCGCAGCAGGTTGGCGCTGATCTGCGCGATCCAGGTGACCTGGGCGCCGGCGGCGATGATGTCGCGCAACAGCGATTTCGTACGCTTCACGTTGATGGCGAAATTGTCATCCACGAAGAAGACAGCGATCTGGCCCCGGCTCTTGGCGGCCCGCGCTTTCAAACGGAGAAGCTCGTCCACGATGCTTTCGTTGGAGCGAAACCGGATTGATCCGCCGAAGAACCCGGTGACCGTGCAGAACTCGCAACCGTACGGACAGCCCCGGCCGGACTCGATCGGGATGATGTGGAACGTTTCCCAGTCGATCCCGAGACGTTTCATGATCCACCGCATGAAACCAGGGACGCGGTTGAACTGATCGATGTCCAGCGATTCCCAAGGGATCTTCGGATAGTCGGCGAGGTCGGGTTTGCGGGGCTGGCCGAACTCATCTGCGGCGGCGTACCGATCCTGCAGGCAGCCGCGGACCGCGTCGTCCACGATCTTCGGCCAAATCTCGTCTGCCTCGCCGATGGCGACGGCGTCGGCATGGCGTCGGCCGCCGTCCTCGCCTAGCGCTTCCTCGGGGATGGCTGTGACGTGCGGTCCGCCCATGACCACCGGCACGCCGGCCGCCCGCAAGGCGTCAGCGACGCGATATGCTTTGGCGATCATGCGGGTCATAGCGCCGATCCCCACTAGTCCAATGTTGCGGTCTCGCACGAACTGAACCAGCTCGGCGTCGCTCATCGGTTGTGTGTTTCCGTCTATCAAAACGACCTCGTGCTCCGGAGGGGTCAGCGTCTGGAGCAGGAACATCCACAGGTGCGGCATGAAGTTCTGCGTCACGCCGTTGTCTGGGTTGTAAAGTAAGATCTTCATGGCAATGCTGGGACTGCGCTCAGGCGGCAGGCGGTCGAAGTCAGCCGCGGCCAGGCTCGTGAAGCCATCCCCGGATGCGGCGCAAGTCGATGACCCAAGCGGACTCGAGAGCGAGGCGCAATCTTCGTATGGGAGTGGGGACGAATGGCTGAATCTCGGACGAGCACCCGCAGAAACCACGGCCTCGGTAAGGGCGGCAAGGGTTTCTTACTTAACAGGACAGCGTTCACCAGCGTGACTTTTCTACCACTGCTGTGCTGGGTTTAGAGTCAGAGGACGGGAAATAACACTCTCTTTCGAAGGAAGGGCCCAGCTCTACTCCAGAGATGTCGGCCCGGCGCCCAGCATCTTCCTCTACTTCCATCACAGCCCGGAGGCAACTTCATCATACCCGATCTACGGCGCTGTGACACAAGAAAGAGCGGCGGCGCTTGCAAGTTTTCGCCTCCGTACCGCTGGCGGCCGGTGCGATTCAGGGACCGATGGGGACGGCGCGGGTGTCCGTCCGGCAGCGGTTAGCAATGCTGCAGGGGTCAGTCGCCGCCGGCGCCGAGGTAGCTCTTGCGGATTTTCGCCGCCACCGTGAAGTGCGGGTCCACCACGTTGGCGATGTCGTACTCGAGCGCGTGGCCCATGAGCAGGGACGCGCCCCGCTCGTCGAAGCCGTAATCCGCCATAAGCCAGCGCTGCAGCTCGGTGGTGGCGTGCTGGAGAGCCTGCAGCAAGGGCCGGGCGCTGCCGAGCACCATGATGTAGTCTTCGTTTTCCAGCCTGGGCCAGCCGATCTTCTTTTGTTTGATCAGCTCCACTCGGAAGGTCACGTCCATCGAGACTTCGAGCGCATTGCCGACCACCTCGCCGTCGCCTTGGCGCGCATGGCCGTCACCGAGAAACAACAGGGCGCCGGGCTCATAAACCGGGAGCATCAGCTTCGCGCCGGCGACCATGCCGGGGTAGTCCATGTTGCCGCCGAAACGGTCCGGCGTGCTGGTGGGAACGGCGGCCTTGTGATCCGGGGCGGTTGCCACGCAGCCCAGCATCGGCCGTAGCGGCACTTCGATCACGGCTGGCTGGATGCCCTGTGCCGCCAGGCGCGCCATCCCCTTGTCTTTGTCGATCGTCCACGTCTCGGTCGTTTGCTTCCTTTCGGCTTCGAAACGGAGAAAGTCGGGATCCGTTACGTAGGGAGCCAGGACGCTGCTCGACCACGCCGTTGAGCGGTTCGGTTCGATCTTTTCGAGGTAAACGACGAGCACGTCTCCCGGCATCGCTCCTTCGATGTAGAAAGGCCCGGTTTGCGGGTTGGGGCGCTCGGCGACTTTTTTGTCGTTATGGTCGTAGCCCCGGGCGTCGATGGTTCGGGTGACGACCCGGTCGCCGGGCTTGATCCGCAGCACCGGCGTGTGGGCGGACGAAAAGGTGTTGTAGTAAACGTTCGGGGTGAAGTGGTGGGTCTCTCCGGGGCTGGGCGTTACGGCGGCCAACAGAACCATCGCCGCCACTCCTAGCAGCATGTTCTCTGTCATGACAACCTCCACTGTCTCGGTCGTCAGCATCCTAGCAGAGATGCGAACTACGCCGGCCGCGCGGTTCCGCGCCGCCTCAACTCCCAAACCCCCGCCGTTCGGGCTGGCGGCGCATCTGCGCATTCTGCTCGACAAGCCGCGAGGTGGTGGCAGTGGTGTCTCAGCGCTCTAGACAGCCGGCGCGGCGCGTGAGAGAATGCGCCGCAGGAAGGAGGACGCTGTGGCCCCGGTGCGACTAAAGAGACGCGAACTGTTTCAGATGGCGGGGGGCGCTTTCGCCGTGCGCCCCGCAATGGGGCAGCCGTCGGCGCAGGCGCCCCGGCCGAACATCATCTTCATCTACGCCGATGATCTCGACTTCGACGAAATCGGCGTCTACGACCCGGAGAAGTACCCCTGCTACGGCGGAGCGCATCAGGCGGGGATCCCCACCCGGCCAAGAGCCTGGTATGAAGACCCGCGGATGCTCACGCCGAATATCGATTCCTTGGCCCGGGACGGAGTGACCTTTTCGCGGTTCTATGTGAGCTCGGCGGTTTGCACGCCAAGCCGCTATTCGTTAATGACCGGCCGCTACGCCAGCCGCAGCCGGCCTTTTTGCCGCCTGTTCCCGCCGGGGACTGCGGGCACGATCCAGTGGAACACGAAGCTGGATCCAGCCGAGTCCAACATCGCGCGCGAACTCAAGCGGGCGGGCTATGCCACAGGGATTGTGGGGAAGTGGCATCTCGGCGTCGGCAGCCGCGACGGCCGGGTCAAGGGCGTGGCCGAGGACGCCGATCCGTTCGACGCAGAAGTCTCGAAGCGTATCCGCGCCACCTACGAGCGCAACCTGCGGTACATTCAGGACAATTTCGGCTGGGACTACGCCGAGCGAATCTATGTGAACAACAAGGAGTGGCTCGGTCTCCCGACCAGGATGGCCGTTCACAATCTTGAGTGGATCACTGAGGGCGCGTTGGAGTTCATCGGACGTTACCATCGGCAACCCTTCTTCCTCTACATGCCTCTCACCCTGCCCCACGGGAAATACAACGCGCGGATGTTGCGAGGCGACCCGCGCTTCACCCCAGCAGGCGTTCTCGCCAAGGCGCCCGAGGTCATGCCGCCGCGGGAGTCAGTCTTCGAGCGGGTGCGGAAGGAAGGTATCGACGAGCGTAACGCCGTGGCCACCTGGATTGACGACGCGGTCGGCGCCGTGATGCGCAAGCTCGAGGAGCTCGGCGTGGCCGATAATACGCTTCTGATTTTCGCCAGCGACCACGCCAGCCGGGGCAAGTACACCTGTTACGAGGCGGCTCGGATCCCCTGTATCGCCCGGTGGCCGCAAAGGATCCGTTCGCCTCGGCAGATCGACTCGATCTGCGCCAACGTGGACCTCGCTTTGACATTCCTGGAGCTCGCCGGGGCGACGCCCCCGGCCGACATGGCGCAGGACGGCGTGAGCTTCGCTTCGCTTCTGGAAGGCCGGTCCGAGCCTTCCGGCGGGCGCGAGAGCCTGTACCTGGAAATCTCGAACATCCGCGGCGTGGTGACCCAGAAGTGGAAGTACATCGCCAACCGGCCCCCGGCCGCCGCCCAGCGGGCGATCGAGGAGGACGCGCTGGAAGCCGCACGGACGGGACGCCTGCGGCTTGTCTCCCTGGACGGGGAACGCAACCCCCACCGGGGCGCCGCCCGGGAAGGTGTCCGTTACGGCGTTCTGTACGACTTCCCGAACTACTTTCATCACGACCAGCTTTACGACCTGGAGAACGACGTCTTCGAACAGCGCAACCTGGCTTGTGACCCCTCGTTCCGGGGCGTCCTCAGCGAGATGAAGGACCGGCTCCGCGATCACATGCAGGATCTACCGCACACGTTTGGAGAGTTCAAGACCTGATGAGCGGCTCTGCCCGGGCGGCGGTACGCAGCCCCGCGGCCGCTGGAAACGGGCGGAGGTTCCGAGGCCGCGGGAATCGCCGTGGATGCGCTCCCGGCGTCCCGCCGCTACGGCCGACACGCCCGGTGCACGACGTCCCGCCGGTTCGATGATCGGACCCCGCCGGTGGTAGAATCGCGATGGAAGCTATTTCCGGCCGGTGCCGGGCCTGGTCTTCAAAACCAGTGGGCGGCGCTCCGCGTCGCCGGTGGGTTCGACTCCCACTAGCTTCCGCCAGGAAGGGGTCAGAAGACTTTCTTATCCAGGC
>CAYWXL010000005.1:0-116690 GCA_964461995.1 uncultured Solibacteraceae bacterium
TAAAATCCCTTGGTGGGAAACCACCGTGCGGGTTCGACCCCCGCCCCGGGCACCACGGTTCAATAACCTATCGGCAGCCTCCTCTTTCTACCGGAATCGCCTGTCGCCAGATTGCCTATCACCAGATCGCACCGACCTCTTCGCCCGGAGCTCCGGTGAGAACCTGCTTTGTTCTCCCTTGCTCCATCCCCCGGATGTATGGAGCCTCCGGGAAACACTGGGCAGTTCACTACCACCTTGCCGCCGCGTCGGTTGGCCCTGCGGCCGGGGTCCGCGTGGCTCCACCAGTGGAACCAAAGACTCCCCCGCATCGCCCTTCCGGCGGCGGCCTCGTCTCATTCTTCTTTTTCGAACGGAAAAACACGCCGGAAATCCTCTCTGATCGAAACGACCTGCCAGCCCTTCTTTGGGGCAAGTTTGAGTGCTTCTTCCGTCCCCTCGTCGTAGTCGTATTCGCGCTCGGCGTCGTCGTGATGTACCAGCAGCGCCAGGTGAGGCCGTGACCGCGGCGCGAACTCGAGCATCTGGACGTCCCCGTCGGAATTGCCCACGGCCAGGATCGGACGGCGTCCGACGTGCAACTGGATGTTCGCCGGCTTCTCCCCGCGGTCGTTGAAGGAGACGATCTTTGGTTCGCGCCAGATCCGTCCCGGCGCCGGATGGGCCTCGAACCGGTAGCGGAAGCTGGTACCCACAATGTTTTCCGGCGGAACACCATAGACATCTTCGGCGAAGCTCCGGATCAGCTCCACCGTGCCGCCCGAAACGATGAAGATGCGGAAGCCGTTGGCCCGCAGCAGATCGAGCAGCTCCAGCATCGGCTGGTAGACGAGCTCCGTATACAGGCGGTGGTACCGGGGATGCCTCGCCGCGGCGAAGAACTCGCCCGCCAGCCGCGCGAATTCCTGCTGGGTCATCCCGGTGTGGGTGGTCAACAGAAGGGTGAGCCCCGCCTGCAGGCCCAGCCTGTCGATCGCTTCGAAATCATGGTCCAGGGCCGCCCGGAAAGGTTGTGTCTTCTTCCACTCGGGGTGGTTCGGCGCCATCCGGTCGATCTCGTGGAACAGGAACGCGAACTGCACGTACAGCGGCTTTTCCACCCACAGCGTGCCGTCGTTGTCGAACGTGGCTATCCGCTCCGCCGGCGGTACGTAGTCCGCACCGCCTTCCTCGGTCACCCGCGCGACAAAATCGAGAATGCGTTGCTTGGGGGCCCGGTCCGCCCAAGAGGCCAGCGCATCGACCGAGCAGCCCAGCGGCGCCGGTGAAGGCCCGCAAGAAGCTGCGGCCGACAATACGAGTAGCGCCGCCGGCAGAAGGCCGACTGTCTTCTTCATAAGCACTGCCGTGTCACTGCAGATCAGCCCGTCGGCGGCATGAGCTTCTCGAGGACCTGATCGATACTAAAGCTCGGCGCTCTCTGCCGCGGCGGAAACTCCTGGAACGTCTTCAGAAACTCCGCCACGTATGCCTGCGCCGGCAGCAGCAGATAGGCCCGATCCAGGAACCAGTCATAATAAGTATTGGAAGTGACATCCGCCCGTTCGTACGGGTCGCGACGCAGGTTGAACAGTTTCGGTACCCGCAACGGAACGAACGGTTCGGCCCACACGCGGAACGTTCCCGCCACCCTCTGCTCCATGAAGATCACCTTCCAGTCGCGATACCGGAGCGCCGTCAGGTCACCGTCGTCGGAGAAGTAAAAGACCTCGTTCCGCGGACCCTTCTTCTCCTTCCCGGTCAGGTGCGGCAGGAAGTTATAGCCGTCCAGGTGAACTTTGTAAGTCCGCTTGCCGGCTTTGTACCCGTGGAGCAGTTTCTGTTTGATGTTGGGATCGCCCGCCGCCGCCAGCAGCGTCGGCATCCAGTCCATGTGGTGCATGATCTCGTTCGAGACAGAGCCGGCTTTGATCTTTCCCGGCCACCGTACCATCGCCGGCACCCGCCAGCCGCCCTCCCAGTTCGTGTTCTTCTCGCCCCGGAATGGCGTCGCCGCGGCGTCGGGCCACGTGTTGTAGTGCGGGCCGTTGTCGGTCGAGTAGAAGACGATCGTGTTGCCGGCGATGCCGAGCTCGTCCAGCTTCGCCAGCAGTCGTCCTACGTGGCCGTCGTGTTCCACCATCCCGTCGGCGTACTCGTCCTGGCCGGAGATGCCCCGGTGCTCTTTCTTTACGTGGGTGCGGAAGTGCATCCGCGTCCCGTTCCACCAGACGAAGAACGGCTTGCCGGCCTCGTGCTGGCGCTCGATGAAATCCAGCGCCGCAGCCACGGTCTCGTCATCGATCGTCTCCATCCGCTTCCGGGTCAGCGGGCCGGTATCTTCGATGCGCCCGCCGGCGTAGGAGTGGATGACGCCCCGGGGACCGTAGCGCTTCCGGAACGCCGGATCCTTCGGGTAGTCCTCGTTCTCGGGCTCCTCCTCGGCGTTCAGATGATAGAGGTTGCCGAAGAACTCATCGAACCCGTGCGCCGTCGGCAGGAACTCGTCCTTGTCACCCAGGTGGTTCTTGCCGAATTGGCCGGTGGCGTAGCCGCGCGGCTTCAGCAGCTCAGCGATCGTGGGATCTTCCGCCCGCAGTCCGATGTCGGCTCCCGGCAGCCCGACCTTGCTTAGGCCCGTCCGGAAGACGCTCTGGCCGGTGATGAAACTCGACCGGCCCGCCGTACAGCTTTGCTCGCCGTAGTAGTCGGTAAAGATCATTCCTTCTCTGGCAATACGGTCGATGTTCGGTGTGCGGTAGCCTACCAGCCCCATCGTGTAAGCGCTGATGTTCGACTGCCCGATATCGTCGCCCCAGATGACGAGGATGTTCGGCTTCTGCTGCGCCGCCGAAGGTAGCGCCGCAGCCGCGAAGCCCACGAGCAACAGTGTGGCGAAAAAACGCATTCGTGCCTCCTGCCGCCTTGGATCGATCAGAGCCCGTCGCGGATGCAAGTATTTGGAAGAAAACCCGGTTTTCGTTCGCCGTCGCCGGCGAAGGTCAGGACGGGAACGGCTGGAGCGATCGATATTGCCGCAACCGTCCGCCGCCCGTCGCCCGGCCGGCTACGCCCTGCTGGTACAACGGAAGGGTCGGAGATCGACATGAGAACGGCCTTTCTGTTGCTCTTTTCATCCCTCTTACTGATGGCGGCCCCGGCGGCCGGGTCCGGACAGGACGCCGCCCCGCTGCCGGTCTCGATTCAGATCGAGATGCAGTCGCCCGTCCGCACCCTGCGCGGCGGCCTCGGGGCCTCCTGGCACGCGATCGAGCGGCCCATGATCGGAACGGGAGAGATTCGCCAAGGCGCTCTCGGGGGCAGCGCTTGGGGCGGCAATCCTCCCGCTGACGATGAAGCCGCTTGGCGAACCCTTTACCGCCACGCCCGGTGGCTCGGCCTGGACTGGATGCGTGTGGAGATCGAGCAGCGTATGTACGAACCCGCCCGCGGCCGCTTTGACTGGGACAACGCCGAAATGCGCATCCTCTACCGCATCCTCGACTGGGCCGAGGAAAACGGGGCCGACGTCTTCCTCCAGCAGATGTGGGGCAACGTCGCCTGGAACGCCTACCCGGAGCTGCGCAGCTCTCCCGAACGCATTGCCGTCAGCGCGCCCTACTCGATGGAAGACTTCGCCGAGGGGCTGGCCGAACTCATCGAACATCTGCTCCGAGTCAAAGGCTACCGCTGCATCCGCTGGCTGGCGATCAACAACGAGCCCGGCCACGACTGGTCCTGGTGGCAGGGGCCGGACCTCGAGCCTCTCCCCATCACTCCCGGCCTCCGCGCCGTGCGCGACGCCCTCGACAAACGCGGCCTCTACCTGCCCCTCTCCGGACCAGACTGGACCCTGCTGCCGGAACTCGAACCAGACGAGATCGATTTCGACCCCTACATTGGGGCCTATGACATTCACTCCTATGACGAGGTCTTCGACGACATGGAGCGCCGCGGCGGCAAGAAACTCACCGCCGCCGAGCGCATCATCGGCGACTGGGCCCGCTGGGCCCATGCCCGCGGCAAGCCCCTGTTTCTCTCCGAAGTCGGCACCATGGCCTACGGCTGGGGCGGGTCGAACCCCGCTCCCGGATCCTACGAGTCGGGGCTGAAGAACGCCTCCCTCGCCATCCGCGCGATCAACGCCGGGGCCGACGCGGTCAACCGTTGGAGCTTCACCAACCGCGGGGACCTCGACGGGCAGTGGCAGCTCGTCGATACGTGGGACATCGAGCGGGAACGCCTGTTGGAGGAATTCGCGCCCCATCCCAACGCCTATTATCAGTGGGGCATCCTCACCCGCTTCACCGCCAAGAACTCCGAGGTGCTGCCAACCCAGGTCCGCGGCGAATGGCCCCCCAGCGGCCGCCGCCTGGTCGCCGCGGCGCTGCGCAGCCCCCGCAAAGGGGAAATCACCATCCTCCTCACCAACGAGATGCGCCGCGACGCCTCCCTCGCCGTCCGCCTGCACGCCCTTCCGCACGGCATCTGGCTCTACCGTTACGCAGTCACGCCCGCCGAGCGTGACAAAGTCCCCGTCGAATTGGCCCCCTCGGACCGCCTCCTCGTCGATACCCGCCGCCCCGAGTTCCAGGACCGCGTTCCGGCCCTCAGCATCGTCGTCTACTCGACCCACCACCTGCGCACCGGTGAGCCCGGCATCATCACCGATTGACCGCCGCCGGCCCCGTCGGCCGCCTCGAAGCCTCGACAGCGGACCGCCGGACATCGCCCCTTACGGAGCTCGCACGGGCTCAGCCCGTCTATCTGGCCTGCGAACGCAAGCAAGCCCCGGTCCGGCGTCGCTGACCGCCACCTGTTTTCCCGTCTGGACTCCTGCCGGCCTGCCGAGGGGCGGGCCGTGGGAGGCCGCGCCCGAAACGAGCGGCGTAGTGTAGCTCAACGGCCGCTAGGCTGGCCGGGTGGCTGTCTGCGCCCCAGGGCGGAAAAGGGCGCTCCGATTTGCCGGTTCCGTCGAGTGGCGACAACTTTCTGAACTACAGTCCCGGCTCCGTGCGTATTGGAGTGGCGGACTGGGCGACCGATGTTCCAGGGCGTTTTGCGTGCACGATCCCGGCAACGGCGTGAACCGCCGGCCGCAGGACGGCGGATGATGTCGCGATCCCGGCTCCTGTTGGCTCTCGCGGTCGCTGCTGCGGGCGGCCTGCCGGGCGGTGCTGCGCAAGTGCCAGACGCGAGGGAGCTCATGTGGAAGGTGGCCTGGAACCAGGGCCGGGCCCAGGAAGCCCGCAAGCAGTTCCGTTACCGGCAGCGGGTCGTGATCCGCTTCCACGGGACTCGCAATCGCCTCCTCCGCGAGGAAATCAGCGAATTCTTCGTTGAGCCCGGCCCCCGCACCATTCGCAAGCAACGCATCCGCTTCTCGGGGCGTTACCGTCGCCGCGGCCGGATGATCTTCTACTTTCAGCCCAACTATCAGGACCAGGATCTGGATATCGATGGGGATCTGATCTCAGACTTGGCCGAGGCCCTTACCAGCGACCCCGATGCCCGCGACGGCATCAGCCGGGAGTTGTTCCCTCTCACGCTTCAACGGGTCCGCGGCATGGACTTCGGCATCGCCCGCCGGGTACTCTACGGCGGCAACGACGTCTATCGCGTGGTGTTCCACCCGAAAGGCGACTGGACGGACGGCGCTTCACCGTGGGCCGGAGAGGCTCTCATCGACATCGACGAGCTTCAGCCAGTGCTCGTCACGACTCACCTCGCCAAGGAGGTTCCCCTATGGGTGGAGGCCGTGTTCGGGACCAACATCCGGCATCTCGGCTTTAAAGTCGTCTACCGCCGTTTCGAGGATGGACTTTGGTTCCCCGTGCGTTATGGCGGCGAGTTCGCGCTTCGCGCGCTGTGGTTCTACCGCCGCAAGATCTCGATCGCGCTGCAAAACACCGCCTTCGAGCGGGCTGATGTCTCAAGCCGGATCCAATACCGAGGCCCGGTCCAGGGTACGGCGCTGCCCTCGGAGGCAGACCTGCCTGAGGCCGGGCTGCCGGAACGCTGTCACTGAGCCGGAGGGTCGGCGAAGCAAGGCGTAGCAGGTTCGCCGCCGGACACGCAACTTATGCCACCGCTTAGAAAACCAGGTTCGTCACCCGCATTCCGCCGCAGCCGTCTTCCCGAAACGGGCGCTCGCACCGGCCCTTGTAGCACGCCTTGCCGCTGTAGCCGTTGGGGTTGATGAACGCCAGCCACTCCTTCACCTTCGCCCGCACCGTTGCGGCATCGGCCCCTTGCTTGGCGATCATGTACTGCGACAGCCCCCAGATGGTGCGCGACATGTTGCAGGCGCAGCAGCAAGTATACGCGGACTTATCACTGCAACACGGCGCGGGCAAATCGCTCAGCGCCGCCTTCTTTATCTTTTCCTGCTCTTTGTCGAGCCGGATCTCCCGCTGCCAGCGCATGAACTCGCGGGCTTGGGATTCGGCGTCTCGGAACACGATGCCGTCGGCTGCTTCGGACTCGACAAACCCGCACGAAAGAAAGACAGCCAGAAAGACCCCGAAAGCGATCCTTTGGCTCTTTCGGTTCCGTCCAGAGGACGGTTCTTGTCTCTGTATCATTTGATTACCTCGCTAGAAAGTCTCGGGCTCCTGCCCCCCACTACCGCACATCTGGGCGCCGCCTCATTCCGCACCGCCGATTGTCCCGTCGTGGCGCAGCACGAGGATGCGTGAGAACGCTCCCGGTCGGTTTCTCGCCAGGCACGCGACTCCAAACGCGTCCTGGATCCTGTCCACCGGACGGCTGACACGACTTCTGGCAGGGGTAGTTCGGATAGCCGTGCTGAGTCGCTCGGCCACCCACATGGGTCCCAGTCACTTGAATACCAGTATCGCCCAATCTCCAGCCTCTCCGCGGGGGCGCTTCGCACCCCTTTTGTTCCTCCCGGGTAGCGCGGCGCTTTGACAGGGCCTGGGCCGCGCGTGGAGCGGCGGTGGATTGTTCCAATTGGATGCTGGCGGTACAATTTCTATCGGAGTTAACGGGCTGGAAGTCTCAGTCCGCGAGGCGACGCTTTCTAGCGGCGGAATCGCAACTCCATCACATCCCCCGCCGCGGGTGGCGCGGAGAGCGGCTATGTCTTCCGCTGGCCAGCGGTTCGTTGCGATCCTGGGTGGGCGTAGGCCTTCGAACCGCGCGCTCCCACACCTTGTCCCCTATCCATGTGCCGGTAGAACCGCCGCAGGCTTGGCCCTCTCACGTAGCACCGGGCCCGTGTGCGCCTGCCCGCCTTTCCGAAGCGGTGAAGCGCCTGATTCGGTGGGGCTCTCCGGCAATCGCCGTCCCGCGGCGGAACGATCGTCCGGGGGGTGAAGATGAGGCGCTTGGCAGCCGTGGTTGCGTTACTGGGAGCGCTGGCTGGACCGGCAGCCACTGAGCCCGTCATCGCTCCGGGCGGCATCGTGAATGCCGCCAGTTATATGCCGCCCGGCTTGCCGAATTACGGCATCGCCCAGGGGTCGCTCTTCATCGTGATGGGCGAAGGACTCGGCCCCGCGTCCGTCCAGGTGGCCCAGGCGCTGCCATGGCCTACCGAACTTGCTGGCACAAAGGTGCAGGTCACCGTCGACTCGGTCACTGTGAACGCGTACCTCTATTACTCGTCCGATCGCCAGGTAGCGGCCGTCTTGCCGTCGAACACGCCGGTTGGCGAGGGGACCCTCACGGTCACCCACAACGATGCAACCAGCGACCCCGCCCCGATCCGGGTCGTCAAGAGCGCCTTCGGCATCTTCTCGATCAACCAGGGCGGTTTCGGGCCGGCCATCGTCCAGAACTGGTACTCGGCCTCCGACCTCCGTCTGAACACCGTCTTCGCATCGGCCCGGCCTGGGCAGGCGGTCATCATCTGGGGCACCGGCCTGGGCCCCATCGAGGGCAATGACGCCGACGTCCCGCCGGTGGGCAATCTCGACGTGCAGGTCGAAGTGCTCATCGGCGACCGGGTCGTCGAGCCCTTCTACGCTGGCCGCACCGGGATGGGCATCCCGTCGGTGGACCAGGTCCAGTTCTTCATCCCCGACGGCGTCGAGGGGTGCCGCGTCCCACTCGCCGTCCGGGTCAACGGAGTCCTGAGCAACTACACCACCATCTCGGTGGCTCCCGAAGGCGGCGTCTGTTCGGACCCCGCTGATTTCTCCCCCGAAGAACTGCGGATGATTCAGGACTCCGGCCGGGTCCGTTTCGGAGCCATCATGTTGCAGCTCTTCAGCGTGCACCTCAGAGGCGCCCGGGAGCCCTTCGACGGAACCTTCGAGAGCGCCTCGGCCCAGTTTCACAGCGTGGAGTTCCGTGACACCCTCGGTTCCCTCGGGCTCCGTGGGGGAAACCTGACCCCAGCGGGTTCTTGCCTGGTCTACACTTATTCGAACCAAACAGACCCCTCCTTTGCCCCCGACGATCCGACTCCTGCGCAACCGCTCGACGCCGGTCCGGCGCTTACTCTCACCGGACCGCAAGGCGCCGCCCAACTTGAGCGCGAGGGGGCGGGCTTCTACCAGAAGGAACCTTTGGGAGGGGGTCTGCCCGGCGGCGAGATCCTACCTCCATTCCTGGTACCCGGGGCCTATACGGTCAGCAACGGCGACGGCGGGGCTGACGTGGGGCCCTTCCAGGCGGCAACCACCTTGCCGCCCATGATCGAGTGGACCAACCGGGAAGCATTGAGCGAGATCGACCGCTCCCGCGAGCTCACCATCACCTGGCAGGGCGGCGACGACGCCACCCAACTCGTCACCATCGTCGGCTTTTCGCTGGCTGCGGATACCGACAACGCGGCCAGCTTCCTTTGCACGGCCCGTCCCGGAGCCGGACGCTTCGTGGTGCCCGCGACCGTGCTCTCGAGCTTGCCGGCTACCCGCGAGCCGACCGAGGACACCCCGTACCCCGGACTACTCGCTGTCGGCGTTGTGCCGCTGCGGCCCGCCGCGTTCGCCGCCCCGGGGCTCGACTTCGGCTATTTCTTCTACGCGGCGTGGAACACCCGGAACGTCGCGTTCCAGTGAGAGAACCTTAATTTTGGCGATGGCGCGCGGTGGGTGGATGCGCCGGCGGTCCCTGGGGGCGGCATCTTCTATTTTTCGCGATTTCCCTCGTCGCCTCTGGAGATCTTCCTGCAAGTGGTTCATCCCCTGCGGGTTGGCTCAGCAGCCGGGGCTCTCGCGCCACGGGGACATGGTAGAAGGAATGTGGGCCGGCTGTGCCGCACCGGGCTGTGGGCACTCGTAGGATTAGGCCTGAGGCGGGGGCAGCAGGAAGGCTGGCGAAGCCGGGGGCGCTGCTCAAAGGGTGCCCTTCGACTTTTCTTCGCCATGACTTCTTGCCTCCAAGCGGTGACGCCACGCCTCCCGCACCCGTCACCCATCCGGGTAACCAACAGAAAATAGGCGGCTTACTGCTTTTCCTCTTTTCGCGGCCCACACCGTCACCCATCACGGCCGCTTGAAGGCTGGGGTGGCCGGAAGACCGCCGTGCTGGCGCCGCTCGAGCCTGAACGTTCTGTGGGGGAGGCGGATGCCGCGACCGGGCCAGGCCGCGGCTGGGCTGGTTCCAGGCCGGATCCGCCGCCGAGGCGAAGGGGCGAAAAATGAATCACCGCCGGGCCGTGCGGCGTATTCGTTAGGTGGAAGAAATGAGCGAAGCAACGCTCACTAATGTTCCGGTGGCCGCGCTGGAGGCGCGGGACGAGGTCCGCTTCGCCAATCTCGTCCGCCAGCATCAGGCAATGGTCTACTCCATCGCCTATCACTTTCTGAACGACCGGGCCCGGGCTGAGGAACTGGCCCAGGACGTTTTCCTGCAGCTCTACCGCGCTCTGCCCCGGCTGCGGTCCGACCGGCATGTCACCAACTGGCTGCGCCGTGTCGCCTGCCACCGGGCCATCGATTGCGCCCGCAGGCGCTCCGTGGGCCGGGAGATCGAGCTGGCTTCCGCGCCGGAGCCGGCAGTCGCCCCCGCCGAGCCGGATCTGCTTCTCGCTGAGAAGTTGCGGCGGCTCGTCGCCTCGCTGCCGGAGAAGAAGCGCCTGCTGGTGATCCTGCGCTATCAGGAAGAGATGGAGCTGGAGGAGATTGCCGAGGTTCTGGGGATGGCGTTGCCGACCGTGAGGACCCAGTTGTTCCGCACATTGGCCTTGTTGCGCGAGAAAGCCGCGCGGCTGATCGGAACCGGCGGTTCCCCGCATCCGGCGCGGCAAGAAGGGGAGGTGGACTGATGGACCGCTTCGAAGAACAGCTCCGCCAGGCATTGCGGCGCACGGAGCCGCCGCCGGGTTTTGCCGAACGCGTCCTCGAGCGGGCGGCGGCCGAGGCGGAGGGGCGGAGCTGGTGGCGGCGTTTCGCAGAGGTTCTACGGATGCCGGGGCGACGCTGGGCTGTGGCCGCTTTGGCCGGCGTGGTGATCCTCGCTGGCGTCGGTTACGAGCGCGAAATGCGGCGCCGGCAAGGCGAACGGGCCAAACAGCAAGTGCTCGAAGCGCTGGAGATCACCGCCGAACAGTTCCAGATCGCGCGCCGGCACGTGGAGAAACTGAATACGGTTTGGGAAGTGACAGGAGGCAAGGAGCGATGAATAAGGCGGTTTTACTCCTAACGATTACAGGCACGCTCTGGGCGGGTCCGCAGGATATCCGTTTCCCGGCTGGTTTCGAGAAGCTGGCCGAGAAGGCCGAAGAGGTGGTCAACATCAGCCTCGATGCCGACATGCTCGGCCTGGCAGCGAACTTCCTGTCCGGCGGCAAGGCCGATCAGAGGAAAGTCAAGGAAATCGTCAAGGGGCTGAGAGGGATCTACATCCGCAGCTTTGAATTCGCCAGGGAGGGCCAGTACTCCATGGACGTCGTCGAGGAGATCGAGGAGCAGTTGAAGGCTCCTGAATGGGTACCGGTGATCAGCGTCACGAGCAAGAAGAAAGGCGGTGACAACGCCCGGATCTATTTCCGGAAGGAGGGCGGCAAGATCTCCGGAATCACCATCGTGGCGGCCGAACCTAAGGAGCTCACCGTCGTCCATATCGTTGGCCTCCTCGACCCGAGCGACGTAGCCGCGCTCGGGGGGAACTTCGGCATCCCCGACATGAGTTGGGGACCGGTGGAGAGCGAAGAGAAGTGACTCGGCGGCGCCGCGACGACGCCGGGCCCGAAGCGCGTCGCGCACCGCGAGTTGCTTTTCCTGGTGGCGACTTCCTGGTATCGTGGAACTAGCGGGCGTCCAGCCCTGGGCCCGCCAGGAGGGTGCGCATGAAAGCGCGGATTGTTCATTTCACTAGTCTCGGCGCCTTTCTCGCTTCGACTGCGTTCCTGTTCCCCCTGATCGGCCAGCAGGCCGGAACCGAGACGAGGAAGCTCAGCGCCAGGGAGATTTTCTATTCGGCCCCCAAGGTGGCGAAGAAGAAGGCATCTCGGAAGCCGTCGCCGCCCGCCGGTGTGCCGAGCGCCAAGCCGGCGCCCCAGCCGGCCGCCGCCGGCGCTGGCGTCGATATTGCGGTCACATCCCCGCCGAAGGTGCAGCCGCCCTCGCCGCCTCCGGAGCCTGAACCTCAGCCGGAACCCGTGGCGCCCACGGCCCCTCCGCCGGCGGCGGCGCCCGGCGGAGGGCAGTTCGTGCCCGCTTCGTTGAAGGAAGCGGCGCCCATTGGAATCCGGTGCAGCGTGTTGCGGCGCATCGGCCCGTCGGATTTGATCGAAGTCGATCCCGACCAGGTCTTCCGCGCCGGCGACCGCATCAAGCTGCGCGTCGAGGCCAACGAGGACGGCTACCTCTATGTGATCGCCCGCGGCTCGAGCGGCGTTTGGAAACCCCTGTTCCCGTCGCCGCAGGTCGCCGGCGGCAACAACTTCATCGAGGCCGGCCGCACCTACGACATTCCGCCGGGCCACGTCTTCACCTTCGATGAGCAGCCCGGTGAGGAGAAGCTGTTCGTCGTCTTCTCCCGCACTCCCGTCACCGACCTCGAGGCGCTCATCTACGACCTGGGCAAGAAAAGCGGCGAGCCGTCGGCCGCTCCTGAGCCGGCTAAGCCCGCCGGCGGAGGCAAGGTCTTGCTGGCCCAGAACATGGTCGCCATCCGCGACGACGTGGTCAGCCAGTTGCGCAACGCCTACGCCCGCGACCTGATCATCGAGAAGGTCAGCGAGGCCGAGCCCGGCCCGGAGAAGGAAGCGGCGATCTACGCGGTGTCCACGGCGACCTCCACGGATTCCCGCGTCGTTCTCGACCTGACCCTGCTGCACCGGTGACATGCGAGTTCGAACGATTCTCTGCTGCCTGTGGGGCACGGCTGTCTTTTACGCTCAGCAGCCCGCGCCGGATACCCACCGGATGCAGATCACCTTGGAGCGGCAAACCGAAGACGGCGCCTGGGAGGTGATCGACCCCGGTTTGGTCCTCCACGAAGGCGACCGGGTGCGCTTCCGGTTTCAAGCCAATTTCAACGGCTACCTTTACGTGATGAACCAGGGCACCAGCGGCCGCTACGAGCTGCTGTTTCCCCGGGAAGAGACCGGCGAGGACAACCGGATCGAGGCAGGGGTCGAATACCGGATCCCCGCTACCCAGGCCTGGTTCCGCATCGAAGGCCCCCCGGGCCATGACATCGTCTACTGGATGGTGACGCCGCTCAGGCTGGGCGGGGCGCCGAAGTACCGGCCGCTGCCGCCTCCGCCGCAGCCCCTGCCGCCCCCGTCGAACCTGCTGCCGCGGTGCGACGACTCCATCTTCCGGGCTCGCGGGGTCTGCGTCGATTCTTCCGCCGGGCCGAGACCGGTCAAAAAGAAAGAAGATCTGCCGCCGAATCTCGCCGGCGTCCCCGGATTGCGCAGCCGCGAACTGGTGATCATGCGCAAAGGCGAGCAGGCGGTGATCTCTTCGCCGGCCGCTTCTCAGGCGCCCGTGGTTTACGAATTCCGCATCGCGCACAAGTGAGGGGAACCGAGCCATGTGGAAGCCGCTGATCGTTGGAAACTTGGTCCTCGCCGCTGCCGGCTTCGGCGCTCTCGGCCAGCAGGCGCCAGCTACGCAGGAACGCGACCTGCGCGTCGAAGCGGACACCACCGAGACTCGGCCCTTGATTCCGGAGCCGGGCAAGGTGGTGATTCCCCGTAGCTACGCCTTGGTCATCGGCATCTCGAAGTACAAGAACCTGCCGCCCGAGCAGCAGCTCCGCTTCGCCGAGCGGGACGCCCAGGCGATGTACTCGATCCTGATCAGCCCCGAGGGAGGCAACTTCCGGGCCGAGAACGTCCACCGCCTTATCGGGCCGGACGCTACGCTGGCGAACTTGAAGCGTGAACTCGAAGAATGGCTGCCCTCGGTGGCCAGGCCCGAGGATCGCGTGCTGGTCTACTTCGCCGGGCACGGCTTCGTCGTGGACGGCACGCCCTACTTGGCCCCGTATGACTTCGAGGTCAATGACGTCCCCGGCACCGCCTACCCGATGGAGCAGCTCGGCAAGGTCTTCGGCGCCAAGATCCAGGCGAAGTGGAAAGTGTTGCTGACAGACTCCTGCCACAGCGGGGCCATCACGCCCGAGGCGGCCGCCCGGACCATCAACCGTTCGTTGCTCGACCTCAGCACCTCGATCTTTTCGCTCACCGCCAGCCGCGACCGCGAGCGCTCCTTCGAAAGCGAGGACTGGGGCGGCGGCCACGGCATCTTCACTTACTACGTCGTGCGGGGCATGGAGGGAGCCGCCGACGAGAACGGCGACGGCATCGTCACCGCCGACGAGCTCGCCGAGTACGTCCACCGCAACGTCCGCGAAGCTACCGGCGGCCGCCAGAACCCGACTTCCGAACGCGGCAGTTTCGATCCCAACATGCTGCTGGCCTACGTGCCGAGCCGCATCCGGGCTCCCGAGCCGGCCGCGCCGAAGTTCGGCACGCTCATCTTCGAGACGAACATGGACGGCGTCGAGGTCTTCGTGGACGGCAAGAGCGTCGGCGTGGTGGACCGCGACAAGCCTTTGCGCCTGCCCGGCCTGACGCCGGGCGCCCACACCATCAAGGGCGTCAAACAAGGCTACGAGCCGGACGGGCCCCGCGAGGAGATGGTCTACCCCGGCCAGGAAAAGACCGTCAGCATCAAGATCTTGATTCTCCGGCGCCGGAATCGGGCGGCGGTGGAGGCCTTCGATAAGGGCCTGGAGTTCTACCAGCGCGGCTTCGCTAACAACTACCGCAAGGCCGTCCGTCACTTCCTGCGGGCGCTGGAGATCGACCCGAAGTACAGCCAGGCGGCCCTCTATCTCGGCCGCGCCTACAACGCCCTCTACGAAGAAGACAAGGCCCGCGAATACTTCGAGAAGGCGATCGAGATCGATCCCGATTACATGGAGGCCCGGGCCAGCTTCGCCGGCATGCTGCTCGACATCGGCGACGTGGACGAGGCGATCCGGCAGTTGAACATCGTCGTCCAGCGCCGGCCCGACGACGAGATGGCGCTGTATCTTCAGGCGCAGGCTTACCGGATGAAAGGAATGTACAAGGAGTCGATCGATTCCGCACGGCGGTCGATCCAATTGGCCCCGAACAACCCCGAGGCCCACTTCTGGCTGGCCGAGAGCTTGCGCCTCAGTGGCCACTACACCCAGTCGATCCAGGAGTACGAGGAGTACCTGCGGCTGAGCGACTTCAACAGCAAGCTCGCCGGGAAGCTGAACTACTACGTGCTCGGCTTCCTCATCGGCCACGGCAAGAAGAAGCGGGCCGCCCAGCAGGACATCTGGCGCGACCTGCGCAGCCTGGCCTACTTCGGCATCTGCGACTCCTACCGCAAGCTGAACAAGTACGACGAAGCGATCCGCTACTGCCGCCGCTCGCTCTCCTACGATCCCGAGGATCCCTACGTCCACTACGCCTTGGGGTTGGCCTACGCCCGCGAAGCCCAGAACGCCGGCAGCCTGGAATTGCTCGCCGCCGCCTGCAAGCACTTCCGGACGATGCTCGACATCAACCCGTACATGGCCGAGGCCGAATACGCCCGCAAGAACATCGCCAGCATCCAGGGCTACCTGCCCTGCCAGTGAGCCGGGGTCCGTCCCGCCGCGCCGCCCGCCCTAGCGGATATAGAAGAGGCTGAGCCGGGGCAGGCCTTGGGATTCGAGCAGCCGGCGCTCGAGAAACTGCTTTTCCAGCATGGCCAGTTGCTCGGCCGACATCTTGCCGCGGTAGGGCCGCAGGTGGCGGTCGAGCTCTTTGCGGGCCTCGAACAGGTCTTCGTCGGACTGGGCCAGCCGGGCGATGCTGCTCATCTTTTCTTCCAGGGCGCTCAGCCGCTGCTCGAGTTCCTCGAGGTTCTCGTAGTGCGACTCGAGATCCCCGAGGATCTTTTCCAGACCCTGAACCACCGGGGCGTAAGTCTCACCCCGGGCGCGCAGCGTCTCCAAACCCCGGCGGAGGTGGTCGCGGATCTCTTCAACCGTGAAGGGCGGGGCCGTGTCCCGGGCCGGCCCGGACGGCTCCAACCCCGCCATTCGCTCGGCCTCTTCCATGACCGCCTGGGTGCAATAGGCGAGCGAGTTGATCGTTCGGAGCTTCGCCGAGCGCTTCCGGGCGCGCCAGGTTTCGAAAGCGCGGTCGATGCCCCGCAGGACGGCCTGCAGCGGGATGCCCGCGTTCTTCCAGCTTTCGATAAGCGCCCAATCCAGCGGCGAAAGCAAGAACCAGCCGGTGCCCCGGGCGCGCTGAAAATGCTCCTCGATCTCGGTGAAATAGTTGAAGTAGTTCAGCTCCCAGCGTTCGTCTTCGTTGGTCACTGCTTCGCCTTCAGCCGTTCCCAGATCAGCTCGAGTCCGCGTAAGGTCAAATTCTCGTCCACGCTTTGAATGCGCCGGGACTCGGCGGCGACCAGTTCCGCCTCGCCGCCGGTGGCGATGACCTTGGTCGCTTCTCCCAGCTCCGCAACGAGGCGGTCGAGAATCCCGTCCACCATCGAGACCATGCCGTGGTAGAGGCCGGACTGGATGCTGCCCACGGTGCTGGTTCCGATCAGCTTCTCCGGACGCTTGAACTCAACCATCGGCAGCCGCGCGGTACGGGTGAACAGTCCGGCGGTGGCGATGCCAACGCCCGGGCAGATGAGTCCGCCGAGGTAGCGGGCGTCCGCGGAGATGACGTCGAAGGTGATGGCGGTACCGAAATCGACCACCACGCAAGGGCCGCCGAAGCGGCGGTAGGCGGCGACGCTGTTCACCACGCGGTCGGCCCCCACTTCGGCCGGATTGTCGTAGGCGATCTCCAGGCCGGTGTCGGTCTCCGGGGTGACGAAGACGGCCTCCCGGTGGAAATACTCCCGCGACATGGCGGCCAGCACCGGGTCGAGCGGCGGCACGACGCTGGAGATGATCAGACCGTCGATGGCGGAGAAATCGAGTCCCGCTAGGGCGAAGAGGTTCCGCAGCAAGATACCCCATTCGTCCTCGGTCTGCTCGTGGACGGTTCGCAGCCGCCAGCGCTGCCGGAGGTCGCCGTTGCGGAAGACGCCGATGGTGATGTTCGTGTTTCCGGCATCGAGTGCGAGAAGCATATGCCACTAGTGTAAAGAACCGCCGCAGGGCGCCGAATCGCCGGAACGCGGGCCTACTCGCCCCCGGAGGGACCACGCTCAGCGCGTTTCCGGCGGTGCTGGAGGAACCAGTTGTAGAGATCCCAGCCTTCGTAGACGCGATTCCAGACGCTGTGGCCCTGGTCCTCGTGGACGGTGAACCGCACGTCCGGATGGCCCGCTTCTTCGAGCTGGACGGCCGACCGCAGCACCCACTCCGGCCGCACTACGCGGTCGCGGCCTCCCGCGAAAATCCAGATCGGCAGCTTTGCCTCGGCGATCCGCGCGACGGTTTTCGGATTCGCCGCCCCGCAGATGGGCGCGACGGCCGCCCACCGGTAGGGGAACGCTGCGGCGAAATGGAAGGTTCCAAACCCGCCGTAGCTGAGTCCGGTGACATAGACGCGGTCCGGATCGGCGCGGTATTCGGCCAGCGTCCGGTCCACCATGTTCAGCACGTCCTTCTCGTAGACCCACCAGCCCTGCGGCGGCCCCTCGTCGCCCCAGGGCGGCTCGACTCCGGTGGGCTCGCGGGTCATCGTGGGCGCCTTCCTGGGCCCGCGCGGCCGCTTCCTCCGGGCCTCGTCCCGCGCCCGGCGCAGCTCCGGCTCGAGCGGAGGCATTTGGGGCGAGATGATAATGAACGGCAGATCGCGCCCCTTCACCCAGGCCTCTTTGAGCGGGCCGTGTTTCAGGACCCGTTCCAGCTCGTCTTTGCCATTGCCGCGTTCGCCGCCGCCGTGCAAGAACAGGATCACGGGCCAGAGCCGGCCCTTTTCGGTTTCGTAACCTCTAGGCAGGTAGAGAAAATACTCGCGCTCCTTGCCCGTGACCGTGCTCGTGTACGGCCGCCGAAGCAACTGGCCGGCGGACCGGCCGTCCACCTGTACCGCCGGTTCCGCCAGCAGTCCGGCGAGAAATCCCAGTGACACGAAGCAGCCCCCGAGGGCGCGTAGCGTGCGGTTCGTCATGACGGCATTCTCCAGGCTGGTTTTCTGCCGCGTCCGGCCCTCTGGCCGGTTGTGCGGCTGTCTTCCATGATGCCTTGCCCGTGGGAAATCGTGTGAGAAAATATTGGCCCATGACTGGGATCCCTCAGCTTACGTTGGCCGACTACGACGGCCGGTTCGCTGGCCGCCACCGGCTGCACGACGTGATCGCCTACTGGGCGGGCCGCAAGCCTGAGGAGGCGGCGATCGTTCACCATGACCGCGGCGTTACCGACACCTGGAAGGGCCTCGATGAGGCGTCCACCGCGCTGGCGGCGGAGCTGCTTCGTCTGGGGCTTCGGAAAGGGGACTTTTTGGCGGCGTCGCTGCCGTTCACGCCGGAGCACATCCTGCTGGAGTACGCTTGCTTCAAGGTCGGTGTGATCCACGCGCCCCTCGACTTGCGGCTCTCGCCTGAGGAAGTTCTGCGGAGCGTAGACCAGGTGCGGGCCGCCGGTTATGCGTTCCTTGGCAAGACGCGGGCGGCCGATTTCCGGGAGTTGGGCCGGGCGGTGCAAGGCCGGTGCCCCTCGGTGCGTCTCTTGCTGCAGTTCTCGGCGGAGGAGGAAACAATCGAGGGGGCTGAACCTTTCGCGGCTCTCGCCCGGCGGATGGCTGAGATCGGGCCGGAAGCCCGCCGGGCCGTGGCGGAAGCGTCGGCGCAGGTCGGTGAAGACGACGGGGCGCAAGTGATCTTCACCACCGGCTCAACTGGGACTCCGAAACCCGCGCTCTTGACGCACCGCTCGATCACGGTCCAGAACATGTGCCTCGGCGCCGCATTCTTCGGCGAGGGCCGGCGGGTACTGGTGAACCTGCCCCCTTCGCACGTCGGTGGCCAGGCCGAACTGCTGATGACGACGCTGTTCACCGGCGGCACGGCCGTTGTACTTCAAGTTTTCGACGCCGCCAAGTCGCTCGAGGCGATTGAGAAGTACCGGGTGCAGCTCATTGGCCAGATCCCGGCGATGTTTCAGCTCGAGTGGCGGCTGGGCAGCTACGGCTCCTACGACCTCTCGAGTCTGGAGACGGTGGTCTACGGCGGGCAGGCCGCGCCCCTTTCGATGCTGGAGAAGATGCGGACGATGGCGCCGGAGATCGCCACCGGTTTGGGGCTGACCGAGGCGTCGGGCTTCTGCACCTACACCCCGCTCACCGGCGATGTGGAGTCGGTCGCCCGCTCGCTGGGCGGCGACATGCCCGTTTACAGGATGTCGATCCGGCGGCCGATGAAGGAGGACGGCAGCGCGGGCGAAGAGCTTCCCGACGGAGAAACCGGGCACGTCTGCTTCCAAGGGCCCCAGACATTCTCCGGATATGTCAACGATCCCGAAGCCACGAGGCGGACCGTCTCGACCGACGGGGTGCTCTACACCGGCGACCTGGGCTATCGGGACGCCGACGGACTCCACCTGGCGGGCCGCTCCCGCTGGGTGATGAAGCCCCGCGGCTACCAGGTGTTCCCGGGGCAGGTGGAAGAGCACTTTCTGAAGCTGACCAGCCAAGTCGCTGCGTGCGGCGTCGTAGGGGTGGAACACGCGTTGTTCACCGAGGGGATCGTCGCTTTCGTCGAGAAGAAACCGGAAGCCGAGTTGACGGTCGCGGAGCTCAAACGCCACGCCCGCTCGCTGACCGCCTACATGCGTCCGCAGCACTACGTGATCCTGGAGCCTGGGACGTTGCCGCTGAACCGGGTGGCGAAGACCGACTACGTGCGTCTCGCCGAAATGGCCAGACAGGAGGTCGAACGGCTGCGGACGGCGGGCATGTGGGACCGGTGACGGCGGTCGTGGCCGGCTCGCTTTTGGCGGCCGCCCGGTCTCGCTCCCACACGCATCAGCCCCGGGCGCTCACGGCTGGGATGCGCTTGACGATGTCGCGGAACTGGTCTTCGCTTTCGCAGCCCACGGTGAAGCAGTCCACGAAGTCCTGGGCGAGCTGGAACTGGAGAAACTTGTCGATGCGGTCCGGGTGCATGCCGAGGCCCAGGACCTTCATGCCGATGATGCCCTTGCCGTTGCGCTTCATCTTCTGGAGCACCGGGATCACTTGGTCCGGGCCGGCGTCCATGCGGATCCCTTCGGGATTCAGGCGAACCAGATCCACCTCGACCCACGGGTGCTCGGCGGCGACCTTCAGCGCCTCCAGCGAGTGGCACGAGATGCCCACCGTCTTGACGATGCCCTTCTGCTGGGCCTCGCTCAGGACCTCCATGGCGCCCTTGCGGGCCTCAGGCCAGTTCCGGCGGGTCTCGGCGTGCAGCAGGACGATGTCGAGGTAATCGGTGCCGATCTCGCGCCGGAAGCGGTCCAGGTCTTCCTTCATGTCCCTGGCCGAATCCGAGATCGTCTTGGTCATGATGGCGACTTTCTCGCGCGGGATGCGTTTCAGGGCCTCCTTGAGATGCGGGTGAGAGCCGTACTGGTCCGCGGAGTCCCAGAAGGTGACGCCTTCGTCGAAGCCGACCTCGAGCAGCTCGGCGAGTCCCCGGACCCCGAGTTTGCGGGTCTGGTTGGAGCTGCCGCCCCAGCCTCTGGTCCCTGTCCCGATGGCCATTCGGCTCAACTCCACCTTCCGCGGGCCGAGCAACACCCGGTCGTGGGCATGTTTCTTCCGGCCCCCGCCCTGGGCGAAACGCGGCAGCGCGGCGGCCAGCCCAGCTTGCAAAAAGCAACGTCGCTTCATAATCCCCTCGCTTTTCGGCCTCGAGTTCCCGACGCCGCGGCGCCAGACGGTCCGCAGCGTCTCCGACCATGATAACCCCGGCCCGCATCCGCTGGAGTGCGGGACTTGACCGGGCCTGCCCGGGTCGGGGACGCGCCCTACATTGGTTTGAGGGACTCTTCCGGCAAGCGGGTAAGGGGTCCGGGAGCTGATAAGGGAGTGGGGCCCCGCCGGCCGGGCAGCCCCGGGAGTCGTGGTAGTACTGGGGATCCACCGGCAATTGTTAAAGGTATCCGGCGAAACGGTCGAAAAGAGACTGAGAGCAAAACACATGCGGGCCGTGCGGCCGAAGGGTGAAACTTTGGGAACGGCTTGAAGGCCGGGAAAATTGCTGGTACAAGAGTACTCCAAATTGACGAAGTACTAGGACCGGCATAGAATCTTGGAGTAGCGGTAGGGAACCGACGATGAAAACAGCTAGTACCACGCCGGACGCATCCGCCGATTCGGCGGGTCAGACCGGGAAGGCCACCAAGAAGACAATTCGCGTGATGGTCGCCGACGACCACCCGATTGTCCGCGAGGGCATCCGCAAGCTGCTCGAACTGGAGGACGACATCGAGGTCGTCGCCGAGGCTGCCGACGGCCGTGAAGTGCTGGAAACGGTGAAGGAGGCCAAGCCCGACATCGTCCTGCTGGATCTGAAGATGCCCGGGCTGGACGGCTTGGCTGTGCTGCAGACGTTGCAACACCTCAAGACCGGCTGCAAGACCATCGTACTGACCGCTTCGGAGGACAAGAACGAGTGGGTGCAGGCGATGAAGCTGGGGTGTTCGGGGATCGTCGTGAAACAGACTCCGCCGGAGCTCATCGTCAAAAGCATCCGCAAAGTGTACGAGGGTGAAATCTGGCTGGATTCCCACACCACTGCGGCGGTAATGCGCCAGTTCGCTTCGCCGGATGGCGGCGGCGGCCGCCGGCGGGGACGCGGCCGATCCCCGCTCAGCAACCGCGAACGCGAGATCGTGGCCCTGGTGGCCCAGGGCTACCGGAACCGCGAAATGGCCGAGAAGATGTTCATCAGCGAGCAGACCGTCAAGAACCACCTGCATAACATCTTCGACAAGCTCGGCGTCTCGGACCGCCTGGAGCTGGCCCTCTACGCCATCCACAAGGGCCTCCACCTCGGGCCCGACGAACACCAGTAGCGGCCGGCCGCTCAGCGCGGGCCAGTCGGACCGCTCGCCGGCAGGGCCACGGGGGCCGTGTGCCTCCCCTGCAGGCCGCGGCGCCCCAGATCCTCAGGGCGCGGAGAATCCATCTAGCTTCTCCGAGAACCATCTCGCGCCCTCTGTGCGCTGGCGCCCCGCCCAGACGAGTTGCCTCGCTCCCGCTCACACGAGCGCACCAATCTTGCTTTTGTAATATCACAGTACTTGACACTGTAATATTTGTTCCGTATGCTAGAGCCGTGAAAGGACGGCTGCCATGACCTCCGTTTCGGCCGAACGCAGGTGGACGTTGGCGGAACTGGCAGAGGAAAGCGGCGTGCCGCCGCGGACGATCCGGTACTACATCGCCCGCGGGCTGCTCGAAGGCCCCCTCGAGCGGGGCCGGAAGGCGGCCTACGGCGAGCGCCACCTGGAAAGGCTGCGCAAGATCCGGGAGCTGCAGGAACAGGGGCTGCCGCTGGCGGTGATCGCTCACGCATTGGACGGAAAAGATGCGGCTGGCTCATTGCCTGAGCCAGTCGTCGTGGAAACTTATCAGGTGGCGCCCGACGTCACGGTGCAGGTGCGCGCCGGATGCGCCCCCTGGCGGAAGAAGCTCATCCGCGAAGCGCTGCGCGATCTGGCGCGCCGGCTCGCGCAGCAGGAAGGAGGCCAGTAGTTTTGGGAGTTTCTCTAGACGAGATCGACACCGCGCCCCTCGGCCCAGTGGCCGCTCGGGACGGAGCGCCAGTCGAGCTGGCGATGCAACAACTGTTTCTGACCGGCGAGCTGTTTGCGGCCGGGGGGCGTCTGGTGGTCCGCCACAGTTTCGTGGCTTCCGGCTCCAGCCCGGTGGAGGCGGTCTACCCGTTCCAACTGCCCCGGGACGCGGCGCTGCGGAGGTTCCGCGTCGCGGGGCCGGACTTCTCGGTCCACTCCGAACTGCAACCCGCCGGAAAGGCGGCGGAAATCTACGAAAAGGGCCTGGCCGAAGGGCGGCTTGCGGCCATGGCCGGGATCTATCAGGACGGTCTGGTGAACCTGAGCATCGGGAACCTGCGTCCCGGCGAGCCGGTGACCGTCTGGCTGGAGATCCTCTCCGGGGTCGATGTCCGCGACAACGGCTTCCGGTTCCGGTTCCCTTTCACTGTCGCGCCCTCCTACCACCCGCGGGCCAGGACGGTTTCGCCCGAGGAGGGGGTAGGGCAAATGGAGCTTCCCGAAGACGAGTTCGGCGACGCGCTGCTGCCCGAGTGGCGCACCGAGGCGGCCGGGCTGCACGAGGTCGGCTTCTCGTTGGGCATCCACCTGCCCGCCCAGTCCGGCGAGGTGTCGTCGCCGTCCCATCCGGTGACCGTGCGTTTCGACCGGGGCAGGGCGCAGGTGAGCCTGGCGGGGGCCGGCGACGTGCCGAACCGGGACCTGGTGCTCGACGCCGGCTTCGGCGGGGAGGCCGGGCTGAAGGAACCGGCCGTGTTCAGCGGCCGGGGCAAGGACGGCCGCACGCACTTCGCGATCCTGGCGCCGTCGCGTTTCTTTGGCGAACGGCCGGACGCGGAAAGGGAAGTGGTCTTCGTCCTGGACCGGTCCGGCTCGATGGCGGGGGGGCCGATCGACCAGGCCAAGAGCGCCTTGCTGGCCTGTCTGGGGGCGCTGAAAGAGACGGACCGGTTCGGGATCGTGGCCTTCGACGACGTAGTGGAGACTTTCGAGACATGCCTGGTCCCCGCCACGCGCGGCGGGCGCGACCGGGCTGAGGAGTGGCTCGAGGGGATCTACGCGCGAGGGGGAACCGAGCTTGCCGCCGGGGTTTCGGCCGCGGCCCGACTGACGAGCGGAGAAGGCAAGGGCGAGCTGTTCCTGATCACCGACGGCGAGGTCTGGGGGACCGACGCGATCCTGGCCGAGGCCCGAGAGACCGGGGTGACGATCCACTCCTTGGGCCTGGGTTCGGCGGCGCAGGACCGTTTCCTGGCCCTGCTCGCCCGCCGCACGGGCGGTGTCTCGCGTTTCGTCTCCTTGCGCGAGCGAACGGACGCGGCGGCGCTGGAGCTGTTCGCGGCGGTCTCGGCCCCGGTGGCCGACGAGGTGCAAGTGCGTCTCGACGGTGTGGAGGACGCAGTGATCGAACCCCCTCCAGCCAGGCGCGTCTTCGCCGGATCCCCGCTGGTGGTGTTCGGCTCCGCCAAGGGCGGCGGCGATGCAGCTCTCGAAATCCGCTTCCGCCGGGAAGGCGCCGCCGAGGAGCGCCGGGCCGGGTTGCCCATCGACAGCGGCGCCGCGGACGAGACGCTGCGGCTGCTGCGTGGCGCGCGGCTGATCACCGAGGCCGAAAGCGGATTCGGCGTCGAGGAAGGGCAGACCGAGGATCTGCTCGAAGTGCAGACGGCGCGCCGGCGGCATGAGCGGCTGATGCGGCGCCTGGAGGCGCTCGGCCGCGAGTACGGCCTGGCGAACCGGGCGATGTCCTTGGTAACCGTGGTCGAGCGCGCCGGCGACCGGCCGGGTGAGATGCCGCGGACTCAGGTGGTTCCTGTTGGCTTGCCGGAAGGCATGCGAATGCACGGCGTCTTTGCCCGAAGGGCTGTCCCTCACCGGGCGGGGAGTGTCAGGGGCCGAGTAGCGATGTGCATGGCGCCGGCGAGGCGGGCGCGCGCGCGGCCTGATGCCGAGGAGCCCCTCTACGAGCGGGCGGCGCCGAAGCATGCCCGGTTCGAAAGGACCGGCGATTTGAGGGCGCTCTCCGCTCTGGCGGCCCGCCTGGAGCCCGACGGCGGAATGCCGGGCGGGGATGTCGAAGACCGCATCGGCGCTTCCTTGTGCGCATTGCTCGCCTTCGCCGAGCGCGGCAGCGGTCCGTGGCATGGACCCTTCCGGCTTCACGTCCGGCGGCTCATCAAATTTCTGGGGGACGCGCTTCCGGGCGGCTTGCCGGAAGAGAAGCTGGAGGCGGCCGTGCGCATCATCCGGCTGGTCAAGAAAGGCCGGCCGGTTCCCCCGGGGGATTGGCTGAGACTGGCGCGTCCGTCGCGGTCCTCGCTTCGGCGGAGATGGGACGAGGTGCTGGCTGTCTTCTAACCCGCCCCATTCATCCTCGCGGCCGCTGTCGGCTTCGGCGACGGCGATTGCCCAGCGCCAGCAGACCGAGTCCGGCGGCGGCCATCACCCATGTGCCGGGTTCGGGATTCTCCGTCAGCGGGGGGCCGCCGGCCCCGTCGAGGGGATCCAGCAGGAAGGCCATCCGCCGCCCGTTCCAGTAGCCCGCGCCGGCGATCTGGCCCCGGGCATTGATTGCGAAAGCCGCCGTGAGCTCCCATTGGGAGGCGCCGAGGATCAGGTCGTTCAGATCCAGCAGGCGCCCGTTGCGGTACAGGAACGCATGGCGCCGTCCATCGGCGGTCCACGACGAACCCACGACCTCTCCGGCGTCATTGATCCCGTAAGCGAAACTGGAGCCGCCGCCCAGCGTGCCCAGGTCGATCATAATGCCGTCCTGGTAAAGAAAGGCGTGCAGTTCGCCTCCGGGGAGGCCGGCATGGCCGGCAGCGTCGCCCGCGCTGTTGATGCCGAAGGCGTAGCTGGAGCGTCCGCCGAAGGTTCCGAGCAGGGTGATGGCGCCATCGGGAGAGCGGAGGAAGCCGCGGAAGACGCCGGGGGCTGTCTCCCCGTAGCCGGCGACGGCGCCGGCGTCGTTGAGGGCGTAGGCGCTGCTCCAGGAGGCGCCCCATTCGGCGCCGATGTCCACCCACCCGTCCGGGCCGTAGAGGAAGGCGTGCCCCTCACCCGAGGGCGTAACGAAGGCCCCCGCCGCCTGGCCCCGCTCGTTCACCGCGGTGGCATAGGAGGCGGCTCCAGGAGGGCCGATGAGTTCGGACGAGCCGTTGCGCCAGAGGGTGGCTCGCGGGATACCGCGGACCCACGCCGTGCCGGCGACGAGACCTTGGCTATTGGCGTCCCTAGCTTGGGCCGAGGCCGCTCCCGGCGGAGCCGCGAGCCGGGTCATGATTCGCCCGTCCCAGGCGAAAGCCCAAGGGGTCCCCGCTGGGAGTGCGGAGACGCCGACCGCCACACCGGTCGAGCCGATGCCGAGACCGCTACTCCATGCTCCGCCCAACGTTCCTACCCCTGTCACGGCGAACGAAGCCGCCTCAAGTGACGCGCCATGCATCAAGAGCAGGAAAACCGGCAAAAACCAGACGTGTAAACTCATCTCCTCCGCCTGCTTGCAAGGTCAATATTAGGGCTGCAATGCGACCCGGACAACCCAACCGGGGGCCTATTCCTCTTGCGCCGGTAATGAATATCATCGTGGTACCATCACGCTATTCGTAATTCCTATGCCGTTAACCCGCCAGCAAGTCCGGTCGTTCGCCGTGATGGGGGCGCTGTTTCTGGTGATCGTCTTCGCGATTCCGCGCCCGGAGGCGGTGGAGCCGGCGGGCTGGCGTTTGACCGGGCTTTTTCTGGCGACGATCGCCGGCTTGGTGCTGCAGCCGGTGCCGGTAGGGGCGCTGGTGCTGATCGCCGTGGCGCTTTCGACGCTGATCGGGGGCCTTTCCATCCAGGAAGCCCTGGCCGGTTACTCGACGCCCACGGTCTGGCTGGTATTGAACGCCTTTTTTATCTCCCGGGCGATCATCAACACGGGACTGGCCCGCCGGATCGCGCTGCTGTTCGTGCGCTTGGTGGGCGGCACGTCGTTAGGGCTCTGCTACGCCCTGTCGTTCACCGACATGGTGCTGGCCTCGGTGATCCCGTCGAATGCGGCGCGCTCAGGCGGGGTGGTGTTGCCCATCACGCGGGCGGTGGCGGAGCTCTATGATTCCCGGCCGGGACCGACGGCCCGGCGGTTGGGCAGTTTCTTGATGGCAGGCGTCTACCAGGGCATCTGCATCACCTCGGCGATGTTCTTCACCGGCCAAGCCTCCAATCCACTGGTGGCGGAGATCGCCGGCCAGATGGGGTACGAAATCACTTGGGCCAAGTGGGCGCTGGCGGGGATTGTGCCGGGAATGGCGGCGCTGCTGGCAGTGCCGTGGCTGGTGCAGCGGCTGGAGCCTCCGGAGATCCGGCGCACGCCGGAAGCCGCCGCCTTCGCCGCCCGGGAACTGAAGAAAATGGGCCGGTGGTCGCGATCTGAGCAGGTCGTGTGCGCGGTCTTCGTCTCCGTCTGCGGGCTATGGGTAACGAGCGGCCTCCACGGGCTGCACATCACGACGGCGGCGCTGCTGGGCACGGGGACGTTGTTGGTTTCGGGCGTGCTGACCTTCGACGACATCCGCAACGAGAAGGCGGCCTGGGAGCTGTTCATCTGGTACGGAGGCATCCTGCGGCTTGGCCAGGCGCTGAACGACGCAGGCGTCACCACCGAGTTCGCCCGGGCCGTGAGCACGGGCTTCTCGAACCTCGGCTGGGTGCCGCTGTTCGCCATCGCGCTGCTCATCTATTTTTACGCGCACTACATGTTCGCCTCGATCACGGCGCACATCCTGGCGATGTACAGCCCGTTCGTGATGGTGCTGGCCGCCGACGGAGCGCCGCTGGGCCTGGCGGCGTTCGCGTTCGCCTGTTTCGTTTGCTTCTCGGCGGGCCTGACGCACTATGGGACAACGCCGGCGCCGATGTTCTTCGCCCACGGCTACGTTTCGCTGCGCCAGTGGTGGAAGGTGGGCTTTGCTGCCTCGGTGGCGAACGTGGTGATCTGGGCCGGGGTGGGCTTCACCTGGTGGAAGCTAGTCGGGCTGTGGTGAGGCGCCCGGGGAACCAGCGGGGGTTCGAGCGTCGGGCAGGTGCGGAGAGATCAGCT
Source organism: uncultured Solibacteraceae bacterium (assembly GCA_964461995.1). Taxonomy (GTDB): domain Bacteria; phylum Acidobacteriota; class Terriglobia; order Bryobacterales; family Bryobacteraceae; genus JALSRK01. The sequence continues at coordinate 27,212 of CAYWXL010000005.1, forward strand.
CGCCGAAGCGGGTGCGTCGCTGGCCGCTCCGGCCACGTAGACGAGCAGGTGGCGGCTGCCCTCGACGTCGTGAGGGGCGATGGGAATCAGGGTGAGGTCCCAGCGCCCCTGGTCGCCGACGGCTCCGTGAACGGTGACCGGCTCTTCGCTGTCCACCGCCTGCTGAACTGCTGGGAGGACGTCGTTCTGTGCGAAGAGGCCGGTCAGTTTGGTCCCCTGCGCTTCGTCAGCCGACAGACTCACTTCCTCGCGGAATTTGCGGTTGCTGTAGATGAGCGACAAGCGGCTGTCGAAGACAGCGACGCCGGCGGGCAACAGGTCGAGGATGTTCTGGTAGTAATGCCGTTCGGCTTCGACCATGGCCAGGAAGTGGGCGTAGTGTTCCGGCGTGCCCGGATCGGGGGATTCGTCGTGGGGAGGGGAAGCGGGTTCCGGCGCACTCTCCGCGCTTCCGGCCTCCGCAGTCAGGCCGGGAGTCTCCACTGGGGCGAGCACCGGCTCGGGACGGTTTTCGGAAACGGGAGCCGCCGCCGGTCCGCCCACGGCCTCCGCGGCTGCAGCCAGAGAGGTGGCGGCGAGTTCCGGCGTGTCAGCTTCTTCATTCGTTTGGGACTGGTCTTGCGGGCTGCGCTCCTGGTGGGTTCGCTTCAGTAGTTCTCCGAAGGCGCGCTCATGGTGGTTGGCCACATAGGCCTGGTGGTGTTCCTTGGAGCAGAACCGCTGGTTCTGAAGGCGGCGGAGAATGGAAAGCGGCTTGCCACAGTGCAGGCATTTCATTGGAGGGCTCCTCCGGTGCTCACATCTGTCTTTCTATCGACACAAATTGCGCCAAACTGCAGGTCCATCCCTTAGTTTTCGCACTGGGGAGCCTTAGCTCCGACGTCCCCGAAGGGACCCGCCCTCGCCCGAAAGCGGCCAAGGGGCTAGTTTTCATCCAGCCGCAGCAGCCACCGCACCGCGTTTCGGATCAAGCGCTGCATCATGGGGTGGTTCAGCGCCTCGACGGTGTGGCCCGGAGAAAGGTACACGAACCGGCCTTTGCCCAGCTCCCGCCACCAGCCCCCGGCGGCCGCCCGGTTGTCTTCGGCGATGGTGCGGAGCAGGAGGTGCTCCCGGTCGAGGTAGTACTTGACGAGGTGGTGCTCGTCGAAGATCTGGAAATCCTCGACACCGGCGGTGACCGGATGCTGGTGGTTCTCGACGCGAACCGTGAAGCGGTAGGGTTTGGGGTGGCCGCCGTAATCTCCTCCGAAAAGTTTGTAATAGAGGCCTCCCGGCGGATAGATGCCTTGTGCATTGTGCAGAGCGAGGAAGCCGCCACCGTTGTGAACGAAGTCCCAGATGGCCTGTTGTTGGGCGTCGGTCATCCAGATGACTTCTTTCCCTTTTTCGTAGCCGTGGGGCCAGTTCATTCCGTCGCGGAAAATGATCAGCAGTTGATGGCGGGCCAAAGACACGGCGTTGAGTTCCGCGACTTCGGTGATGAAGGTGACCGGGATGTTCTCGCGCACTAAGGCGCGGATCAAGCCGTCGCGCTGGTAGACCGGCGAATGGTACCGGTCGCCGATGAGCGCCAGGGCCCGGGGGCGCGAAGCGGAGCGGAAAGGGGCGTCCGTGTCGCCGGCGCCGGGGTGGGGCGCCGCGAGGGAAGGCGGCGCGCCGGCGGCCAACATCAGGAGGATCACGGCGAGGGGCCACCGGGGAGGCGTTGGGATCATGGCCCCGATTTTACAATGAAATGGTGCCCGCTCAACCCACTATTCTCAGGTTCGAAATCCAGGCCGTCTGTCCGGTCACCGGCGCGCGGGCCGGCCTGCTCCACACGCCCCACGGCGTGGTGGAGACCCCGGTCTTCATGCCGGTGGGTACCCAGGCGACGGTGAAGGGCCTGCGGAGCGAAGAACTCGCGGGCGAGCTGAACGTGCAGATCCTCCTGGCCAACACCTACCATTTGTATCTGCGGCCGGGCGCCGGGGTGATTCGAAAACTCGGCGGGCTGCACCGGTTCATGAATTGGCCGAGGGCCATTCTGACCGATTCGGGGGGATTTCAGGTGTTCAGCCTGAGCGGGTTGCGGAAAGTGACGGAACGAGGGGTCCTCTTTCGGTCACACCTGGACGGCGACCTGCATGAATTCACTCCCGAGTCCACCGTGGACGCGCAAATCGATCTCGGCAGCGACATCATGATGGTTCTCGACGAGTGTCCGGCGTATCCAGTGAGCTGGGAGGACGCCCGGGCGGCGGTGGACCGGACGGTGCGCTGGGCGCGGGAAGCGTTTCGTCATTACCGTCGGCGAAGAGAGGACGAGGGGATCCGCCAGGCCCTGGTACCCATCGTTCAAGGTTCCACCTATCCGGAGCTGCGGACGAGGTGCGCCGAGGAGCTGTTGGAACTGGACGCGGAAGCGTATGCGATCGGGGGCGTGAGCGTCGGCGAGCCGCGGGAATTGAGCTTGGAAATGACCGAGCGCACCGCGCCGCTGTTGCCGGCGGAGCGTCCTCGATACGTGATGGGCGTCGGAACTCCGGAAGAACTGCCGGCTTACGTGGCCCGGGGCGTGGACATGATGGATTGCGTGCTGCCCACGCGCAACGCCCGCAACGGATACCTTTTCACATCTCGGGGAAAGCTCGTGATCAAGCAGGCGCGCTACCGCGAAGATCCCCGGCCGGTGGATGAGAACTGCGGCTGCAGCACCTGCCGGCGATACTCGAGGGCATATCTCCGCCACCTGTTCCAGGCCCGAGAGATGTTGTACTCCACCCTCGCCACCCTCCATAATGTCTACAGGTACCTTGACATCATGCGCGGGATCAGGCAGGCTATACTGCTAGGGAACTTCCCGGAGTACCTGAACGCAGTACAATCCCTGTCGGCGGAAGAACCATAAGCTCTCAGGCCTTCTTCCGGTATCCAAAGCTGAGGCGGAACGTGCGGTGCTGAGCGGCCCGCGCGAATGCGGCCCCGCGCACGACGGCGACGCGCCCCGGCCCGGCGGGGAATCGCGTAGGTGAAATCGTGATACTGAGCCTAATTCTGCTCTTGCAGCAAACGCCCGGATCCTCGAATCCGATCCTGGGCTTCCTGCCGATCATCCTGATTTTCGCCATCTTCTACTTCCTGCTCTTCCTGCCCATGCAGCGCCAGAAGAAGCAGCAGCAGAAGATGCTGCGCGAGTTGCAAAACGGCGATCAGGTGTTGACGACGGGCGGCGTGATCGGCACGATTGTCAAGCTCACCGATGACCGGCTCGTGATTCGCGTGAAGCCGGACAACGTGAAGCTGGAGGTGGCGCGCAACTCGGTCGCCAGCAAGCTGGGCGGCGAGACGGGAAAATAGTGCGCGCTTGAACGAGAAGTGACATGACCCGCAATCTCAAGTACAAGGCACTGACAATTCTTTTTGTGACGGTGGCCTGCCTTTATGCCCTTTTCGGGCTGCCGCGCTCTTTGGACGAACTCAAGCAGAATTTCCGACAGAGCGTGAAGCTGGGACTCGATTTGCGGGGCGGCAGCCACCTCGTTCTTCAGGTGCAGTTGCAGGACGCCTTCAAGGCGGAGGCGGATCTGGTCATCGAGCGGCTCAAGGAAGAGATGTCCAAGCGCGGCATCACTTACGACTCGATCGACCGGAACGATCCGCAGACGCTCGAGGAGGCCGACAAGATCCAGATCAACATCCGCGGCGTACCGCTCGACTCGACGGCGGCGTTCCGGAACCTGGTGGCGGAGCTGGTGCCGAACTGGGTGTTGACGCCGGTAAGCTCGACGGATTACAAGCTGACGATCCGCCCGACGGAGGCGCTGGCGTTGAAGCGGGACACGATGGAGCGGGCGATCCAGACGATCCAGAACCGCATCAACGGGTTGGGGTTGTCCGAGGCGACGGTTCAACAGCGCGGGCGGGCTGACGCGGAAGCGGAGATTCTCGTGCAGATGCCGGGCGTGGACGACCCGGCGCGAGTGAAGGCGATCCTCCAGACGGCGGCGATGTTGGAGCTGGTGGAGGTTCGCGACGGGCCGTTCGCGAGCCGGCAGCAGGCGCTTGCGAAGTACGGCGGCGTGCTGCCGCTGAACACGCGGCTGGTGCGCCAGGCCCCGCAGGCCGGTGGGCAGACCGAGACCTGGTGGTTGCTGAACCGAAGCGCGATCGTGACGGGCCGCGACGTCCGCAACGCCCGGCCGGGGCGGGACGAGTTCGGCAAGTGGGAGACCGACTTTACGCTTTCCCAAGAGGCGGCGCGGCGGTTCGGACGGTTCACGGAGGCCAACATCGGCAACCGCTTGGCGATCGTCCTCGACGGGCAGGTCCGGAGCGCTCCGGTGATCCAAGGCCGGATCGACGACCGCGGGCGCATCACGGGAGCGGCCAATGAGCAGGAAGCCGCCGATCTGGCTATCGTGTTGAAGGCTGGTTCGTTGCCGGCGGGCATCGTTTACCTCGAGGAGCGGACGGTTGGGCCATCGCTGGGAGCCGATTCCATCCGGCAGGGCTTCTTGGCGGGCATCGCGGGTTTGATTGCGGTGGTGGTGCTGATGTTGCTCTACTACCGGATGGCGGGCATCAACGCGACGCTGGCGCTGATCCTGAACGCGTTGATCCTGTTGGCGGTCCTGAGCTACTTCGACGCCGTTCTCACCCTGCCGGGCATCGCTGGCATCATCTTGACCATCGGCATGGCAGTGGACTCCAACGTGTTGATTTTCGAGAGGATAAAGGAGGAGCTGGCGGCCGGCAAGGCAATACCGGCGGCGATCGACACGGGTTTTGGCAAGGCCTTTCTCACTATTCTCGACACCAACATCACGACGATGGTGGCTTGCGCCTTCCTGTTCATTTTCGGGACCGGGCCGGTGAAAGGGTTTGCCATCACGCTGACCATCGGCCTCACGGCAAACCTGTTCACGGCGGTCTTCGTTTCCAAGAGCATCTTCGAATTCAACCTGGCGCGGAATCCGAGAATGGCGAGATTGAGCATCTAGACGCGGCTGTGATAGTTTCAATGAAACAGGGTTGGGAACATTTCGGGAGCCGCTGGTGTCTGATCTAAACGGGCACCGGCGCAGCACGTTGCATGCAGATTTTCAAAGATCCTAAATTTGACTTTCTGGGCAAGAAATGGCCCTTCATCATCGGCTCGCTGGTGCTGATAGCGGCCAGTGTGGCGAGTCTGGTAGTCAAAGGCGGTCCCCGCTACGGAATCGATTTCAAAGGCGGGGTGGTGATCTCGCTGAAGTTCGCGGAGATGCCGCGCATCGACGAGATCCGGTCGGCTTTATCGGAGCGCATCGAGGGCGAAATCATGGTCCAGGAATTCGTCGGTTCCAACGAGATCATGGTTTCCACCGAGATGCGTAGCGAAGAAGAGTTGGCCGAGGCGCGGGAGGTCATCATCCAGACTTTGGAAGCGAAGTTTGGCGGGGCCGAAGCCGGCAAAGTGGACTTGAACAACGCCGGAGCCGACGTCATCGCCCAGACGCTGCGGGAAAAGAACGTGCCCCTGGACGATTCGGCGCTGCAGGAGCTGGCGGAGCGAATCAGGGAGTTCCGCGATTCGCCGCCGCATTCGGGGCTGCTCACGAGCTTCGACGAGCTCAGCCAGGTGGAGGGTGTGACACCCGAGATCTTGTCGGTGATCAAGGAGAGCTTCCACTTGGCGCCGTTCACGGTGCGGAGCGTGGAGATCGTGGGGCCGAAGATCGGCCAGGAATTGCGGGAGCAGGCCCTGATGGCTACGCTGCTGGCCCTCGGCGGCATGCTGGTCTACATCGCGTTCCGGTTCGAGTGGACTTACGGAGTGGCCGCGGTGATCGCGGTGTTTCACGACGTGTTCATCACGGTCGGGCTGTTTTCGATCACGGACCGGGAGATTTCGCTGACCGTGGTCGCCGCTCTCTTGACGCTGGTCGGTTACTCGATGAACGATACGATCGTCGTGTTCGACCGCGTGCGGGAGAACCTGAAGCTGGTGCGGCGGGGCTCGTTCGCCGACTTGGTGAACTTGAGCATCAACCAGACGTTGAACCGGACGGTACTAACGTCGGGATTGACCTTCATGACGGTGCTGGCGTTGTTCCTGTTCGGCGGTCAGGTGCTGAACAACTTCGCTTTCGCTCTCGTGGTGGGAATCCTGGTGGGAACGTACTCGTCGATTTTCATCGCCAGTCCGATTTTGATATCCTTGCAGGGCGTGTTGGAGCGCCGGAAGCGGGCGCGGCTCGTGACGGCCGCCCCGGCGGGAAAACCGGCGAGGAAGAGTTCCGCGAAGGTGGTCCGCTGAAGCCGTTTCAGGGTATATGGTTTTGTAGCAGCAAGACACCGGAGACCGGAGCCGAAGGTTCGGCCGGGAGGAAAGCTGGGCCCACCGGCGGCACCGTGATCCGGGGGTAAGGATTGGAAAGGGTAAACGATTATGTTCGAACAGAGCCTGGTGGAACAGGGCAAGACCAACAAAGCGTGGACAGTGTTGTTGTCCTTCGCCCTCCAGATCCTGATGATCATCGTGATGATCATTCTTCCGATGATCTACTTCGAGACCTTGCCAACGACACAGTTAACGAGTTTTCTGGTGGCCCCTCCACCGCCCCCTCCACCGCCTCCGCCTCCGGCCGCGCAGCCGGTGAAAGTTGTGAAAGTGATTCCGCGCCAGTTCGACGCCGGCAAGCTGCTTGCGCCGAAGGAGATTCCGAAGGAGGTCGCGATCATCGAGGAGGATGAGCTTCCGCCTCCGATGTCGGGAGCGGTGGGCGTCGTGGGCGGCGTACCGGGCGGAGTTCCCGGAGGAACGCCGGGCGGCGTGATCGGCGGCATCATCGGGTCGGTGCCGACCGCGGCTCCGCCGCCTCCGCCGCCGAAGGTGAAGCCGAAGCCGAAACCGAGGCCGAAGCGGATTCGGGTGGGCGGCAACGTCCAGGCAGCGCGTTTGATCAAGCAGGTGAAGCCGGTCTATCCGCCGCTGGCGCGCCAGGCTCGCATCCAAGGAACGGTTCGCTTCAACGCGATCATCGGCAAGGACGGTAGGATCCAGAACCTGACGTTGGTGAGCGGGCATCCGCTGCTGGTGCCGGCGGCCACGGCGGCCGTGAAGCAGTGGGTCTACAAGCCCACGCTGTTGAACGGCGAACCGGTGGAAGTGGTGACGATCATCGACGTGAACTTCACGCTGAGCGGCTGATCGGCAGATGGCCGCTCAGCAGGTGGAATGATCAAGAGTTCTTGATAACTGAAAAGATTAAATTCAACTCGCAGGAGAAAGACAGATGCTTCTACAACTGAATGCTTGGGCCTTCATGCTCGCAGCGGGTACCGTCGGATTCGACGTCCGTTCGATGTGGGCTCAGATGGGTGTTCCAGCCAAGATCGTGGTGATCTTGCTGTTCCTAATGTCCGCGTACTCGATCGGCATCATGATCGACCGGGCGCTGGCCTACTCGGCGGCGCGCAAGCAGTCGCGGCAGTTTGCTCCGGCCGTGGCCGGCGCGTTGCGCGAGGGCAAGCTCGACGAGGCGATCAAGATTGCGGATCGTTACAAGAAGAGCCATCTGGCCAAGGTCGTGGTGGCTGGCTTGCAAGAGTTCAAGGCGCACGAGTCGGGAGCTGAGATTCCCGGCGAGGAGATCGAGGCTTCCCGCCGGGCTCTCGAGCGCGCTGAGGCCATCACCCACGCCGAGCTGAAGCGCGGCGTTTCGGCCTTGGCGACGATCGCGGCTTCAGCGCCGTTCGTCGGACTGTTCGGTACCGTGGTCGGCATCATCAACGCGTTCAAAGGCATTTCGACCGAGAAATCGACCGGTCTGGGCGCTGTCGCCGGCGGCATTTCCGAGGCGCTGGTGGCGACCGCTATCGGTCTGTTCGTCGCTGTGCCGGCCGTGTGGGCGTACAACTACTTCACGACGAAGCTGGAAGGCTTCGACGTGGAGATGGGCAACTCCAGCTCCGAGCTGATCGACTACTTCCTGAAGCGGTCCCAGCGGGCCGCCGCGGCTAAGTAAGCGCGGGTCGGTCGGAGTCCCACGGCCTTTGGTATCGTCCGCGAGTTGAACCGGAGCCGGCGGGGGCGCCACCCCCGCCGGAGTCGGCGAACGCGGGCCAAGAGGAGGTAATTCGATGCCGAAACAAAAAGCCCCCAGCGTACAGGCGGCGCCGAACGTCATTCCGTTGGCGGACGTGATGCTGGTTCTGCTGATCATCTTCATGGTCATCACGCCCATGTTGTCGAAAGGCGTGAGCGTGGACCTCGTGATGACGCATAACCCGATCGCGATGAACGAGGCCGACAAGGAGGACGCGGTGCTCATCGCGGTTACCCGCGATGGCAAGGTCTTCCTCGGCACGACGCCCATGCCGCCCGACCAGTTGCCGCAGAAGGTCAAGGACATGCTGGCCACGCAGCTCGACAAGACCGTGTACCTGAAGGCGGACGCCAGAGCGCGTTACGAGCGTGTGGTCGAGGTCGTTGACAACCTGCGAGCTGCAGGTGTGGACAATCTGGGTCTGCTCACGGAAAAGATTCGCGAGAAAGGCTCAGCCGCCAGCTCGCCGACGGGCTGAGTCCGGCGGTCCGGTTGTGCGGGGAGCAAAAGATTTCTTAGGAGAAATGTAACATGGGTATCTCAGTCGACACCGGCGGTGGAGAACTTTCCGAGCCGAACGTTGTTCCGTTCATCGACGTTCTCCTGGTACTGATCATTATCTTTATGGTCATCACGCCGTTGACCCCGAAAGGTCTGGAAGCGTTGATTCCGCAGCCGGCTCCCCCGGGGCAGGAACGCAGCAAGGCGGATCTGCGCACCGTTGTGGTGGTGATCAACCGCGACGGTTCGATGCAGATCAACCAAGAGCCCACGACGATGGAGACTTTGGGACCGCGTTTGGAGGAGATCTTCAAAACGCGGGCCGAGCGCGTGGTCTTCGTCAAGGGGGATCCGGAGCTGGAGTTCCAGCAAGTGGCCCGGGTGATCGACATCGCCAAGGGCGCCGGAATCGACAAGGTCGGATTGATGACGCCGGCGGTGGAGTCAGGTCAGTAGGCTCGGCTTACCGGCTCTCTTATACGCGGCGTCGGAATCTCGCAGGGAGTAATCCATGAAGCGGAATGTTTGGTTGACGGTTGTAACACTGGCGGCTGCTGTCTCTTTGGCCGGACTTACGGGGTGTACGAAGCTCAGGGCGCGGGACAACCTGAACAAGGGAGTCCAAGCCTTCAAGAACGCCCAATACCCCGAGGCGGTGGAATACTTCAAGAAGTCCCTTGAGCTTGACCCGACCTTCACGACCGCCCGGCTGTATCTGGCCACCGCTTACATGAGCCAGTACATCCCGGGAGCGGAGTCACCGGAAAACCTCAAGATGGCGCAGACCGCCATGGACGAGTTCCAGAAGGTGCTCGACGTGGAGCCGAACAACTCGGTAGCCATCGCGTCGATCGCGTCGCTGTACTTCCACCAGAAGAAGTTCGACGAGGCCGAAAAGTGGTACCGCAAATTGATCTCGGCCGACCCGAACAACAAGGAGGCGTACTACACGCTTGGGGTGATCGCGTGGACGCGGAGCTTCCAGGAGAGGATGAAAGCCCGCGCGGACCTGGGGATGAAGCCTGAGGATCCGGGGCCGCTCAAAGACAAGAAGATCCGCGAAGAGCTCAAGGAGAAATTCCTGCCGATCATCGACGAGGGCATCCAGAACCTGGAGAAGGCGCTCGAGATCGATCCCGAGTACGACGACGCGATGGCGTACCTGAACCTGCTTCACCGCGAGCGCGCCGACTTGATGGACACGAAGGAAGAGTACGAGAAAGAGATCGAGATCGCTGACAACTGGGTGGACAAGACCTTGGAGACGAAGAAGATCAAGGCAGCCCGCACCCAGTCCGTCGAGGCGATCGGCATCACCGAATGACTGGGCTGGCGCCGCTCCCCGGGGCGGCGCCTGTCGGGAACCGCCAGCCCCGCCGCCCTCGCCGGCGGGTACGGCGGTTTTTCTTTTCTGGAATGGCGTTACGCTTGTAGTTAGAGGCTCTTGAAATGGCTCCTGATTCGGCGCCAGCGGCTGTTCCCTATAGCCCGCGGAGCGGGTCAGAGCCGAAGAGCGTCGAAGAGCGGTACCGGGAGCTGGAGAAGCTGGTTCGCGAGCTTCGTCCCCGGGACGACATTACCGAGCTTCGGCGGGCCTACGAGTTCGCCGCGCGGCTCCACGAGGGCCAGACGCGCCTGTCCGGGGAACCCTACCTGATCCATCCGCTGGAGGTCACACGCATCCTCGCCGAACGGCGCATGGACATGATCTGTCTGCAGACGGGCCTGTTGCACGACGTCGTCGAGGACACCGACGTGACCGTGGAGGACCTGAAACGGGAGTTCGGCGAAGACGTGGCCCGCTGCGTGGACGGCGTCACGAAACTTTCAAAGTTGGAGTTCCGTTCCCGGGAACAGCGGCAAGCGGAGACGATGCGGAAGATGTTGCTGGCGATGGTCAGCGACATCCGCGTGATTCTCGTCAAGCTCGCCGACCGGCTTCACAACATGCGGACTCTCTCGTCGCTGCCGCCGGAAAGCCAGGAGCGGATTGCTCACGAGACGCTGGAGATCTACGCGCCGCTTGCGAACCGCCTCGGCATGGCAGTGATCCGGGGCGAGCTGGAGGACCTGGCCTTCAGCTACCTGGAGCCGGACGCCTACGCGGAAATCACCGAGGCGATCGAGAAGAGGCGGAAGGCCAGCGAATCGATGTTGCGGGCCCTTCAGGAGAAGCTGGAACGAAAGCTCGCTAGAGAGGGGATTCCGGCGCGGATCGAGGGGCGGATCAAACGGGCCTACTCGGTTTACCAGAAACTCAAGCGGCAGAAGATCACCATCGATCAGGTTTACGACCTGCTGGCCCTGCGGATCATCACCGATTCGGTGAAGAACTGCTATGCGGCGTTGGGGGTGATCCACAATGAATGGCACCCGATTCCGGGGCGCATCAAAGACTTCATCGCGATCCCCCGGCCGAATCTCTACCAGTCCTTGCACACCTCGGTGATCGGCCCGGGCGGCGTGGCCTTCGAGGTCCAGATCCGGACCGAGGAAATGCACCGGATTGCGGAAGAAGGCATCGCCGCGCACTGGAAATACAAAGAGGGCCGGAGGGGCAAGGCCCCGGACGAGCAGCAGATCGCTTGGCTGCGGCAGTTGGTCGAGTGGCAGCGCGACATGCGCGACGCCACCGATTTCATGAACACCTTGAAGGTGGATCTCTACCCCGAAGAGGTCTACACGTTCACTCCCCGGGGCAAGGTGATCGCGCTTCCGCGGGGGGCGACGCCCATCGACTTCGCCTACGCAATCCACACCGAGGTGGGCCACACGTGCGTCGGCGCGAAGGTGAACGGGCGGATCGTGCCGCTTCGGTATCACCTGAAGAACGGCGACGTCGTCGAGATTCTGACGCAAGCGGGCCACAAGCCGAGCAAAGACTGGCTGGCCATCGTCAAGACTTCCCGGGCGCGCAACAAGATCAAGCACGTCATCAACGCCGACGAGCGCACGAAGGCGATCGAAATCGGCCGGAAGATCCTCGATCGCGAAGCGCGCCGGCTGGGTGTATCGCTGGGGCGCGTGGACGACGCCGACCTGGAGAGGGTGGCGGGCGAGTACGGATGCAGCAAGATCGAAGACTTGTACGCAGCGCTAGGTTACGGCCGGTTTTCACCGCGGCAGGTGCTCAGCAAGTTGGCTCCCGCCGAGGCCCCGGCTGCTTCACCGGCTCCGGCGGAGGTCCGGGAGCGCCGGCGGGAAGCGGAACAGCAATCCCTGGTGATCACCGTCAAGGGGTTCAGCGATCTGATGATCCACCGGCCGAAGTGCTGCAATCCAATTCCGGGAGAGGAGATCGTCGGCTACATTACTCGCGGCAAAGGAGTGGCTGTCCACGCTGTCACGTGCCCGAATGTGCAAAGCCTCATGTACGATGCCGAGCGGCGGATCGAAGTGGAGTGGGCGAAGGCGACAGCGGAGTCATTCGCCGTAAAGCTGATCGTTTATACAGACGACCGGCCGGGGATCTTAAACAGCCTGACCAGCATCCTTTCCGATGAGGGAACGAATATCCGGACGCTGGAGGCGCGGTCCGACGGCGGCCGGGACGGCGAGACCGCGATCATCGAGATGACGATCGAAGTACGGGACAAGAAGCAGTTTCAACGGGTGGCAGGCGCCATGCGGCGCGTTTCTGGCGTGCGGGACGTCGAGCGGATTCAGTGACGAGGAGGACGTGCAGAGTGGCGGGCGCCGATCCAGCGAACATCAAAGTTTCCCGATCCCGCGGTCTGACGATCGAATGGCGGGACGGTCTTCGCAGCGAATACGGCCTGCAGTATCTGCGGGACCGTTGTCCTTGCGCGACCTGCACCGGCGGCCATGGCGGCGGGACGCCGGAGAAGGAGAATCCCCTGAAGCTCTACCGGGCCGCGCTCAAAATCGAAGGGGTCCAGCCGGTAGGCAACTACGCCTTGCAGATCCGCTGGAACGACGGCCACGACACCGGCATCTACACGTGGGAGTATCTCCGGTCAATCAGCCCCCAGAAACCTGAGTGACCGGTGGCGCGGGGCGCAAAGAGGGGTACTCCGCCTCCGGCCGTCCGAATGGAGCGTGAGAACTCGGAGAGTCCGGGTGCTGCTAGAGCAGCCGGAAGTTGACTTCGATCGTGGCCGCCACCTTTACGGGTTTTCCGTTCAAGTAACCGGGCCGGAATCGCCACTGTTTCACGGCCTCGATGGCCTTCTCATCCAGCCCGAGGCCCAGGGCGCGGACGACTTTCAGATCCCGCGGCCTTCCTTTCTCGTCCACGACGATGTAGAGGACCACGGTACCTTGATACTTGGCCTTCCGGGCTTCCTCGGAATACTCGGGCTCGACCTTATAAATGAGAGTGGGAGCGGTTACCCCGCCGCCGATCCGGTAGACGCCTCCGCCGACGCCTCCACCCTCGCCGGGGCCGTAGCCGCGGCCCTTACCGGGCCCCACGCCGCCGCCGGAACCCGAGCCGATACCGCCGCCGGAGCCAGGACCGTTCGAGGGTGGACCCTCAACCCCGAGCGGGTCGCCCCAGGCCATTATGTCCACGTCCGGCAGCGGAACTTCGGGGGGAACGACGATGCTCGGGGCCATGACCAGCTTCGGGGCCGGGTTGTGCACGACGGCGGCCGGCGGAGTGAACTGCTTGGTAGCCACCGGAGGCAGCTTGCCCTTGCTCGCCGGCGTCGGGGAGCGGTCCCCGCCACCCCCGCCGCCGCCCATTTGCTGTTTCTTTGGCGGCAACTTGGGCACGTACGGGGCGATGTCGATGTCGGAGGTGACCAGCGAGACGGTCTCCTTGACCTGCTGCTGTTCCATGACGTGCGCCCCGGCGATGAACATCAACGCGACTACGCCGATGTGCACGCCAGCGGAGATTAGTGCTGCGCGCCGACCCTGGCCGCCCGAGAAGCCCCAGACACTCTTGACCTGAACGGGTTTCGAGGTGACCTTCAGGGGCGGTTGTTTCTTCGGGAAGAAAACGTCCCGGACGTTGTTGATGAACTCCTCGTGCCAAGGAATCTCTTCGCCGGTATGGGCCAGCCGGTCCAGGTGATCGCTATCGACGACCACTCCGGGCTTGAAATACGAAGGAACCCCGGAACGCTGGGGTTCGCCAGTTAGTACGCCCGAAAAGACAAAGATGCCGGCACGCACTTCCTTGGGAGCGAGCGGACGGGAAGTGACGCGTAGCGGAGGCTCCGGCTTGGGGAAGAAATAGTCGCGGATGCTCTCGAAGAATGAAATGACCCAAGGCTTCTGGTGGTCGAACGGGAGCAGGTTCTGCAGGTGCCGGTCCTCGCCCATCGTCCCAGTGTTTCGCTGGTGATCGAGGTTGTGCGTGTGTTTGGACATGGTTTCTCTGCCCAGTGGCCGGCCCTCGCTCGAGACAGCCATTCTCCCTATTTAGGACGCTAGCTGCATCCCGAGGGTTGCATGAATCAATACTACTTCACCTACCAGTCTACCAGCAATTGTAGCTGGTTCAATCCAAAGCCGGTTGCGGCTATGAGCCGCCGTAGCGGCGGCGTTTCACTATTTTGAAACCTCATCTGCTCCAGGGCCTGCGGGCTGGGAGGTGCGAGGTGATTCCTCGCGGGATCGGAACGCCGCCGGGCTCCGTCGAAGGCCCAGGAAGTCCTCGATCGCCGCCCAGATCGGCGCCACTGCATCCAGCAGATCGTGCCCGGAGTCGAGAAGGCGAAGCCTCGCGCGGGGAGTGCGCCGCGCAAACTCGCGCGCCACTTCCACGGGGACCACCTCGTCTCCGGTTCCGTGGCAGACGAGCACGGGCTGCCGGACGGCTGGAAAGTCCTCCCATCGCCGGGCATCTTCGAAAAAGTCATAGGCCAGCGCCTCCTCGCGCCCGGTGGCATAGTGGAAGAAGCGGTATTCTCCCGTTTCCCGCCACCGGCGCAGGCCCTCCGGCCCCAACCACTTCTCCCAACGCCGCGCCACCCCGAAGGCCGGGGCTAGCAGGACGAGCCGCTCGATTTCCGGATGGCGCGCCGCGTAAAGCGCCGCGACGTAGCCTCCGAGGCTGGAGCCGATCAAAACCGCCGGATCACCGAGGAGCGTCCGGCGGACGACTTCGAGCTGCCTAGAGATTGTCATCGTCCGGAAATCGCCGTCCGTTAGATCCGGCGCTTCCAAATGAATCCCCCGGCGGGCGAAGCGGCGGGACAACTCAGCCGCTTTCTTCGAGGCAGGCGACGAGGCGAAGCCGTGCAGGTAGAGAAAGCGGCGTTTCCTCATGGCGGTGGCGGCGCTGTTGGCGGAGGGGCGGCAGCTTCGCTGGCTGGGAACTCAATGGCGCTCTCCACGGTGAACATATGGAATTCCTCATAGGAGGCCGTGTTTTCGACAAGGAGTTCGCCGTCGGCGGACTTCCGGTAGGCGACCTGGGCGGGCAGCAGCACCCCGAATCTCGACGTGGCGTAGTCCACTCGCCCCTCGTGGACAATCGTGTATTTCTCGCTGGGTTGCTCCGTACGCACGGTGATGCGCAAGGGGACGTAGTCCGTTTCTCGCACCCACAGCTCCCCTTGTAGCCTGGCGTGCACCGCCTGGCGACCCTCGAAGATCGTGAACGCCTCCGGGCCCTCCTTCTGCTCGTAATGGAGCACGAGCGCTGTGTTTTGACGGAGCCGTTCGCGGCGCTCGATCCGGAACCGGTAACGGCCCAGATTGGTTCGCCGGAACAAGAGGATGAGCTGTCCGAAGTCGGTAGCCGCGCCTCGCAGCCCAAGCTTCTCGAACTGTCTCAGCATGCGCTTCTTGGCGCGATCGTCCTGGTTGAGCAGGCCGAGGGTGAGAGTGTCGCGCGCCTTGCGGCGGCTGGTGATTTTCCGGCCGTCCACCGAAATCACCTGCCGAACCTCAAGCAGCGCTTCCGGGGCTTCCTTCAATGTGGAAAAGCCGTACTCGGAGACAATCACCCGCGTCTGGAACTTCGGGGGCGGCGGCTTCAAAGCCGCTTCGCCGACACGGATGCGGAAGCGGCTCCGCTTCTTGCGGGCCTTCTGCCGCAGCGTCTCGCGGGCAACGACCCGGGGAGCCATGACGCGAAAAACCTCGGCCTCTTCCGAGACGCGCCGCAAGATCAAGCCGAGATCGTGAGCACCCTGCAGCGAGGCCGCCGTCAGGAGAAGCGCCGCGGACGCCGCGAGCCGCATACTTAACAGTTTCGCCTCGGCCGGCGCGGCAGACAACTCCGCCCGTCCAGCGGTGGGGCGGGACCTATTCCGGGTAAACCAGCAATGGGAGGATTTCGCCGGCCTTGCCGCGGAAGCTCTTATCCACCACGCCGGAGTACGGTGTCGCTTCCAGGTTCACCTCGATCACCTTGGCTCCGGCTTGCTCGGCGAGCGGTATCAAGCCGGCGGCCGGATAGACGACCGCTGAGGTGCCGACGACGAGGGCCACCTCCGCGCCCGACATGGCTTCCTCGGCGGTCCGCCAGGCATCGGGCGGCAGCGGTTCGCCGAACCAGACGACAGCGGGGCGCAACAAGCCGCCGCACTCACAGCGGGGCGGCAGCTCGGGAAAGTCGGTGCGCTCGTCCAGTCCCTCGCGGCCGCACGCCGTGCAGCGGACGACCCAAAGATCCCCGTGGAGCTTGCAGATATTGCGGCTGCCGGCGCGATCGTGCAGGCCGTCCACGTTCTGCGTCACCAGGGTGAAATGAGGGGTACGACTCTCCAGTTCTACGAGAGCCTGGTGCCCCGGATTGGGCTCCGCCTTGCGGATCAGCTTCCGGCGCCAGACGTACCACTCCCAAACCGTCTTGGGATCGCGGGCGAAGGCCTCCGGGGTGGCGAGCTCCTCGGGGCGGTACCGCCGCCAGAGCCCGCCGGCTCCGCGGAAGGTTGGGACGCCGGATTCGGCCGAAATGCCGGCCCCGGTGAGCACGGCGATGCGCGAAGCTTCCTTGAGCCAGCGGCGCGCTTCTTCCATCACCAGCCAGCTTCGCACCTCGCGGCGGTGGGTGCAATCCGATCAAAATATCGGGAGAGTGGCCAGCCCGTGAGCGTCCGATACAATCTCACTCTCCCCGAAGATCTTGCGGCGGAGTTGAAGGCGGCTGCGCGCCGTGAGGGTGTTTCGTTGGCGCGGTTCATCCGCCGGACGCTGGAGGAACGGTTGGACGCTCTTCGGAACGAGGAAACTTCCGACCCGCTGGCATGGTTGGATGGCCTCGCTGAGCTCGACGATACGGATCTGGCGGCTCGGGCCGACGACGTGCTGTATCGCGAGGACAGCCCCGGGCGGTCCTGAGACCGCGCGGCGGGCGCCGGCCTCCCACGCTGTTCGCCTCCCCTAACCCAGCTGTTCGGAAAGGATTTTTTCCGCCTGTTCGCGGCGGTCGGCTTTGAGTTTCTCCCGCAGCTCGGGCCGGCTGTTGGCCAGGATCTGAACGGCGAGGATGGCGGCGTTGATGGCGCCGTGCTTGCCGACGGCCAGGGTTCCGACGGGAATCCCGCGAGGCATCTGGACGGTAGAAAGCAGAGCGTCCAGGCCGTCCGCCACGCCCCCGGGCAACGGCACTCCCAGCACCGGGAGCGTGGTGTGGGCGGCCACCGCTCCGGCCAGATGCGCGGCCATGCCGGCGGCGGCAATGATCACCTGGATGCCCCGTTCCTCGGCGGAGCGCACGAACTCCGCGGTCTCGGCGGGCGTGCGGTGGGCCGAGAGCACCCGGCATTCGCAGGCGACGCCGAAACGCGCCAGGGTGTCGCGGCAGTGTTGCATCGTCTCCCAGTCGGACTTGCTCCCCATCAAGACGGCGACGAGTGGCTGGTTGGACTCGCTCATAAAGTAACCACATTAGACGGGCCCGCCCCATTGCGGCAACCTGAGGGCCGCGCTACGGCCGGGGCAGCGCGAAAGCCACGTATTTGCCGCCCGAAGGCGCCCCGGACTTGCCGCCGCCCGCGGCGATCACGATGAACTGCCGCCCGCCGGCCTCGTAGACTGTCGGCGTCGCATTGCCCGCCGCCGGAAGCGTGGTTTCCCATAGAAGCTCCCCGGTGAGCTTATCGAAGGCGCGGAACTTGTTGTCGAAGTTGGTGGCGCCAATGAAGAGCAGGCCGCCGGCGGTGACCACCGGGCCGCCGTAGTTCTCGCTGCCGGTGTTGCGCAGGCCCTGGGCCGCCAGTTCTGGATACTCTCCCAAGGGAATTCGCCACACGTACTCACCGGTGTTCAGATTGATCGCGTTCAGGGTGCCCCATGGCGGCTTGACGGCGGGATAGCCGTCGGGATCGAGGAAACGGTTGTAGCCGTCGTGGGTGTAGGGGAGGTCCAGGGGCGAGGCGGCTTGCTGGGCAGGTTGGGTTGCTATGTTCTTGCCGGTGGCGACGTATTCGACGATGGCATCCACTACGGCCGGGTCCAGGTGGCTGTAGCCGGGCATGCGGCCGCGGCCGGAAACGATCACCTCGCGGATCTGGGCCGGGGTGAGACGGCGGCGCGCCTCGAGCAGGGAAGGGAATTCGGGCGGGCTGCCGGAAAGATCGTCTTTGTGGCACATGGCGCACTCGCGGTTGTACAGTCGGCCGGCGCTGTTTGCCTTCCCGGCGCGTGGCACCAAGCGCAGGATCCAGGCCATCTCGTTCGAGTTCACGTAGTAGATGCCGGTCTCCGGGTCGAAAGCCTGGCCGCCCCATTCGGCGCCGCCGTCGAGGCCAGGGAAGACGATGGTCCCCTCCAGGCTGGGCGGCGTGAATTGCGGGCCGCTGCGGAGCTTGCGGAAGCGCTCCCGGACGATGCGAGCGGCCTCCGGGGTGCGGTCCGTCAGCAGGTCTTCAGTGAGCTGCTGGCGGGCGAACGGTTCAGGCCGCAACGGGAACGGCTGCCGCCGGGCCAGCACCTCGCCGGGGACGTCGGAAGCAGGCACGTCGCGGTACTCGATCGGAAACAGCGGCTCGCCGGTCTCCCGGTCGAAGGCCAGCACCCAGCCGGACTTCGTCGAGACGACCACCGCGTCCACCCGGTGGCCGTCGCGCTCGATGGTCACCAGGCTGGGTGGGGAGGGGAAGTCGCGGTCCCAGACGTCGTGGCGGACCAGTTGGAAGTGCCAGAGGCGCTTGCCGGTTGCGGCGTCCAGGGCAAGCAGGGTGTTGGCGAAGAGGTTGTCGCCGATGCGGTTGGCGCCGTAGAAGTCGAAGGCCGCCGAACCGGTGGGGGCGTAAACGATGCCGCGCTCGACGTCGAGGGCCATGCCGCACCAGTTGTTGGCGCCGCCGCTGTAAGTCCAGGCGTCCTTCGGCCAGGTCTCGTAGCCGTACTCGCCGGGATGGGGGATGGTGTGAAAGCTCCAGCGGAGCTCGCCCGTGCGGGCGTCGAAGGCGCGGATATCGCCGGGGGCCGAAGGCAAGGATTCACCGACGATACTGCCGATGATGAACAGGTCCTTGTAGACGACGCCCGGAGAAGTGGCCGAGACGCTGAGGCTTTCCGGGTCGCGGCCAAGATGCTCCCGCAGATCGATGCGTCCGCCGTGGCCGAAGGTTTGAACGGGCTGGCCGGTAGTGGCGTCCAGGGCGTAGAGCCACTGGCGGACGACGACGAAGATGCGCCGGTCTTCTCCGTCTTCCCAGTAGGTAAGGCCGCGATTGCGCATCTTTCCGGTGACCGGTCTGCCACCGTGAGGGTCGAAGCTCCAGATCTCTTTTCCCGTGGCGGCGTCGAGGGCGAAGACCCGGAGCTTCGGCGAGGTGGCGTAGAGGACCCCGTCGATGACGATGGGATTGCACTGCATTTCGGAGCCTTCGAAGGCGTCGCCGGTGTCGTAGATCCAAGCCGCTTGGAGCTGAGAGACGTTGTCACGGTTGATCTGGTCGAGACTGGAGTAGCGGATACCGTCCCGGCCGCCCCCGTAGACTCGCCAGCTCCTGTAAGTCCGGCCGTCACCGCATCCGGCGAGCAGCCCCAACAAAACGATTCCCAGCGCGGGGCATCCCCGCCCCCTCATCCCGAACATACTGGAACTGTACTACAGCGCAGATTGGACCGGAACAAGGGATGGAGCGGAGCGCTTTCAATCCACCTTATCGCCGGCGATGCCTTTGTTCACTGAGCCGCAGAACTCGGCCAGGCGCGTCTCGATCGCCCTGACGCGCTTTGCCATTACTTGCACTAGCCGGCGATAGACTTCCGCGCCCAACTTTGGATCCTTCTGGCAGGCGGCGGTAAGCCGTTCGCCGTCCAGGAACAGCGCGTTACACGCTTCGCGGGCCCGCACTTGGAAGACCGTGTGGTGTTCCTCGGCGAGGCTCGACCAGCCGAACGCGTCGCCGGCGCCCAGGGTTTGCACGGACATCGAGTAGTACGGCGTCCGGATCTCGACGGACACGCTGCCACACAGCAACAGGCAGAAGTTCTTGGAGTGCTCGCCGGCGCGGAAGATGATCTCGTCCTCTTCGAACTCGACATGGCGGGCCAACGCGGCCAGCTTCTTGACGAGCGGGTCCGGCATGCCCTGGGTGAAGGGGTGATTTCGCAGGATCTTCAGTAGTGGCATTTGCCCCCTTTTTGGGGCAAATTCCCCTTTCTCAAGGGCTTGAGCACGTGGACTCATACTGTTACACAGATTGGACATGCAATCCGTATGCCAGACACGTTCGGTCCCGGCGGCGCACGGCCACCCGCCGCCGGGGCAGTGATATAGTTGAGGGAAAATCGGTAACCCCATGAACGGAAAAGAGTTTCTGTCTGCTCTCCGCGCCCGGCGCCGGGTCTATGGAACGTGCATACTCAGTCCCGGGCCGATGTGGCCGCCGGTGGTTGCGCGGGCGGGTCTGGACTTCGTATTCATCGACACTGAGCACAATGCCCTCGACCGCGAAACGGTCTCCTGGATGTGCCGCGCATACAGCGCGGCGGGACTGGCTACGATGGTGCGCATTCCCGCCCCGGATCCCTACCAAGCCTCGATGGTCCTCGACGGTGGGGCCGATGCCGTGCTCGCTCCTTATGTGGAGACCCCCGAGCAGGTGCGCGCCCTGCGGGGACCTGTGCGGCTGCGGCCCTTGAAGGGCGTTCGCATGGAACGGGCGCTGGACGACGCCTCGGCTCTGGAACCGGAATTGGTGCGGTATCTCGAGAAGCGCAACGCCGGCCGGGCTCTGGCGATTAACATCGAAAGCGTCCCGGCGATCGAGCGGCTTGACGAAATCCTGGCCGGCGGGGATGTCGATGCGGTGATCGTGGGGCCCCACGACCTGACGGTGAACCTCGGCATTCCGGAGCAGTACGGCCATCCGCGCTTTGAAGAGGCGGTCGGCAAGATTCTGGAGGCTTGCGTGCGCCATGGCGTCAGCGTGGGCGTGCATGCTTTTTGGGACAGCCTGGAGCAGCAGATCGCCTGGGCGCGGGCGGGAGCGAACGTCATTTTGCATTCGGCGGACCTGTTGCTGTTTCACCGGGCGCTATGCCGCGACCTGGATCAGGTGAAGCGCGCCCTCGGAGATGAAAGGGGCGACGACGGTTCGGCTGCCCCGGTTTGAGGCGCCGTTTTAGAAACTCCAGCCAATCGTCGTGCTGCCGCCGAAATCGTTCCTCGGAATATCGACCGGCGGGTGGCTGTCGAAGTTGTTCCAGAAGCTCAGGCTCCAGTAGAGGTCGCCGATGAGGTCGAGTTTGAGACTCAGGTCGAGGTCGAGGCGCACACGGCCCGGCACGCTCATGCTGGGAAGGAAGCGGAACCTGGTGGTGATCTCGGTCGAGTCGAAGCGGAACATCTCGAAGTAGGCCATGATAAGGCCTTCGGCGTTGTTTTGTTCCGGATCCCGCCCGGCTTCGGGGGAGTAAAGCTCCCGGGTGAAGGCGGCGCCGCCAAGCATGATCAAACGCGTGGCGGGCCGGTAGATCAGCTCGCGCCCGACGCCGCCGCCGATCATCGAGCGCAGGCTCAATTGCTGCTGGGCGCTTCGCAAGAAGTCTGTTGTGCCGGCCGAGAACCAGCGGCGGCGCAAGCGCTGCAAGTAGGTGAGGGTCAGATTGTGGCGGTCCGTGCTCTGGCCGTTTCTTTGCCCGCTGAACGTAGAACTGAGCCGGGCGTCGAAGCGCCGGGACTTGGTCTTGTGCCCCACTGAACCGTTCAGGGTGTAGGTGGTCTGCTTGTTGCTCTTGACGAAGCTAAAGCCGCCATCTACCGAGCCGTACAGGTTTTGCAGCCAGCCGCGCTCCAGCTGATCTACGAGCACCACTTCGCGGTGCGGAATCTCGAACTCACCGGCCACGCCCCGGATCCGCAGATCCCGCTCCTCGGCCTCCTGGCTTGGCTCCAGCTCCACAGCGCCGGTGTAGAACTCGCCGGAACTGGCCTCGACGCGGAAGTATTGTTTGCTCTCGATGCGCTCCACCTTTTCCCAATCGACGTAAATGGTGCCCAGCGTGTAACTGGTTTTGATAGCCAACTGTCCGCGTTCCAGCTTCTTGATCTCGCAGGTGATGCGGTCGCCGTTCTTCATGATCAGCAGGTCAGCCTTTTCGCGGGCTGCGGCCGACGACGTGAGAAGGGCAAGAGTGACGGCGCAAGCCAATGAAGCAAGGGAAGGGATTCGCGGCGGCATGTCAGAACCTCGGACAGGGGAAGCCCGTATGACCAAATGGTTTGGATGAATCGAGAGGATCCACGGACTCATCTCATGATACGTGGGTGCGATCTTATGACAGCGGCCTTCCGGATGCAGCTCGCGTTGGGCGTCCTGCTAGCGGCGAGCGCTTGGCTTCCCGCACGCGCCGAGGCGCTGACCACCAAGTTGCGGCCGGAGACGGTTCGGGCTTTCGACAGAATGGTCCGGAACATCGAGCCGGACCTCGAGCGGCGGGCGCGTACCGGAGCGGAATTTCTCGTTTTCGAGACGGATTCCGAGGCGCGCTGGCGGGTGCGCAGCGACGAGGTCGTGATCGTGAAGCTGCAGCCGCCGAAGATCAAACTCCCCGGCGGCAAAGTTCACTATTGGGGCGGAGTCTTTTTCGACCCGCGGCGGAGCGCCGAGGACTATTTGAAGGTCCTTCTGGATTATGAGCGCCACCAGGAGTATTACACCGACGTCTTACGATCCACCCTCGTCTCCCGGCGAGGAAACCGATACCACAGCCGGCTGCGGCTATACAAGAAAAAGGTGCTTTCGGCGACGCTCGATGCCGACTTCGACACGTTGGTGACGCGCCCGAGACCGGACACGATCTTCTTGAAAAGCATTGCGACGCGGATTGCCGAAGTCGCCGAAGCGGACACGCCGGAAGAGCACGAACGCCCAGTCGGCGAGGACAGCGGATTTCTCTGGCGGCAGAACTCTTACTGGCGCCTCGTGGACGCCGACGGCGGGGTTTACGTTGAACTAGTGACGCTCTCGTTGAGCCGCGACATTCCAATGGGCCTTGGCTGGGTGGTGGGTCCTTTCGTCAACAGTGTTCCGCGGGAAACCTTGGAGTCCATGCTCTCGACCACGCGGCGCGTGGTGCGAAAGGTCCGGGCCTCTGAGCCTCGCCGCGGGGCTGCTAAGCTGTAAAGCAGGGTGGGTTCCCGCACCTCGCTCATCGATAGAAATTTCCTGGAAAAACTGGAGCGGCTGGCCATCCGCTGGCAGAAATCGCTGCCGGGACTGGTCGGAGGAAACTTCCCTTCGCGGCAGGCCGGGCCGGGGCAGGAGTTCCTGGACCATCGCCAGTTCCATTACGGCGACGATCTGCGCGCGGTGAACTGGCGCGCTTACCTGCGCTTCGAGAAGCTGTTTCTCAAGATGTTCCATATCGAGCCGCGCGTCCCGGTCCGCTTGTTGCTCGACGTGAGCCTATCAATGGCCACGGGGGATGGAGCGAAATTCGATTACGCGCGTCGTTTGGCGGCCGCCCTCAGCTACATTGGGCTCGTGCGTCACGATACGATCACCATTCTGCCGTTCAATGAAAAGTTGGGCGACGCGTTTCTTTGTTCCGGAGGGCGGCACCGCTTCGGCCCCACCGCGGAGTATCTCGAAGAGCTGACTCCTTCCGGCCGGACCGTTTTCGCCGACGTGGCTCGGCAGTTCACTCTTCGCTGTCCGCAACGCGGCCTGTTGATCCTGATTTCCGACTTCCTCGACGACCGGGGCTTCGAGCGCTCCCTGGAGCTGCTGGGCGGCTTCGGCCATGAATTGATGCTGATCCAGCTCTGGGATCCGGCGGACCGTGAGCCGCCGTGGACGGGGCGGCTGGAGCTTGAGGATGCCGAAACCGGCGCGGTGACGGAACTCAATGTGGACGAGAGGGCCCGCCAAGCTTACATCCGCGCCTTCGATGCGTATGCGGCGTCATTGGAGCGAGCGGCGGTTTCTACCGGTGGCCGTTACGTCGGGCTGCCGACTTCCCAGCCTCTCGAAACCACGATCTTCGGCGATCTGACGGGCGTGGGAGGCCTCAGTTGAGATGTCGCTCGCGAATCTGACCCTCGCCGAACTCCTCATCTTGTCGGCGGCGGGGCTGGCCTTCATCACCTTGTTGTACTTGCTCGACCGGACCCGGCGCCGGCGCGTGGTACCCACGCTGCGCTTCTGGACAGCGGCCGGGTCAGCCCCGGCGGCCCGGCGGCGCCGCATTCGTGAGCCTTTCAGCCTGTTGCTGCAAGCGGCGGCGTTCCTGTTGCTGATGCTGGCCCTGGCCGGAGCTCGCACGGGTGACCCGGAGGCGTACGCCGCCGACCACGTGCTGGTGCTCGACGCGTCTGCGTGGATGGCCGCTGAGCCGGGCGGGACGCCCCTAATCGAAGAGGTGCGCCGCCTCGGGCTGGAATACGTCCGGGCATTGCCCCCGGGGGACCGGGTAATGGTGATATGCGCGGACTCGCTGGCCGCTCCGCTGACCGGCTTCGAGGGTGACCGCCGCGAGGTGGAGGAAGCCGTGCGCTCCTGCCAGGTGGGCTCGGGAGCCGTGGATGTCGAGCAACTGCTCGAGGCGGCGCAGCGGGCCCTCGCGCTTCATGCACGCCGGCCTGGCGAGATCGTTTTCGTCGGTTCCGGGCGGACGGCGGGTATGGCGGGGCGCGGGAATCTGGCGCTTTCCGCGCCGTTGCGGTACATCCCGATCGAACCCGTACCCGGGCTTCGGAACGTGGGTCTGCGCCGGGCTGCGCTGCGGCACTCGCTCACGGAAGGCAACGTCTGGGAGGTGTTCGCGGTGGTGGCCAATGACGGGGCCGCTCCCGAGGTGGTGGACCTGAGCGCGCAGTTTGCGGGCGAGCCGGTGGCCTTCCGGCGGCTGGCTCTCGACGGTGGAGGGCGGCAGTCCGTCACGTTCCCGCTCCGGACCACGGCGGGAGGCGATCTCGATATCTCGTTACTGGGCGACGACGATTTCCCGGCTGACGATAGCGTCGTCCTGCGAGTGCCGCCGCGCCGGCCGGCGAAAGTGGTGGTTTACACCCGGAGGCCCGCTGTTTTCCAGCCCTTGCTTTCCGCCGGCGGCGTGGTGGCGGCGGAGTTCCGGCTTCCGGGATCGCCCGCGCCCGGGGAGGACGAAGCCGATGTCGTCATCCTGGACCGTTGCCCCAGGCCGGATGGTTGGCGCGGCGGGACGATAGCCATTCTGCCGCCGCGCGGGGATTCGGAGGTCCGTGTTGTCCGGCAAGTGGCGCGCACCAAGATCACTGGCTGGAACCCGGCGCATCCTGTTAGCGCTGGACTGCGTAGCCGAGGCCTCCGCTTGGCGTCGGCGTTGGTTCTGGACGTCCCGGGCGGATGGACCGCGGTTGCCGAGACCCCCGCCGGGGCGGTGCTGGCTGTTGATGACCATTCCCGGACGGCGGTTCTTGGTTTCGACCCTGTATCGAAACCCGTGCGTTTCGACCTGGCGGCGCCACTTCTGTTCGGCAACCTGTTGCGTTGGGTCCGGCCGGAAGTTTTTCGTGCGTGGGAGATGACGTCGGCCGGGGTGGGCGAAGTTGTGCTGCCCTTGGAGGACGGTGTAGACCCGGACGAGATTGAAGTGGTCGGCGGCGACGGCGTGCCAGTACCCTTCCGGGTCGAGGAAGGCCGGTTGCGTTTTCACGCCGGCCGTGCGGGGACGGTGCGGGTTTTGGCAGGCGGCCGGGAAATTGACTACTCCTTCCGCGTAGCAGCCATCCCACCGGGGCGCTGGTCGCCGCCGGAGGGGGCGAAGCGCGGGCTTCCCGCTCCGTCCCGGCGGCCAGCGGCGCGGGTGTTGTGGCCATGGTTGGCGTTGGCGGCGGCGCTGTTGTTAGCGGTCGAGTGGGCATGGTTTGGGCGGGGCCGACACTTGGCGGCGCAACCTGTTCCGGCGGGAGTGGAGAAGAAGGCGGCATGAGCTTCGAGCGTGCCTGGGTATTGGTGTTTCTGGCGCTTCCCGCGGCCCTGGCCGCATGGGAGTGGTCCCGGACGGCGAGCCGTTTGCGCTCAGCGTTGAAACACCTGGCCTTAGCGGCCGTCGTCGTCGCTCTCGCTGGCCCGGCCGTCTCGGTGTGGGAGACGAAAGTGGCAGTCGCGGTCTTGGCCGACACGTCGGCGAGCATCACGAGCCGGGATCTCCGCGAGGTGTCGGAGTTGGCTCGCCGGATCTGGGAGCACCGGGGCCGCCACGTCGTCCGGATCTTGCCCTTCGCCGGAGAAGCGCGGCCGTTGGGCACGGCTGAGCGGGAGCCGGCGCTGAATCTTCGTCCGACCCCTGGGCCGGCAGGACGCCGCACCAACATAGAGGCAGCCGTGCTGGATTCCATCACCGGCTTGCCCGCCGGATTGGTGCCGCGCCTGTTTCTGATTACCGACGGGCGTGAGAACCAGGGTTCCGTTTCCCGGGCGGCGTGGCTGGCCCGCGATTTGGGCATTCCGGTGGACACATGGCCTCTTGCCGGCCGCGAGAGGCCCCAACTCCGTATCGAGGCGGTCCGGTTCCCGGCCATCGCCTTCGCGGGCGAGCGTTTCTCCGTCGAACTCGCTGTCCGCTCTCCGCGGGACGCGGAAGGAAGCGTGACGCTCCGGGCCGAGGGCAAGGAGCTAGGGACCCGGCCCGTACGCCTGACGGCTGGGCTGAACCGGGTCGCTGTAACAGCCACTTTGAACCTGAGCGGAGCCTACGACATTATCGGGACCCTCGTCGCCCAAGGCCTGGGCGAGGTACGCTTCGCCCAGGCGATCAGCATCCGTACGCCACGGGTGCTGTATGTGTCTCAGGATCCCCCGGGAACCGGAGAGCACTTGCTCGGCGCGCTCCGCTCGGGCGGGTTCACCGTGGAGGAGGCCAACGGTCTTCCGGCGGGAGAGCTGAAGCGTTACCAGGTGGTCATCCTCAACAATTGGGATTTTCAGCACATGGCGGTTTCGCTGAAACGGCGCCTGGAAGAGTACGTGCGGCGAGGCGGCGGTCTGCTGGTGATCGGCGGGGAACGCAATGTCTACCTCGAGGAGCGCCGCCGCAAGGAGGACCCGCTCGAGGAGGCGCTGCCCGCCCGCCTGGCGCCCCCGCGCTCGCCTGAGGGCACGTGCGTCGTCCTGATCATCGACAAGTCGTCCTCGATGGAGGGGCGGAAGATGGAGTTAGCGCGCTTGGCGGCCATTGGCGTGGTGGAGAACTTGCGGCGCCAGGACCGGGTCGGCGTGCTGATCTTCGACAACTCGTTCCAGTGGGCGGTGCCGATCCGGCGGGCCGAAAACCGTACGTTGATCAAACGGCTGATCGCGGGCATCACGCCCGACGGCGGCACCCAGATCGCGCCGGCGCTGGCCGAGGCCTACCGGCGGATCCTGCCGGTGAAAGCCACCTTCAAACACATCGTCCTGCTGACCGACGGCATTTCCGAGGAAGGCGACAGCATCGCTCTGGCGAAAGAGGCGGCGGGGAACCGGGTCACCATTTCCACAGTCGGCTTAGGTCAAGACGTCAACCGGAGCTATCTCGAAAAAGTGGCCACGTTTGCCAAGGGGCGCGCCTACTTCCTTTCCGATCCGTCTCAGTTAGCGCAGATCTTGTTGCGGGACGTCATGGAGCACACCGGCAAGACGGCGGTGGAGAAGCCGGTGCGCCCGGTCGTCGCCGCGCGGTCTCAGATTCTCGCCGGCATCCCGGATGAAGAGTGGCCTCCGCTGAAGGGGTATGTCCGGTTCGAAGCCAAGCCCAGCGCGGAGACAGTGCTGCGGCTCGACGTGGCGGAGAAGGATCCGCTGCTGGCGCGGTGGCAGTACGGCCTGGGCCGGGCGGCGGTGTTCGCCTCCGACGCGAAAAGCCGGTGGGCCGAGGCTTGGGTCGGCTGGCGGGGCTTTGATGTCTTCTGGTTGAACGTCGTTCGCGACCTGTTGCCACACGCCGTTCCGGGCCGCGTCGCGGTCAGCTTCGATCCCGCCGACCGCCGGCTTACGATCGATCTACGCCTCGCGCCTGGCGAGGAGGAACCGGATCAGTTGCCCGAACTTTTCGTTTTCGGGGCGGACGGCTTCCGGCAACCCTTGGAGATGACAAAAGTGGCGCAGGGCGCATGGCGCGGCTCGCTGGAGATTGGCGACCGCACCGGCCTCTTCCGGGTCCGGCCTTTGGAGGAGACCCCGTTGTTTCCTGAGACCGGCATCTATCTGGAAGAGAAGGAGCTCGCCGATTATGGCTCCGACGAGCGTCTACTGAAAGCCGTCGCCGCGTTTACCGGGGGGCGGTTCCGTCCCTCGCCCGAGGAGGTCTTCGACGCCGGCGGGCGGGCGATCCCGGCCGAAATGCCTCTTTGGCCATGGTTCCTGGCCCTGGCTGTCCTGCTGAATCTGGCCGAATTGACGCTGCGGAAGATGCGCGCGCTAGGGGCGTGACCCTCCAGCCGGCGAAGCCCCAGCAGGCGCCGGGAACTCCAACCGGGACGGCCCTTCCGGCGAACTTGCGTCTCCGGAAACCTTGATATACTCGCCGCTGATGAAATACCGGCACAAGGTCCTGGGGTTGCTGTTCTTGCTGTCGATGATCACTTACATCGACCGCGTTTGCATCGGGTTCGCTGGTCCGCGAATGCAAAAGGACTTGGGGCTGACGCCGGAGCAATATGGCCTGGTGCTCAGCGCCTTCGCCCTCGCCTACATGATCTTCGAGATCCCCAGCGGCGCCTGGGGCGACAAGGCCGGCCCTCGGAAGCTGCTCACGAGGATCGTCGTCTGGTGGAGCGTTTTCACCAGCCTGACCGGGGCGGCCAAAAACTACATGTGGCTGCTGATCACCCGCTTTCTTTTCGGGGCTGGTGAGGCGGGCGCTTATCCGAATGCCTCGGGGGCGATTTCGCGCTGGTTCCCGGCGGCCGAACGCGGGCGCGCCCAAGGGATCGTGTGGATGGCGAGCCGGGTCGGCGGCGCGTTCACGCCGTTCCTGGTAGTGCCCATCCAAGCCAATTACGGCTGGCGGGCCTCGTTCTACGTATTCGGCATCTTGGGCCTCATCTGGGCCGTTGTCTGGTTCACCTGGTTCCGCGACCATCCCTCGGAGAAGAAGGGCGTCAGCAAGGAGGAACTCGAAGAAATCGGCGCCGGAGCGTCACCCCCCGCTCACGTGAAGCTCCCCTGGGGAACCGTCTTTCGCAGCAGCAATTTCTGGATTATCCTGCTCATGTACCACCTCTATTGCTACGGCGCGTTCTTCTTCCTCTCCTGGTATCCGACGTTCCTTGTCAAAGGCCGGGGTTTCGACGACGCCGAGCTACTCTCCTATTCCTGGCTGCCCTTCGTATTGGGGGCCATCGCCAACATGGCGGGCGGCTGGGTGAGCGACCGCCTGGTCACGCGCATCGGGCTGAAGTGGGGCCGGCGTACGGTGGGTCTGATCGGGTTAGGGACTTCCGCCACGTTCATCTTCGCCACCGCGCTTACCCACCACAAGCTGTTGAGCGTCATCTTCCTGGCCATCGGATTCGCGGCGTCGGACTTCATGCTGCCGGTGGCGTGGGCGGTCTGCCTGGACGTGGGCCGCAAGTACGCTGGCACGGTGACCGGGGCGATGAACACCGCCGGGCAGCTCGGCTCGTTCACCGTGGCGGCGGCCTTCGGCTTCGTCGTCACTGCCTTCGGCGGCAACTACGATGCGCCCCTGTACCCCATGGCCGCGCTGATGGGGCTCAGTACGCTCTTGTGGCTGAAGATCGATCCCACCCGGCCCCTCGTTCCCGGCGACGAGTGAAACGGTCCGGGCGCGAAGGCCGTAAGATTAGGGAGAAGGGGTCGGTATGTTCGAGATCCTCGAGCACACGGCAGACATCGGCTTTCGTGCGTGGGGCGACACGCCCGAAGAGCTATTCGCCCACGCCGCGCTGGCGCTCGAGGAGATCGCCTGCGATATAAGTCGCGTCGAGGCGCGGCAGGTATACCCGATTGCGACCCGGGGGGACGATTGGGAGAGTCTGCTGGTGGCGTGGCTGAACGAAGTTCTCTATTACCTTGACGGCAGGGGAGTCGTGATGAGCCGGTTCGACGTGCGGCGGGTGGCGCCCCCCGACGTTTCGGGCGAGGGTTGGGGCGAACCCCGCGATCCCGAGCGCCATCCGCCGAAGCTGGTGGTCAAAGGCGTCACGTACCACCAGCTCGAGGTAAAGCAGGAGGACGGCCGCTGGACGGCCCGGGTCTTCCTGGACATTTGAGGGGCGATCATGGACATCCGGATCGAATCGATCGACGGCTTGCGGCATCGCATCCCGCGCCACGGCAAGATGCGCACGGATGCCGTGGTTTATGCCAGTCCGGAACTACTGGAACAGATCCGCCGCGACCTGTCGTTGCAGCAGGCGGTGAACGTAGCCACGCTGCCGGGCATCGTCGGCCCCAGCCTGGCCATGCCCGACATCCATCAGGGCTACGGCTTCCCCATCGGGGGGGTGGCGGCCACGGATTGGAACGAGGGCGTCGTCTCGCCGGGCGGCGTCGGCTTCGACATCAACTGCGGCGTCCGGCTAGTCCGGACGAACCTCAGCCGCGATGAGGTGCACTCCCGGATTCGCGAGCTGGTGAACCAGGCGTTCCGGGACGTGCCCTGCGGCACCGGCGGGAAAGGCCGGTTGAAGCTGACCGAAAAGGAATTGAACGAGGTGCTCGAGAAGGGCGCCCGCTGGCTGGTGGACCGGGGCTACAGCCCGCCGCGGGACGCCGAGTGCGCCGAGGAAGGCGGGTGTCTGGCGGAAGCCGATCCGGGAGCGGTATCATCCCGGGCCAAGGAGCGGGGCCGCCCGCAGCTCGGCACCCTGGGCAGCGGCAACCACTTCCTCGAGATCCAGTACGTGCAGCGCGTCCACTATCCCGAGGCCGCGAAGGCCATGGGCCTCGAAGAGGGGCAGGTGGTGGTGCTGATCCATTCCGGATCGCGGGGCCTCGGCCACCAGGTCTGCACCGACTTCCTCCAGCAGATGGGCGCGGCCATGAAGCGCTACGGCATCTCGCTGCCGGACCGCCAGTTGGCCTGCGTGCCGATCCAGTCGCCCGAAGGCCAGGCCTATCTGGGCGCGATGCGTGCCTCCGCGAATTTCGCCTGGGCGAACCGCACGGCGATCCTCTATTTCCTGAGGGACTCGTTCGAACGGGTCTTCGGCAAGTCGGCCGAACTCGTGACGGTTTACGACGTCTGCCACAACATCGCCAAACGTGAGCGCCACGTAGTGGACGGGAAAGAGCGGGACGTGCTGGTGCACCGCAAAGGCGCTACGCGCGCCTTCCCGCCGGGGCATCCCGAGATTCCGGAGGTCTACCGTTCCGTAGGCCAGCCGGTGCTGATCCCGGGCAGCATGGGCACAGCTTCCTGGGTGCTGTGTGGCGCCGAGGGCGCCATGAGGGAGACCTTCGGCAGCGTCTGCCACGGAGCCGGCCGGCTGATGAGCCGCACGGCGGCGAAGAAGGGCCGCAACGCGAAGGAAGTAGAGCGCGGATTGGAAAAGCGCGGCATCATTGTGCGGAGCGAAACAAAAAATGGAATCCTTGAGGAGATTCCCGAGGCCTATAAAGATGTGGACGAGGTGATCGAGGTGGTCGAACGTGCCGGTTTGGCGCGCAAAGTAGCCCGCCTGAGGCCGCTGGGCGTCATCAAGGGCTAAGGCGGCCCGTTACTGGCGTTGTTGCACCTGCTTGGAAATTCCCGCGCCGGAAGGTCCCCCTTTCACCTGCAAGGCGCCAGCCATTCCTGCCAGCGATATGGCCCGAAATAACTGTTCCATCCGGTCTTCCAGCCGCCGGATCCGCTCCTCGAATTCCCTCATGCGGGCACTGGCAGCCTCAGTATCCCTGTCAGGACCTGCGATCCTCCGCAAAACGGCGTTGCGAGCGAATTCGGAAATGCTGCGCGCCCCACTGGCGTGACACGCGGTTTTCAGTTCTTCGTACTCGACCTCGCTCAGACGGAAGTTCACCAGCCGGTTTCTTGGATTCAGTACGCTCATTCCAAGTCCCTCTGCGGCGGCTGTAGCCGGTCTCACTAGCCGGTTTGAGCCGCCGGCGCTCTTTTCTTATCGGTCACCCGAAGAAGTTTTTGAACGAAAGGCAGCGGATGGCCATCTTTCGTTCTTGCATTATATTCAAGTTGACCGGTCTCTCGTATCGTCTCGCCCAGTTTTTCTGTTTTCTTGTCCGAAGACGGGTTCTGCCGGGCAGGGACTTGACCTTTACGGAACCATCGGCGCGCTCGTTCGTATTTGTCTCTGAAAGGTTCCATGCCAAGGACTACGAAACGACGATCTGGTGTGCGCGGCCGCTGGATTTGGGCGGCCGCCATCGTCTTGCTGGTCGCTGGAGCGGCGCTCGGAATACGGGCTTCGCTGCGGTCGAACCACGTCATCGATCCTTCCCGGTTGGTGACGGTCGAGCGGGGCGATATCGCCCGGAGCGTGGTCGCTACGGGCAAGATCGAGCCCCGGGCGAAGGTAGAGATCAAGTCCAAGGCCAGCGGCATCGTGAAGAAGATCCTGGTGGACTACAGCGACTCTGTGCGTCGCGGCCAAGTGCTTGTCGAGCTGGACAAAGAAGAACTCCAGGCCCGCCTGCGGGAGGCCCGGGCGCTGCTGATGGCCGCGGAGGCCGCCGAGAAAGCGGCTGTCGCGTCGTATGAGCGGAATAAGGTCGAGGCCGAAGGCCCGGACCTGCCGTTTCTCAAGGCCGCTGCCGACCGCGCCCGACGGCTACACGAGGACGGCCTGATCGCCCGGGCCGTGCTCGAGGAGGCCGAGCAGGCCTACCAGATGGCCTTGAACCGGCAGATGACAGCGTTGCGGAACGTTTCCGTCGCCAAGGCCCAAATCGCCCAGGCCCGCGCTCAGGTGGCCCAGGCCCGCGCCGCCCTGGACCGGGCCGAGCAGGATCTGCGCAACTCCACTATCGTCAGTCCAATGGACGGGGTGGTGCTGTCCCGCGACGTCGAGGTCGGCGATGCCGTCAGTTCGATCCTCGTGCTTGGCTCCCAAGCGACGCTGATCATGACGCTCGGCGACATCAGCGACGTCTACGTCCGCGGCAAGGTGGACGAAGCGGACATCGGCAAGGTCTACATCGGCCAGCCGGCGCGAATCGTCGTCGAGAGTTTCAAGGACAAAGAGTTCCGCGGCGAGGTGACCCGCATCTCGCCCCTGGGCGTCGAGGAGGACAACGTCACTACGTTTGAGGTGCGTGTCTCCATCGCCAACCCGACGGGCGAATTGAAGGCCAATATGACGGCCAATGCGGAGATCATCCTCGAGGAAAAACACGACGTGCTCTTGGTGCGGGAAGCGGCAGTTCTGTATGACCAGAACCGCAACGCTTTCGTCGAAGTGCCTGATCCGGCCGCTGAGACGGGCCGCCGCAAGGTGCCGGTGAAGCTTGGAATTTCGAACGGCATCCTCACCGAGGTCGTCTCCGGTCTGAAAGAAGGCGACCAGGTGATCTTACAGTGACGCCGGTGGGAAGACAGCATGGGGTTTCGTGATCTGCTCACCGACACGCTCCGCACCCTGTGGGCGCACAAACTCCGCACTGCGCTCACGATGTTCGGCATCGCGTGGGGAATCATTGCCATCACTCTGATGGTCGCCGCGGGCGAGGGTTTTTACCGGGGGCAGTCCGAGGTGGCCGAACGCTTCGGACGGAACGTAATGATCGTCTTCCCGGGCCGCACCAGCATGCAGGCCGGCGGCATGCGGGCCGGACGGCTAGTCCGCTGGCGCGCCGACGACTATTTACAGGTGAAGCGGGACGCACCGGCGTGCCGCCACGTGCTTCCTGAGCTGGGCAATACAGAGGTCATCCGAAGTCCTTACAACAGCGCCTCCCGTCTGGTGGTCGGCTCCTTGCCGGAGTTCGCTTACGTGCGCACCATCGACGTGGACCGAGGGCGGTTCTACAATCAGGCCGATGTGGACGAAGCCCGCCGCGTGGCGGTGCTCGGCAGCGACCTCTACGAGCAGCTCTTCGCCGGGCGGCCGGCGCTCGGCCGCCACATCCTGATCAGCGGCGTACCGTACACCGTCATCGGCATTACCAAAGAAAAGGACCAGGATTCCTCCTACGACGGCCAGGACATCACTAAGGTCTTCATCCCGTTCACCTCGATGCTGCGGGATTTTCCGAACCGGCGAGGACCGGCCGATGCCGTGGACCGGCTACTCGTGACCCCCGTCAATCTCGCTTCGCACCGGGCGTGCAAGGCCCAGCTCCGGCAATCCTTGGCGCGCCTGCACCATTTCGACCCTGCCGACGAAGACGCCGCCTCTATCTGGGACACGGTGGAGAACGCTAAGGAGTTCCAGATGATGACCAACGGGATCAAGTACTTCCTCGGCGCCGTCGGGCTGGTGACTTTGTTCCTGGGCGGCATCGGGGTGATGAATGTGATGCTCGTGGCCGTGCGCGAGCGGACTCGGGAGATCGGGGTCCGCAAGGCCGTCGGCGCCACCCGGGCGGTGATCGTGCGCCACTTCTTCCTCGAGACGATGATCGTCGTGTTCTTGAGCGGCGGGGTGGGGATGGCGGTGGCCTACGGAATCTGCGCGGCGGTCAATACGCTGCCCATGCCGGAGTATTTCGCGGGGCTGATCCCCACCTGGGGCTCGACGCTGCTTTCGTTCGGGCTGCTGGGGCTGACGGCGGTGCTCAGCGCCATCTATCCGGCGAGCCGCGCTGCCGCCGTAGATCCCATCGAGGCCTTGCGGTTCGAGGCCGGAGGCTGACGGCCATGTTCCGGGAGATCTTGCGGCAATCGATCCAGGCTCTGCTCAGAAGCCCTGCG
Source organism: uncultured Solibacteraceae bacterium (assembly GCA_964461995.1). Lineage (GTDB taxonomy): Bacteria > Acidobacteriota > Terriglobia > Bryobacterales > Bryobacteraceae > JALSRK01. Next base: position 61,966 of record CAYWXL010000005.1, read on the forward strand.
CGCACTTTCCTGACCATGCTGGGAATCGTCTGGGGCGTCGTGGCGGTGGCGCTGTTGCTGGCCTACGGCTCGAGTTTCCGCTCCATCATGGTCGCCGGGTTCGACGCGTTAGGCCGCAGCGTGGTGATCTGCTTGCCGGGACAGACCAGCGAGCAGGCCGGCGGGGAGCGCGCCGGCCGTCCGGTCCGCTTCGAACAGGCCGACGTCGAGGCGATTCTCGCCGAGGTTCCGCTGGTGAAGACTGCCTGCCTGGAGACGATCCAATGGCGGCCTGTCTCTTACGGGACGCGCATGTCGAACAACGCGGTCCGCGGCGTCTGTCCGGAGTACGGCCGCATGCGCAACGAAATCCCCGCCGAGGGGCGCTGGATCTCGCCCGAAGACCTGCTCGAGCGCCGCCGCGTGGCCTTTTTGGGCTACGCGGTGGGACGGAAGCTCTTCCGCGGCCGGCCGGCGGTGGGTGAGACGATCCGCATCGGGCGCATGCGCTTCACCGTCATTGGGGTGATGGCGAAGAAGATCCAGTTCGCCAACTACTTCTCGAGCGACGACGAGAGCGTTTTCATCCCGTACTCAACGGCCGGCGACCTCTGGGACAACCGCTACGGTACGGTGCTGCTGTTCGAGACCGTAAATCCGGCTTTCGAGGCCCGGGCCATCCGCCAGGTGCGCGCGGCCATCGCCAAGCGGCAACGCTTCTCGCCCACCGACGAGCGCGCCTTCACGGCCTTCGGACGCCAGCAGTTCCGGCCAATCGTCGAAGGCATCACGAGGGGCTTGCAAGGGCTGCTGCTCGTCATCGGCGTCTTGACGCTCGGCATCGGCGGCGTGGGGGTGATGAACATCATGCTGGTTTCCATCGACGAGCGGATCCGGGAGATCGGGCTGCGCCGCGCCCTGGGGGCCAGGCGTTGGCACATTCAACTGCAGTTCTTGAGCGAAGCGCTGGTGATCACGCTGATCGGCGGCGCGGCCGGGCTGCTGATCGCCTGCGGCTTGTCGGCGCTCATCGGGCCGATCCCGCTTCTCGGGCCGCTCTTCGACGACACCTCGGGCAAGGGGGACATTCATCTGGTCATCTCGCCGATAACCGTCGCCGTTTCTGTGTTCGTGCTTCTGTTGGTAGGCCTGCTGAGCGGCATGATTCCCGCTTCCCGGGCCGCCCGCCTCGATCCGGCCCAGGCGCTGCGGTACGAGTGAAGGGAAGGTGGCCTTGCCATCGCATGCTCCGAGGCGCTCCCTGCGGGAGAGTGCGCCGAGCGGGTCAGCGGAAGTTCTCCACCATGACGATGTTGGTTTCGTCTTCGTTGGCCCGCACGTACAACAACCAGCGGCCGTCCCGGCTGACTGAACAGCCACTGTCGATCACTCGGCCTGTCCCAAGATCGGCCACCTCCCGAACCCGGGACCCGTCATACGAGGAAAATTTCACCGACCAGACCTGCTCCAAAGGCTGGACTTCCCTCCACTTGAGGAAAAACACTCCCTGTTCCGTGGGCGCCCAATTCCTTGAGTTTTCCCACTGCAGGTCTTCCAGAAACAGCGTCTCTTCGCCCCCTTTCACTGGGACCCTCCAAAGTCCGGGCACGCCCCGCCGCGTGTAATACAGGAACCTGCCGTCCGGTGATTCCACCCCCTCGTAGCCGCCGTTCCGCGTGACCTGAACCATCTCGCCGCCCCCGGCGGAAATCTTCCAGATTTGCGCGGTCCCCGAGCGGTCAGACCCGAAGTACACCCACCGTCCATCCCAGGACCAGCTTGGGCGGATGTCCTCGCTGCTGTCGGTCACCAAGGGCCGTGGCGCGCTTCCGTCCACCCCGACGACGTAAATGTCCCAGTTCCCTTCCAGCATCGAATCGAAGGCGATTTGCCGGCTGTCTGGTGACCAGCGCGGGCTGCCGAGCTGTTTCGGAAAAGAGACCAGGCGGACGGCGTGGCTCCCGTCCGGATTGCTCGTCCACAGTTCACCCCCACGGGAGGAGTTGAAGACGAAGACCAGCCGGGAGCCGTCCGGGGATAGCCGCGGGGTGGAGGCGGAGCGAACGGGAAGGTCCAAGCGCTCCGGGATGCGCCCTTCGTACCATGTTTCACCGAGCGGGAAACGCCAAATCGCGTTGTCTGTAGCGAAACGTACGAAAGCCAGGCGATTGCCCGCTGGTGAGACGGTGGGAAGAATGGCGTTAGCCCCGGCTCCAGTAATCCGGACAGGGTCGCCGCCGGCAACAGGGACTTTCCAGAGCGTCGTTTCTCCCCGGCGGTTCGAAGAAAAGATGATGTGGCGTCCGTCCGGCGTCCACGCCAGCCCTCGGATCTTGCGGTTGTCATGAGTCAGCCGCTGGGGCCCACCGCCGGTCAGCGGAACCACGTAGAGATCCCCAAGGAGCCCGGCGGTTCTCCGGATGAACGCCAGCAACCGTCCGTCCGGAGAGATTGCAGGGCTGCTGTCGCCAGGAGAGTTCTCCGGCGGCCAAGTTACTCTCAGGCTGTCACGGGCATCGATCATTCGAAGATAGATGCTGAACGGATCCGCCGGGGACTCTTTGTCCACGTACGCCAGCACCTCCCCATCCGGGGACCATGAGAGGCGCTCTGCGGCAGGAACGCCCGCAAATGCCGAGGCAGGGCTAGGCGGACCGAAATTCATTCCCATCACGCGAATTTCGTGCCAGCCGTGGGTCGAAACAACGTAGATTGCAGCGGTGTCTCCCGCACGGCGGTAGAAGGCGATCTGGGAGCCGTCCGGCGAATACGCCGGTGCGAAGTCGTCACCCGGGCTTTCGGTGACCCGGTGCGGCGTCTCGGAATCTATTGCCTGAATGTAGATGTCGTAGTTGCCCCGGCCTTCGCCGTTCCAAGCGAAGGCTAGCGTCGTGCCGTCTGGAGAAAAACAGGGAGTAGTTTCGGACCCTAGGAAACCGGTGAACGGGCTCGGCGTCAGCGGGGCGCTGATTTCTGATGCCGGTCCTCCACGAAACCATGCTACAGCGCCGGCAATCACTACAGCCAGGCCGGCCGCGGCGATCGGGGCCGCCATCCGTTTGATTCCCGGCGCGGAAACCGGGAAAGGAGGCTCTCTGGTTGCCGGGGGCGGTGGGCCGATTCTTTCCACGGGAGCCAGGAACCGGTAGCCTCGCCGCGGGACGGTCTCGACGAAGCGTGGATTCTCGGCTGAATCGCCGAGCGCTTCCCGAAGCTTGTTGACAGCCGTATTCAGGCAGTGATTGAAATCGACGAACGTATTCTCGGGCCAAAGCTTCCGACGCAGCGTCTCCCGGGTAACGATTTCTCCCGGACGCTCTAACAGCAGGAGCAGAATCTGGAAAGGCTGCCCGGTAAGCCGGATTTTGATGCCGTTCTTGCGCAGTTCCTCGGCAGCGGGGATGACCTCGAACGTGCCGAAACGAAGAACCAGTTTTGAGGCGGCGCTCCCGGGGAGCACAGGACTCTGTTCCTTGGCTTTCATTCCTGGGTCACACGCTTCGCCCTGCCTGGATTATATCCACCCTCGACTTGGCGGACAAGGTCTCGCGGGCGGCTGACATGGGCCCGTAACCCCCGTGGCTTCACGAAGTTTGCCGCTGAGGTCCGGCTGTCTTCTTCCGCCGCCGGTTTGACTCTTTTATGAGTTGACTCCGCCGCAAGGATGCCTCTAAATCGAGTTGCTCCAGGCGAGCCGCGAGGCTGCGCTTTTGCAGCCGCGCGGAGGGGCGCGGACGCGACGCTCGATTTCTGCCTGTTCCCCTTACCCACAGAGGCGTCAGCCGCCGCCCTCGGCCTGTAGGAGGTTTGATTTCGGATCACGAAACGAGAGGTGTTTGATGACAGTTTCGAAAACCAACTGGCTTTTTGTGATGGGTTTTGGCGCCTTGATCTGCTTGATCATTTTGATCATCGCTGCTCCGGTCCAGGCGCAAGACCCGCGAGCCACGTTCACCGGTTTGGTGACGGATTCATCCGGCGCGGTGATCCCAGGAGTCAAGGTGACCGCCATCAACGATGCCACCGGGGTGACGATCTCAACGACGACGAACGAAGTCGGCAACTACGTAATCCCTTTCCTGCCCATCGGAACCTACACGCTGACTGCGGAAGCTCCCGGTTTCAAGAAATATTCCCGGTCCGGACTCCGGCTCCGCGTCACTGAGGTGGCCGAAGTGGACATCAGTTTGGAACTCGGCGAGATCACCGAGACGATCGAGGTGAGTTCCACCGCGCCGCTGCTGGACACTGCCGGCGCAACCCTTGGCCAGGTCGTTGACGAGAAGCGCGTGACGGAGCTGCCCTTGTATGCCGGGAACCCGCTGGAACTGATTTTCATTACTCCAGGAATGGTCAACACCCGTTCCACCATGCCGCGGCAGCATGCGCCGTGGAACAACCTCGTAGTGGAATCCAACGGCAATGCCGGCAGGAGCAATGATTTCACGATTGATGGGGTCCCGAACACGTTTCCGAACCAAGGGGGAGACGGCGTAAGGCCAGCCTTCAGCCCGCCTACCACGGCCGTCAGCGAGTTCCGAATCGAGACCAGCCCGTTTGATGCGAGCATCGGGCACACGCTGGGAGCTTCGGTCAACGTGAGTACCAAGAGCGGCACCAACAACTTCCACGGCGGCATCCACTGGTACCACAAGAACAGTGCACTCTCGGCGCCGACCTTCTTCGACAACCGCTACGGGGCCGAGAAGCCGGTCTGGCAGTTCAACCGCTACGGCGCTGATATCGGCGGTCCTGTGCTTTTGCCCAAATACAATGGCCGGAACAAGACCTTCTTCTTCTACACTTACGAAGGCAACAGATGGACGATTCCCGAACCGCGCACCGACACCGTCCCCACTGCGGCTCAGCGGAATGGCGATTTTTCCCAACTGCTGGCTATCGGCGGCCAGTATCAAATCTACGATCCTTATTCGGCTCAGCCGGCTCCCGGAGGCCGCTTGCAGCGCATGCCGTTCCCCGGCAACATCGTGCCCCAGAACCTTTTCGATCCGGCAGGGAGGAGTCTTGCCAACCTGTATCCGATGCCGAACCAACCAGGAACGATTGACGGCGAAGACAACTACTTCACCCCGGCGGTCGCTTCGGAAGACTACTACGTCCACCTCGCGCGTGTGGACCACGTCTTCAACGACGCCAACCGGCTGTTCGTGCGGTTCCAGTACGACAACTGGGTGGAAGACCAGTTACGACGCCTCGGTCCGAACAACCCGGCCTCGGGGGTCTTTACCAAGGCTCGAAACAAAGGGCTCGCGCTTGACTACGTGCGCGTTCTCAACGCGATGACCGTGTTCAACTTCCGTTACGGCCTCACTTACCAGATCCGGTCCGACAACCGGGTGAGTCAGGGCATCGACCTGACGACGCTGGGCTTTTCCCAGAATTTGACCAGACTCATTGACCAAGAATACGCCACCATTCCCTACACCAGAACCGACGGTTATGCCCGGATCTCCCGTTTCTGGGACGGCGACGGGTACAACACGGGGCTAACCCACAGCTTCAACGGCAACTTCACCCACATGCACGGGAAGCACAACTTGAAATTCGGCGTAAGTTTCCGTGGTTACCGGGCCAACGGGAACCGGTTCCCCTTCGCCACCTCGCCGTTCTTCCGTAACCGCGACACGTTCACTCGGGGGCCCTTGGACAGTTCCGGCGGCGCGCCCATCGGGCAGGCCATGGCGGCGCTGTTGATGGGGTTGCCGACCAGCGGTTTCATGGAACTAGAGCCCAGCTACGCGATGGACGGCCCTTCGCTGGGGCTCTACTTCCAGGATGATTGGAAGGTGACGGCGAAGCTGACGATCAATGTCGGTCTTCGCTGGGAGTACGATCTGCCGGTTACCGAGCGTTACGACCGCCTCGTGGATAGTTTCGCCGCCGACGTCTCGAACCCCATCGAGGAGCAGGCCCGGGCCAACTACGCCCAGAACCCGATCCCGGAGATCGCGCCGGAAGACTTCCGCGTTCTGGGCGGCATCACCTGGGTGACCCAGACCGGAACCCGTACTCCGTTCGAGCGTGACAAGACGAACTTCATGCCTCGTATCGGCCTGGCCTACCAGCTCACACGGACGACCGTCCTGCGGGCTGGCTACGGCATCTTCTACGACACGGTGGGAGTCAACCGGACCCGGGCGATCCAGACCGGCTATTCGCAGTCCACGCCTGTCCAAGTCACCCTGGACGGGGGCGAAACGTTCGTCACGACGATGTCGGATCCTTTCCCTGACGGTCTCTTGCAACCTGCGGGACCGAGCGGAGGGCTGACGACAAACCTGGGCCAGTCACTCGAGTACTACCGTGGCCGCCGGCACAACCCCTACGCGCAACGCTGGAGCTTCGGCCTGCAGCAGTTGCTGCCGGGTAACTTCTTGCTCGAAGCCACTTACGTCGGGAACCGGGGCACCCGGCTCGAGACGGCGCGGGAAATGAACGCCGTGCCGGCCCAGTACCTGAGCCGTGAGTTCTTCCGGGATCAGGAGACGATCGATTACCTTTCGGAGAGGTTCCCCAACCCGTTTTTCGGCACCGATCCCATCTACGGCTCGAAGATCTCCCGTGCAGGTCTGCTGAAGCCCTACCCGCACTTCGGCAGCATCCAGTACGACGACAACGTCGGTTATTCCTGGTATCACGCTCTCCAGGCCAGAGTGGAGAAACGTTTCTCGCACGGTCTCACATTCCAACTCGCTTACACATTCTCGAAATTCATGGAGGCGATGGAATTCCTGAATCCCAGTGATCCCATGCCGTACGAGTCACTCTCGAACACCGACCGGCCCCAGATCGTTTCGATCACGGGGATCTGGGAGTTGCCGTTCGGCCGCGGCCGGCAGTTCGGGGCGAACATGTCGCCAGTCTTGGACACCCTGGTGGGAGGCTGGCAGCTCGGCGTCATTTACCGCTACCAGTCGGGCGAACCGCTTGAGTTCGGTGACGCGATCTTCGTCGGCGACATCAAGGATATTTACCTGCCGCCGGACCAGAGAACTGTGGACCGCTGGTTCAACGTGGATGCCGGATTCAACCGGAACCGCAGCGAACAGCGCGCGTTCAATCTGCGTCGCTTCCCCCTTCGCTTCGGGCACGTCCGCGGAGCCGGCCAGAACCGCTGGGACATCTCGGTCAAGAAGAACTTCCAACTGACCGAGGCCTTGCGGTTGGAGTTCCGTGTCGAGGCGATTAACGCGATGAACCACCCGATCTTTCGCGCGCCGCGCACTGACCCGACAAGATCAAACTTCGGTCGCGTCACAAGCGTCGCCTGGCAAGGGCGTGAGTTCCAGCTCGCCATGAAACTCCGGTTCTGATCCGCTCCCCAGGCGGTAGCGAGGCCCGCCGTTCCACCCCCAGCGGCGGGCCTCGGTTTTTCCGGCGGCCTGCGCCGCCCCGGCGTGGTTTTAGACAGAATTGCATCATGAAGTTTGCTTCGTTTCGCTCAGCAGCCGGGCTCGTGGCTCTCCTTTCAGCGTCCGCCGGCCTGCCGGCTCAGTCTTCCAGCCTTCTTCTGCGGGATTGGGAGCCCAAGAGCCAGATGGTCGTCAAGAGGACCACGATTCTCAGGCCAAAGTTCCCGGTGATCGACATCCACAACCACCTCAGAGAACTCGACAAAGCCGAGGAATACCTGGCGGAGATGGACAAAGCCGGCGTCTGGAAGTGCGTGAGTCTCGACGCCAGGTCCGCCGGCGACTTTTACAAGGAACACATCCGCGTCTCCCACGCCGTCGCCAAGGACCGCTTCGTGCTGTTCTTCCGGCCGGACTTCAGCAAGATCGACGAACCGGACTTCGGGCGCCGCGAAGCCGAAAAGCTGGAGGAGGCCGTCCGGATGGGCGTCCGGGGCTTGAAGATCGCCAAATCCCTCGGCCTGACCTACAGAGACAAGACCGGCCGGCTGGTGCCGGTCGATGATCCCCGTCTCGACCCGATCTGGGCCAAGTGCGGCGAGCTGGGAATCCCGGTGATGATCCACGTCTCGGACCCGAAGGCCTTTTTCGTCCCGCTGGACCGTTTCAACGAGCGCTGGGACGCCCTCCACCTGCGGCCGGACTGGCTCTTCTACGGCGACCAGTTCCCTTCGAAAGAAGAGCTCCTCGAACAGCGCAACCGCGTCATCGCCCGCCACCCGGAGACCGTTTTCATTGGTGCTCATGTCGGCAACCTGCCGGAGGAGCTGCACCAGGTGGCCAAGTGGCTGGATGTCTACCCCAACTTCTACGTGGACATCGACGCCCGGATGGGCGAATTGGGCCGCCAGCCGTACACGGCGCGCAGGTTCATGATCCACTACCAAGACAGGATCCTGTTCGGGACCGACACGCCGCCCAACGCGGAGGCCTACCGCGTCTACTACCGGTTCCTCGAAACCGACGACGAATACTTCGATCCGAACCCCGCCCACCCCTACCAGGGCCGTTGGATGGTGTATGGCCTCTACCTTCCGGACGAGGTGTTGGAGAAGATCTACAACAAGAACGCCCTGAAAATCTTCGCGAAGTTCCGGGGCGTCCGGCGAGGAGACGAACGATGAAGCGACCCTTCGACCGTAGAGAGTTTCTCGGGCTGGCCGGCGCCGCCGTAGCGGCGGCCCAGGCTCCCACCTGGGCTACGCAGCAGCCCATACAAGACAGGCCGATCCGGCTCGGGTTCGTGGGCGTGGGCGACCGGGGCTCGTACCACCTCGACGCAGCTTTGGGGATCGACGGCGTCGAGATCCCCGCCATCTGCGACATCGCGCCACACTACCTCCACCGCGCCAAACGCTGGATCGAGCAAGCCGGCAAGCCCACGCCCAGACTCTACGGGCGCACCCGGACCGATTTCGAGCGGATGTGCGCCGAGGAAGACCTCGACTGCATCATCTGCAGCACCTCATGGAAGTGGCACGCGCCGGTGCTGCTGGCAGCCATGCGCAACGGCAAGAACGCCGTGAGCGAGGTGCCCCTGATCCTGACCGTGGAGGAAGCCTGGGAGATCGTGGAGACCGCCGAAAAGACGGGCAAGTGGGCGACGCTCGGCTTCAAGCCGGTCAACACCACGCTCTCCAACATGGTCTATCACGGCGTGTTCGGGGAGATCATCCACTGCGAAGACGGCTATCTCCACGACCTTCGCCGGGTGAAGTTCGACCCGGACCGCGAGCCGTGGCGCCTGCAGCATTCCGTGAACCGCAACGGCAACCTCTATCCAGATCACCCAGCCACGAGGATCATGCCGTTGATGGATATTAACCACGGAGACCGGTTCGAATACCTGGTGTCGGTGAGCTCGAAGGCGGTGATGCTGAACCGCTTCGCCGACCTGATGTACGGCCCCGAACATCCTTACGCCAGGCAGAAGATGAAGCAAGGCGACTATAACTGCACGGTGCTGCGCACCGCCGGCGGCAAGGTGTTCACGCTGAACTTCGACACCAACACGCCGCACCCGCGCGGACATATGCGGGTCCAGGGTACCAAGGGCATCTATTTCCGCCCGGGGCGGTCGCTGGGGGAATTCATCTACCTGGACGGAATCTCGCCGGACGAGCACGAATGGGAGCCGGCCGACAAGTATCTGGAGGAGTACAAGCATCCTCTGCTGAAGAGCTACAAGCCGAAACCGCGCAAAACCGCGCTTCGGGGCCACGGCGGCGCTCAGCGGACTACGCCGTTCAGTTGGCACCGGTTGATCCTTGCCTTGCGGGAAGGCCGCGTGACGGACTTCGACGTCTACGACTCGGTCACCTCGAGTGCAATCAGCCCGCTATCGGAGATGTCCGTAGCCAAAGGCAGCCAGCCTGTCGAGTTCCCTGACTTCACCAAGGGAGCCTGGAAGACGAGGCTGCCGGTCGAGGAGGCGTATCGCCGGGGTGAGCGCTCCTGAGTCGCCTCCGTGACCCGGGGGGCCCGACATGTTGGCGAAGGCTGCCCTTCGCGGCTCTTCGTCCGGCCTCCGCCTCTTCCAAGGTAAAGCGAGGGTGGTTGCGCACCGGCGCCGCCGGGGAAGAGGATGTTGGACATGTGGCGCGTCGGCGGAATGTTGGTCATCCTCTTGTTGGCGGCAGCGGCGGGCCTCGCCCGTGAGTATCACGTCTCGGTGAAGGGCGACGACGCGAATCCCGGCACGCGGGACCGGCCCTTCCAGACAATCTCCCGCGCCGCCGAAGCGGCCTATCCCGGCGACACTGTCGTCGTCCACGAGGGCGTCTACCGGGAAAAAGTGGTTCCGCCGCGGGGCGGGGAATCCGGCGCCAGGCGCATCGTCTATCAGGCGGCCGAAGGCGAGCGCGTGGAGATCAAAGGCTCCGAGGTGCTCGAGGGCTGGGAGCGGTTCCGGGACGGCGTCTGGCGGGTGAAGATCCCGGACAGCTTCTTCGGAGACTACCACCCGTTCCGGGAAGAGATTCGCGGCGACTGGTTCTCGGCCCACGGCCGCGTCCATCACACCGGCGAGGTCTTCCTGAACGGCAAGTCGCTCTTCGAAGTGCCCGCGCTCGAAGGCGTCCTGGATCCGAAGCCGCTGCCCGGCGCGGTGGACCAGGAGGCCTCCACCTACGTCTGGTACGTCGAGCCCGGCGAAGGGCACATCGTCCTTTACGCCAACTTCCACGAGTTCGATCCGAACCGTGAGATGGTGGAGATCACCGTCCGCGACAGTTGTTTCTATCCGGCGCGGCCCGGCGTCGATTACATCACCGTCCGCGGGTTCGAGATGAGTCAGGCGGCGACCCAGTGGGCCCCGCCCACGGCCGAGCAGATCGCCTTGATCGGCACGCACTGGAGCAAGGGCTGGGTGATCGAGAACAACGTCATCCACGACTCCAAGTGCGCCTGCGTCAGCCTGGGCAAGGACCGCGCCACCGGCCAGAACGTCTGGTCGAAGAACCCCCGCAAGGACGGCGCCACGCACTACAACGAGGTGATCTTCCGGGCCCTGCGCGCCGGCTGGTCCAAGGAGAAGATCGGCTCGCACGTGGTGCGCAACAACGTCATCTACAACTGTGAGCAGGCGGGCATCGTAGGCAGCCTGGGAGCCGTCTTCAGCCGCATCGAGAACAACCACATCTACAACATCTGGACCAAACGCCAGTTCTCGGGCGCCGAGATCGCCGGCATCAAGATCCACGCGGCGATCGACACCGTCATCGAGGGCAACTGGATTCACGACGCCGGCCGGGGCATCTGGCTCGACTGGATGGCCCAGGGGACGCGGGTCACCAGGAACCTTTGCTACAACAGCCACACCGAGGATCTCTTCGTCGAGGTCAGCCACGGGCCGTTCCTCATCGACAACAATCTGTTCCTGTCGGCGAAGTCGCTGCGCTGCTGGTCGCAAGGCGGCGCCTGGGCACACAACCTGATGACCGGCCACGTGGAGGTCTACGAGGAGAGGAACCGCGCGACGCCGTACCATTTCCCGCACTCCACCCAAGTGGCCGGCGTGCGGAGCATCCACGGGGGAGAACACCGCTTCTACAACAACATCTTCGTGCGCGGATATCCGCAACTGGAGGAAAACAAGCAGGGCCGCGGCCGCAACATTCGCTGGCTGGGCTACGGGCTGGAACCCTTCGGCCACACCAGCTTCGTTGTTCTCGCCGCCGGCAATGTCTATCTGAACGGGGCGAAGCCGCATCCGGAAGAAAAGAGCCCACTCGTGCTGGCCGATGCCGATCCGGACGTCCAGTTGAGAGCGACCGGCGGGCGGGTCGAGTTGATCCTTACCGTGGACGCCCGGATGCTGGCGGTGAAGACGCCGTTCATTACGACGGAGTTTCTCGGCAAGACGCTGATCAGTGGGCTGCCTTTCGAGAACCCCGATGGCTCGCCTCTCGTGATCGACCGCGACTATTTCGGCAGGCTGCGGAGCCGTGAAAGCCCTGCCGCGGGCCCGTTCGAGGACATTCACCAAGGGAGGGTGAAGCTGACGGTATGGCCGCAATGACGCCCACCGAGGCGGCGGTCACGGGCCGCCGGTCCAGCGTCTGCCCTCGCAAGATTCCGTGCGCCGGGAAACCGGCAATGAGGTGCCAATATGAGTAAACCGACACAATCCGCAACCCGCCGGGCGTTCCTCGGGGCCGCCTCTTCTGGGGCCCTCGGGTTCGCCGCTTCGGCGCGCTCGATGTCCGCGGCGCCCAGACCCCGCGAGGAACGGCTGCCCCGGGAGGTCTGGATCGCCACCGTCTCCCAGGACGGTCTCCGCACCGAGAACACCGAGCAGATGATCGAGGCCATGCTGGCCCGGATGAGGGAGGCCGCGGCCTACGAGCCGGACATCGTCTGCTTGCCGGAAGTCTTCCCATTCGTGAATCTTTCCGGCGGCCGTCCCCCGGTCTCTGAAGTAGCCGAAAAGCCGATCGGAAAAGTCTGCCGCCCGTTCGCCGAGTTCGCCCGCCGCCACCGCTGCTACGTGATCTGCCCCACCTACACCGAGGAGAACGGCGTCTACTACAACGCCGCGGTCCTGATCGGCCGGGACGGGAAGCTGGTGGGCGAGTACCGCAAGATGCACCCCACGGTGGGCGAGATCGAGGCCGGCGTCTCGCCGGGGCCGCTCGATCCGCCGGTCTTTCAGACCGACTTCGGCGTCATCGGCTGCCAGATCTGCTTCGACATCGAGTGGGACGACGGCTGGGAGGCGCTACGCAAGGCCGGCGCCGAGATCGTCTTCTGGCCTTCGGCCTTCACCGGCGGCTACGCGGTGAACGCCAAGGCCTGGCGGCACCGCTATTGCGTCGTCTCCAGTACCCGGAAGGACCGCAGCAAGATCTGCGACATCAGCGGCGAAGAAGTCGCCACGAGCGGCCGCTACCAGCGGTGGGCCTGCGCGCCGGTGAACCTCGAGAAAGTCTTTCTGCACACTTGGCCGTTCTGCCTGCGGTTCCACGAGGTGCAGGCCAAGTACGGCCGCGACATCGTGATCACCACGTTCCACGAGGAGGAGTGGTCGATCATCGAGAGCCGCTCGCCGGACGTCAAGGTCGCCGACGTGCTGAAGGAGTTCGAGTTCGAGACCTACGAGGAGCACATCCGTGAAGCCACCGAGGTGCAGAAGAAAGCCCGGGCTCGCATCCCGCGGCGAAGCTGATGCGGCCTGGAGCGGGACGCCGCGGCGCGTTCCCGCCGGCTATGCTGTCTTGTACGGGTTCGGATGAGGCTCGACGTGCAGCGACACGTCGATGACTGCCAGATCGGAGCCGATCAGGGCGTCCTTCACCCGGTGGGCGATCTCATGGCCGTCCCGGACCGGCATGCGGCCGTCCACTTCGATGTGCAGATCCACGAAGTAGCCGAGGCCGCTCTTGCGCACCAGGCACCGGTCCACTTCTTCCACGCCGGGAACTGCGGCGACGATTTCCCGGACACGTTCCGCGAACTCTTCACTCGGCGCGGCGTCCATCACCTCCCGCAGCCCGTTGCGCAGTAGCCGGAAGCCGTTCCAGGCGATGACGGCGCAGGCGAACAGGGCGGCCCAGTCGTCGGCTGGTTCGTAGCCGGGCCCGCCGATTACGCCGATCGTGATCCCGATGAACGCTGCGCCGGAGGTCAAGGCGTCGGAGCGGTGGTGCCAGGCGTCGGTCTTGATCGCACCGCTGTCGATCTCGGTTCCCGTGCGGGTGAGGAAACGGAACAGGAGTTCTTTCGTTATGACGACCAGCACCAGGACGATCAGCGTCCAAGGGGCAGGCAAGTGGTGCGGCGTCAAGATCTCCCGGATGCTCTGAATCGCGATGCCCGCCGCGGCGATCAGTAGGCCGGCGGCGATGACGATCGCCCCCAGGGGCTCCGCCTTTCCGTAGCCGAATGGGTACCGCTGGTTCGGCGGCGTAGCGGCGATGCGCAGGCTGCCCAGCACCACGAGCGCGCTGAAGATATCGAGCAACGATTCGACGCCGTCGGCGATCAGCGCGTAGGAGTAGCCGGCGATGCCGGAGATCACCTTCACCGCTGCCAGCACCGCACTTACCAGGATGGCGACAATCGTCGCACGGACCCCCCGGGCCGCCGACGCAGCGAGCTGCTCGTGGGCGTCCTGGGAGATGGTCGAGCGGGATGGCATGGTTTCAACCCCGGCAGGGCCGGCCGGTCACGTCCCCTCTTCCAACAGGTAGCACACCGGCCAAGGGCTGTCCCCGGCTGTCGGCGTCGAGCCGGGCGGCGGCCGCCCACCCGGAGAGCGTTCGCGCCGCCCCTTGCGGCCCTTCACCCGGCTTCCGTAAGATGGGGAACAACCTTTCTATGATCTCAGACACGCTCCGTGAAGGCCTGACCTTCGACGATGTGCTGCTGCGGCCCGCCCGCAGCGGGGTCCTCCCGGCGGAAACCGACACCCGGACCCAGGTCACCCGCAACGTCGCGCTGAACATCCCCATCGTCAGCGCCGCCATGGACACGGTCACCGAAGCCCACCTTGCCATTGCGCTGGCCCGCGAGGGCGGCATCGGCATTATCCACAAGAACATGCCGATCGAGAGGCAGGCCGAGGAAGTGGACCGGGTGAAGCGCTCCGAGAGCGGGATGATCGTCGATCCCGTCACCATGGAACCGCACCAGAAGGTCTACGAGGCGCTCGAGATCATGCGCCGCTTCCGCATTTCCGGCGTGCCCGTCGTCCGCGGCACCCGGCTGGTGGGGATCCTGACCAACCGCGACCTCCGCTTCGAGACGAACTTCGACCAGCCCATCGAGAATCTGATGACCAAGGAGAACCTCATTACGGTTCCGGTGGGCACGACGCTCGAGGAAGCCGAGAAGATGCTCCACGAGCACCGCGTGGAGAAGCTGCTGGTCGTAGACGACGACTACAACCTCAAGGGCCTGATCACGGTCAAAGACATCCAGAAAAAGATCAAGTACCCCAACGCGGCCAAAGACGAGCAGGGCCGGCTGCGGGTCGGAGCCGCCATCGGCGCCACCGGCGATTACCTGGAACGCGCCCAAGAGCTTGTCGCCAAGAAAGTGGACGTCCTGGTGATCGACACGGCCCACGGCCACAGCGAGCGGGTGCTGGACGCCGTCACGATGATCAAGCGAACGTTGCCTGAGGTGGACCTGGTCGCCGGAAACGTGGCCACCTACGAGGGGGCCAAAGACCTGCTGGAACGGGGCGTCGATGGAGTCAAGGTTGGGATCGGCCCCGGGTCGATCTGCACCACCCGGGTGGTCAGCGGGGCGGGCGTCCCACAGATCACCGCTATCGCCGATTGCGCCCGGGCTTTGCGCGGAGCCGGCGTGCCCCTGATCGCCGACGGCGGCATCAAGTATTCAGGTGACGTCACCAAGGCGATCGCCGCCGGAGCCGACTGCGTGATGATCGGCAGCCTCTTCGCCGGCACCGAAGAGAGCCCCGGCGAGACAATCCTTTATCAGGGCCGCACGTTCAAAAGCTACCGGGGCATGGGATCGATCGGAGCGATGTCCCAGGGCAGCTCCGACCGGTATGCCCAGGACATCAACGCCAAGCTGGTGCCGGAAGGTATCGAAGGGCGGGTACCGTACAAAGGCCCGCTCGCGGAGATGGTCTACCAGCTCGTGGGCGGCCTGCGCTCCGGCATGGGCTACACCGGCTGCCGGACGATCCGGGAGTTGCAGGAAAAGGCGACCTTCCTCAGAGTTTCGCCAGCAGGCCTGAGGGAAGGCCACGTCCACGACGTCATCATCACCAAGGAAGCCCCGAACTACCGGATCGAGTAGCTGGACGTCAACCGCGCCCGGGAGGCCTGCCGGCCGTCTCCGAAATTCCCGCTTCCGGCCGTCTATTCCTCGCTTGTCGGTCCGGTGCTGCGAGCCACTTGAAAGTGGCTCAGCGAGTTCGCATAGGCGGCGATGCCGTCATAAAGCGCCTCGGCGAGCTGCTGGCGGTACTTCTCGGTCTTCAGGAGTTTCTCTTCGCGGGGATTGCTGATGAAACCCACCTCCACGAGGATGGAGGGCATCTTCGCCCCGATCAGTACCACGAACGGCGCCTTCTTGACCCCCCGGTTCCGTGCCCGCGGGTTCAGCTTCCGGTGCATCTTGTAAACCGCGGTCTGGACGTTCGCCGCCAGATCTCGCGACTCCTGGAGCTTGTCGTCCAGAGCGATTTTCTGGATCAGCGAGGTCAGCTCGTGGATGGACCTGTTCGAGCCCGCGTTCTCGCGAGCCGCCACTTCCAGATCCGCCCGGGAGCGCGTCAGATTCAGATAGAACGTTTCGGCGCCGTTCACGGTCCGGTAACGCGAGGAGTTCACGTGCACCGACACGAACAGGTCGGCCAGCGCCTTGTTCGCAATCTCCGTCCGGCGCTCGAGCGACAGGCTCTGGTCTGAGTTCCGTGTCAGCACCACTTCGGCTCCCAGACGCTCCTCCAACAAACGGGCGAGACGTTTGGAGACGTCCAGTGTTACGTCCTTCTCCCGCAGACCTGTGGGGCCGATGGTTCCGGTGTCGCGTCCGCCATGGCCCGGGTCGATGACGATGCGGCCGAGCTTCAGGCCCAACACCCGCGTCAGTGAATGTCCGCCCGTGCTGTTCCGCCGCGCCGGGGTGGCTATCAGAAACTCGCTCTCTTCGCCGCTGGACTCCGGTTCCCGCTGCTCCGGCCGGGGGCTTGTTGCGGCCCTCTCCTGGCGTGGGGCCGAGGATTTCGTGCCTGGGGCCTTGCTCGCCGCTATCGGCGTGCTCGAGTTCGAGCGGGACCGTGTGGCAGGGACCGGCGGCCGCGAGACGGTGAGCTTCGCCTGCCGGACCGGCTTGGCGGCGGCCTGGGCCTGCGCTTTCTTCACTTTCTCCGGCGTCCCGCGCCGGCCTGCGTTCGCCGCTGAAGCCTGAACCGTCTTGGCCTTCCCGCCGGCTGCAGTTTTAGATGCGGTTCGCTTCATCGGCGGCGCCGCCAGGGGCTTCTCGATCACCTTTACCGGTGACTTGCCGGCCGAGGCGATTCTCGCGGCGCTCTCTTTCTTTCCGGCCGGGGCTGGTTGCTCCTTCCGCCGAGCCTGTTTCCGGCTCGGGGCGCTGGGGGAGGCCAGCGTCAGCTTCTCCTCGAGCGAGCGCTTCCGTCCCTTCCGCCGCACCTCGATGATCAAGCGGTTCGGGTTCACCAGTTGCGAGGCCGACACCTCGACCTCGGTCTCGAGATCCAACACCACGCGCGCCACTGTGCGGCGGTTCTGAGAGACGCGGATCCGCTTGATGAGGTCGTCGCCGACGGGAATCGTGTGTACTGTCTCCCGCGAGATCCGCTGGCGGGCGTTCAAGATGTCGAAGTAAATGCGCGGAGGGTTCGACAGCCGGTTGTACTTGAACCGGAACTCTCCAGTGGTCTCGACGGCGATACGGGTGACGTCTCCCAGCGACCAATACCGCACGTCCTTCACCGAGACGTACTTCGCGGCTTGTCCCGGTTGTGCCCCGGCGGAGGCCAGCAACGACAGCAGGGTGAGCACGGGGGCGGCGGCAGCGCGCGGAACTCGAAGCCGCGTCCCCGCCTTCGATTGGCGACCGCGACGGCCGGTGGCCGGCCGCTGCGACGGGTGGAACTCCATTTTGGACCTACCTCGTCCTGAGATGCAGCCTGCCTTCGCTATCGGTGTAGCTCTCCACAGGACGGTATTGCGGTCCGTCGGACGGCGAGCTGCTCCCAGTTGTCTTTTCCGCTTTCCTCTTCAACTCCGCGTACGTTTCGGCGACCCGCCGAAGGTACTCACGGGTCTCCCGGTACGGCGGAATCCACTTATACCGGGCTACCGCCCCTTCGCCGGCGTTGTAAGCCGCCAGCGCCAGGCGATCGTCCCGGAACAGGTCTTTCAAGTACTTCAGATAGCGGACTCCCGCGTCGATGTTCTGCTTGGGATCGAAAGGATTGGCGACGCCGAAGCGGCGGGCCGTCTCCGGGATGAGCTGCATCAGCCCCTCGGCGCCTTTCGGTGAGACGGCGAACGGGTTGTAGCTGCTCTCCACCTGGATGACCGAGTGGATCAGCAGCGGATCGACTCCGTATTTCTTCGCCGCTTCCTCTACTAGCTCGTCCACCCGGGCCTTCCGGCGGAAATACTCCACCCGTTCCCGCGCCGGTTTTCCCTCGAGCGCCGGCGTCACTACTTGCCGGACCAGGCGGCCGCGGGAATCCACCCGGATCACCGACCTGGCCCGCAACCCGGGGCCGGCGGAGACCGCCGGGGCGGCCGAGGCAAGCCCCAGCGCCAGAACTCCCGCGAGGATAAAACAAAACCTCATAAAGTTGTTCTAGTTTTCGCTGTAAGCGATTATACAGCCAAAACTTCCTTTAGCCAACCCTGAATCGCGGGACAGGAGAAACCAACCCTCTCGGCCCGCAGCCAAGCCAGCGAGGGCCAGTGAACCAACCAGAGCAGTCGACACGGGCAGGCAGCTCGCCTGCCGATGGTATTATTCTTACATGACATGGCTCGATTCTCCAAGCCCGGCGGAGCCGCATCCGCCGGGAAAATCGGGCCGATGCCTCGGCGGTTTCGTCCTCGCCGGGGGCCGCAGCGCCCGGATGGGGCGAAACAAGGCTCTGCTCCCCTATTCGGACACAGTGCTGGTTCTCTTTATCGCCCGGACGTTGGAGGCGGTAGCCGGTTCGGTCGGGCTGGTGGGTCCGCCCGAGCAGCTTAGCCGCCTCGGGCTTCCCGTCATTCCGGACCTTCGCCCGGGCCATGGACCCCTTGCCGGGATTGAGGCGGCTCTGGCCGCTTCGTCCGCCGAGTGGAACCTCGTCGTGGCCTGTGACATGCCCGGCTTGTCCCGGCCGGTCCTGGCCGGGCTGGCGGCGGCGGCGAAGAGGAGTCCTGCCGACGCCGTCGTGGCCGTCTCGGGCCAGGGCCCTGAACCGATGTGTGCAGCCTGGCGTAGGAGCACGGCTTTGCCGGTGGTTCGCCTCGCCTTGGACGAAGGCCGCCGCAAGCTTCACGACGTGCTGTCCCGCCTGCGAATTGAACTTTGGCGTCCGCCGGGGAACGATTGGGCCGAAAACGTGAACACTCCTGCCGATTGGCGCCGCCATCTGGCCGCCCTGGCTTCCCGAACCGCTGCGGCTCCCCGCGATCTGACCGACGAAAGAACCTGACCGATGAGCGAAGCCTACCCCCACTACATCGAGTTCCGCCACGTCTATAAGACGTTCGACTATCCGGTTTTGGTCGATGTGAACTTCCACGTGGACGTCGGTGAGACTGTCGCCATCATCGGCCGGAGCGGCGTCGGGAAGTCGGTGACGCTGGCTCACATCATGGGCTTCCTGAAGCCGGACAGCGGGCGCGTGATCGTGGCCCACACCGACATCACCGACGCCGGCGAGGACGAGCTGCGCCGCATCCGCAAAAAGGTCACGATGGTCTTCCAGTCCGGCGCGCTGTTCGATTCGATGACCGTGGAGGAGAACATCCTCTTCTCGCTCGAGCTGCGCGAGGACTATGACGAGGCCAACAAAGACGAGATCGTGGACGGCCTCCTGGACATGGTCGGATTAAAGGAGTACAAATACTCGTTCCCGTCGGATCTCTCCACCGGCTACAAGCGGGCGGTCGCCATCGCCCGGGCGCTCGCCGCCGAACCTGAGTGCATCCTTTACGACGAGCCCACCACGATGGTGGATCCCATCATGTCCGACGATCTGGCCAACCTGATGCTCCGGCTCAAAAGGGAGCTCGAGTTGACTTCGGTGGTCGTTACCCACGACGTCGATCTGATGTACCGGGTCGCCGACCGCGTGGTGGTGCTTTATGAGGGACGGGTCATCTATTTCGGGCCGGTGGCGGAGCTGGAGAAGTCCGGCCACCCGCATATTCAGGAGTTCATTGCCAAGGACGAAGTCTGGTGAGCCGGGGCGGACTCACAGCCCCAGCATCTCCGCGACCCGCTCCAGCAGCCGCTCGAACTTCGATGGCTCCTCCGCCGGAGGCAAGCTTACGTAGCCCGCGTGCGGATCTGCTTGCGCCGCGGTGGGGGGCGTCCACAGGGTTTTTTCGATCAGCCGGACACGATATCCACTGAAGCTGTAGAGGCGCCGGTAGAGGACTCCGTCCTCCTCGCGCACAATCAATGAGAACGTCACGGTCCTCCGCCCGCCCGGGCCTTCGCTCACCTGCGTTTCCAGCGGATAGTAGCCGATGAGGTTCCGCTCCCGGTAGGCCGTCTCGTAACGGTGCCGGCGCGTGCTCCAGACGAACACCCGGAAGCTGTCGAACTGGTACGGGCGGCGTCCAGCGGATATCGTCGTCCACACCCAGTGGTGTTTCCACAATTCGCCGTCCCGGACTCGCCCCAAGGAAGCATAGGCCGTGATCCGCCGGCCGCCGGCGTACTGCGCGACTTCGTCGGGGATCGCCATCACCAGCATCCGGCTCAGGACCCACCCGGCGCGG
Organism: uncultured Solibacteraceae bacterium; assembly: GCA_964461995.1. Taxonomy (GTDB): domain Bacteria; phylum Acidobacteriota; class Terriglobia; order Bryobacterales; family Bryobacteraceae; genus JALSRK01. The sequence goes on from CAYWXL010000005.1 coordinate 82,319, forward strand.
CCGTTCTCCAGGCGCACGAGAGTCCAGTCGTCCGCCGGTCCCTCAACCGCCTCGTCCGGCCGCCCGTAGGAGTTGAGCGGCAGCGTGAGGCTGTCGTCCTGAGGCGGCTCGTATGGCTTTCGGGGGGCCACGCGGTGGGCCGTGACCTCGGCGAGGATACCTTCTTCGAGCTGGTAAAAGCTGGGGGCCTGCCGGTTCGGATCGGTGTGGACGTTCAGCGTATCGTAGACGGTCACTTTGCCTTGTGACGGCAAGCGGGCGGCGATGCGTCCCTGCCGCTCCAGGCGGGACATCGCCGCCGGACTGAGCAAGAGCTGTCCATCGGTCCACCCTTCGGCCCCGTTCGCCGCCCGGATCTTCGCGAACCGCCGCTTCCGGCCGATGATCTCCACCCGGTCGCCGTGGTGCAGCGTGGCGACCACGGGGGCGTCCGGGGCCAGCTCCCCAAGGATCTCCAGCTCCACCGGACCGACGAAGGCCTCGGCGGGCTTGGAACCTTCATCCGGCTCCAGCCCGCAGCCGGCCAGCCACACGAGCAGGGCCGGCGCAAGAATGGCGATCAGCCGTTTCATGGCCCCCACTTCGCTCCGCCGGAATTCCCTGCGGCCGGCGAGTCCGGCCGGGCGCTCCGCCCGTCAGCCGAGCAGGCTCTCGACGAACTTCTGGATCCGGTCGAAGCCCCGCTCCAGATCATTCATTGAGGCGGCGTACGAGATTCGGATGTGCTCGGTGGTACCGAAGGCTTCGCCCGGCACGGCGGCCACGTGGGCCTGCTTCAGCAATTGCTCGGCGAAATCGAGCGAGCAGTTGATGCCGTTCTTGCCGAATACCGCGCTCACGTTGGGGTAAGCGTAGAAGGCTCCGCCGGGCTCGGCCATCTTCAGCCCCGGGATGGCCTTGACCCGGTCGATCACGTAGGCCCGCCGCCGCCGGTACTCTTCGAGCATCTCCTGGACGGCGTCCTGCGGCCCGCGCAGCGCCTCGATGGCCGCCTTCTGGGCGATCGAGACCGGGTTCGACGTCGAGTGGCTCTGCAGCTTCTGCGCCGCGGCGATCACCTCCTTGGGCCCCAGCCCGAAGCCGATGCGCCAGCCCGTCATCGAGTAGGTCTTCGAGAGCGACCCGACGATGATCACGTTCTCCTTGGCCCCCGGCTCGGCGGCGATCGAGAACGGCTCGCCCGAGTAGACGAACTTGTCGTAGCACTCGTCGGTCATCAGCCAGATGCCGCGCTCGGCGGTCATCTTCAGGATCTTGCGGAACTCATCGTTCGCCAGCACCGCCCCGGAAGGGTTCGACGGCGAGTTGATGATCACCATCTTCGTCTTCTCGGTGAGGTGCGGCTCGATCATGTCCGCGGTGAGCGTGAAGCCCTTCTCCTCGTCGGTCTTGACGAAGACGCATTTGGCCCCGGTGTAGTTGACCACGTCCTTGTAGGTCACCCAGTAGGGCACCGGAATGATCACCTCGTCGCCCGGGTTCAGCAGCACCTGGGTGTAGTTGAAGATGGTGTGCTTGCCGCCGACGTTCACCATGCACTCAGCCGGCGTGTAGTCGGTGCCGTAGTCCTTGGCGTGGCGCTCACAGATCGCCTCTTTGAGTTCCGGGATGCCGCCCGCCTGGGTGTATTTGGTGAAGTTCTCCTCGATGGCCCGGATGCCGGCGCGTTTGATGTTCTCCGGCGTGGGGAAGTCCGGCTCCCCGGCTCCGAAGCCGACGACGTCCACGCCCTCGCGTTTCAGCCGGGCGGCTTCCGCGGAGACCTTCATCGTCGCGGACATGCTGATGAGATTCACCCGGTCCGCCAGGGTCAGTTTCTTCGATTGGGTTGGTTGCACGGTCAGGCTCCTTGCAGTTTCTTTCTCAATCTCGCTTCGACGACCGGCGGCACCAACCCGGAGACATTCCCGCCCAACCCGGCCACTTCTTTCACCAGCCGGGAACTAATGAAGGAATAAGCCTCGCTCGCCATCAAGAACACGGTCTCGATCTCCGGCTGCAGCCGCCGGTTCATGAGCGCCATCTGCAGCTCATATTCGTAGTCCGAGATGGCGCGGATGCCCCGGATCAGCACCGTCGCGCCTTTCCGGGTGGCGTAATCGACCAGCAGCCCCTCGAAGCTGTCCACTTCCACGTTCGGGAAGCGGTAGCTCTCGAGCACTTCCTCGATCATCACCACGCGCTCGGCCACCGAGAAGAGCGGCCGCTTGGTCTCGTTGCGCAGGACCGCCACGATCAGGTGGTCGAACAGATGGGTGGACCGCTCGATCAGGTCCAAATGTCCGTTCGTAAACGGGTCGAAGGACCCTGGGTAAACCGCGGTGACTTTACGCCGATTCTCTCCCAAAATTGCCTGATCGCCGCCCTGCGGGTTTAAGACTTGATTTTAGCGGAACTCGCGGCCTGCCGGACGGACGTCCGCTCCGGGACGCCCTCACTTGCCCGATTCGCCCAGCCGCCGCACGCCGAACAGCAAGAAGCCGAGGCCCACGAGGAGATCGGCGCCCGCAGCTATCCGCAGTCCCAGCCGGATGGTGGCGTCGGTCACCGCCAGTTCGCCGATCACAAACATCGTCAGTGCACTCATCAAGAGCACCGCCCCAATGAGGATCAAGAGTTGCGCTTTCACCTTCATTGATTCTCCTCCCGGCAACGTTTCCGGCCCTCCGGGCCGGCATCAATCATATATCGGTGGTTCGCCCTCCGGTCTTGTCTTCCAGCGCCGATGGATCCAGAGCCATTGGTCCGGGTGCGCCCGGATCACCTCTTCCAGCTTGGCGTGCAGCCGCTGGGTGTCGGCGGCGGCATCGCCGGTGATCGGCACCGGCTCATAGAAACGCAGCACGTACCGGTTCTCTTCCGGACTCCAGAGGGCGTAGCCGGGAATCACCGCGGCCCCGCTCCGGGCCGCCAGCTTGACGAAACCGGCGTGGGCGCACGCTTTCCGCCCGAAGAACTCCACGAACGCGCCCTCCTGCGGCAAGGCGTTCTGATCGATCAGCACGCCCACGGCCTCGTTGGCCGCCAGCGCCCGGAGGATCTTTCGCGCCGACTCCTTCTTGCCGATCACCCGGTTGCCGGAAAGACAGCGGCGGCGCTCCAGCCACCGGTCGAGCAGCGGGTTGTCCAGCGGCCGCACCACCACGTGCATCGGCTCGGCCATCAGCGCGTGGGCGAAGGCGCTCAGCTCCCAGTTGCCCAGGTGCGCGGTGGCGAACAGCACGCCGCGCCCGTTCCGTTTCGCGGCTTCGAAGTGCTCGAAGCCCTCGTAGCGGATCCATTCGCCGACGTTCTCCTGCCGGATGGAAGGCAATCTCGCCAGCGTGGCGAACACCCGGGCCAGGGAAGTGAAGACGCCGTCAATGAGCTTTTCGCGGGCCTCCGGGGCCAGCTCCGGCATGGCGAACTCGAGGTTGCGCCGGGCCGCCCGCCGCAGCCGCGGCGCCGCCCGGTCCAGCAGCCGCGTGTAGAGGCGCGCCAGCCGGAACGCCCAGCCGCGGGGGCCGATGCGCAGCGTCGCCGCCGCCGCCCGGACCAGCAGGTATTCCGTCCAGTTGCGTATCCAAGATCGCCGGCGCACCGTTCGTCCCTATCAGCTTACCCGCGCCCAAGCGCCTCTTACCGGTCCGTCGGCGTCCCAGCTCCGAGGTCACTCTGCGGATTCCGTCCAGCCAAGCGTTTCGTCCACCGCCGCCCGGGTGATCGGATGGTACAGGGGCCGGGCCTCCCGGTAAATCGCCAGCGCTCGCTTCTTACCCTCCGGCGTTTTGGCCAGCTCCTCGAACAGGGGAACCACGAACTTACGCCGGCCCTGCGCGGTGAGAAACCAGCGCAGCCGCGGCATCGCCCGCTGGTAGCCGCTTTGGATCGCCAGCCGCAGCCACCGGTCGAGGATCTCCCAATTGCCGGTTTGGGTGAGGTGGAAGGTCCGGTCCAAGTCGGCCAGTTTCTTGACGCCCACATCGGCGGGGATCGCCCGCAAGAACCGCAGCCACTCTTGGGCGGACCAGTCGTCCGCTCGCAGCCGCCCCGCCGGCAGCTCCCCCGCCAGCCAGGCTTTGACGGCCCGGTCCACGTGCTCGAAAACATCGGCCGGCGGCATCCACGCCCCTTCCGGAATCCCGGGCTCGTAGAGCCACTCCTTCAGAGGCACGGGGAATGCGGGTTCGGCCCGGTTCAGGAGCCGGTACTGAAGATCTTGGCGGAAATCGGCAGTGGTGATGCTGCGGAAGACGAACTGGTCGAAGTAAGCCCGCAAATAACGGTCGAACCGCTGCCGGCCGTATGCGGCTTCCAGCGTGTGCAGCAGCAGCGCGCCTTTCTGATACGCGATCGCCGTGAGGGCATCGATCGGATCTCGACCCTTGAGGTCGATGTGCAGAATCTGATCGCTCTCTGGCAGCCGTTCCATCTCCTCGCGTAGCGCCTGCACCCCGAGTAGCGCCTCCATCTCCATCCGCTTGCGCCCGTAGACCTCCTCGACGATCCGCCGCGTCAGGTAGACCGCGAAACCTTCGTTCAGCCAGAAATCGCGCCACGTCGCGTTCGTCACCAGATTGCCCGCCCAGGAATGGGCCATTTCGTGGGCGATGAGCGACACCAGGCTCTTGTCGCCGGCCAGGATGGTTGGCGTGACGAAGGTGAGCCGCGGATTCTCCATACCCCCGAACGGGAAGCTCGGCGGCAGGACCAGGATGTCGTAGCGTCCCCATCGGTACCGGCCGAAGAGCCGCTCCGCCGCCACGAGCATCTGCTCGGTGTCTTCGAACTCCCGCGCGGCCTTCTCGATGATCTCCGGTTCGGCATAAACTCCGGTGCGGTGGCTCAGCGCCCGGAACTCGATGTTCCCGATGGCCAGCGCGATGAGGTAGGCCGGCACCGGATTGGGCATCTGGAAACGGTAGTCGCCGTCGGCCGGGGCGTCCGGCCGGTTGCCCGCGCTCATCACCGCCCGCAAGCCCTTCGGCGTCCGGATGCGCGCCGCGTAGGGGAACTTCACCGCCGGGGTGTCCTGCAGCGGGATCCAACTCCGCGCATGGATCGGCTCCGACTGCGTGTACAGGAACGGATGGCGCTTGCCGGCCGTCTGTTCAGGCTCCAGCCATTGCAGCGCTGTCGCCCCTTTCGTCGTCCGGTAACGGATGCGCACGTAGCCGCTCGACAGCGGCAGCTCGATCTCGAGCGGCGCGCCCAGGATGGGGTCCTCCTCCCCGAGCCGGAATTCCGTCTCCCGGAACCCATGCCCGTCGGCCGAAACTTCGACCTTTTCGATCCGGAGCGCCCGGGTGTCCAGAATCATCGGCCGTCCGCCCCGCAAGCGGGAGAACTCCAGCGTCGCCGTCCCGAACAGTTGCTTGTTCTCGAAATCCGCCGTCAGGTCCAGCGAGAGGTGGCGCACCTGTACTTCGCCCGGGTTCGAAAACGTGTGAAGATCCTCCGCCTCGGCGACGGACTCCGGCACCGCCCCCGGCGGCGTCGGGGAACAAGCAAGGATGCTGAACGCTCCGAAGATGACCAAGCGAGCGCGGATCGTGGGGAATGCGATACTTTCAAACACGAAACTTACAGGTTATCCGATGTCGCTACCGGTTTACGATGCGATCATTTGCGGGGCTGGGCACAACGGCCTGGTCGCCGCAGCTTACCTCGCCAAGGCGGGATGGAAGGTTCTGGTGCTGGAGCGCCGCGAGCTGGTCGGGGGCTGCTCGGTCACCGAGGAGGTGTGGCCCGGCTACCGCGTCTCTACCGCCGCTTACTTGACAAGTCTGTTGCAGGAGCGGATCATCCGCGACCTGGAGCTGGGGCGCCACGGCTACGCGGTGGACGCCAAGGACCCGTCCTTCTTCTCTCCGTTCCCCGACGGCCGGACGCTATTCTTCTGGCAGGACGAGCAGCAGACACTGGCCTCGATCGCGCAGTTCTCCCGCCGGGACGCCGAACGCTTCCCGGCCTACGAGGCGCATCTGGAGCGCATCGCGCGGTTTCTGGAGCCGATGCTGCTCGCCACGCCGCCCGAGTTTCCGCCCCGGGGCCTCTCGGACCTCCCGGAATATATCCGGCTGCTGGCCCGCTTCCACGGCCTGGGCCGGCGGGACACCGTGGACCTGGTGAGGATCTTCACCCTGTCGGCGGCCGACTTCCTCGACGAGTGGTTCGAATCCGACGAACTAAAGGCCACGCTGGCCACCGACGCGGTAATCGGCGCCAACGGCGGCCCGCGCTCGCCGGGCACCGCCTACATCCTGCTGCATCACACCATGGGCGGCGTGGGTGGCAAGCGCGGCCTGTGGGGATTCGTGCGTGGCGGCATGGGCGCCGTCTCGGAAGCCATCGCCTCGGCCGCCCGCAGTTACGGAGCCGAGATCCGCACCGGTGCGCCCGTCGCCCGCATCCAGGTCGCTTCCGGCACGGCCCTGGGAGTCATCTTGGAGAACGGCGACGAGATCCCCGCGCGCATCGTGATCAGCAACCTCGACCCCAAGCGCACCTTCCTGGAACTCGTCGAGCCCCGCCACCTCGACGGCGAGTTCCTCACCGCGATCCGCCGCTACCGCTGCGAGGGCACCTCGGCCAAGATCAACCTCGCCCTCGACGCCCTGCCCGAGTTCCGCGCCGCCCCCGAGACCCCCGGCCCGCAGCACCGCGCCACCATGCACATCTGCCCGTCGATCGATTACATCGAACAGGCCTGGGACGACGCCAAGTACGGCCGGCCCTCCCGCGCGCCGCTGCTCGAGCTGACCATCCCGACGATGTACGATCCCTCGCTCGCCCCCGAAGGCAAGCACGTCATGGGCATCTTCATCCAGTACGCGCCTTACCGGCTGCGCGAAGGCGATTGGGGCTCGCTGCGCGACAGCTTCTACGAGCGGGTGATGGAGGTGCTCGAGGAGTACGTGCCGAACATCCGGGACATCGTCATCGAGCGGCAGGTCTTGACGCCGCTCGACATCCAGCGCCGCTTCGGCATCACCGGGGCCAACATCTTTCACGGCGAGATGAGTCTGGACCAGATGTACTCGATGCGCCCGGTGGCCGGCTGGGCGCGCTACCGGACTCCGATTCGCGGCCTTTATCTCTGCGGTTCCGGGACGCATCCCGGCGGGGGCGTCATGGGCGCTCCGGGCTACAACGCCGCCCGGGAGATCCTGAGGGACGCCCGCCGGTGGTGACGGCGCCTCAGGCGGTCCGCGCCAGCCGCCGGTGCTCCTTGGTGATGCCCCGGCAGACCAGGAGCCAGACGGCGACGAAGACCAGGTTCACCAGCGCGAAGGCCCGGATGCCGAAGGCCAGTTGCGTGCCGATGAAGACCACCGCCGCCTGCAGCGCGTCGCCGGTGCGCCCGAAGAAAGTATCGATCGCCGCCTTGGCCTTGTACTTCGCCTCGCGGGAAGTGGGCAGGAAGAGCGCTTGGCGCACGGTGTTGTTCAGCGAATAGTCCGTCGAGTTCTCGAAGATCTTGGTCACCCGGATCACCCGCAGCACCGGGGCCGCCGCCGCTACGGCGTAGGTGGTCGCCGAGATCACCGGCAGCACGAACAGCGAGCCCCGCACCCCGATGTACTTGAAGAAGCGGGAGACGAGGAACGTCTGCACCAGGAACCCGGCTAGGTTCACCCAGAAAAAGAAGTCCCCGTAGAAAGCCCCGATGAAGGCTCCCCGCTGGACTTCGAAGGCCTGGCCAGCGCCGATCTGCTGGATCGCCGTCGTCTCCACCAGCTTGCCCAGGATGAACTCGCCCACCGTGTTCACCATATTGAGCAGCAGCACCAGGAAGGCGATGAGCCGCAGGTAGCGGTTCTCGAAGACGAGTTTGAAGCCGCCTTCCCGGCTCAGGCGCTCTTGGGCCGTCTCGGCCGCCGCCGCGTTGGCCCCGCTCACCATCCGGTTCGTCACGATGATCAAGAGGATGAAGAGTCCGAGCATGCCGGCGGCGACGCTCATCAGCTCGAACGGGCCCAGCCGCTCGATGAAGACCGCCGTCGCCTTCGCCCCCACCAGCGCGCCGAAGGAGACGCCGATGCCGATGATCGGAAACAGCCGCTTGCCCGCCTCCTCGCTGTAGAGGTCGTTGGCGAAGGCCCAGAACTGCGAAACGATCATGAAGTTGAAGACGCCGAGCCAGATGAAGTACGGCACCCCGATGTGCCAGCCGGCGCTGCCCGCGAGGATGAACAACGCTAGGTTGCCGATGAAGAACAGCGACATGCCGGAAAGCAGCCAGACGCGGTTCACCCGCGAGGCGAAGGCCCCGTAGAGCGGCACCAGGAAGATGAACAGGATCGCCTGGGCGGCGCTGGCGTAGCTCTTCACCTCGGCCCCGGCTTCGGAGAGGATCAGCGCCTCACGGATCGGCTTGAGGATGTAGTAGAGCGCCATCATGTTGAAGGCGTTGAGCGCCAGCAGCAGCACGGCGCCGCCTTCGCCGGGGCGGACGTCGCTGAAGAGCGACAGCGCGCGCTCGATCGAGCCTCTTTGCGGTTCCATCAAAACCTCTGCTTTTCGCCGCCGCCCGGCTCACCGCCGGACGCAACTCCACTTAGTGTACCCGCATCTCCCGCTGCCGACCGTCCGGACGCTGGATGGTTTCTGCTAGAATTCTCCGGTGTCTCTTCAGGCGCCCCCGCGGCTCGCTCGCCTGTTTGCTTCCCTGCTGCCGGGCATCTTCATGGTCGGCTATGTGATCGGCACGGGCAGCGTCACCACCATGGCCTCGGCCGGCGCCCGCTACGGGATGTCCCTGCTGTGGACGCTGGTTCTTGCCAGCCTCTTCACCCACATCATGTTTGCCGCCATCTCGAAGACCACTATGGTGAGCGGGCAAACGATGCTGTGGAACTTCCGCCGGCACTTCGGCGGCCCGGTGACGCTATTCATCGTGCTGGCCATGGCGACCACGCAGATCGCCTCGATCATCGGCGTCATGGGCATCGTCACCGACGTGGTCCGCGAGTGGTCGCGCCCGTTCACCGGCGGCGAGGGCATCAGCCGCATCTGGAGCGCGCTGTTCTTCATGGGCTTGTTGCTGTGGCTGTTCTGGAACGGCCGGCACCGGGTGTTCCTGAAGGCCGTTTCGTTCCTGGTGGCCCTGATGGGCATCTCATTCTTTCTCACCGCCTTCGTCGAGCCGCCTTCTCTGGGCCAGCTCGCCCGGGGCCTGGTCCCGGCCATTCCCAAAGCGGGCCAGCCCCACTTGTTGATCGCCGGCATGGTAGGCACCACGCTCGCCTCGGTCTGTTTGTTCAGCCGCAGCATCGTGATCTGTGAAGAGGGATGGAAGGCGGAGGAGCTGCCGAAGGCCTACCGCGACTCGCTCGTTTCGGCTGTCCTGCTGCTGGTGATCAATGCGGCCATCATGGCTTGCGCCGCCGGCACTCTCTACGTCCAGGGGATGCCGGTGGAGCGGGCCATCGACATGGTGAAGACCCTGGAGCCCTTGGCCGGCCGCTTCGCCGCCACCATGTTCGTCGTCGGCATCGTCGCTGCGGGGCTGAGCTCGCTCTTCCCTAACTACGTCCTTGGCCCCTGGATGATCTCGGACTACTTCGGCAAGAGCCGCGAGATGAGCCGCACCGGCTACCGCATCCTCGTGCTCGTGACCGCCTCTTTCAGCCTGGTCGTGCCGCTGTTCGGCGGCAGCCCGGTGGAGATCATGATCGCTTCGCAAGCCGTCAGCCCGCTGGTGATGCCGCTGATCACGCTCTTCACCTGGCTGCTACTGTTGAAAAAGGAGTTCGTGGGCCCATGGCGGAACAGCGTATGGATGAACGCCGGCCTGGCGGTGACGCTGCTCTTCACCCTAGTGATGCTGGGCATCGCCGTCTCCGGTTTCGTTCACAAGGTTACGGCCGGTTAGCGGGTCTCGCCTTGGCCGCTGCTCTGGCCGGGGCTACGGCGCTGGCCGCTCCCCCCGCGGACGAACCGCCGCACCGGGCTTCTGGGTCGATCACCGTCAATGGGCAGACCCTCGAGTTCCAGGGGGCCCTCGGCGTCTGGGACGCTGACGAGAAGACGCTCACTGTCGGCTTGTATCCGTTTCCCCTCGGGGAGCGGGAAGCCGCTCGGGTGGCCGGCGACAGCGTGCAGGCCGTGGCGTCTGCGTCCGGCGGCCCTTCGCAGGAAGCGGGAAGCCCCGTGGCGGCCATAATCTTGCGCTTCCGCAAGCGGCCAAAGCGTCTCGCGGTGGATCTCGTGGAATCCTTCTCCGTCCGGGTTCGCGGGCTGACAGCCGCCGACCAGACATTCGGCGTCACCCGGCGCACGCGGCAGGAGCTCGCCGAGTCGATCTCCGCGCTCGAAGGAAAGCTGAAGCGCCCGGCGGGAATGATTCGCGTCGCCAGCTCCGGCTCGGACGCCATGTACGCCGGGACCATCGAGTGGAACTTTACCGCCGAAACGTCCGTGCAGTTCCGGAAGCGCCGGTAACTTCACCAGGGGGTGGATTGGTCTAAGAGGCAGGAGGATTCTCGGAATGCGTACCGCACTCCGGACGGCCGCCGCACTGGGCTGGGCAGCAGCCGCGGCGGTTCTCTTCGCAGGTCACCAGGTTACGATCACGCTCGGGGCTCCAGAGACGCGGCCGGCGCCCCGGGCGCCGCAACGCCAGGAGGACGGTGGGCAGCCCGCTTCTGTCGAAGGAGCCGTCTTCGACGCCGTCACCGGCGCCCCCGTTGCGAAGGTCCGCCTCGTGTTATCTGGCCTCGGGGGCGGCAGGCGAAACACCTACTCGGTTTCGACGGACGCTGCCGGCCGGTTCCGCTTCGAGGCCGTAATGCCGGGCCGGTACCGCCTGTCGGCCTCGAAGAACCGTTACGCCCGTTTCAGTTACGGGGAACGGCGGCCCGGCGGTCCGGGCGCGGTCCTTATCCTGCGGCCGGGGCAACGGCTCGAGGATCTCGTTCTGAAACTCACCCCCGCCGCGGTCATCACTGGCCGTGTCCTCGACGAGGACGGCGAGCCGGTCGCCTACGCCCAGGTCAGCGTCCTCCGCTACCGCTACGTGAACGGCGAGAAACGACTCCTTCCGGTCAGCCGCGGGGCTACGACGAACGACCTCGGCGAATACCGCCTGTTCGGTCTGCCGCCCGGCCGTTACTACGTGTCGGTGAACCACCGTGGGGCCGCCGGCTCGCCGTCTTTTCTGGCCTCGCGGGCCCGCCGGGACTCCTCGCGTGACAGCCAGGCGTATCCCACCATTTACTATCCCGGCGTGACCGATCCGGCTCAGGCGGTACTGCTGAAGCTCCAACCGGGCGAGGAGCGCCAAGGCATTGATTTCCGCCTCACCCCTGCCCGGGCGGTGACCGTTTCCGGCCGCGTCCGGGGCGCTTCAGGCCGGGTTATGGTCTTGCTTCGGAGCCAGCGCGAATCCCCTTGGGCGCGCCGGCGCTCGGGGGTCCTTGCGGATCAGAAAACGCGCGAGTTCGTCATCGACGGCGTGCTTCCTGGAGCCTATGTGCTCGAGGCCGTGACCATGGGCGGTGAGCAGCGGCTGTTCGGCCGTTTGCCGGTGACCGTCGGCGGCGACGGGCTGCGCGACCTCGTGCTCGAGTTAAGACCGGGCGTGAACGTCTCCGGCCGGGTGGCCTTCGACGGCGAGGCGCCGGAAAGCTCCCTCACCAGGATCCGCGTCATGCTCACGCCGGCTACCGGCAGCTCCTTCTTCGGCGGGCGCGGAGGGCGAGTGGAGACCGGCGGGAGTTTCGTGATCCGGAACGTGGCTCCTGGACGATACCGGCTGCGGGTGTCCGGATTCCCGGAGAACGCCTATTTGAAGGCGGCCGTTGTCGAGAGCCGTGATGTGTTGGAGAACGGCTTTGAGGTGCCCGAAGGTGGTCTTACGGGGCTCGCCGTCACGGTTGGGCTGCAAGGCGGTCTCGTCACCGGCGCCGTGCTCGACGGCGATGGACAGCCTGTCCCCGGCGCCACCGTCGTCCTCGTCCCCGCTCCGGAACGCCGCCGCCGTACGGACTTGTTTCGGGACGTGACTACCGACCAGTACGGACGTTTCCTCATCGAGGGCGTTGCCCCTGGCGAATACAAGCTCTTCGCTTTCGACGACGTCGAGTCCGGCGCTTGGCGCGACCCGGAGTTCCTGGAGCAATGGGACGACGCCGGCAGGGAGGTCGAGCTCGACGAGGGCGGCCGCGAGGCCGTGGAGCTCGATCTGATCGTCGTTTCTGACAAAGAGCCGTGAACCGGGCAGCCAAAGTGGTCTTGGCGGCGCTGCTCGCATGCCCGTGGCCGGCGGCCGGCGGAGGGGACGAAACCGCTTCTGTGGCAGGCCGGGTTCTCGACGCCGCGACCGGCAAACCTCTCACGAAAGCTCGTATCGACCTGGAAGAAGTCGTCCACGTTCGGAGTCTGGAGGACTACCAGCGCCGGCGGCGGTATTCGACGCGCACCGGCGCGGACGGGCGCTTCGAGCTCTCCGAGATCCCGCCCGGCCGTTACGAACTCACCGCCTCGCGGCCCGGCTACGTTCCCCAGGACTGGACCGGCAAGACGGTCTGGGTCGCCGGGGCGGTCGTCACCCTGCGCCCGGGCGAGCGGCGCGAGAAAGTGATCTTCCGCCTCCAGCGCGCAGCCGCCGTGACCGGCCGCGTGACGGATCCGGACGGAGAGCCCGTACCGGAGGCGCCCTTGACTCTCTTCGCGGTCTCCTGGGCCCGCGGGCGGCCGCTCTTCTTGCCCCACCGGTCGGCGGAAACCGACGACCGCGGCCTCTACCGCCTCTTCCATGTCATGCCGGGCCGCTACTACCTGGGCCTGGAAGTAGGAAGAGACTCCGATACGCCTTCCGTCCGCTTCTGGCCGGGAACGTTGGACCCCGAGCAGGCCGAGCCGATCGTGCTGAAGCCCGGCGACGAGATCCCCGGCATCGATATGGTTTACCACGCCCCTCCCGCCGCGGTGGTGAGCGGCAAGGTTACGGGGCCGGACGGCGCGCCGGTCCGGGACGCTTTCGTTGGCGTGGTGCCCGCCGTGGAAGGGCCGCCGCCGTCGCCGGGATTCGAGCGGGCCGACCCCGAGACGGGCGAATTCGAGCTACACGCCCTCCCAGGCTCCGTCATCCTGACCGCCAGGACGTTCAACCGGGAGCCGGAACTGCTGGGCCGCATGCTCCTCGAAATCCCGGAGGCAGGGCTTCGGGACATCGTCGTGCGGCTGCACGCCGGAACGGTCGTGAAGGGCCGCGTCAGGACGGCCGGGGAGCTTCCCGCGAGCTTGCGCCTGGGACTCGTCCCCACCTGGAGCTGGCCTCAGATCTACCGGTCCGCCACGGTCGGCAGTGACGGGAGCTTTCTACTCCGCGACATCTTCCCCGGCCGGTACTATCTTGAGACACCGGATCTGCCCAAACGGGCCTACGTGGCCGCTGTGTGGGTCGGCGGGGAGCCGCTGGGTCAGGTCTTGGAAGTCGGCCCCGACGGAGCGCCCGGAGAATTGCGGGTGGAGATCCGCTGGGACAGCCGCAGCGTTCGGGGCGTAGTTCGCGATCGGGAGGGAAATCCCCTCCCGGGCGCGACCGTCGTCGCTCTGCCGCCCCGCGGCCGCTGGAGGTGGTGGAGCCGCTACCGGACCGGGCGCACCGACCAGAACGGCTCGTTCCTTATCAAGCACGTCCCTCCGGATTCCTTTCTTGTCGCCGTGGAGCACCTTGAACCGGGCGCCTGGGAGGCTCCCTGGTTCGCTCCGAGATACGCCCCCTACGCCGAGCCGCTGGACGATCCCGAGGCGGAAGTTGAACTTATTGCGTTGCCCGCTCCGGAATGAGTTGCCGGCGCCGGGCGTCGAGGGCCCAGAGGCGCCCCTCAGCGCCGCTTCTTGGGGAAGATCTCGGCCGGGTCCGACGGCTTGAACTCGAAGACCCGCCCGCCGACGTAGGCGCGCAGCGTCGCCTTGCCGATGGGCCGGTTGTAGGTGGGATAAAAGATCGCCCCGTCGGTCGAGTCCCCCGGTTGGAGCTCCGTCTCGACGAAAGCGATGGCGCTGGCCGCCGCCGCCGCCTTGAGTTTCTTCGACGAGGTGAACGCCAGGGCCGCCTGCCGCCGCTGCTCGTAGCCGTTGGTGGCCCGGATCCGCTGCAGTCCGTAGAGGCCCATCTCGTAGGTGGTCACCAGCTTGATCACGTCGTCGGAGGAGGCGTTGCGCACCAGACGATTGATCACGTAGAGCGCCGGCACGGCCTGGATCACCGCGCCGGAGGAGGTCTGGATGCGGAAGTCCTCGGGCCGGATCGTCACCGGCTCCGGAGAGCCGTTCGACACCGCCACCTGGATGACGCTGAACTCGCGGATCTGCGTCGGCAGGTGCGCGAACATGATGGTCACACCGCCGCGGGTGAGCGTTTGATACTTCAGCCCTCCGGATTCGAACTCGATGACTTGAGCCTGAGCCGCCGACGCCGCTGCAAACAGAAGCGCCGCAAACATCCACGCTCTAATGAGAAGGCGGCCTTTCATCCTACTTCAATGATAGTCACAGACGAGCCAGCGGTCCGTCTTTCCTCTTCCATTACGAAGGATCGTTTGGATGCCGCCCCGGCGTTAGAGTTCACCTTTGCGCAGCTTCTCGCTGACCTTGGCTAGCTCCTTGCGCAAGAGCGGATTCTCGGGATAGCGCGCGCTCAGTTCGGAAAGTAGCGCGCGGGCTCGTTCCGGCTGGCCTTCCCGCAGAGAGATGATCGACAGCAGAATCTTGGCGAACGGCCCGAGGTAGCGTCCTTTAGCGGCCACCAACTCCAGGTTTGTAAAGGCCTGCTTCTTACTGCCCTTGATGCCATCCATCCGGACGAACCAGCGGACGAAGAAGGGCAGGGAGCCGATGAGATACTCGTTCACGCCGGTGGTCAGGTAGGCGTCGTAGAACTCGGGGTCGGCTTTGAGGAGCCGTACGGCGTGTTTGTTCGACGCCCGGGCGTTCTTGAGGCTCGACAACCCCTTCTTCTCCACCAAGGCTTTGTAGTCCGTAAGAACGCCCTCTTTCAGGCAGAGCGCGAACAGGGCGTTGATGTTTTCCGGATCCGCCTCCAAGCGCGTCCTCGCCAGCCTCTCTGTCTTGGCTAGAGCCACATAAAGCTTTTCCCGCACCACCGGGTCCGGTTTGAGCTTCTTCTTGCTAGCGATCTTCTTGTCGTCTTCGAAGAACTCGCTTTCGAGAATCGCCAGCCGGTCGAGTTCGTAAAAGAGATAGGCGGCGGCCCGTATTCCCGGGCCGATGGGGTCCGCCGGCGATTCCGCCGCGTGCTTGTCCAGGATTCGATGAGCGCCCGGAAAATCGAAATTGTATAGACGGTCCAGAGCCTCCTCGATACAGGAGTGGACTTGGATATCGGCGGCGGGACTCGGCCAGGAAGCCACCAAGACCAACAGCAGCAGAACGAGCATACAGCGAATCACAGATTGCGCAGCGGCAAGCCCCTCCAGTGTAACAGACATGGATACAGTTGTAAGAGCAATTTTCGAATCCTTCGCTTCCAAGTTGGACGGCTTCAAATGCGCCTCAGCCGAAGAGCCGCTCGAAGAACTCGCGCGTCCGGGCCTGAATCTGGGCCAGCTCGACGTCGGGCGGTTGATCGTGAAGGTGATCCGGCGTCCACCGGCTGATCAGGCGGTGCACGGCTTCGAGCTTGTACCGGGTCCGCGGCAACCGCCCGCCAGAGTGGCCAGAATAGACCCGCAAGGCGTGGTCCACCGCCCGGTAGAATGTCGCTGCATCGCGCAGGAAGGCGGCGTCGGCGCGGTCCAGGTGCCCCATCCGTTCCAGAATGTCGATCCGCGCCGGCGTGTTCAGCACTTTGAAGAACATCCCCGCCGCCTTCAGCCGCAGGTACATCAGGCAAAAGTCGATGTCGTAGTAGCCGCCGCGGCCCGCCTTCAGCGGGTTGCTTTCACCCTGCTCTCTCTCCAGGCGCATCCGCATTTCCCAGAGCTGCTTCTTCGACCGGGCCGTCTGCCCGTAGCGGCGCCAGTCGATATCCTGCAACTCGCTCAGGAAGCGGGTCCCGCGGTCCAGGTCGCCGGCCACCGCGCGGGCCTTCATGTATGCGATTCCCTCCCAGGCCTGCGCCTTGTCGGTGAAGTAGTCCCGGAAGCTCTGCTCCGTCTGCACCAGCATCCCTTCACGGCCGTTCGGCCGCAAACGGGTGTCGATGGCGAAGATCATGCCTTCGCCGGTGTATGCGGTCACCTGCTGGATCAAGCGCTCGGCGACGCGCGTCCAGAAGGCGATCTCGTCCGCATCTTGGTCCGGAATGACGAAGACCAGATCGGCGTCCGAGGCGATGTCGAACTCCAGCATTCCCAGCCGCCCCAGAGCGACGACCATCATCTCGTTGTGCGGCTCATACTGCGGGTTCTCCGGCTTCGACGACGCCAGTACATCGCGCACCGCCATGCGGTAGGCAGCGCGGATGGCGGCGTCGGCCAGCTCCGAGGTCAGGCGCAGCGTCTCAAAGATAGGCGTATGCAAACAGATGCTTTCGGCCTGAATCCGCAGCATGTGCCGCTGGTAGAGCCGCCGCAATTCGTTCGCGTCCTGGACCCGCTCGAAGGCCTCCGCGGGCAACCGGTACGTTCCGGGCTCGGCCCGCATTTGGCGGATTTCCTCGAACAGTTCCGGCTTGCGCACCAGCACGTCGCCGAAATGCGAACTTTCTTCGAACAGATCGAACAGATAGCCTGCTAGGAGCGGGTCCGAGTCCAGACAATGCAGCCAGTCCTGGCGAAGAATCACGTGTTCCAGAAAGTGCTCGAACGTCTTGGCCCCTCGTTTCAGATTGCTGCGGGCAAGGGCGGTGGCGAGGCCGGGCGCTTTCTCGTCAAGCAAGCGAACCAGATTCGACCTGGCGGGTTCCAGATAATCGTCTTCCGGGACCTGCGGCGTGGCGGCCTGCTGGATCGGCATCTCCGGGCTGGGACCGTAATAGACTGGCTGCTGGGAGTGGATCACTCGGGCATAGATTTCCTGGGTCGTGCGCAAATGCTCTTCCAACTGCTTCCGAAGCTTCTCCGCCGAAGGCTCCGAACCGGGCTTGCCCGGCATCGACCGCGCCAGCCGCTCGAGTTCTTCCTCTGATTCGGGCAGGGTGTGCGTCTGGCGGTCGTCGTAAAGCTGAAGGCGGTGTTCCAGGTGGCGCAAGAACGTATAGGCGGCCGCCAGGCGCGAATACTCGCTGTCGGAAAGAAACTCTTTGTCGTGCAGACGGCGCAGCGCCAGCAGCGTGCCAGGGTGCTGCAGCCACAGTTCCCGGCCGCCATGAAGCCGCTGGAGGCACTGGACCAGGAAC
This sequence comes from uncultured Solibacteraceae bacterium, assembly GCA_964461995.1. Classification (GTDB taxonomy): domain Bacteria; phylum Acidobacteriota; class Terriglobia; order Bryobacterales; family Bryobacteraceae; genus JALSRK01. The sequence continues at coordinate 99,609 of CAYWXL010000005.1, forward strand.
TCGATGTCGCGGATGCCTCCCGGAGCCAGCTTGATGTCCAGCCCAGAGCGTGTTTTTCTCGCCGTCACCTTCTCGCTGATGCGCTGGCGTGTCTGGGAGACTGACTCCACGGCCGAGAAGTTCAGCGTCGAGGTGTAGATCAGCGGCTGGACGAACTCGAGCACCTCCCGGCCCGGCTCCTCGTCCCCTGCGCACACCCGCGCCTTGATCAGCATTTGCAGTTCCCAGTCCCGGGCGCGGGTCTGATAGTACTTCTTCGCCGCCTCGACCGAGATGGAGACCTCCCCTAGACGCCCTTCCGGCCGGAGCCGCAAATCCACGCGGTAGCAGCGGCCTTCCGTCGTGTGAGCCGACAGGAGCCCAGTGAGCTGATTCGCGGCCTTGGCGAAGAATTCACGGTTGGAAATGACTTCGGGACCTGAAGTTTGTCCCTCGCCGGAGTGCACGAACATCAGGTCGATGTCCGAGGAGTAGTTCAATTCCGAGCCGCCGAGCTTGCCAAGCGCGATGATCGAAAAACCGCAGCGCGCCTTCCGGCCCGCCTTGTCCAGGTATTGGGGCGCGCCGAAGCGGCCTTCCAGGCGGGTCCGCACACGCCGCTGGACCACCTCCAGAATCGCATCCGCCAGATGTGAGAGCTCCTCGGTGATCTCGGCGAGCGTGCCGTAGCCGAGAAGGTCGCGAATGGCGATCCGCAGGATCTGCCGCCGCCGGAACCGCGCCAGCAGCAGCGCCTCCGGCTCTCCGCTCTTCTCTGCACCCAGCCATTCCTCCAACTGGCGGCGCATCTGGCGCGAGGTCCGGACCTTGTACAAGTCGCCTTCTTGGGCGAGCTGCTCGATCCACTCCGGGTGCTGCAGGACCGCCTCGCTTAGGAAGCGGCTCGTCGAGAAAACGGCGATGAGGTACTGCGAGCACAGCGGCATCAGTGTGAGACGCCGGAATGCGTCCGGCCGGCGCTCGCGAAGAAGCGATAGATAGCGGACCGCGGCGTCGGGGTCGGCGCTGTTCTTCAGCAGTAGGCCGAGGCGCTGGAGCGGCACCTCGGGAAGGTCCGCGGCGATCTGCGCGAGTGCGGCGCCGCCGGCCTCGGCATTGCGGAAGGGAATCTCTCGGGCTACAGTGAGCATGGCTCCCAGTCCGTGTCGGGCTCGTTCACCGTTAGTCGAATTATCGCAGACCCGCGCACGAGCTACTAGGGACGCCATGCAGCGAACGCCCAGCGCGGCGCCGGCCTGTGGTGAACTAGGAAATGCAAGCCCCGGCCAAGCCGGGAACCGCACAGGAGCAGTCACCATGAGCAATGCGAATCCGCTGGCCTATCTCAGCGAACAGCTCGACCAATGGCGCAAAGCCGGCACGTATCAGCGTCTCCGGGTTCTCGAATCGGCTTGCGAGCCGCTGTGCCGGTTCGACGGCCGCGAGGTGATCAATCTCGCCTCCAACAACTACCTCGGCCTCGCCAACCACCCGAAGCTCGTCGAGGCGGCGATCGACGCCACGCGCAGGTTCGGCGTGGGGTCCGGAGCCGTGCGCACTATCTCCGGCACCATGACGCTGCACATGCAGCTCGAGGAAAGAATCGCGGCCTTCAAGAACGTCGAGGCCTGCGTCGTCTTCCAGTCGGGGTTCACCGCCAACTCCGGGACCGTTTCGGCGATCCTCGGGCCTGAGGATTTCATCGTCTCCGATGAGCTCAATCACGCCAGCATCATCGATGGCTGCCGGCTCTCCAAGGCCAAGATCAAGGTCTTTCCTCACCGCGACGCCGCCGAGGCCGAGCGGATCCTGAGCGAACTAGACGGCACGCCGGGCCGCAAGCTGTTGATCACCGACGGCGTCTTTTCCATGGACGGCGATATCGCCCCTCTGAAAGAGCTCGTCGAGATCGCCGAGCGCCACGGCGCCATCATGATGGTCGATGACGCCCACGCCTCTGGCGTTCTGGGCCGCAACGGCCGCGGTACCATCGACCACTACGGCCTCCATGGGCGCGTGCATATCCAAGTGGGCACCCTCTCGAAGGCCGTCGGCGTCCTGGGCGGCTACGTCTGCGGTAGCCGCGACTTGATCGAGTTCCTCTACCACCGCGGGCGGCCGTTCCTCTTCTCCACCTCCCACCCTCCGGCCGTCGCCGCCGCCTGTATCGCCGCCTTCGACCTGCTCGAGTCCGAGCCGGAACGGATCGAACGCCTCTGGGAGAACACCAAGTACTTCAAGGAGAACCTCCGGCAGGCAGGGCTCGATACCGGCGCCAGCGAGACGCCGATCACGCCGATCATGGTGGGCGACGCGGCACTGGCTTTCCGGTTCTCGGATGCTCTTTTTGAAAGAGGCGTGCTTGCGACCGGCATCGGCTATCCCACCGTGCCCCGCGGCAAAGCGCGCGTGCGCACCATCGTCACCGCAGCCCATACCCGCGAGCAGCTCGACCGCGCTCTCGAGGCCATCGTCGCTGCGGCTCGCCACGTCGGGCTTCTCTCCTGAGTTCCTGCTCCCGGCTTTTCGCTGGAGCTCGCTTCGCTCCGGCTGCCGGTTCCTCTTCGGACCTGGTTGTCGCGGTGAGCCTGGCGGCGGCCTCCCCAGCCGCCTACCGCGTCGCGCCCCCCCGGGCAATCGTCTCTCTAGAAGCGCCTGCTTCTAAAGGCCGGGGCCGGCGCTGCCGATTGGTGTATCAGGAAGCCGCCGCGGAAGCTCCATACCCGGTGCTCCTACGGCGCACTTCCCGAGCCCGGTAGGCGCTGGGATTGTTGGAGAGAGCCGGGCGCGGGAGTCCGGCGGAGGGGACGCCCGCGCCCACGTTCCGTTCCGCGGTGGGCATTTCCCTTAGAACTTTTCTCGATCCCGGTTCATACGGGTGGATAACTGTGTGGGGAGTGAGTCCTGTCTTATCAGCGGGTTACATGGAAAACAGCCACTGCCCCAGACAGGTGTCTGCCTTAAAAAAATGGGAATCTTTCCGCTTTTATTTAAGTGGTTCTTCTGATTCCTTGAACCGTAGTCGAGATGCTAACTTTACCATAGCAATTCCAAACAACCCGAGTTGCAGGGAGAGGAGAAAGACAAGCATGAAGAAACTTCTGTTGAAACTTCGGATCTGGCACGATACCAAAGGTCAGGATCTGATCGAATACGCCTTGATGGCCGGTTTCGTGGCTGTCGCGGCCGGCGCCATCATGCCGAACGTCTCGACTAGCATCAGCACGGTGTTCAGCAAGATCGGTTCGGCGATGACGAAGGCCGCGGCCCAGGGCTGATCAAGGTCTTCACGCGACAACCGATACGGGCGCGGGGTCGGTTCCCGCGCCCGTGGTCTTTTCACCGCTCGAACTCACGGCGCTGCTATAGTTGGCGGGATTACACGGCGGACGGAGCCGCTGTTCCTTCTCTTGTGAAAGGACTCACCAAATCGCCCTTCTCGTCGAAAGCCAGCGGCTGTGGGCCCGATTCGATTTCCACCAGCGGATTGGCCTTGGCCTTCGCCAATAACGTCTCGCTGATCGCCGCCAGGCCCAGGTCCAGCGTGTTGCGGATCCAACAGTACGTGATTTCCCGGGGATCCAGTCTGCCTACCGTTTGCGCTACCGCCTCGAGGCATTGCCGGTCGGAGGGATAATGTAGCGGTATCCGGATCGGCGCCATCTTCCCGGAAGTCAGCGCGTTCACCACTGTCGCTTCCCAGTCGATCTTCTCCACCAGGCGGTCCGTCGTCACGTCGGCGAAGCCGATGCCCAGTGCGTTCCCGTAGGAGAGCGGGTGCAGGTCCCGCACGAAAATCCGTCCGATCCGCGGCACGCCCGCCCACGGATTGTACGCCGCTTCGCTCGAACGGTTCACCACTTTGGTGTCCATGCCGGCGCCGGAGATGTTTTTCCCGATCTCGTCCAGGATCAGGATGTCCACAGCCGGGACTGGTATGTCGGCTTTCCAGGACCGCGCCAGCGTGAGCAATTCCTCTTCCCGCGCTTCGAGCCTGTCTGCGGGGATGGCCTCCACCTTCGCCGTGTGGTGGTACGCGTCTTCGAGGATCGCCACACCGCCGAGGATCTTGCCGGTGGAGAGCACCTGCCGTCCCACTGACCGGATCACCGCCTCCATTCCCAACTTCTCGGCCCAGATGTGATAGCGTCGGGCGCCGGCGTGTTTGCCGAGCCCGATAGCGATCATCTTGAAGAGGCCACTTTCGAGCTTGCCTTCGAAGTCCGTGTGCCACTTCACCCGGTTCACCACCACGATGCCGTCGCTTTCGTACGCCAGCCTGTCCACGAACGTCTCGATTCCCTCGGCGGTGACCCCGGCGGAGGCGACTTCCAGGCTGCTGCGGACCGGGCATCCCATCGTAGCTTCGGTGATGCCGTAATGGGCTAGAACCTGGGCTTGCCCTTCCGGAGTGGCCCCGCCGTGGCTGCCCATGGCGGGAAAGACGAACGGGCGGAAGCCGCGCTCTCGGAAATAGTCCACTACCGCGCGGACGATCGTTGAGAGATTGGAGATGCCCCGGCTCCCTGCGCCGATGGCCACTGCTCCTCCGCGGGGCAGGCCACGCTCGAGTCCGGCCGCGGCGAGCTGCCGCGGCACTTCGCCGGCGACATCGACGAGCCTGCGGTCCGGAAACCGCTGCCGGACGAGAAACATCGGTGGCAATTCCATGTCCGCGTTCATCATAACAACGCCGCGAGTCCGCCCGGGCTAATGGCCTTCGGCTTGCTAAGCTGGAGGTCTTCCGCCGTCGATGGTACTGGCTGGATGCCACGCGCACGAGCAGCGTTGGGAATCTTGCTGGCTGTAGCCGGCCTCTTTGCGCTCCTGGGAGCCAATACGGCGTACGTCTCCGATGAGGTCTGGAGCCTCCGTCTGGTCCGGCTGCCTCCGGGCGAAGTGGTCGCCGCTTTGCGCGACGACGTGCATCCGCCGCTGTTTTTCTTCCTTCTCCAGTTTTGGACGCGCTCGTTCGGGGAGAGCGAATGGGCCGTGCACGCTTTGACCGGTTTGCTCTATGTCTTGGCCGTCCTCGCCGTGTTTCGGTTGACGCGCGAGTTCTTCGGCCGCGAAGAAGCCCCCACCGCGGCAGCCGTCTTTCTGGCGAGTCCCCTGGCGTTGCTCGCCGCGCGTTTTGCCCGAATGTACGCGCTGGTGGCGCTGCTGGCGGCCCTCAGCGTTTGGGTGTTCCTACGGGTGCGGCGCGGCATTCCTACACTTCGCGAAACGCTCTTGTTCGTCGCCGTGAACGTCCTTGGCACGTTCACTCATGTGTGGTTCTTTTTTCTGCTCTTCGCCGAAGGGGTCACGGCGCTGCTGCTCCCCGGACCCGGCCGGCGCCGGACATGGAGGATCCCCGTCGCTGTCGGCGCCTCGGTAGCGCCCTATGCCGTCCTTTGGCTCCCGGCGCTACTCCGCCAACTGCAACGCTCCGGAGAAACGGCTGCCTGGCTCGGTCCTCCTGGCTGGCGGGACCTGCCGGCAGCGGCCCTCCTCCAGGGGGGTGGATTTTGGCTGCTGGCGCCCCTGGTCTTGGCAGTGTGGTGGAAGCGTGGCCGGCCTTCCCTCAGCCTCGCCCGCGGGCCGGGCGCCGATCTGGCCGCGCTTGCGGGGCTCACCATCCTCGTCCCTTACGCCATTTCGTTCCTGAAGCCGGTCTTTTACGGCCGGTTCACGATTGTCGCCCTGCCCGCCTTCGCGGCGGCTGCCGGGGTTTGGGCGTGCCGCGCCGTGGGAGAAAAGAACCGGGCGGCGCTCACGGTCTTGCTTGTCGCCGCCGGCGGCGTCCTCACCGCCGCTCACGCGCTGCAAGGAGAAGAGTGCAGCAGCCGGTGGACCGCTCATTACTTGGCCGAGCGCCTCAAGCCGGGCGACGTAGCCGTATTCACTAGCCTCAGCCGTATGCCGGTGGATCACTACCTGGACCGGATCGCCCCGAACCGCCGGACGTGGGAGACGAGCTTCCCACCCGAGATCGACGCCCACCCCGGCTATGAGGGCAAATGTCTCTTGCCGGCGATGCGCCCGTGGCTGCAAAGCGAAGCGCGCCGGCTCGCCGTCGAACTTGAGCGAAGGCTCGAGAACACCCCCGGGGCCCGTCTGTATTTGTTCTACGGCTATCGCCCGCAGGTGGACCGCCCGCTTCTCGAGGCATTGGCCGGACGCTTCGAAGCCGTCGCTGCGGAGTGTTTCGAGTGCAGCGTGGCCCGCAACTACTATCGCCGCCTCGGTGTGTATCGTCTCAAGTCAAGATCCCGGCCCCAGGAGGATTCCCGGCGCTGAGCCCGCCCGCCGGCCTTCACTCCTCCCACTGACGCTCGAGCATCTCCGCGTATTCACCCGAGGCGTAGAGCGAGAAATCGAAACGCCGGGGATTCAATTCGGTGTAGGTGCACAGGTTGAGCCGGGCGGCGAACATGTGGTCGGCGAAACGATAGTAGTTGCGCAGAAATTCGTCGGTGAGCTGCTGGCGCGGGGGCAACTCGGCAAACACGCCATTGATGCCCAGCGCCCGCGAGAAGATCCCTTTGTAGTCCACGACTCCCCACCGCCGGAGCTTCTCCCGGACGCTCTCGGGAGGATCGTGGACCACGAAACACGCGAAGCTTTGAAACCGGATGCCCTCGCCCGCGAGCTCCGGCGTCCGCTCCACGAACTCCAAGCATTGCTCGATCCACCGCGCGATGTCCTTGCCGATGTAGAACAGCATGCGGAATTCGCAGTAACGCCCGGCCAGGAGCTTCTGCTCCAGCTCCTCGCGGCTGTGCTCGCCGCTGGGAAGGAGTCCTTGCAGCATCAATCCGGCGCGGGAGCTCTCGACGAGCTGGCCCGGGCCATCCGCGTCGGAGAATGGATGGAGAATGAGTGGAGGCAGAGTCCACACCTTGGGTTCCCGGGATTTCTTCTGCGCCATCCTCGTTACACTCATCGTCCGGCGGCTTCCGATTCGTTAGGCGGCCGCCCAGCCGATTCCATCATTGTAAGCGCGGATGAACGAAAACGGGCCGTTGTGGGATCTCCGCCAGTTCCGCGACGGTCGCCGCGACGTAACGAAGCAACTGCAACGCTTCCCGGGACCGGATCTTGTCCCAAGTGTCGCCGGGCCGGTGATAGTCGCCGTGGAGTCCAGAGAAGAAAAACAGTACCGGGACCTCGCGGGCCGTGAACGCCGTGTGATCGCTGGAGCCGTAACCGGCGGAACCCGAGAAGTCGATCTTCAAACCGGTCTCGCTCAGGTGCTTACGGAGAATGGGCGACAGCGTGGCGCCCGTGCGTACCCCGCCCACGTAAACCCTCTTCTGCCGGATCCGCCCGATCATGTCGAGGTTGACCATGGCGGCCGCCTTCTCGAGAGGCGCCGGAGGGTGGCGCACGAAGTAGCTGGATCCCAATAGCCCTAATTCCTCGGCCGAGAACGCGACGAACATGATCCCCCGGCGCAACGGCGGGCGGCCCGCGAACCACCGCGCCAGCTCGATCAGTCCCGCCACTCCCGAAGCGTTGTCGTCGGCTCCCGGGTGGACGACGCCCTTACCGTTCCGCGCCAAAGAGAATTGCTCGCCCCGGCCGACATGGTCATAGTGCGCGCCGACAATCACGTACTCGCTGGTGCGGCCGGGCAACCAGCCGATGACGTTCCGCACCGTCCGCCGCTCCGAGCGCACGTCGGAACGCAGCGTTACCCGGAAGTCGTCCGGCCAGGCGAAACTCTCCGGCCGGAGCCGGCCATTGATGCTCCGCTGCACGGCGTCGAAATCCTTTCCCGCCAGGACGAACCATCGCCTGATCACCGCCGCGCTGACGTGGAATGCAGGGATCCGCGCCGGCGCTGGACCGGGGTAGGGCAAGAACTCTGTAAAGTCCCCGGCGAGGCCGCCGTGCTGCTGCGTGTCGTTTACCAGCAGCACCGCCGAAGCGCCGTGAATTCGTGCATTGAGCGCCTTCGCGTAGAGCTGGGAATGCTCAGTGTAAGTCTTACCAGCGAACACGCTGTCCCGGTCGAACTCCTGCGGCTCGTGGCGCAGCAGGACGACGATCTTTCCTTTTACGTCCAGCCCTGCGTAATCGTCGTAGCTGTATTCCCGCGCCGAGATCCCGTACCCGGCGAACACGACCCGCCCGGCCGCCTTGCCTTTCCCGGAGAGCGTCAAAGGAAGAAAATCTCGCCGCAGGGCCAGCTCGTGGGCCGTCTTGCCGTCCTGCCAGGCCAGGCGGTTGTGCGGCCCCAGTTTCGCATTCACCGACACCGGAAACTCTTGGAAATATCCGCCGCCGGGCGGCCGCCGCAGCCCCAGGCGCCGGAATTCCCGGGCGATGTACGTCGCGGCTTGTTCGAGTTGGGGTGACCCGGCTCCGCGGCCCATCATCGCCGGCGACGCAAGGTATCGGATGTGGGCCATGTACCGCGCTTCGCTCCAGCCCTCGTTGCCGACCGTCGCCGGAAACACCCGCAGCAGGCCGGCCAGCAAGAGCAGAATGCCGGAAACTCGAAAACGCATCAGCGGCGATTATTGATTAAGGGGCGATGGGAGTTTCACCGCACAACAGGCGGCATCCCCGGCGTTCTGCGCCGTCTTCTGGTACTCCAATTCCATGTCGATCACCTGCTTGAGGTTCGGCCATGGCAACTGGGATGGGATCTTGCGGCCGTTGATGAACAGCGTCGGCGTGGAGTTGATTCCCAGCTCCCTCCCCTCGGCGATCGAACGGTTGACCTCCGGCTCGGTTTCCCGGTTGTCGATACAGCGCGTGAAGCGCAATTGATCAACGTCGGGCAACGTCCCGGCAAACTCTACAACCTTCTCGCGGAAGTTCGCCTTCGTGATCTCCGACTGGTGGGCGAACACCCAATCGTGGTACTTCCAGAACGACTCTTCGGATTGCTTGTAAACGCACCGCCCCGCGATTGCCGCGTCCCGCGCCCATGGATGAATTGGATCCAGTGGAAAATCTTTGAAGTACAAACGTACCTCCTTCGGGTACGCCTTTAGAAGATTCTTGCGCAGCGATTCGGCTTCCTTCTTACAATAAGGACACTGGAAATCTGTGAACACCACTAAGCGCACCGGCGCTCCAGGCGTCCCCAGGCTCGGCTGCCCGTCGGTGGTGATCTTCTCATACGTTTCGCGGAACGGGTTTTGGTCCAGTTCGTAAATCGCCGCCCGCACGAGCTTCTTGCCGTCTCTGGAGAGGTAAAAGACCTCTTCGCGCGAGGCGTGACCGGCCGAGCCCTTCACTCGGATCAGGCGGAAACCTTCCAGCTCGGACGGCTCAGGATCGGAGATCTCCACTTGAATCTCCGGTCCCCACAGCAGCAAGTGCCGGACGTACTTCTCCAGAGCCGCTTTGTCTACAGTTTGTTTCTCGGCGGCGCCGGCCGCCAGGGCCGCGGACAACAACGCAACCCCCCACGTTAGCTTCCGCATAACCCCATCCTATCGCAGCCGCGCCCGTCCGTATCTACCGCGCTGGGTTACGGCTTTCGGACTCCGATCGTCAACAGAATGTTGGCGTACAAGTTCTGGTCCGCCGTGTGGATCACCAACGCCACATCAGGGCCGGCTACGGCCTTGTAGAAGTCCCAACGTTCGATGGGCTCGAGATCCAGCGCGATGCCGGCCTCTTCGAGCGCTGCCCGGTATTCCGCCCAGACCGGCGGCTCACCCTTCATCGCATAGGGTCCTGTCTTCTCGGGCTGCATCGTATTCACCTTCTCGATGGGGATGGCGCTCAACAAGGCTTTCAGCACCTGCGTGCACGTAACCACCCCGGGAGACAGGTTCAGGCTGACGAGTTCGGCATTCGGCCCCAGCGTCGTGCCCGCGGGATAGTTGCCGTCGGCGATCAAGACCTTCGAGGTGTGGCCCGACCGCGCCAGAATCTCGGTGATCTGGGGATGAAGGAGCTGGTGCAAGAGCATAGCCTATTCAAGCTACCAGACCGGGCCGCTCCGGCGCGAACACCCGTGGCCGAGGCGATTCCCTTTCCCCGAACCCGCCCCAGAGTCCGTTGGGGCCCGAGGCTGAGACTGCCGGTTCGGCGCTTCCGCGCCTCGGCCCTTCGCCCCGCCGATGCTACACTGATGTGTCTGTGTTCCACGAAATCGAACAACGGCTTCAGGAGAGGTTTGCCCGCTGCCTCGAAGAGAAACTGGGCGTCCGCGACGTCCCCGTCGCCCTCGAGGAGCCCCGTGAGCCCTCGTTCGGCGAGCTGGCCCTGCCCGTCGCCTTCCAGCTCGCCCGGCGGCTGCGCAAGGCCCCCCGGCTCATCGCCCAGGACCTCGTCGCCGCCGTCGGCTCCGTCGAGGGCGTCGCCTCTTTCGAGATCGCCGGCAACGGCTACGTGAACGTCCGTTTCGACCGCGGCTACTACGCCCGCGGACTCCTTGCCGGTTCGTCGGAAAGCGCCCCCGGGCCCGGCGGCAAGATCATCGTCGAGCACACCAACATCAATCCCAACAAGGCCGCTCACGTCGGCCACCTCCGCAACGCCGTCCTCGGCGACACCCTGGTCCGCATGCTGCGCGCCTCCGGCCGCCGCGTCGAGGTGCAGAACTACATCGACAACACCGGCGTCCAAGTGGCCGACGTCGTCGTCGGCTTCCACCACCTGGAGAAGAAGTCGCCCGCCCAGGTCGCCGAGCTGGCCGCCCGGCCCAGGTTCGACTACCTCTGCTGGGATCTCTACGCCCGCGTCTCGGCCCACTACAAGGAACATCCGGAATCCCTCCAGTGGCGCCAGCAAGCCCTCCACGCCATCGAGGCCGGCGAGGGCGAGTTGGCCGAGATCGCCCACACCGTCGCCGACGCCATCATGCTCTGCCACCTGGGCACCATGCGGCGGCTGGGCATCACCTACGACGTCCTGCCGCGGGAGAGCGAGATCCTGCACCTGGAGTTCTGGGCCACCGCCTTCCAGCTCCTCAAAGACCGTGGCGCCATCCGTTACGAGGAAAGCGGCAAGAACGCCGGCTGCTGGGTGATGCCGGCCAGCGCCTTCGGCGGCGGCGAGGAACAGGACAAGGTGATCGTCCGCTCCGACGGCACCGTCACCTACGTCGGCAAGGACATCGCCTACCAGCTCTGGAAGTTCGGCCTGCTGGGCAAGGACTTCTACTACCGCCCGCTGCTCACCGAGGCCGATGGCCACGTCGTCTGGGTCACCTCCGACAAGCCCGGCCCCGAGAAGCCGCCCGAGTTCGGCCGCGCGAGCGAGGTCTACAACGTCATCGACGTCCGCCAGTCCTACCTGCAGGAAGTCGTCGCCGCCGGCCTGCGGGCGCTGGGCTACGAGGAGCAGGCCGAAAAGTCGATCCACTTCGCCTACGAGATGGTCGCCCTCTCGCTCCGGGCCGCCGCCGAGCTGGGCGTCGAGCTCTCCGAGGAAGACCGCAAGAAGGGCTTCGTCGATGTCTCCGGCCGCAAGGGCCTCGGCGAGAAGGCCGACGACCTGATCGACCGGCTCGTCGAGCGCGCCTTCGAAGAGGTCAGCTCACGCCACCCGGACGTGGACGAGGCCGAGCGCCGCGAAGTGGCCCGCCAGATCGCCGTCGGCGCCCTGCGCTACTTCATGCTGAAGTTCACCCGCACCTCGGTGATCGCCTTCGACTTCCAGGAGGCCCTCAGCTTCGAGGGCGAGACCGGCCCCTACGTCCAGTACGCCGCCGTCCGCGCCCGCGCCATCCTGCGCAAGTGGGCCGAGCGCGGCGAGAAGCTGCCGGACTTCGCCTCCATCCTCACCCGCGAGGCCATGGACCGCCAGCTCGCCTCCGAGGACTTCTGGCGACTGCTGCTGGCCGCCTCCAAGGCCGACGTCGCCCTGGCCCGCTCCATCGCCGGCGGCGAGCCCGCCCACGTCGCCAAGTACGCCTTCCAACTCGCCCAGGCTTTCAACACCTTCTACCACGACTACCCGGTGATCCATGAGAAGGACCCCGAGCGCCGCGCCTTCCTGCTCTGGATGACCACCTACTTCCGCGACCAGCTCGAGCGCACCCTCGCCATCCTCGGCATCCCCGTGCCGCCGTATATGTGAGGACGGCGATCCGGTGACGGCCCCGAGCCTGCCGGCCGCTGCCCCCGGCGCCGGGATTGACGCATACTGGAAAGAACCTCGGCTGCGGGGATGCGTTCACGGCGGCCGCTTCTTCCCTTCGGAGCGCGAATCCGCCTGGCTTGGTGTGGCGGCGCTTCGGCGCGGCGGCTACAGCTTTGAATCAACCCCGCTGACGGGAAGCCGGAACCATGCGTTACCGATCCGTGCTCCTGCTGGTCGCTGCGGCAGTGACCGTCCACGCGGCCCCCTCCGCGCGACCCGCCATCAAGCCCAGCGGCGTCGTCAATGCCGCAAGCCTGCTTCCGCCCGGGGTTCCCGGCGGCGGCATCGCCCCCGGCTCTGTCTTCCTTATCCGCGGAAGCGGGCTGGGACCCGCCGAACCGGTGGAGGCCAGCGCTTCTTCACCTCGCGAAGAACTCGCCGGCGTCACCGTTCGCGTCGTTCAAGACGGAAACGCCTGGACGGCGTTACTGTTCCGTGCCGGCTTCGGCGAAATCCGCGCTCTCATGCCGGAGGAAGCCCGGCCCGGCGGCGCGCGCCTGGTCGTCGCCTATCAGGGGTGCGAAAGTCGGCCTGTTTCCATCCGTATTGCGGCTTCAGCGTTCGGCATCTTCACGTTGGCCGGCGATGGCATGGGCCCAGTCGCCGATTCACCTGTGCGCCGCGGTGAGCTCGTGACAATCACCGGCGCCGGCCTCGGAGCCGCCCGCCCTGCCTCGAACCCCGCCTCCGGAAGGCGGGCGCGACGGACGAAGGTGGAAGTCTTCGTCGGCGGCAAGCCCGCGCGGGTGATACGCGCCGGCCCGAAGCCTGGCTGTTGCGGCATCGACGAGATCCGGTTCGAAATCCCCCACGACGCCCCGCGCGGCTGTTACGTGCCCTTGCAGGTACGCCTGGCCGGCTCCGTCCCGAGCAACGTGGCCACCCTGCCCATCGAGCCCATCGAGCAGAACTGCCGCCTCGTGGACCGTTTCCGCTCCTACGTCCGCGAGGGCGGCCGCGCCGGGTTCGTCATCCCCTTCCGGCTCTCTTTGCGCATCGGGCTGAAGCCTTCTGGACACGCCGACTTTAAGGGCGACGCCTTCGTTGCCGCTTTCCGCGACCTTGATGGCAGCGAGGCCCTGGCCCGCCGTCTTCACCTTCCGCCGCTCGGATGCTGCACCGTCTACGCCGCGCCGGTGGTGCTGGGCGACGTGGCAGGAGCGGTCCGGCGCGAGCTGTTGCCAGACATGGAGCGCCTCGACGCCGGTCTCTTGGAAATCGGTCCGCCCGGCCGCCAGCGGTCTTTCCCTCCTCCCGGATCGGATGGGGAAGTGTATTACGGCATCCTCGGCGGCACGATGCCCGACTATTTTGGTGAGCCGCTCCCGCTCTTCCTGACGCCTGGCAGAGTCACGGTCTCCTCTCTCGGCGGCCCGGACTCCGGCCCATTCACCGTCCCCGTCCGCGTTCCCGAGCCCATCGTCTGGACGAACCGGAACCGCACCCGGACAGTCAACCGAAACCGCTCCCTCACCGTGGCCTGGAAGCTCCGGGATCCGCGCCAGTTGGTAGCCGTCGCTGGCATCAGCTCCGATGCCGCCACGAATACGACCGCCGGCTTCCTCTGTCTCGCCGATGGCGCCGCCCGGCGGCTGCGGATCCCCGCCGTGGTCCTGCAATCATTGCCGCTCACGCGTTCCGGCGGAGTCCGGCCCCACGGGTTCTTGCTCCTGGCCACCTTTCCCCCGGACGCGGACTCCCTCTTCGCCGCCCGGGGCCTCGACGTCCTTCTCGGCCTGGGGGTCTCCATCGACGGCCGCACCGTGCGCTTCAAATGAACGCTGGCCCGGTTGCGCACTCATTGAATCTCGACCGTCACCACGTTCGCCTCCACGCCGTCCACCACCAGGCGGATCTCCACCACGCCCCGGCCTATCAGCGCGCGCGGCAGCGGGCCGAGATTGACCTGGTCCAAGCCGGGGAAGACGCTGTGAGCCACCGGTCCCGCCACTGGAACATCGATTCCGCCGATCGTCGCTGTCGCTCCCGAACCGTGGCGCATGCCGGTTCCGAACAGGATGAGGAAGAGCTGGTCTCCCTCCTCTCCCAGGCTTACCGGAACGGGCGCCCGCGTGTTCACATCGAAGATCAGGTCTTGTATGCGGTCTCCGTTCGCTTTCACCAGGAGGAAGAACGCCGCCGCCACGCCCGTTCCCTGCTGGTTGGCTGTATAGATCCCCGGGGCCACCTGTGCGATCTCGACCGTACCGTCGATCGTGCGCCCGTCCGCAGTGGTGAGCCGGAGCGCCGCTGTGCCGATGGCCGTGCCCGCCGGGATCTCGTAGTTCACCTGATTCGGGGCCACCGAATGCAGCCGCGCCCTCCGCGTCGTCCCTTCGCTATCGGTCACGTCCACCGTTACGCCCAGCAACTCTTGCGGCAGATCCGTAGACGGCGTGACCGCGACCTCCGGCGCCACCCCCTCGGCGAAACCCGCCGCCAGCGATTCCGGCGCCACCGGCCCGTCCACGTCGAAGCTCGCCGACGACAGCGTGACGAAGCGTGGCCGCGTGTCCAACCGAAACCAGATGGCGTCGCCGAAAACAGCGCCCTGCGGGCCAGGCGTGAAACCCGAGTAATCCCGGGAAAAGGCGTTCTCAGTCGTCGGAAAATTCTTCGTCACCGTGTTTCCGGTCACGTAAATGTCGCCGTCGGCGCCGAGCGCGACGTCGAAGGCGAAATCGTCGCGCGCCGTACCGAGATACGTGGAGAACTCCAGCCCCGAACCCGTGGCGTTCAACGTCGTGACGAAGATGTCCCCGAAGGCGCTCAGGGGCTGCCCGGCGCCGCCTGCGTACTCCTTCTGAAGGGCGTCGCCGGTCAAGGGAAAGTCCGGTGACAGAGTGTTGCCCACCACCGTAGCGCGAAAGTCCTCGTCTAACGCGATCGCGAAAGCGCGGTCATCCTTACTACCCCCGAGGAAGGTCGAATAGACAAGGGCGGAACCGTCCTCGTTCATCTTGGTGACGAAGACGTCGCCCGCGCTCCAGTTCGGATCGCCTCCGCCGCCCGCGTTGACCGTTTGAAACGCGCCTTCGGTGACCGGAAAGTCGTCCGAGAGCGCGCTGCCCGTGACGTAGGCGCGGCCCAGGCTGTCCACGGCGATTCCGTAGCCGATCTCATCGAGCTTGCCGCCGAGATAAGTCGAGTAGACCAGCGCCGAGCCGTCTGGATTGAGCTTGGTGACGAATGCGTCGCCGAAAACCACGGTGGCCTGCCCGCCCGTGCCCCCGAAGGCCTTTTGAAACGCGTTCTCCGTCACTGGAAAGTCCTTGGAGTTCGTGAACCCCGTCACGTAGGCGTTTCGCTCGGAATCCAGGGCGATGTCCAGTCCACAATCGTCCGAGGTCCCGCCGAGCAGAGTCGAGTAGACCAGTCTTGCCCCGTTCTTGTCGAGCTTCATCACGAAGGCGTCTCCCGTCTTGAAGAGCACTGCCCGTCCGTCCCCGCGGTTGAACCTCTGGAACGCTTGGCTGCTCGTCGGGAAGTTCGGCGAAAGCGTCTGGCCGGTCACGTAAACGTTGCCCTCCTCATCCACCGTGAGGCCCATCACTGTGTCTGCGTCGCTGCCGCCGATGTAGGTCGAATACAGCATGGTTTTCCCGTCCGGGCTTAGTTTCACTACGAAACCGTCGCCGCCCGTATGGATCGCCTGGCCCACGCCCCCGAAAGTCGTCCGGTACGCGCGCGGAGTGGTCGGAAAATCCGCCGACTTCGTGAGCCCGCCCGCATAGACGTTGCCCTCGCCGTCCACGGCCAGGGCCATCACTGCGTCGTCGTCGCTGCCGCCGATATAGGTCGAATACAGCAGCTCTCCCGAGGGGCTGAACTTAGCCACGAAGGCGTCGCCCGCCGTCACGATCAGCGGCCCCATTCCGGCGAACTCCGTCTGCGCCGCGCCCTCGGTAATCGGAAAGTTGCGCCCCGTCGTAACGCCGCCCACGTAGACGTTGCCCGCCGCGTCCACGGCGATCTGGCTGCCGCCGTCGTTGCCTTTGCCGCCGAAATAAGTCGAATACTCGAGCACCGGGTCGATCACCAGCGGGCGGCTCGCGTCGTACGGACCGAGTTCGAAGCCCACCAGGCCGTCGCCCCGCAGAGCGTAGCGCCCATCCACCGCCAGCCGCGTGCCCTCGGCCTCTTGATAGATGAATGGTTTCTTCATCCGCAGTTCGCCCGCCGGCGTCTGCAAAAGTAAATCGCCCCCTGAGTCCAGCTCGATGGCTTCCGCTCCGTCGTACCGAACCCGGATACGGCCGGGATCGGCGCCGGGAGCCACGACAAAATCGAACTCGAGCCGGTTCTGCTTTCCGTAGCAAACCAGGTCCACGCCAGGATAGATCCCGCCGAAGCGGACGCGGCCGTAGGTCGCCACGCTCACGGGCCGGCCCGGCGGGCGTCCCGGCAGGAAATAGTTGGCCACGCCGGGAAACGGCTCCAGCCCCTCACTTTGGGCCGGGTTCGCCCCGACGAACGTCGCCCGCACCGTCCCGCCTGGGAAGATCAAGGCCCATTCCCTCCCCTCCAGCAGGATGCTGTAGCCGTTACCTCGGGCCACAAAGCGGCTACCGTGTTCTTCGAAGACGAGCGGCAGCCGATGACTTGTTACTGTTCCAGGTCCCGCGAGAAGACTCCCGAGACAGAGGATTGTCCCCGCACCAATCCAATAAGCTCGCATGGTATTCCCTCCGTAAATGAGTCCCTGATGATTCCCCCGCCGGACGACTTTGGGCGGAAAGAGAAGGTGGAAAAAGAAGAACGTGGACTGCTTCTCTCCACGCTAGAGTGCGGAGACTCTGCCGGTCCCGGGAGAAGGCGTCCTTCGCGGGCTGAGGCCTGCTGGCCCCATCACTGAGGGGGTCCTGCGCCCGCGGTGCCACGGCGGACTTTAATATACCACCACTTGGAGCGCGTTAGCCGCGTTGCCGTCCACGGTGATCTCGATGTCCACCAGGCCCCGGCCCGCCAGGCGTGCGTTCCAGATCGCCCAGGCGTTCGACGCTTTCT